>NZ_BSDC01000001.1:0-600000 GCF_030268045.1 Geothrix edaphica
GCCATGGACTTCACCTCGGACGCCTTAGCCGATGGCCGGGCGCTGCGGACGCTGAACGTGGTCGACACCTTCACCCGCGAGTGCCTGGCCATCGAGGTGGACACGAGCCTGCCGGGTCTTCGGGTGGGGCGGGTGCTGGACAGGGTCATCCACGATCGGGGCAGGCCAGAGGTCATCGTCACGGACAACGGCCCGGAGTTCACCAGTCGGGTGTTCGACCAGTGGTGCTACCAGCGAAGAATCCGGCACCACTTCATCCAACCTGGGAAGCCCATGCAGAACGGCACCTGCGAGAGCTTCAACGGGCGCTTCCGGGATGAGTGCCTCAACGAACACTGGTTCCGGAGCATCCAGGAAGCCAGAAGGGTCGCCGAAGCCTGGCGGCATGATTACAATCACCGCAGACCCCACAGCGCCCTTGGCGATCAAACCCCCGCCGAAACTGCGCGCCGTTGGGATTCGCTCCGGTCGGCTACGCCTCCCTCCGCGAATCCCAACGAAACAACCCTTAACCCAGGACTCTCACCATCCTTGGTATAGAAGTGGGGAGGACGTCACTCTCTGCGGATGTGTGTGACACCTAACGAATGGAGCTAACCGGCCACGCCCGCACCGAGGAGATGAACGAAGCCGTGAAAGCGGGAAGCTGAGAGAGAGCGAAAGACAATGCAGGCGGGGTCCGAGTTGAGCTGAAGGTTAGGCGGACGTTGCATGATTAGTTGTGAATAACTGCGGAGCCCTTCGAACCGAATTCCTTCCAACCTTCAGTGGTTATCCCGACCGAAGGAGGAGGCGGTGGTGGTGCTGTTGGGGTCACAGTCCAAACTGCGCTAAGGCTGTTCGATGAATTTCCAGCGAGATCCGTTATGTGGAACCGCCAGTTGTAAGACCCTGCGGTAGTGGTTGGGTAAGTTCCGTAACCGCCTGCAAGACCAGCTGCGACCCCTGAAGCGCCGGTTAACGGCGTTGTCAGTGTCTTGATGACATTGCCGGATGCATCAAGCCCTTCCCAAACCATATTGTTAACGTCTTTGCCAGAATCAATGAAATCAAAGGTCCAGGTAACCGTGACCGCTCCGCCACCGTCGCCAACTTTGGCGGAAGACGCAGAAGTGTATGTGAAATTCGAAATTCCGGGCACATGAGGCGGAGGCGGAGGCGGTGCTGAGCTACCACCACCTCCGCCACAGCCAACGGCAATAAAGAGTAAAGGGATGAACCAGAATGGACGCAATGGAAGCCTCCTTGGTGATGATGGGCCTTGTTGATGCTGGTGACGCCTAACGAATGGAGCTAACCGGCCACGCCTGCACCGAGGCGCTGAGCGGAGCCGAGGTAGCGAAATGTTGAGAGAGAGCGGAAGGCAATGCAGGCGGGGTCCGAGTTGAGCTGAAGGTTAGGCCGAGACGCCAGTTCTGACGGGACATGAACCGAGGCGCTGGGAAAACCGAGCGGAGATTGGAAAGAGCAGCGAGAGGCTTGCCACTATGAACGCATGCCCGCTACGAGAACCCAAGCAGAACGGCCGAACAGGCGAATTGTCGACCCGAACGGATTGCAGGCGACCCCGTATTTCGAGGCCTAACGCCCCGAGCTAACCCGGCGCGGGCTACCGCGTCCGGCGAGTGAAACGAGCGAAGGTTGAGCGAGATGGTTGGGCGCGATCTTAAAGGAGGAACGATTGAAAGAGCTAACCAAAAAGCGCTGCTGGTTGCTGGTGCAGGTCCCCATCCTTGTGCCTGTGACGATTGTAGTGGCTGCCATCCATGGAGCATGGACCGCCATGCGAGACGATCTAGACCAAGTTTGCACCAACGCCAGAAACATTTGGGCTGGCAGGTAGCGCCCAACTTTGAATTAGACGAACTTTTTGGTGGACAAATAGGTGATCCGGTCTGAACCGGAGCCCTTGTCATCTACGCAAGTCGATTTGGCCGGTTCGCGGCCTAGGCATTCTTTGGCTTTGAAAACGCGAGCCCAGCATACCTGCGTCCCGGGTCATCTACGCCCGGAAATCCCTGAACGGTGAGATTCAGCCCCTGAACGGTGCGGGGGGATCGGTCCGCCAAATGCCGCCCATCAGCGTGGTCCGCACGGGGACGCCGGGGGTCTTCACGCCGCGGTGGGCCATGCAGGTGTGGACGGCCACCAGGTCGACGCCCCAGGCGGCGGGGCGGAGGTGGGTCTGGAGGGCGTCGGCGATCTGCTGGGCCATGCGCTCCTGCACCTGCAGGCGCCAGGCGTAGGCCTGCACCACGCGCACGAGCTTGCTGAGGCCCACGGTGCCGCCTTCCCCGGGCAGGTAGCCGATGGTGGCGTGGCCTTCGAAGGGGGCCAGGTGGTGCTCGCAGGTGCTCACGAAGGGGATGCGCTCCAGGATGACCGGCACGGGCGAGAGGTCGCCGGGCAGGGGCTTCAGCTCGGCGCCCAGGTCCACCCCATAGCCCGCCAGCCGCTCGGCCCAGAACTCCGCCACCCGCGAGGGTGTGTCCTCCAGCTCCGGCGCATCCGGATCCTGCCCCAGGCCCCGCAGCAGGGCGCGGACGGCGGCCTCGGAGGCGGCGCGGTCGAAGGACGGGACGGGGGAATCGGCCATGGTCCGGTCAGTCTACGCCCGGGCGGCCCGGGAAGGTTTGGCATCGGCCTGAAATGCGGCCTGTGGGATCATGGGGGATTCGGGAGTTGGCGATGAGCGAGAAGGTCAGTTACGCGTCCAGCGGCGTGGACATCAACCGCCAGGACGAGGCCCTGAAGCGCATCAAGCCCCTGGTGAAGGCCACCAAGACCCCCGGCGTCCGCAGCGACATCGGCCTGTTCGGCGGCCTGTACGACGCCCGGTTCCCCGAGGCCAAGCCCATCCTCGTCAGCAGCATGGACGGCGTGGGCACCAAGATGAAGGTGGCCCGGCGGGCCGGCATCTGGGACACGGTGGGCCAGGACCTGGTGAACCACTGCATCAACGACATCCTGGTGCAGGGCGCGCGGCCCCTCTTCTTCCTGGACTACATCGCCGCCCAGCAGCTGGAGCCCGAAGTCATCGAGCAGATCGTGAAGGGCATGGCCACGGCCTGCCAGGCGGCGGCCGCGGCCCTCATCGGCGGCGAGCTGGCGGAGATGCCCGGCGTCTACGCCGAGGGCGAAGTCGACGTGGCCGGCACCATCGTGGGCGTGGTCGATGAAGCCGACCTGCTGCCGCGCCTGGACGCCATGGCCGAGGGCGACGTGCTCATCGGCCTGCCCAGCTCGGGCCTGCACACCAACGGCTACTCCCTGGCCCGCAAGGTCTGCTTCGAGCTGGAGAAGCTCGATGTGAAGGACACCCTGCCCGGTACGGACCGGACGGTGGCCGACGCCCTGCTGGCCATCCACCGCAGCTACCTGGCGCCCGTCATGCCCCTGGTGAAGGCGCACAAGCTGGTGGCCATGGCCCACATCACCGGCGGCGGCCTGACCGACAACATTCCCCGCGTGCTGCCCAAGACGCTGGATGCCGAGATCGACACCGCCAGCTGGCAGATCCCGGCCCTCTTCCAATTCCTCATGGCCAAGGGCGGCCTGGGGATCGACGACGCCCGCCAGGCCCTGAACCTGGGCGTGGGCATGGTGCTGGTGGTGAAGCCCGAGTTGGCCGAAGCCGTGCTCACGCAGCTCCACGAAGCCGAAGAGCCCGCCTGGGTGCTGGGGCGGCTGGTGAAGGGCGCGGGAGCCGTTCGCTACCGCTGATCTGCTATCGTCCCCGGATATGAACGGGGACATCCTCATCGTGGAAGACGAGGCGGCCATCGCCGATGTCATCGCCTATGCCCTGAGGACCGAAGGCTTCACCCCGCACCTCTGCCCCCTGGGGGAGGAGGCCCTGGCCCGCCTCCGCACCGGGGTCTTCAGCCTGGTGATCCTGGATGTGGGGCTCCAGGATCTGTCGGGCTTTGAGGTCTGCCGCCAGCTGCGGACCTTCTCGGACGTGCCCGTGATTTTCCTCACGGCCCGCAGCGACGAGGTGGACCGGGTCCTGGGCCTGGAGATCGGCGGGGACGACTACGTGGCGAAGCCCTTCAGCCCGAGGGAGCTGGTGGCCCGGGTGCGGGTCATCCTGCGGAGGCTGTCGCCCCGCCCGGCCGAGACGCCCGCCGCCGCCTTCGAGCAGGACGCGGGGGCGCGCCGGATCCGCTACCGGGGGCAGGCACTGGACCTCACGCGGTACGAATACCTGCTGCTGGGCACCCTGCTGTCCCAGCCCGAGCGCATCTTCACCCGCTCCCAGCTCATGGAGGAGGTCTGGAGCGGCGCCGAGGAAAGCGCGGACCGCACCGTGGACACCCACGTGAAGACCCTCCGGGCCAAGCTCCGGGCCATCGATCCCGAGGCCGACCCCATCCAGACCCACCGGGGCGTGGGCTACAGCCTGTCCGTGCGGACCCTATGCGTCTAGGCGTCCGGGTCCTCCTGGCCTTCTTCCTCATCGTGGCGCTGGCGGCCTACCTGCTGCTGAGCACCTTCCTCCAGGAGGTGAAGCCCGGGGTGAAGCAGGGCATGGAGGTGGCGCTCGTGGACACGGCCAACCTCCTGGCGGAGCTGGCGGCCCCCGAGCTGCGCGCGGGCACGCTGGCGGAGGGCCGCTTCGCCGAGGCGGTGGGGGCCTACCGGGAACGGAATCCCCAGGCGCGGATCTTCGGCGTGGCCAAGCGCCGCTCCGAGTTCCGGGTCTACGTGACGGACGAGCGGGGGCGGGTGGTCTTCGATTCCGACGGCACCCCGCCGGGCACGGACTACTCGCGCTGGAACGACGTGCAGCGCACCCTGCAGGGCGCCTACGGGGCCCGCACCACCCGGACGGATCCCGCGGACGAGACCACCTCGACCATGCACGTGGCGGCGCCGGTCCTGTGGGAGGGCCGGCTCATCGGTACGCTCACGGTGGCCGCGCCCAGCGCCAGCGTGATCCCCTACGCCCAGGCCAGCCGCCGGAAGGTCATGCGGGCGGGGCTCATCCTCCTGGGCGCCTGCCTCCTGGTGGGGGCGGGCATCTCCTGGAGCCTCACCCGCGCCATCGGGCGCCTGCGGGTCTATGCGCGGGAGGTGGCCGAAGGTCGGCGGGCCACCATGCCCCCGGTGGGCGGCGGCGAGCTGGCGGACCTGGGCGCGGCCCTGGAGACCATGCGCTCGAAGCTGGAGGACCGGGCCTACGTGGAGCGCTACCTCGCCACGCTGACCCACGAGATGAAGAGCCCGCTGGCGGCCATCCGGGGCGCCGCCGAGCTGCTGGACGAGGACATGCCGGAAGCGGACCGCCGTCGCTTCGCGGCCCACATCCGGGAACAGGAGGCGCGGCTGCGGCAGCTGCTGGACCGCATGCTGGACCAGGCCGCCATCGAGCAGCGTCAGACCCTGCAGGACCCGCAGCTCCTGGACCTGGGGAGCCTGGCGCGGCGGGTGGCCGAATCGAAGGCGGTGGGCCTGGCGCGGCGGGGCCTCGAGCTGCGCATCGACCTGCCGGAGGTTCGCCTGCGCGGCGAGGCCTTCCTCCTGGAGCAGGCGGTCTCGAACCTCCTGGACAACGCCATGGCCTTCTCCCCGGAGGGAGGCACCATCCGCTTGGAGGGCCGCATGGAAGATGGTCGCTGCCGCCTGTCGGTGCGGGACGAGGGCCCCGGTGTGCCGGCCTTCGCCCTGCCGCGGGTCTTCGAGCCCTTCTACTCCGTGGCGGCGCCCTCGGGCCGGAAGGGCACGGGCCTGGGCCTCAGCTTCGTGAAGGAGGTGGCCACCCTGCATGGCGGCGCGGCGGGCCTGGAAAACCATCCCGGCGGCGGCGCCGAGGCCTGGCTGTCGCTGCCGCTGGCCTGAGCCGCTTCACACAGGCTTCACCGGAGCCCATCTTCTGCTCACGGAAGGGCCGGATGCTCCTGGGACACCTCAGGAGTGACCCATGCGGAATCCGCTGTTGATGAAGAGCCTCACCGTGGCGGGGCTGGCCCTGCTGCTGCTCATCCCCCTGGCCCTGGTGCAGGGGCTGGTGGAGGGCCGGAACGCGCGCCAGATCCAGGCGGCGAACGACATCGCGCGGCTCAACGCCGGGCGCCAGCAGCTCACGGGGCCCCTGCTCGTGGCCCGGTACGAGGAGCAGGTCGTCACCGAAGCGAAGAACAAGACCACGGGCGAAACCGTGTCCCGGGTCTCCTGGGTCGGCAAGTACCAGGTGATCGTGCCCAAGAGCCTGGAAGTGACGGCCCAGGCCCGGGTGGACACCCGGAACCGCGGCCTGTTCAAGGCCCACGCCTACGATCTGGACACCCAGGCCAAGGGGCGCTTCTCCATCCCCCGGGGCCTGGGCCTGGGTCCCTCCCGCACCATCCGCCCTGGGCGGGCCACCCTCCTGCTGGGCCTGACGGACCTGCGCGGCCTCCGGGAACGCCCTGTCCTCCACTGGGCCGGCAGGGCGATGGATTGGCAGCCCGGGGGCCAGGAGGGCATCCTGGACGCCGCCGTGCATGTGGATCTGGGTGCCCTCTCCGACCTGGAAGGGAGGGACTGGGACTTCGAGATGCCCCTGGCCCTCCGGGGCTCCCAGGCCTTCTCGGTGGCCCCCGTGGCCGAGTTCACGCGGGTGACGCTGACTTCCCCCTGGCCGTCGCCCAGCTTCCAGGGCCGCTTCTCGGCGCGGCACAACCTGTCGCCCCAGGGGTTCACGGCCACCTGGGAGGTGTTCCACCTCGCCCGCAGCCTGGGCAAGATCCTCGAAGGCAAGGGGGACTCCGAGGAGTGCTTCGGCGTGGCCTTCCTGGAGCCCGTGAACGTCTACCTCCAGACCGAACGGGCCACGAAGTACGGATTCCTGTTCGTGGGCCTGGTGTTCGCGGCCTTCTTCTTCGTGGAGGTGCTTCGCCGGCTGCCCATCCACCCCCTGCAGTACCTGCTGGTGGGCCTGTCCCTGGCGATCTTCTTCCTCCTGCTCCTGAGCCTGTCCGAGCACATCCCCTTCGGCTGGGCCTACCTGGCCTCCTGCCTCGCCAGCCTGGGCCTGCTGGGGATCTACCTGGTGCATGTGCTGCGCAGCGCGCGGCAGGGCCTGGGCTTCACCGGGGGCCTGGCCCTCATCTTCGCCCTCCTCTACGGCCTGCTGCTGTATGAGGACAGCGCCCTCCTGATGGGTTCCGCCGTGCTGTTCCTGGGGCTGGCGGCGGTCATGATCGGCACCCGCAAAGTGGACTGGTATGCGCTGAGCCAATCTGGCGGTCCCGCCGCGATACCCGGGGATGGGAAGTAGAGAGGGGGTTATCCTCCTCCATGGATCGCCCTGCTTCCACGCGTTTTGGTGGCCTGGATCCCCTCCGCGGGATCCTGGCCCTGTGCGTGGCGGTGTACCACCTGGGCGTGTGGTTCAACCTCTCGGAGTCGGGTGGCGGCGCGAACATCGCCATGGCGCGCCTGGGCAACTACAGCGTGTCGGCCTTCTTCGTTCTGAGCGGCTTCGTGCTGTTCCGCACCACGCCCTGGAGCCGCGTTCGGAAAGAGGGGCCGGGCCACTTCTGGCTCCGCCGCTTCCTGCGGCTGGCGCCGGTGTTCTACCTCGTCTGCGCCCTGAACCTGGTCTTCCGCCTGGGCATGGGGCCGGGGCCCTCGCTCCGCTACATCCTGGAGAACCTGACCCTCACCTTCGGCGCCATCCACCCCAACCACGCCCTGGTGACCGGGGGCTGGTACGTGGGGCTGGTGGCCCTGCTCTACTTCGCCTACCCGCTGCTGGCCTGGCTGCGGGAGCAGGCCGGTCCCCGCGGCGGGCTGGTCTTCCTGGCCGCGCTCGCCGTGGGCCTGTGGGCCTGGAGCCTGCCCTCCACCCTGCACGGCGTGATGGAACAGCCCCTGTGGAACCGCTTCCACACCTACGTGCTGGCGCCCAACCAGGTGTTCCTCCTGGCCTGGGGTGCCCTGCTGGCGGGCCTTCACGGGGCCACGGAGCGGCGGCTGGAGCCCAAGCTGGCCCTGCTGCTGGCGCTGCCGCTGGTCTGGTTCCTGATCAAGCCCACGCCCCAGTTCTTCGACCACCTGGCGGCCCTCACGGGCTGGCACCGCTACGGCTACCTGCTGGCGGTGACGGGCCTGGTGGCCCTGGCGGCCTTCATGCGGGACGCGGAGCCCGGCTGGATCGGCCGGCGGCTCGCGCGCCTGGGCGCCTGGAGCTACGGCATCTACCTGCTGCACCCCTTCACCATGAAGCTGGTGGCGCCGCAGGCCTCGGGCTTCCTGGGCTTCAGCCTGGCCCTGGGCCTGGCCATCCTCGCCGCCTGGGCCGTGCATCGCTGGATCGAGGAGCCCATGGGGAAGCTGGGGCGGGGCTGAGAGCCTTCATTCCGCCCACAGCGCCTGCAGGGGCAGGGCCCACAGACCCGGGCCGAAGGGGAGGATCTCGCGGCCGGTGTACAGCACCACGCCGCAGGTGAAGCGCTCGCCGGTGAGCTCCTGGAACAGGCGGAGCCCCTTGAAATCCGAAGCTCCCACGGTGGCCGAGGCCTTCACCTCAATGCCCACTAGCCGGCGCCGCCGATCCTCGAGGACCACGTCGACCTCCTGTCCCGCGCTGGTGCGGACATGGAAGAGGGCGGGCCGGGTCTCGGACCAGGGGGCGCTCTTGACGAGTTCCATGACGGCGAAGGTCTCGACCATGGCCCCGAGGGTCGGGGCATCCTGCAGAGCCTCGAGGTCCACGCCCAGAAGGTGCCCCAGGAGGCCCGCGTCGTTGAGATACATCTTGGGGGTCTTGGCCAGCCGCTTGCCGAGGTTCTCGAACCAGGGGGGCAACTCCACGAGCAGGAAGAGGGTCTGGAACAGGGTGAGGTAGCGCCGGAGGGTGACTTGGCCGAGGCCCAAGGTGCGTCCGAGGTCCGCGACATTGAGTGGACTGCCGCTCCGGGCGGCCACGGTCTGGAGGAGGCGGGGCAGCTGAGCCAGGCCTTCGATGGCGGCGAGGTCCCGGACATCGCGCTGGATCAGGGTGTCCAGGTAGGCGTCGAACCAGCGGGCGCGGTCGCGGGAGGCCTTCCGGGCCACCGCCTCGGGGTAGCCCCCGGTCGCGATCCGACGGAACAACTCCCCCCGGGTGATCCCGGAAATCTGGAGCCGTTCCGGATGGCCGCTGAAGCACGCATCCACGAAGCCCGGAGGGTGGGCGTCCAGCTCTGCCTGGGCCAGGGGCCAGAGGGTGAGGACTTCCATGCGGCCCGCCAGGCTGTCCGCCACCTTCGGGAGGGCCAGGACATTGGCGGAGCCCGTGAGGATGAACCGCCCGGGGCGGCGGTCCCGGTCCACCGAGGCCTTGATGGGCAGGAGCAGGTCCGGCGCCCGTTGCACTTCGTCGAGGATGGTGCGGTCTCCCAGGGTGCCGATGAAGCCCTCTGGGTCTGCCTGGGCGGCGGCCAGGACCCCGAGGTCGTCGAGCGTCCGGTAACCCGACTCAGGGCCGAGGCACCGCACCAGGGTGCTTTTCCCGGTCTGACGGGCGCCCGCCAGGAAGACCACCGGGGTGTCCCCCAGGGCCCGATCCATCGCCGGGGCAAGGTTTCGCGGATACATAGTGAAAATCTAACATTTATTATTGGATTTTCAACCATCTATGCGTAAATTTTCTACGCACCGGTCCCGATCCGGGCGTAGAAGCTGGTGCGGCGGAGGTTCTCCTCGACCTTGAAGGCCTGCTGCATGGGCGGGAAGGCGCGCTGCTCGCAGTCCGTGCGCTCGCAGAGGCGGCAGGTGACGCCCACGGGGACCGGCGGCTGGTCCAGGCGCAGGCTGTCGGCGTAGATCAGCTCCTTGGCGTGGCCCATCTCGCAGCCCAGGCCCAGGGCCTGAATGGCATGCTGGCCCCGGTAGCCGCCGGTGTCCTTCTGGATGGTGCGGGCGATGCAGAAGTACTTGCGGCCGTCGGGCATCTCGCTGAGCTGGGTGCGGATGAGGCCCGGCGTGAGGAAGGCCGCGTGGGCGTTCCAGCGCGGGCAGGCGCCGGAGAAGCGGGCGAAGCGGATGCCCGAGGCGGAGAAGCTCTTGGAGATGTTCCCGGCGATGTCGATGCGCAGGAAGTGGAAGGGCACGCCTTCGGCGCCCGGCCGGCGCAGGGTGGTGAGCCGGTGGCAGACCTGCTCGAAGCTGGTCTGGAAGCGGCGGGCCAGGATCTCGATGTCGTAGCGCTCGGCCCGGGCCGCCCGCAGGAACCGCTCGTAGGGCATCAGCACGGCGCCGGCGAAGTAGTTGGCCAGGGCCACCCGGGCCAGGGCGCGGGAGGCGGGCGTACGCAGGAGAGGGTGGGAGGCCAGGTGGTCCAGGAGGTCGCCGTGATCCAGCAGGGCCAGCTGATGGGCCAGCTGGAAGGTGCGGCTGCGCTGGGGCAGCAGCTCGGAGAGGCTGAGGGTGCGGCGGTCGGGGTCGTAGCGGCGCAGCAGGCCGGGGCCCTCGGACACGCGATGGACGCGGATCTGCACACCCCGGGCGTCGAAAGCCGCGGCCAGGGCCGGGTAGGGCTGGTCCGCGTCCAGGCCGGCGCTGGTCCAGAGCTCCTCGGCCGCGGCCTCCAGCTCCGGGAAGTGGTTCATGGCCTGCTGGATGAAGTCGCCGACCTCCTCCGAGGGCAGGCGCGTGGCCTCGGGATCGAAGCCCTGCCCGTCGCTGAGCTTGCCGGCCAGGGTGTCCAGGCTGTCCTGGCTGTGCTGGTAGGCCCGGTACAACTCGAACACGCCCCGGGCCAGCTGGGGGTTGTTCTGCACCAGCTCCCGCACATCCTGGGCCTGGAGTCCCAGGGCCTCGAACAGGGGATCGCCGAAGGCCTCCATGAGGTCGTCGGACAGGCGCTGATCCTCCTCCGGGGCCAGGGCCTTGAGGTCGAGCTTGAACTGCTGGGCCAGCCGGATGAGCAGGGGCGCCGTGAGGGGCCGCTTGTTCCCCTCGATGAGGTTCAGGTAGCTGGGGCTGATACCCAGGGACTCGGCCAGCTGGACCTGGCTCAGCCCCTCCTGGCGGCGGAGGAGGCGGATCTTGGCCCCGAGGCGGGCGGCGGGCTTGCTGGGGGCGGCGGAGGGCATGGGGACCTCGTTTACATCAATTTACAAAATCAATGAAGAGAATTGACGAAAGTTTTCAGTTCAACCCCTATCAAATCAGCGGTTCATTGACTCACGAAAGAATAGGTCAATCTTTGACACAGCGCCACCCCCCAACCCATTTCCGAGGTGCCCCATGACCCCCCGCTTCCCCATCCCCTTCATCGAGGACGACTTCTCCGCCCTGCGCTGGGAGGGCATCAACCGGCCCTACGGCTCCGAGACCGTGAAGAAGCTCCGCGGCAGTGTCCGCATCGAGTACACCCTGGCCCAGCTGGGGGCCCGCAAGCTCTGGAAGCTGCTCCAGAACGACGAGCCCACCCGGGCCCTGGGCGCCCTCAGTGGCGGACAGGCGGTCCAGATGGCCAAGGCCGGCCTCAAGGCCATCTACTGCTCGGGCTGGCAGGTGGCGGCGGACGCCAACCTGTCGGGCCAGACCTACCCCGACCAGAGCCTCTACCCCGCCAACTCGGTGCCCGCCCTGGTGAAGCGCCTCAACGGGGCCCTCCAGCGGGCGGACCAGGTGGAGCACGGCGAGGGCGGCGTGAGCCGGGACTGGTTCCTGCCCATCGTGGCGGATGCCGAGGCGGGCTTCGGCGGCCCCCTCAACGCCTACGAGCTCATGAAGGGCATGATCGAGGCCGGCGCCTCCGGCGTCCACTTCGAGGACCAGCTCTCCAGCGAGAAGAAGTGCGGCCACCTGGGCGGCAAGGTCCTCATTCCCACGGGCCACTTCATCCGCACCCTGGTGGCGGCCCGCCTGGCGGCGGACGTCATGGACACGCCCACCCTCATCATCGCCCGCACGGACGCCGACTCGGCGCGCCTCATCACCTCCGACATCGACGAGCGCGACCGGCCCTTCCTCACGGGGGAGCGCACGCCCGAGGGCTTCCACCGCATCACCGGTGGCGTCCAGATGGCCATCGCCCGCGCCAAGGCCTACGCCCCCTACGCGGACCTCATCTGGTGCGAGACCTCCACGCCGGACCTGAAGGAGGCCCGCGAGTTCGCCGAGGGCGTCCACGCCCAGTTCCCCGGCAAGCTGCTGGCCTACAACTGCTCGCCCTCCTTCAACTGGAAGAAGAAGCTCTCGGATGACGAGATCGCCGCCTTCCAGAAGGAACTGAACGCCCTGGGCTACAAGTTCCAGTTCATCACCCTGGCGGGCTTCCACAGCCTGAACCACGGCATGTTCGAGCTGGCCAGCGCCTACCGCACGGAGCACATGACCGCCTACGCCCGGCTGCAGGAGGCCGAGTTCGCCGCCGAGGAGCGCGGCTACACGGCCACCAGGCACCAGCGCGAAGTGGGCACGGGCTACTTCGACGAGGTGGCCCAGGCCATCAGCGGCGGCCTGGCCTCCACCCTGGCCCTGGCGGGTTCCACCGAGGCCCAGCAGTTCCATTGACGGCGGGGCCGGGCGGTCAGGACTTGCCGGACAGGACCCGGAACACGTCCAGTACCAGGCTCTGGCCCGGCACGGTGTTGGGGTAGCGCACAGCCAGGGAGAGGCGCAGGCCCGACTCTCCCACCAGGTCGAAGCGGAAGGGCCGGTCCTGTTGGGCCCAGCGATCGGGGGCGACCGTCCAGCGGAGGGTCGCCCTCGGTTCGGCCGGGAGGATCTCCAGGTCCTGCCCCTCCGCGGTCTCCACGCGCCAGCGGCCCACGGGCAGGAGCAGCTCGACCCGCCAGCGGCCCTCCTGTTTCCGGGCCAGGGCGGTGAGGTGCCCCACGGGCCGGCCGGCCAGGGTGGTCTCCAGCCGCCTGGGGCCGCCGCAAGCCGTCAGGCCCGCCAGCAGGAGCAGGGCGGGGACCCGAGGCCAGTGGGTGTGCATGACGTCCCGATCGGGAGGATGAGCTATTTGGTGGCCGGAGCGGCGGGCTTCTTGTCGGCCGGCGCCGGGCCGCCGGTCATGCCTTCCGGCGTGGCAGGGGCGGGGGCGGAAGCCTTGGGATGGCCCTCCGCGTACCGCTTCCCCGTGTGGTGGTAGGTGAGGTACTCCCCGAAGTAGACGGCCATGAGGTCGGAGCAGTCCTTGAAGTAGGCGAACCCGTGGTCCTTGCCGTCCTTCAGGTCCACGGCCACGCCGGGCAGGTCCTTCAGGGCCTGGGCGTTCTCGGCGGCGTCCTTGTCATCCGCGGAGGCCAGCACCAGCACGGAGGGGCGGCTGCGGAGCACGGCCCCCTTCAGCCGGTCCCGGGCGCTGTCGCCGAAGGCGGCGGTGCCGGCCGGGCTCAGGCTGAGGATGGCCACGGGCTTCACTTCCGGCGCGGCCAGGAGCACCGAGAAGGCGCCCACGCTGGAGCCCGCCAGGCCGAGGCGGCGGCCGTCCACGCCGGGCTGCTTGCGGAGCCAGACGGCGGCCTGGGCCAGATCCGCGGGGATGTGGTCGAAGCCAACCGCCTTGGCCGAGGTCATGAAGTCGGCGCTGACCCGGGTCTCGGTCCCGCCCTTCATGGCGCTCTCGCCGTGGCCGCGGAGGTCCAGGGCCAGCACGCCGATGCCCCGGGCCAGCAGCTTCTCGGTCAGGGGCGCCCAGCCGCTGCGGTCCGAGCCGAACTGGTGGGCCAGGATCACCACTGGGGCCTTGCCCTTCGTGCCGGGCAGGGTCAGCGTGCCCTTGAGGGCGAAGCCGTCGGCGCTGGTGAGGGCCATGTCGGTGGTGGCTGGCGCGGCGGCCAGCGCGGGGGCCAGGGGAGCGGCCGCGATCAGGGCCGCAAGAGGAGCCAGCAGACGGAGTGCGCGCATGGTGACCTCGCAGAAGTGCCCTACTGTAGCACCCGAGTTCCCAGGTCTCTGGGGTATAAAAGAAGGCTTCCGCTCTTTCGAGGTGCCCATGTCCGCCCAGACCCCCGACGCCATCCTGCAGGAAACCAAGCGCCGCATGCATGCCTCCGTGGAGGCGCTGAAGAAGGAGATGGCCACCATCCGCACGGGCCGGGCCAACGCCAGCCTGCTGGACAACGTGCACGTGGACTACTACGGTTCCGTGGTGCCGGTGAACCAGATGGCCACCGTCTCGGTGCCCGAGGCCGGCATGCTCGTGATCCAGCCCTTCGACAAGAGCGCCATCAAGGCCATCGAGACCGCCATCCTCAAGTCGGAGCTGGGCATCAACCCCGGCAACGACGGCAACGTGATCCGCCTGCCCATCCCCATGCTCACCGAGGAGCGCCGCCGGGAGCTGGTGAAGGTGCTGCACCGCCTGGGCGAGGAGATCAAGACCGGCGTGCGCAACATCCGCCGGGACGCCAACGAGGACGTGAAGAAGCTCGAGAAGCTCAAGGAGGGCCACATCTCCGAGGACGCCGCCAAGAAGGCCCTGGACGACATCCAGAAGCTCACTGACGCGCACACCAAGGAGATCGACGAGGCCCTGAAGCACAAGGAAGCGGAGATTTTGAAAGTCTGAGGTGGCGATCAGCCTCCCCACCCTCGCCCTCCTCATGCTCGCCGCCCTGCTGGCGGGGTTCATCGATGCGGTGGTGGGCGGGGGGGGCCTCATCACGGTGCCCGCGCTGATGCTCGGTCTGCCGGCGGGCACGCCGCTGCCCACGCTGCTGGGCACCAACAAGGTGGTGGCGGTCACGGGCACGACCATGGCGGCGGGGAAGTTCCTGCGGTCCGGGGCCCTGGCCTGGCGCGAGATGGTGGTGCCGGTGCTGGCCTCGGCTCTGGGGGCCTCGGGCGGCGTCTGGCTCACCTACCGGGTGCACGCCGACTTCCTGAAGCCGGTCATGCTCGGCCTGCTGGTGGCCATGCTGGCCTTCACCCTGCTGAAGCCGGACCTGGGCAGCCTGCACGCGCCCCGGTACGGCCTCCGCCACCAGCGGGGCCTGGCGGCGCTCATCGCCCTGGCCCTGGGGTTCTATGACGGGTTCTTCGGCCCCGGCACCGGCTCAGTGCTGATCTTCCTGTTCGTGGCGGTGCTGGGCTTCGACTTCCTGCGGTCCTCGGCCCTGGCCAAGAGCGTGAACTGGGCCTCGAACATCACCTCCATGGGGCTCTTCGTCTGGCAGGGCAGCTGGCTGCCCTCGGTGGCCCTCGGCATGGCCGCCGCGAACGGCGTGGGGGGCTACCTGGGCGCCCACGTGGCCCTCAACAAGGGCAGCGGCTGGGTGCGGGGCGTCTTCATCGCCGTGGTGGGGGCCCTGATTCTGCGCTTGGGCTGGCAGGTCCTCCGCGGCTAGGCTTTTCGGATGCCCTCCCGCCCCCGTCCCTTCGCCTGGGACGTCCTCATCCGGACCCTGCGCTTCTTCTACCTGCTCTGGGGCGGGATGCTGCTCTCCACGCTGGCTTTCTACGGCCGGCTGAAGCTCCCCCCGGCCTTCTGGCACTGGCCGGACCTCTGCCGGGCCCTCATGGGGCCCTGGGGGCGCGCCCTGGCCCTGGGGTTCGGGCTGGTGATGTGCCTGGCGGCCCTCCTGGAGGTATGGGAGCTGGTGGACCGGCTGCTGGTGCGCTTCATGGGCGAGTCGGAACACTGAGCCGGAAACGCCTCTTGGTGAATCCGGCCCTTTTGGCGATCCTGGAGTCTTGGGCTTGAACCCTTTCCGGGTTCGGGCCATTCAAGAAGCGTGTCTCGGAGGCGGGTCGATATGGCGCAGGTCGTTCGTGGAGTGATCGGGGCGGGACTGGTGCTGGGCGCGGCGGCCCTGCCGTTGGCGGCCCAGAGCATGGCCCTCCCGGCCGTCGATCCCGTGGGCATCGCCCGCAGCGGGGCCCAGGTGGCCTACGGCTACAGCCTGGAGGCGGCCACGGCCAATCCGGCGCTGCTGGCCTCGCTGAAGGAGAAGAGCGGCTTCTACCTGACTGCCGGGATGGAGCTGTCCTCCAGCCAGCAGAGCCTTGAGTCGAACCAGCGGACCTCGTTCAGCTTCGACCGCAACCGCTTCATCGGCGGGTTCGGCCTGGCCAGGCGCCTGTCGCCCACGCTCACCCTCGGGCTGAAGCTGGATGAGCCGTACCTGCGCCATGGGAGGCTCCTGGATGACGCCCCCAGCCGCTACTTCGGCGACGGCCTCGACCTGTCCGCCCGCCGCCTGGAAGGGCAGGCGGCCTGGGCCCTCAATCCGAACATGTCCATCGGCCTGGGCCTCGGCCTGGCCCGGCTCGGCTTCGAATCCAGCAGCGTCATGCGCTTCGGCGTGCCCCTCGATCCCACCCAGCCCGCCTCGGGGACCAACCCCGTGCAGGGTCTGGTGGAGCAGCGGGTTGCCCAGAGCGGGAACAAGCTCGTCCCGAGCTACTCGCTGGGCTTCCGCTGGGCCCTCAGCCCGCGGTGGACCCTGGGCGCCACGCACCAGTCCGGCCTGAAGGGCGACCTCGACCTGCACGCGGGGTTCCGCGATGCCAGCCTGGGTGTCTACAACAACGACGGGCTGAGCCAGCCGCTGGCCGGGACGGCGCCCCGCGCCGCGGCGCTGCTGGGCGCTTCGGTACCCGTGACAGGCGGGGCGGGAACGCTGGAGCTGCCCTCGCAGACGACGGTGGGCATCCGTCACCGAGCCCATCCCATGGTGACCTGGGAGGCCGACCTGCGCTGGACCTCCGCGGGCCTGCGAGTCCCGGCCCTCGCCCAGGTGGTGACGCCGTCGGGCACGGTGACGGCCCCGGCGGAGCTGCCCCGCGGCAAGAGCCACCTCGGCGTCAGCGCCTCGGTGGAGGTGGAGCTGGGCAAGTTCTGGACCCTGCGGAGCGGCCTTGCCCTCGACCAGCGCTCGGTGGAGGATCCCATGACCGAACCCCTGCTGGGCGGTTCGCGGACCGCGGCCTTCTCCATCGGCGCCGGGTACCGCACCTGGGGCGGCGAGCTGAACTTCGGCTACCAGTTCCGCCAGAGCGAGGACCAGGATACCCGCCGTCTCGACGGGGTCTGGAGTTCCTCCGGCTTCCGCGCCACGGGCACTCGCACGAGGGTGGAGGGGATGGGACATCTCCTGGCCCTCGGGTACAAGCTGACGTTCTAGCCATGCGCTACTTGGGGCCCCACGCCTGCGAAGAGGCCCTGGCCAGGGGCGAGCTGCACACGGTCTGGATCGCACCCGCGGCCTTCGGGCGGCTGGCGAAGTTTGTGGGTGAAGCCCGGGGCGCGGGCGTGGTCATCCACCGCGAGCCCATGGACGGCCTGGATCGCCGGGCCCAAGGGCAGCGCCACCAGGGCGTGCTGGGCGAGGGCGGGCCCTTCGCCTATGTGGAGTTCGAGGAAGTCCTCGCCCGCCTCAAGGCCAAGGGCGACACGGCGCTGGTCCTGGCCCTGGATGGCGTGACCGATCCCCACAACCTGGGCGCCATCCTGCGTTCCGCGGCGGCGGCCGCGGTGGACGGCGTGATCCTGCCCGAGCGGCGCTCCGCGGCCGTGAACGAGACGGTGGTGCGGGCCAGCGCGGGCACGGCGGGCCGCGTGCCCGTGTGCCGCGTGGTGAACCTGGGCCGCGCCCTGGACGACCTCAAGGAGGCCGGGGGCTGGATCTATGGCCTGGCGGCCGGCGAGGGCAGCCGCGACTATCTGGAGGAACCCTTCGACCGCGCCACGGTGCTGGTCATGGGGGCCGAGGGCGAGGGCCTGCACCTCAAGATCCGCGAGCGCTGCGATGGCCTGCTGCACATCCCCATGCCCGGCGGCATCGAGAGCCTGAACGTCTCCGCCGCCGCCGCGGTGACGCTCTTCCGGGTCCTGGCCCGGCGGCAACCGTGAGCGCCCAGGGAAGTTTCCCCTTGAGGCACCCGGGGACGCGTGATATCTTTCGAGTTCCCTGTCAGGAAAGCCCTGCCTCGCAGCGACCCTGACACGGAGCCCCGACAGGGGTTCCGAGGGGAGCTTTCCGGGTCTCCCGGGAAGCATTGACAAGCCCCGGGAGGGGCGACGGACAAGCATGCCGAGATGGCCGAGTGGTTAATGGCAGCAGACTGTAAATCTGCCACGCATCGCGTTACGGAGGTTCGAATCCTTCTCTCGGCACCAGTCCTCCAGGCTTCCCGCCCTTGCGGGATCCGGGAGCGCTGGATCCCGTACTCGGGTTTCCACCGCGGGAATAGCTCAGTTGGTAGAGCGTCAGCCTTCCAAGCTGAATGTCGCGGGTTCGAACCCCGTTTCCCGCTCCACCCTCCCCGTCCGCCTCACTTGGGCAGACGGCAAGGCACCCCCGCCGCGTTCCACCACGGCGGGAAGGTTCAAGGCCCACATAGCTCAGTGGTAGAGCACTTCCTTGGTAAGGAAGAGGTCACCGGTTCAAGCCCGGTTGTGGGCTCCACCCTTCGCACTGTTCAACCTTCATTCTCTCTTCCACCTTCCAGGAGGCACCCGTGGCCAAAGAGAAATTCGACCGTTCCAAGCCCCACGTCAACATCGGCACCATCGGCCACGTGGACCACGGCAAAACCACACTGACCGCAGCCATCACCTTCATCCTCGCGAAGAAGTTCGGCGGCGAGACGAAGTCGTACGACCAGATCGACTCCGCGCCTGAAGAGAAGGCCCGCGGGATCACGATCAACACCGCCCACGTCGAGTACCAGACCGAGAAGCGCCACTACGCGCACGTCGACTGCCCCGGCCACGCCGACTACGTGAAGAACATGATCACCGGCGCGGCCCAGATGGACGGCGCCATCCTCGTGGTCGCCGCCACCGACGGCCCCATGCCCCAGACCCGTGAGCACATCCTGCTCGCCCGTCAGGTCGGCGTGCCCTACATCGTGGTCTTCATGAACAAGATCGACATCGCCGATCCCGAGCTCGCCGAGCTGGTCGAGATGGAGATCCGCGACCTCCTGTCCTCCTACCAGTACCCCGGCGACGAGATCCCCATCATCAAGGGTTCCGCCCGCCTGGCCCTGGATCACGCCGACACCCCCGACCACGCGGACTGCAAGTGCATCCTCGAGCTCATGGATGCCGTCGACGCCTACATCCCCGATCCCGTCCGCGCCATCGACAAGCCCTTCATCATGCCCGTCGAGGACGTGTTCACGATCACCGGCCGCGGCACCGTGGTGACCGGCCGCATCGAGCAGGGCATCGTCAAGGTCGGCGAGGAGATCGAGATCATCGGCCTCAAGGACACCGTCAAGAAGGTCGTGACCGGCGTCGAGATGTTCCGCAAGTCCCTGGACCAGGGCCAGGCTGGCGACAACGCCGGCATCCTGCTCCGCGGCGTGGAGCGCAAGGATGTGGAGCGCGGCCAGGTGCTCGCCAAGCCCGGCAGCATCACCCCCCACACCAAGTTCAACGCCCAGGTGTACGTGCTGACCAAGGAAGAGGGCGGCCGCCACACCCCCTTCTTCAACAAGTACCGTCCCCAGTTCTACTTCCGCACCACTGACGTGACCGGCTCCATCGAGCTCGAGGCTGGCCGCGAGATGGTGATGCCCGGCGACAATGTCACCCTGACGGTCGAGCTGATCCAGCCCATCGCCATGGACAAGGGCCTGAAGTTCGCCATCCGCGAGGGTGGACGTACCGTGGGCGCCGGCAACGTGGGCGAGATCCTGGCCTAAAGCCAGACCCGCCCGATTTAGGAGGTTCCCATGCGCGACATCGTCCACTTGCAGTGCACGGAATGCAAGCGTAAGAACTACAGCACCACCAAGAACAAGAAGACCACCACAGGCAAGCTTGAATTCAACAAGTTCTGCCGCTTCTGTGGCGGATACAAGATTCACCGCGAGGCCAAGTAGCCCCGGTCGAAGGGTTCCCGCCCGGCTCCCACCAGAAGCCGGGCGGTCCCACAGGGGAGTAGCTCAGCTGGTAGAGCAGCGGACTCCAAATCCGCAGGTCGCGGGTTCGAACCCTGTCTCCCCTGCCACCTTCCCGGCCCCGGCGAACCCGCTCGGGGCCAGGTTTTTCTCACCGAATCCTTTCCACGGGGTCCATCGTGATCGGCGCCATCAAGCAGCAGGCCAGGGATCTGTTCGCAGAACTCGACCGGGTGGACTGGCCCAGCAAGGAGAAAGTGCTGACCTCGACCTGGACGGTGGTGATCGTCTCGGTGTTCGTCGGCGTCTACCTGTGGTCCGTGGACTGGGTCCTCTCCAAGGCCTTTGCGGCCTTGTGGCTGAAGACGCGTTGAGCCGGAGGCAGCCATGACTGATCTCGTGAGCACTCCCTTGGATACGGCAGTCCCGGCGCAGCCGCAGGGCCGCGAACTCAAGTGGTTCATCATCCACACCTACTCGGGCTACGAAGCCAAGGTGATGGAGCACCTCCGCCAGCGCATCAAGATGGAAGAGCGCGACGAGAACTTCGGGGACATCCAGATCCCCGAGGAGACCTACGAGGAGATGAAGGTCGACGCCAAGTCCGGCAAGAAGGAGCGCGTCGTCAAGAAGCGCAAGTCGTTCCCCGGCTACCTCCTCGTGCAGATCCAGGTGGAGCGCAAGCCTGGCGGCTCCGTCGAGATGGCCGACGCCGACTGGCACCTGGTGCGCAACACGCCCAAGGTGACCAGCTTCGTGGGGGCCAACAAGAAGCGGCCCACGCCCCTGACGGACGAGGAAGTCCGCCAGATCATGCACCACACCGAAGAGACGCAGGAGAAGCCCAAGCCCAAGTATCACTTCGAGAAGGGCGAGAAGGTCCGCATCATCGACGGCCCCTTCGCCAACTTCGAGGGCGATGTGGAGGAGATCCACGAGGAGCGCTCCACCATCAAGGTCATGGTCACGGTGTTCGGCCGTTCCACCCCCGTGGAACTGGACTTCATCCAGGTCGAGAAGAGGTGAATGCTGTCCGGGGGACCGCGCTGCGCGCTCTCCATCTGACGCACAGCGCCCCGCGCTGTGCTCCCGCAGACCGGCCGCGGAGATGGAGCCTCCCCCCGGAGCCCCCGCGCCGTTGCCCGGCGCAGCCGGGCAACGGCTTCTTCCATATTTCCTGAGGACTTTCCCCGGTCTTTCAGGTAGACTTTCACGTCCCGGTCCGTCTGGATCGGGACGTTTTCAACCCGGCTGGGCGATCCCCCGGATCCCCACCCTACAAGGCGGACGTCGCCGGCATGCGCCGGAATCCTCCGCGGGAGCATCCACATGGCAAAGAAGGTCACCGGCTACATCAAGCTGCAGC
The DNA here is from genome assembly GCF_030268045.1 of Geothrix edaphica. NCBI lineage: Bacteria > Pseudomonadati > Acidobacteriota > Holophagae > Holophagales > Holophagaceae > Geothrix > Geothrix edaphica. The sequence goes on from NZ_BSDC01000001.1 coordinate 21,149, forward strand.
TGCCCGCGGGCGAGGCCACCCCGGCTCCTCCCGTCGGCCCCGCGCTGGGCCAGCACGGCGTCAACATCATGGAGTTCGTGAAGCAGTTCAACGCGAAGTCCGTGAGCGCGGTCGAGAAGGGCACCACCCTGCCCGTCGTCATCACCGTCTACGCCGACCGCAGCTTCAGCTTCATCCTCAAGACCCCGCCCGCCGCCGTGCTGATCAAGAAGAAGCTCGGCCTGGACAAGGGCAGCCCCACGCCCAACAAGCAGAAGGTCGGCAAGATCACCAAGGCCCAGCTCGCCGAGATCGCCAAGGTGAAGATGCCCGACCTCACCGCCGGCAGCCTCGAGGCCGCCGTCCGTTCCATCGCCGGCTCCGCGCGCTCCATGGGTGTCGAAGTCGTCGACTGATGTTTTTCGCACGGGTCCCAAGCCCGTGCGAGCCTCGTTTCAGCGTTTCGTTTTTGTTGGAGAGCCGCGCCGTGCGGCGATCCCGGCCACCGCGACCGTCATCGCGGGAGATTGTTCGAATGGAGCCAATATGGCAAAACCTGGAAAGAAGTACCGGGCTGCCGCGGCCAAGATCGAAGATCGCCCCTATGAGCTGAAAGATGCGCTCACTGTCGTGAAGGACGCGGCCTACGCCAAGTTCGACGAGACGGTCGAAGTGCACATGCGGCTCGGTGTGGATCCCCGCCACGCGGACCAGATGGTCCGTGGCACCATCGTCCTGCCGCACGGAACGGGCAAGACCATGCGTGTGGCGGTGATCGCGGGTGGCGAGAAGATCAAGGAAGCGGAAGCGGCGGGCGCCGAGATCGTGGGCGGGGACGAGCTGGTGGAGAAGATCGCCGGCGGATTCCTCGACTTCGATGCCCTGGTCGCGACCCCCGACATGATGAAGGGCGTCGGTCGGCTGGGTAAGGTGCTGGGCCCCCGTGGCCTCATGCCCAACCCCAAGACCGGCACCGTGACCTTCGATGTGGTCAAGGCCATCAAGGAGATCAAGGCCGGCAAGGTGGAGTACCGCGTCGACAAGACCGGCATCATCCACGCGCCCGTGGGCAAGCTCTCCTTCGGCGTCGAGAAGCTGGAAGAGAACGCCAAGGCGCTCATCGATGCCGTCCAGAAGGCCAAGCCCGCCACGGCGAAGGGCAAGTACGTGAAGACGATGTTCATCGCCTCCACGATGGGCCCCTCGGTCACCCTCAACACCAGTGTTGAGAAGTAGGAGGCCGACCATGGAAAAGAACCAGAAGATCGCCGAAGTCGCCGTGCTCAAGGAGACCTTCGCGTCCGCCACCTCGGCGGTCGTGATCGAATTCAAGGGTCTCGTGGTCGGGAAGGACACCGCCTTCCGCAAGAGCATCCGCGAGAGCAAGGCCCAGTACCGTGTCAGCAAGAACACCCTGCTCCGCCTGGCCGTGAAGGACACCACCTTCGCCGCCCTGGGTGATCACTTCAAGGGCGCCAGCGCCGTGGCCACCACCAAGGACGACGTCATCGCCCTGGCCAAGGCCGTCAACGGCTTCCTGAAGGACAACCCGGCCGCCACCTTCAAGGCCGGCATCATGGATGGCAAGCAGATCGACGCCAAGCAGCTCCAGGTCCTGGCCGAGCTGCCGAGCCGCGACGTGCTGATCGCCAAGCTGCTCTACCTCATGACCTATCCCATCTCCGGTCTGGCGGTCGCCCTCGAGGGCATCCGCAAGCAGAAGGCCGGCGAGTAAGACGCACCCTCAACCCCGAATCCAAAACCATTCATTTGCATGTAGGAGACCCATCATGGCTCTCACCGCTGATCAGCTCATCGCTGAAATCGAAACCATGACCGTGCTCGACCTGGCCAACCTGGTCAAGGCCCTCGAGGACCGCTTCGGCGTGTCCGCCGCCGCCATGGCCGCTCCCGCCGCCGGCGGCGCCGCCCCGGCTGCCGCTGCCGAAGAGCAGACCGAGTTCAATGTCATCCTGGCTGACGCCGGCGCCAACAAGCTGAACGTCATCAAGGCCGTCCGCGAGATCGTCGCCGGCCTGGGCCTCAAGGAAGCCAAGGACCTCGTTGACGGCGCCCCCAAGCCCGTCAAGGAAGGCGTGGCCAAGGACGAAGCCGCCAAGATCAAGGAAAAGCTCGAAGCCGCTGGCGCCAAGGTCGAGATCAAGTAGTCGCCTTTCCAGCACTAACGCAAAGCGTAGGGTGCCCTGTGCACCTTGCGCTTTGCGGTTTTGTCTGGACATGGTACGATTATTCCTTCCGCCCGGTCCCTCGGGCGGTCCCGCCACCTATAAAGGCCCCTGGTTGCGAAACGCCTTCCGCCGCAGCGCCAATCACCTTGCTGGGCCGCTCCCTCCACCGATGGGTGGCGGGGTGGCCTTCGGTGCATGTGGCTGCGTGATCCGCGTCACCAACCTCTGATCCCTTCCCCGGGGCCGCGGCTCCGGGGCATCGCCGTCTTTGCTCAAGGCCCGCAGCATCGCCCCATCGCGCCGCGTGCCGTTCATCGAAGGTTCCGCCAACTTCATCTGGAGCGAACCATGAGTGTTCAGCAGAACATCTACCGCCAGCGCCACAACTTCTCGAAGATCCGGTCCCTGGTCCCCATTCCGAACCTGATCGACATCCAGAAGCGGAGCTACGACGAGTTCCTCCAGATGAACCTGCTCCACAGCGAGCGGGAGACGCGCGGCCTCAAGGCCGTGTTCGAGTCGATGTTCCCCGTGCACAACGGCAAGAACCCCGACGGCACCGACGCCACGCTGGAAGTCGAGTTCCTCGACTACACCGTGGGCCACTGGGCCTGCAAGTGCGAAAAGTACCTGGGCCTGGAGCACCTCCGCACCTCGTGCAAGCAGTGCGGCCACAGCATCGTGTCGGACCACCCGAAGGATCCCACGGTGGACTGCCCCAAGTGCGGCACGCGCAACAAGAACGCGGCGACCATCTGCGACGTGTGCCAGGAGCCCGTCTCGATGAAGCAGAAGATGGGCATGGACGAGTGCGTCGAGCGCGGCGCCACCATGGCCGCCCCGCTGAAGATCCGCGTGCGTCTCAACCAGTTCGACAAGGATGACAAGGGCAACCGCCGGTTCAAGCAGAGCCAGGATTCGGAGGTCTACTTCGGCGACCTGCCGATCATGACCGACCGCGGCACCTTCATCATCAACGGCACCGAGCGCGTGATCGTGAGCCAGCTGCACCGCAGCCCCGGCGTCTTCTTCAGCATCGCGTCCGACAAGAGCCTCTACAGCTCGCAGATCATCCCGTACCGCGGCTCCTGGATCGAGTTCGAGCTCGACTCCAAGGGCCTGCTCTACGCCCGCATCGACCGCAAGCGCAAGTTCCTCGGCGCCACCTTCATGCGCGCCCTGGGCCTCTTCAACGAGGACCTCGGCTCCAACGAGGCCATGCTCCGCCACTTCTACGCGCCGGCCACCTTCTTCCTCAAGAAGGGCAAGCTGAGCGTGGCCGTGAGCGACCTCCTGGTGGGACGCAAGCTCGGCGAGGCCGTGAAGCACCCCAAGACCAAGGAAGAGATCCTCGCCAAGGACAAGAAGATCACCCGCCGCGTCCTCGAGCAGATGGAGAAGGCCGGCATCAAGGACGTGCCCGTGGAGCGCGAGGTGCTCGACGGCGCCGTGCTGCTGCAGGACATCGTGAACATGGGCACCGGCGAAGTGCTCATGGAAGCCAACGAGCCCTTCCTCCAGACGCACCTCGAGATGTTCCTGGCCAACGACATCCAGTCCTTCGATGTCTGCTTCCCCGAGGCCGACCTCACCGGCAAGGTCTTCTCCGAGACCCTGGCCAAGGATCACACCGAGGATAGCGAAGAGGCCGCCAAGGAGCTCTTCAAAAAGATCCGTCCCGGCGAGCCCGCCACGCTGGAATCCAGCAAGAAGCTGCTCTTCGGCATGTTCTTCGATCCCCAGAAGTACGACCTCAGCAAGGTGGGCCGCCACAAGATCAACGCCAAGCTGGGCCTCACCACCGACCTGGACTTCCGCACGCTGGGCACGGACGACTTCGTGAAGACCGTCCACTACCTGCTGCGCCTGAAGAAGTACGACACCACCCGCCAGGACATCGGCGAGATCGCCCCCGTCCGCGCGGATGACATCGACCACCTGGGCAACCGCCGCGTGCGGTCCGTGGGTGAGCTCCTGGAGAACGGCTTCCGTGTGGGCCTGGTGCGCGTGCAGCGGGCCATCAAGGAGAAGTTCAGCATCGCGCAGGATCCCAACAGCCCCCTGCAGGCCCACGACCTCATCAACAGCAAGCCGGTCATCGCGGCCATGAAGGAGTTCTTCGGCAGCAGCCAGCTCTCCCAGTTCATGGACCAGACCAACCCGCTGTCCGAGATCACCCACAAGCGCCGCCTGTCGGCCCTCGGACCGGGCGGCCTCAGCCGCGACCGCGCGGGCTTCGAGGTGCGCGACGTGCACACCTCGCACTACGGCCGCATCTGCCCCATCGAGACGCCTGAAGGTCCGAACATCGGCCTCATCAGCTCGCTCTCCTGCTACGCCCGCATCAACGAATTCGGCTTCATCGAGAGCCCCTACCTCAAGGTGGAGAACGGTCGCATCGTCCACTTCGCCAAGGTCACCAGCGTGGGCGACTCCAAGTTCGGCTACATGGACGTGGTCCGCCTGGAGGACCTGGAAGCCGAGAACAAGAAGCTGACCAAGGCCGGCAAGCGCGCCGCCAAGTTCGAGATGCACGCCTTCTACCTCTCCGCGTGGGAGGAGGACGAGCATGTCATCGCCCAGGCCAACGTGCCCGTGGACGCCGACGGCGCCATCCTCGACGAGGACGTCACCGTCCGCGTCGCCGGTGAGACCAAGATCCTCACCCGCGACAAGGTCACGCTCATGGACGTGAGCCCCAAGCAGGTGGTCTCCGTGGCCGCCTCGCTCATCCCCTTCCTCGAGAACGACGACGCCAACCGCGCCCTCATGGGCGCCAACATGCAGCGCCAGGCCGTGCCCCTCATCCGCACCGAGGCCCCCATCGTGGGCACCGGCATGGAGTACGTGGCCGCCAAGGATTCCGGCGCCTGCGTGGTCTGCCGCCGCTCGGGCATCGTGGAGACCGTGGACGCCAACCGCATCGTGGTGCGCGTCGAGGATGATCCCGAGACCGAGGGCGTCGAGTCCGGCGTGGACATCTACACCCTGGTGAAGTTCGCCCGTTCCAACCAGAACACCTGCCTCAACCAGACCCCGCTCGTGAAGAAGGGCGAGTACGTCACCGAGGGCCAGATCCTCGCCGACGGCCCCTGCACCGATCACGGCGAGCTGGCCCTGGGCCGCAACCTCGTCGTGGCCTACATGCCCTGGCGCGGCTACAACTTCGAGGACGCGATCCTGATCTCCGAGCGCGTGGTGAAGGAAGACCTCTACACCACCATCCACATCGAAGAGTTCGAGGTCCACGCCCGCGACACCAAGCTGGGCCCCGAAGAGATCACCCGCGACATCCCCCAGGTCCGCGAAGAGGCCCTCAAGAACCTCGACGACAGCGGCATCATCCGCACCGGCGCCACAGTTCGCCACGGCGACATCCTGGTGGGCAAGGTCACGCCCAAGGGCGAGACCATCCTCAGCCCCGAGGAGAAGCTGCTCCGCGCCATCTTCGGCGAGAAGGCCAGCGACGTGAAGGATGCCAGCCTGACCGTGCCCCCGGGCATCGAGGGCACCGTGGTGGACATCAAGGTGTTCACCCGCAAGGGCCAGGAGAAGGACCTCCGCACCCAGCAGATCGAGCGCGACCAGATCGCCAAGTGGGAGAAGGATCTCTCCGACGAGGAGCGCATCATCCGCGCCGAGGCCAAGAAGAAGATCGTGGCCCTGCTGAAGGGCAAGGAGCTCTCCGAGACCCTCACGGATGACAAGGGCCAGAAGGAGCTGCTGCCCAAGGGCAAGAAGCTCACCCAGAACATGCTCGAAGCCGTGCCCTACCACCGCTTCCGGCAGATCTCTGTGGCCGCGGGCAAGAACCGCATCGAGACCGAGGTCCTGGACATCCTCGACAAGACCGAGAGCCAGCTCAAGGTCCTGCGCAACATCCTCGACGAGCGCATGGAGCGCCTGCTCAAGGGCGACGAGCTCATGCCCGGCGTCCTCAAGACCGTGAAGTGCTACGTGGCCGTGAAGCGCAAGCTGCAGGTCGGCGACAAGATGGCCGGCCGCCACGGCAACAAGGGCGTGGTCAGCCGCATCCTCCCCGTGGAGGACATGCCCTACCTGCCCGATGGCCGCCCCGTGGACATCGTGCTGAACCCCCTCGGCGTGCCTTCCCGTATGAACATCGGCCAGGTGCTCGAGTGCCACCTCGGCTGGGCCGGCAAGACCCTCGGCGTCCACTTCTCCACGCCTGTCTTCGACGGCGCCCGGGAAGCCGACATCAAGGGCTTCCTCACCCAGGCCTGGGAGAAGAACCACAAGCTGGGTCCCGATGTCACCGGCAAGACCATGCTCTTCGACGGCATGACCGGCGAGGCCTTCGAGCAGCCCGTGAACGTGGGCTGCGTCTACATGCTCAAGCTGCACCACCTGGTGGACAACAAAATCCACGCCCGGAGCATCGGGCCCTACAGCCTCATCACCCAGCAGCCCCTCGGCGGCAAGGCCCAGTTCGGTGGCCAGCGCTTCGGCGAGATGGAAGTCTGGGCGCTGGAAGCCTACGGCGCGGCGCACGTGCTGCAGGAACTCCTCACCTACAAGTCCGACGACATGCACGGCCGCACCCAGATCTACCAGGCCATCATCAAGGGCGAGACCATCAAGGATCCCGGCCTCCCCGAGAGCTTCAACGTCGTGAAGAAGGAACTCAACGCGCTGTGCATCGATGTCGAGATGCTCACCCGTGAAGAGCTGGATCCAGGCCTCGTGGAAGAAGAACCCGCCGCCTTCTCCATCGAAGGCTGATCTCCTTCCGCTTCCGTTCCCGACGAACCCTGAGAGGTCCCCATGTATCCTGAGCAGCAGAACATCAACGCCTATGAGTGCATCCGGGTGTCCCTGGCCAGCCCGGACAAGATGCGTTCCTGGTCCAAGGGCGAAGTCACCAAGCCCGAGACCATCAACTACCGCAGCCTGAAGCCCGAGCGCGACGGCCTCTTCTGCGCCCGCATCTTCGGCCCCGTGAACGATTGGGAATGCCTCTGCGGCAAGTACAAGCGGCAGAAGTTCAAAGGCGTCACCTGCGACAAGTGCGGCGTCGAAGTCACCAAGAAGTCCGTGCGCCGCGAGCGCATGGGCCACATCGCGCTGGCCAGCCCGGTCAGCCACGTGTGGTTCTTCAAGGGCGTCCCCAGCCGCATCGGCTACCTCCTGGACATCCCCCTGAAGGACCTGGAGCGCGTGCTCTACTTCGAGGCCTATGCCGTCACCGAGTCCGGCGGCACGACCCTGAAGGAAGGCGAGATCCTCAACGAGGACAAGTTCCGCGAGGCCCGCAGCCTCCACGGCGAGGGCTTCAAGGCCCAGATGGGCGCCGAGGCCATCAAGGAGCTGCTCAAGCAGGTGGATATCGAGGCGCTCACCATCGAGCTCCGCGACCTGATGAAGAAGGAGACCTCCAGCCAGAAGCGCAGCAAGATCGCCAAGCGCCTCAAGGTGGCGGAATCCTTCCACCGCTCCGGCAACAAGCCCGAGTGGATGATCCTCGATGTGGTGCCCGTGCTGCCCCCCGAGCTGCGCCCCCTGGTGCCCCTCGACGGCGGCCGCTTCGCCACCTCCGACCTGAACGACCTCTACCGCCGCGTCATCAACCGCAACAACCGCCTCAAGAAGCTCCTGGAGCTCAAGGCCCCCGACGTCATCGTGCGCAACGAGAAGCGCATGCTGCAGGAGGCCGTGGACGCGCTGTTCGAGAACGGCAAGCGCGGTCGCCTCCTGCGCGGTGTCAGCAACCGCCCCCTGAAGTCCCTCAGCGACGCCCTCAAGGGCAAGCAGGGCCGGTTCCGCCAGAACCTGCTCGGCAAGCGCGTGGACTACTCGGGCCGCTCCGTCATCGTGGTGGGTCCCGACCTCAAGCTGCACCAGTGCGGCCTGCCCAAGAAGATGGCGCTGGAGCTCTTCAAGCCCTTCATCTTCAACCGGCTCGAGCACAAGGGCTTCGCCGCCACCATCCGCCAGGCCAAGGAGATGGTCGAAGAGGGCCGTCCCGAGGTCTGGGACGTCCTGGAAGAGGTCATCAAGGACCACCCGGTCCTGCTGAACCGCGCCCCGACCCTGCACCGCCTCGGCATCCAGGCCTTCCAGCCTGTGCTGGTCGAAGGCAAGGCCATCCGCCTGCATCCCCTGGTCTGCACCGCCTTCAACGCCGACTTCGACGGCGACCAGATGGCCGTGCACGTGCCCCTCAGCCCCATGGCCCAGATCGAGGCCAAGGTGCTGATGATGTCCACCCAGAACATCCTCAACCCCGCCAACGGCCGCCCGAACGTGGTGCCCAGCCAGGACATCGTGCTCGGCGGCTACTACCTCACCAAGAAGCGCATCGGCCGCAAGGGCGAGGGCATGGTCTTCGGCAGCGTCAACGACGTGGTCGCGGCCCACTATGCAGGCGTGGTGGATACCCACGCCATCATCCAGCTGCGCTACACCGGCGAGTGGGTGGACACCGAGGCCTGGCACGCGAAGGACCCCAAGAAGAACTCCGAGCAGGAGGTCTTCGAGGCGCCCGCCGAGACCGTGAAGAACCAGATCAAGACCACCACCGTGGGCCGCGTGCTCTTCAACCGCGCCCTGCCCGCAGAGCTGCCCTTCATCAACGGCCTGCTCAAGAAGGAGGGCCTGCTCTCCCTCGTGAACCGCGCCTACAAGCTGAACGGCCCCGAAGTGACCATCCGCATGCTGGATGCCATGAAGGACACCGGCTTCATGTGGGCCATGAAGGCCGGCGTGTCCGTGGGCATCGACGACCTGGTGGTGCCTGACACCAAGGGCAAGCTGCTCAAGAAGGCCACCGAGGATGTCCGCGCCATCGAGAAGGAGGCCTATGAGGGCCGCCTCGACTCGTCCACGCGCTACAACCGCATCCTGGAAGTCTGGGGCAAGACCAGCGACCAGGTGGCCAGCGACATGATGAAGGAGCTGGAGAAGCGGAACGAGAACGACACGTTCCTCAACTCCATCTACATCCTGGCCGACTCCGGCGCCCGCGGTTCCAAGACGCAGATCCGCCAGGTCGCCGGCATGCGCGGCCTCATGGCCAAGCCCAGCGGCGACATCATCGAGACGCCCATCACCGCGAACTTCAAGGAAGGCCTCTCCGTTCTGCAGTACTTCATCTCGACCCATGGTGCCCGTAAGGGATTGGCGGACACCGCATTGAAGACGGCCGACTCCGGCTACCTCACCCGCAAGCTGGTGGACGTGGCCCAGGACGTCATCGTCAACGAGGACGACTGCGAGACCATGGGCGGCATCGAGGTGGAGGCCATCGTCAACAGCGACGGCACCATCCGCTCCCGCCTGCGCGACCGCATCATGGGCCGCGTCTGCCTCGAGGACATCGTGGATCCCTACGATCCCACGATCGTCCGGGCCCCCGCGGGCACCCTGATCTCCGAAGAGCTGGCGTTCAAGATCGAGACCAGCGGCATCGCCAAGGTCAAGATCCGCTCCGCCCTCACCTGCGAAGCCCGTCGCGGCATCTGCGCCAAGTGCTACGGGCTGAACCTCAGCACCGGCCGCCTGGTCGACCTGGGCGAGGCCGTGGGCGTCATCGCCGCCCAGTCCATCGGCGAGCCCGGCACCCAGCTCACCATGCGTACCTTCCACGTGGGCGGCGCCGCGAGCCGCACCTCCGAGAAGAGCACCCACGAGGCCCAGATCGCCGGCATCGTCCGGTATGAAGGCCTCGAGGGCCGCACCGTCGTCAACCGCAAGGACGAGACCGTGGCCCTCACCCGCAACGGCTACCTCCTGGTGACCGACACGGACGGCAACGAGCGCGAGCGCTACAAGATCACCTCCGGCGCCATCCTGAGGGTCAAGGACAAGGAGGCGGTCGAGCCCCGCACCGTGCTCGCCGAGTGGGATCCTTACAACGACGTGCTGCTCACGGAAGTGGGCGGTGTGGCGGACTTCAAGGAATTCGAAGTCAACGTCTCGTACCAGGAAGAGAAGGATCCGATCTCCGGCAACTTCCGCAAGAAGGTCATCGATCCCACCGACGACAAGATCCACCCCCACATCAACGTCAAGGGGGACAACCACAAGGTGCTCAAGCGCTACAACATCCCCACCGGCGCCTACATCGAAGTGGAAGAGGGCCAGGAGCTGCTGCCCGGCGACGTCATCGCCAAGACCAGCCGCCAGCAGGCCAAGACCAGCGACATCACGGGCGGCCTGCCGCGCGTCACCGAGCTGTTCGAAGGCCGCAAGCCCAAGGAACCCGCCATCATCAGCGAAGTCACCGGCATCGCGAAGTACGGCAACCGCGTCCGCGGCAACCAGAAGGTCGTGGTCGAAGCGGAAACCGGGGAGAAGGGCGAATACCTCATCCCCCGCGGCAAGCACATCCAGGTGCAGGACGGCGATGAGATCCGCGCCGGCGAGAAGCTCACCGAGGGCGCCGTCAGCCCCCACGATCTCCTCAAGGTCCAGGGCGATCGCGCCCTCCAGGCCTTCCTCGTCAACGAGGTGCAGGAGGTCTATCGGGCCCAGGGCGTGGTGATCAATGACAAGCACATCGAGGTGATCATCCGCCAGATGATGCGCTGGGTCCTCATCACCGACGTGGGCGACACCCCGCTCATCGTCGAGGAGAAGGTGGACAAGCACCGCTTCAAGGAGATCAACGAGCAGGCCCTCAAGGATGGCGGCACCCCCGCCACCTGCGAGCCCCTGCTGCTCGGCATCACCAAGGCCGCGCTCACCTCCGAGAGCTTCATCTCCGCCGCCAGCTTCCAGGAGACCACCCGCGTCCTCACCGAGGCCGCGCTGGAAGGCCGCGTGGACTACCTCCGCGGCCTCAAGGAGAACGTCATCCTCGGCCGGCTCATCCCCGCCGGCACGGGCATGGTCCACTACCGCAACCTGGAGATCGAGGAGGGCGAGTACCCCGAGCCCACCCCGAACGAGTTCCAGGGCGGCGAGGACTTCGACGATGAATACGCCCGCATGGCGCAGCACGTCGAAGAGCTCCAGGGCATGACCGAGATCGACGGCGAAGACCTGTAGCCGCAATCTTCACAGCACCAGAAAGGGCGGGAGCGATCCCGCCCTTTTTTGTGACTGCCAGCATCGTGGCAGCGGGGCAGTCTCTGCCCGGACTCTGATAATCTGGGACCTTATGCCCACCCCGATTGAAGCTCCGGTCCTGGATCTCAAAGCCAGCCTGAAGAAACCCCTCCAGTGGGCGGTCGCGGCGGGTCTCCTCACGGCCGTCGTCACGCTCTTCATGCCGAACTACTACCGCTCCGAGGCCCGGCTCCTGCCGGTGGAATCCAAGGGGCTGGGGGGCGGCCTCGGCGGCCTCGCCACCGCCGCCGCCGCCTTCGGCGTCAGCGTGCCGGGTGGCGAGGGCAACGATGCCAACTTCGTCGACGTCCTGAACAGCCGCTGGCTGCGCGAGCAGCTCCTCAACACCGAATTCCAGTACCACGCCCGCTCTTGGCGTTTCGGCGCCGAGCACCTCGTGAAAGGCACCCTCTCGGACTACCTTGAAGCCAAGAATCTGGATCGGGCGGTTCAGGAACTCAGCAGCGTCCTTTCTGTTTCCCGGGACCTCAAGTCGAAGGTCATCTTCATCGGGGCCGAAACCAGATCGCCGGATCTCTCCCAACTGGTCGTGCGACGCGCCGGTAAACTCCTTGAGGTCTTCCTCCAGGAGAAGGGCCACACCCGCGGAGGCGCCAAGGTCGTCTTCGCCGAGGCCCGTCTGGCGGAGGCACGCCGGGAGATGGATGAAGCCGAGGAGGCTCTCCGCCGATTTCTTGAAGGCAACCGGAACTACCTGAACAGTGCTGACCCGGCCGTCCGGCTGAAGGGAACTCGCCTCGAGGGTGAGCTTCGTCTTCGCCAACAGCTCGTCACCACCCTGGCCCTCAACCGTGAGCAGGCTCTCCTCGAAGAGAAGAACGACATTCCCATTCTCAACGTATTGGATCAAGGGAATCTGCCCATCGAGAAGAATCGCCCGGCGCGAAGCCAATTGGTGGTGGCTCTGGCGTTTCTGGTTGGCCTCGGGAGCTGGGGATTCGAAAACCGTAGGTGGATCAAGGAACGCCTGTCCGAACGATCGGTCGGCAGTCAGGGAGAACGAGCGTGAGAACCATTGCCCTAGTTGGCTGCGGACGGATTTCGAGACGCCATGTGCAGGTGTTGACCCAGATACCCGAATTGCGGCTCGTCGCGGTGTGTGACCTGGTGGAGGCCCGAGCCCGCGAGACGGCGGAACCCCTGGGGATCCCCCACTACACGGACGCCCTGGAAATGGTGAAACGGGAAAAGCCGGATGTCGTCAGCATCCTGACCGATTCCGGTTCTCACCCTGATGTGGGCCGCCTGCTGGCCCCCCATGTGCCAGTGGTCGTGGTGGAGAAACCCATGGCGCTCACCTTGGAGGACGCCGACCGGCTGATCGAAACCTGTGAAACGCATGGAACCCGTCTGTTCGTGGTGAAGCAGAACCGGTTCAATCCGGCCATTCAGCAGCTGCGCAGGGCCGTCGACCAGGGGCGGTTCGGCAAGATGGTCCTCGGCACTGTTCGCATTCGTTGGTCGAGGGGGCAGGACTACTACGATCAGGCCGCTTGGCGCGGGACCTGGAAGCTGGATGGCGGCGTCTTCACCAACCAGGCGAGTCACCACATTGATCTGCTCCAGTGGCTCCTGGGGCCCGTAGAGTCGGTAAAATCCTACATCTCCACCCGCCTGGTGGACATCGAGGCGGAAGACACCGGCGTGGCCGTCCTCAAGTTCACGAGCGGGGCCCTGGGTGTGGTGGAAGCCACGACCGCCACGCGCCCCAAGGATCTGGAAGGCAGCATTTCCGTCCTGGGGGAAAAGGGTTCCGTAGTGGTGGGCGGGTTCAGCGTCAATCGGATGGTGACCTGGAATTTTACAGAACCCTCCCCCGAGGATGACGAGGCCCAGAAGTCCATCACGGATCCTCCGAATGTTTATGGCTTTGGCCACAAGCCCTTCTACGAGGACATGCTGACCTGCCTCGAATCCGGGCGGCGATCCATGTTGGACGGGCTGGAAGGTCGCAAGTCACTGGAAATCATCAATGCGCTGTACGAATCGGCTTTCACGGGCAAGGAGGTCCACCTCCACTACGTGCCCCAGAGTGTGCCGCTCGGACGTGGGTGAACCATGGAGAACACCGTCATGCCAACCCGGGAACTCGTCCAGGGCATCCTGGGGAAGATTGAATCGGTCACGGCCAAGGTGGGGGTGATCGGGCTGGGCTATGTGGGGCTGCCCTTCGCGGTGGAGAAGGGCAAAGTCGGGTTCCGGGTGCTGGGGTTTGATCGCAGCGCCCATCGTGTGGACCTGGTGAACCAGGGGAAGAACTTCATCGGGGATGTGGACGACGAGGAATTGCGTAGCCTGGTGGCAGACGGCTTCATCACGGCTACCACCGACATGGACCGTCTCGGCGACATGGACGTGCTGATCATTGCCGTGCCGACGCCTCTCACCAAGAACCTGAATCCAGATCTGCAGTACATCGAGGCGGTCACGCGGGACATCGCGAAGCGCCTTCGGCCGGGCCAGCTCATCAGCCTGGAGAGCACAACCTATCCGGGGACCACCGACGAGGTGATGAAGCCGATCCTGGAACAGTCGGGGCTCAAGGCTGGTGTGGACTTCTTCCTGGCCCACAGCCCCGAGCGGGTGGATCCGGGAAACCGGCGCTACACCACCAAGAACACCAACAAGGTGGTGGGGGCTTCGGACCCCGCGAGCCGGGAGGTGGCGGTGGCCCTGTACCGGAAGACCATCCTGAACGTCGTGCCGGTGAGCAGCGCCGCGGCGGCGGAAATGACCAAGGTGTTTGAAAACACCTTCCGCGCGGTGAACATCGCGCTGGTCAACGAGCTGACCCTGCTCTGCGACCGCATGGGGCTGAACGTCTGGGAGGTGTTGGACGCGGCTTTCACCAAGCCCTTCGGCATCATGCCCTTCTATCCAGGACCCGGTGTGGGAGGACATTGCATTCCCCTGGATCCCCACTACCTGGAATGGAAGGCCCGGGAATTCAACTTCAACACCCGGTTCATCGCCCTGGCCGGAGAGATCAACCGACGGATGCCCGAGTTCGTCGCTGACAAGACCATGCGGCTGCTCAGCGACCAGGGCAAGGGGCTCCGCGGTTCCAAGGTATTCGTCCTGGGCGTGGCCTACAAGAAGGACATCGACGACCCCCGGGAGAGCCCCAGCACCGAGGTGCTGCATCTGCTGGCCCAGCGGGGGGCCGTGATCACCTACCACGACCCCCACATCCCGCACTTCACGGAGCACGGTCACGATCTTCGGAGCGTGCCCCTCACGGCGGAGGCCCTGAATCGAGCCGATCTGGTGCTGATCCTCACCGATCACACGGCGGTGGACTACGCTCTGGTCGCGAAGGAATCCGTCCAGATCCTGGATACGCGGAACGCCCTGAAGCGGGTGGACGGCCCCAAACCAAACGTCGTGCTGCTCTAGAGGATTCACCCATGGAGAAACCCGCCTACACACACCCCACCGCCGTGGTGGACGAGGGCGCCCAGCTGGGCGAGGGCACCAAGGTCTGGCACTTCTGCCACATCTACCCCAAGGCCGTCATCGGTAGGCACTCGATCCTGGGGCAGAACGTCATGGTGGCCAACGGCGTCACCATCGGCGACTACTGCAAGATCCAGAATAATGTGAGCCTCTACGAGGGTGTCATCCTCGAGGACTACGTGTTCTGCGGGCCCAGCATGGTGTTCACCAACGTGACCACGCCCCGCTGCCTCTTCCCCAGAAACACCAGCGAGGACTATAAGGAGACCCGCGTCAAGCGCGGCGCCTCCATCGGTGCCAACGCCACCATCGTGTGCGGGGTGACCCTGCACGAGTGCGCCTTCGTGGCCGCGGGGGCCGTGGTGACGAAGGATGTGCCACCCTACGCCATGGTGGCGGGGGTCCCCGCCCGGATCATCGGGCACATGTGCGAGCGGGGGGAGCGCCTGGCTTTCGACCGCCACGGTGAGGCGACGACCAGTTACGGCCAGAAGTACCGCAAAGACCCCCGGGGTCTCGTGAGCAAGGTGGATTGATGAGCACCCAGACCCAGATACCCATCCTCGACCTGAAGCCCCAGATCGAGGCCCTCTGGCCGGACCTTCAGGCCGCCTTCGAACGCGTGATGAAGTCCGGTCATTTCATCGTGGGGCCGGAGGTGAGGGCTTTCGAGGAAGAGGCAGCCACCTACCTGGGTGTGAAGCATGCCATCGGCCTGAATTCCGGCACGGACGCCCTGTACATCGCCCTTCGGGCCCTGGGCATCGGCCCCGGGGACGAGGTCATCACCACGCCTTTCACCTTCTTCGCCACAGCCGAAGCCATCAGCCACGTCGGCGCCACGCCCGTCTTTGTGGACATCGAAGAGGCCTCCTTCAACATCAACGCCGATCTCATCGAGCCGGCCATCACGCCCCGCACCAAGGCCATCATCCCCGTGCACCTCTTCGGGCGTCCCTGCAATATGGACCGCATCCAGGCCATTGCGGCCAAGCACGGAGTGAAGGTGGTGGAAGATTGCGCCCAGAGTTTCGGCGCGACCTGGAAAGGGCGGCAGACGGGCTCCATGGGCGTCTTCGGCTGCTATAGCTTCTTTCCCACCAAGAACCTGAGTGCCTTCGGAGACGGCGGCATGCTTGCCACCAACGACGATGACCTGGCGGCCACCGCCCGGATGCTCAGGGTCCACGGGAGCCGAAAGAAGTACTTCAACGAAACGGTCGGGTACAACTCCCGCCTCGACGAGCTGCACGCGGCCATGCTTCGGGTGAAGCTTCCTCGCATCGACGCATGGAATGAGGGGCGGATCCGCGTGGCCGGTCACTACCGGACGCTGCTGGGCGGAATCAAGGGCCTGGTCACGCCGGAGGTGGTTCCGGGGCATGTGTTCCACCAGTACACGATCCGGGTCCAAGGGCAGGATCGAGATGCACTCCAGGCCCGGCTTGCGGAACAGGGCATCGGGACGATGGTCTACTACCCGATCCCCTGCCATCGGCTGAAGCTCTACCAGGAAAGTCACGCCACCGCCTCGTGCCCGGTGGCGGAGACTGCCTCGCAGCAAGTCCTCAGCCTTCCCGTCTGGCCCGAGTTGGATCCAGGCATCCAGGGAGCAGTGGCAGCTGCAATTGGACAATCATTCGTTTGAGCACGGACGGGCGTCAACTTTGAATCCAACCAACCCAATAACCCGCCTGAAGGCATGGCGGGACCAGAATCCCTTTGTGAAGGGGGTTGTGGAGATCGCCGGTGGGACCTGGATGGGGCACGCCGTCACCCTGCTGGGGGCGCCGATCCTGAGCCGGATCTACGGTCCTGAATCCTTTGGGCGTTTCCAGATCTATTTATCGTTCCTGATGGTGTTGAGCGTCATCCTGGCGTTGAGATACGAGATGGCGATCCTGCTGCCCGAGGATGATGAGGGTGGGTTCAGGCTCGTGGTGCTCGGATTGATGGTGTCGACGATTGCGGGGATCGGGTGTCTGGCCCTGATGACCTCCCTTTTCGCGCTGAAGGGATGGCCATCCATCCTCCAGCCTCTGGGATGGGGCGCGTTCCTGATCCCGGTCGGGGCTATGCTGGCGAGCATCTACCAGGTGTTGACCTTCTGGGCCATCCGGAAATCCTCGTTTCGCTCTGTGAGCCTCTCCAAGTTGTGCCAGGCATCAAGCCAAGTCGGTGGACAGGTCGCAGGCGGGTTCACCTCCATTCCTGGCCATGCAGGGCTGATGCTGGGGGACTGCATTGGACGGATCGGCGCTCTTGTCCCCCTGTTGAGGGAATTCAATCGGGACCTCGATCGGTTTGCAGGGCGCTGGAGCCTCGCATCGGTGCTTCAGGCGGCGCGTCGATATCGGCGTTTTCCTCTGATCTCCGCCTGGGGGGCACTGATCAATTCCCTCGGTCTGACCGTCCCCTCGATCATGTTGCTGCACCAACTTGGCGCTGACGTGCTTGGGTGGTATGCCCTGGCAGACCGGGTGGTGGGGCTCCCTTCCGTTCTTCTCGGCCAGTCGGTGTCGCAAGTATTCATGGGTGAGGCCGGACGCCTGAGCACCGGGGACCCACGCCGGATGCTGGCGCTTTACCGGGGGCTGCTGAAAAAGCTGATGCTCATCGGGCTCGTCCCTGCGGCGGTCCTGCTGATCGGGGGGCCATGGCTGTTCCGGTTCGTCTTCGGCCCACACTGGGAGCCGGCGGGCCAGATGGCGCGGATCCTCGCGCTCAACCACTACCTGGCTTTCATCGCCTGGCCCCTGATTCCGACCCTCACCGTGTTGGAGAGGCAGGACCTTCAGACGGCCTGGGATGTGGGGCGGTTGGCGTTCATCGTGGCAGCCCTGGCGGCCTCGCAAGCGATGGGCCTGGGAATGCCGGGGACAATCGGGATGCTCAGCACCGCAGGAGCCCTCTCCTACCTCGCCCATGTGCTCATCACCCACCAGCTGCTGACCCTCCGGGCGGCCAACCATGAGAAAGTCTAGATCTTTTCTGAGAGGCTGAAATGATCCTCTGGCCGTGGTCGACCACGTTCACCCCAGCCAGGGTTGATGTCCTCCTCTGCCTTCTGGATCCCGGGGCCCATCCATGTTGAACGCGATCGAGTACCTGTTTGCCAAGGCCATCAAAAAGCTCCACCTCCGGGCCATCAAGGGTTCGCAGATCCATCCTTCCTCGAAGGTCTGTGCAGGCACTCAGATGGTCGATTCCCGGATGGGAAAGCACTCCGACATCGGTTACGACTGCCTGATCGTCAAGACCAACATCGGAAGCTTCGTTTCCATGGGCTCGAACTGCAGGATCGGAGGTGCGAGCCATACGATGGACTGGGTATCCACCTCGCCGGTCTTCTGCGGGAACAAGGATCACCTCCCCCAGAAATTTTCAGAACACCCGTTCGATGCCTTCGTGCAGACGAACATCGGAAATGATGTATGGATCGCCGATGGCGTGCTGGTGCGGGCTGGAGTGACCGTCGGCGACGGGGCCGTCCTGGGTCTGGGGAGTGTCGTCACCAAGGATGTGCCGCCCTACGAGATATGGGGAGGGAATCCCGCCCGCTTCATCCGCAAGCGCTTCGACGACGAGGTGATCGCCGCCCTGCTGAGAATCAGGTGGTGGGATTTCGACGACGAAACCCTCCGGGGAAAGGCGAATCTGTTCAACGACGTGAAGGCCTTCATCGCCATGGAGGAGGGCCGGTGAAGATCCTCCATTTGATGCTCTCCTGCTTTTACATCGATGGATATAACTATCAGGAAAATGTCCTTCCCCGGATGAACAAGGAAGATGGACACTCCGTTCGGATCATCGCCTCCACGGAAACCTACATCGACAACCAGAATCTCGGCTACGTCGCGCCCCGGACCTACCAGAACGAGGACGGGATCGAAGTGACGCGGTTGCCCTACCGGGGCGGGCTGCCGCATGCGGTGATGAGGAAACTCCGGGCCTATCCCGGCGTCTATCCCCATATCGAGGCATTCGCTCCGGATGTGATCCTCTTTCATGGCGTGCCGGCCTACGAGTTGCTGACTGTCGCCAGGTACAAAAAAAATCATCCATCTGTTAAATTATATGTAGATAGTCATGAAGACCATCATAATAGCGGAACCAACGCTCTCTCCAAGTGGGTCCTTCATCGCGGATTCTATAGGTCCGTCATCACAAAAGTACTTCCATCCATCGATAAAATTCTCTACATTTCCGAGGAAACCAAGGATTTTTTGATCGAAAATTACGACATTCCGTCAGGAATGATGGAATTCTATCCTTTGGGCGGCGTGATTGCGGATGAGTCCGAGGTGGAGCGGCGCCGCCAGGCCCGGCGCGGCGAGCTGGGGCTGGACGGCGAGGACATCCTCTTTCTGCATTCGGGGAAGCTGGATCCCATCAAACGCACGGAGGCTCTCCTCGAAGCCTTTACGGCCGTGGATGATGCGCGGTTCCGACTGGTCCTGATCGGCACCATCGGGGACGAGATCCGGGACAAGCTGGATCCCATGATCCAGAGGGATCCGAGGATCACCTTCCTGGGCTGGAAGACCTCCAGCGAACTCCAGGAGTACCTGTGTGCCTGCGACCTGTATGTGCAGCCCGGGGGGCAGTCGGCCACCATGCAGAACGCCATGTGCGCTTCGGCCCCGGTGATGATCTTTCCCCACAAGAGCCACAAGCCCTACCTGGATGGGAATGGGTTCTTCGTAGAGGGGGTCGAGGACATGAGGCGCTCCTTCCAGGAGATCTCCCGCGAGCCGGGTCTGCTGGCTCCGATGCGGAGGCGCTCACGGGAGCTGGCCCAGGATCTGCTGGACTACCGGAAGCTGGCCGCGCGGCTCTACCGCTGAGCGCGGAACCAGCGCGCAAGCGATCTCAAGCAAAGCATTTGGTGTCATCGTAAAGCATCGAACCGACCCGCATCCCGAGGCCAGATCATGTGGAATCCCCAAAGCGTCCTGGTGCTCGCCCCGCACACCGATGACTACGAAATCGGCGCGGGCGGGTACATCCACCGGCTCATTTCGGGTGGGGCCACCCTTCACGCCATGGCCTTTTCCACGGCCGCGGAATCTCTGCCAGCGGGCTTGGCCCCCGACACGCTGGCCCACGAGTGCCGGGAGGCCGCCCGGCGCCTGGGGATCCCCGCCGGGAACCTCGACATCCATGACTTCCCGGTGCGGCGGTTTCCCGAGCACCGCCAACCCATCCTGGAACTCCTGGTGGCGGCCCGGAGGAGGATCGCCCCGGATCTCGTCCTGGTCCATGCCACCACGGATGTCCACCAGGATCATCAGGTCATCACTCAGGAGGCCATCCGGGCCTTCAAGGGGACGACCATCCTGGGCTACGAATTGCCCTGGAATGACCTTCAATTTTCGGCCCAGTGCATGGTCCAGCTGAGTGAGGAGAATCTGCAGGCCAAGCTGCATGCCCTGGAGGCCTACGGCTCGCAGATGCACCGTGCCTACGCCAAGCCCGATGTGCCGACCGGATTGGCGCGGGTGCGGGGGGTCTCGGTGGGATTCGATTACGCCGAGGCCTTCGAGGTGATCCGCTGGATTCAGCCTTGATCGTTTGAGAGGGGACGCGCATGACCATCCTGGCTTCCACCATCGCCCGATTCCTTGATCGGGAAATGTCTGGCCCCGACCTAGAGTTGACTCACCCAGTTCCGGCACATTCCCCAGCCTCCGGGGCCCTGGTGTTCGTGAAGGCCTTCAGCGAAGCCTGGGTGGATTCCCTTGGGCCGCGTCAGGACATCTGCGTGTTGGGTCCACCCGAGTTTGCATCCCGGCTACAGGGGGCCCTCATCATCTCCGACTCCCCCCGACTGGATTTTGCCAGGGCTGTGGAGAAGTTCTTCGTGCCTGCCGAGCCGCGGGTCATCTCAGACACGGCCCGCATACATCCGAGCGCCCACATCGGCCAGAATGTCGGGATCGGGCACTACTCGGTGATCGGGGAGGGGGCTGTCATCGGTGACGGCACCGTCATTCGAAGCCATGTCATCATTCATCGCAATTGTCGAATTGGTAGAAACTGTCTCATCAAGTCATCGACGGTGATCGGTGAAGAAGGGTTCGGGTTCGAGTTCGATGCCGAGGGGGTTCCCATGCGCATTCCTCACCTCGGGGCCGTTGTGCTGGGTGATGAGGTCGAGATCGGTGCCATGAACGTGATCGCCCGCGGTACATTGGGCGATACGGTCCTTTCGGACCATGTGAAAACCGATGACCATGTGTTCATCGCGCACAACGTTTCAGTCGGTGAGAACACCGTCATCATTGCGTGTGCCGAAGTCAGCGGGAGCGTGAAGCTCGGGCGAGATGTCTGGATTGCTCCTTCGGCCTGCATCATCAATCAAGCCACCGTTGGAGATCGCGGCATGGTCGGCCTGGGTGCTGTGGTGACGAAATCCGTGGAAGCTGGAATGATCGTGGCCGGAAATCCAGCCAAGGTGATACGTCCGCGGGCTTAGCCTGAGCTTCCTTCGGCGGCTGGATGACCCCTTGTCTACGGGTATCGCCTCGGAACTTGAAACAGGATGATATCCAGGCTAAGGAGCATTCGTATCTGAGTTCTGATGGAGGGCGAAGGGGCTGATTTTCTGATGCAGGCGAACAAACAGCCCCACCGTGGCCGGAACAGAAATATCGACAAAGGGTTTCGAGAAAATCAGAAAGAACAGGCAGATGCCCAGGAAACCAAGGGCCATTCCGTAGTCGGCGGTCAGGTTACGCCCCTGTTCCTTGACCTTGGGTGCCAGCGTCACCGCACTGTGCACCAATGCGCCGACAACAGTCACCAGAAGCAGCAGGCCTGGAAGACCGAGGTCGACCCAGGCGGACAAGGCGTTGTGGGCGTAGTGCCCGGATCCTCCAAGCCTCATGTAGCTTCCATAGGCGCCGGTGAATGGTGCGGATTGGATCTGATCCAGGGCGAACTTGATCTGAGCGGTGCGCACCTGCACTGAGGTGTCGGCCTTGAATTCCAGCAGGCCGAGGATGCGGTTGTCTGGCATTTCCCTCATTAGCCAGGGGATGAGGATCAGAATCAGACCGACCGCCCCGGCGTAGATGA
Organism: Geothrix edaphica; assembly: GCF_030268045.1. Lineage (NCBI taxonomy): Bacteria > Pseudomonadati > Acidobacteriota > Holophagae > Holophagales > Holophagaceae > Geothrix > Geothrix edaphica. The sequence goes on from NZ_BSDC01000001.1 coordinate 42,943, forward strand.
GGAACTGCCGCGTCCAGTTCTTCGAGTTGACCCATTCGAATATGAGAATGAACAGGAACAGGGCCAGCATGTCGGATCTGGACCCCAGGAAGAACAGGACGACCAGGGCATTGACATACAACAGGAGACGGACGGGCAAGGTCTTCGAGAAGGGCGTGGCCGCGCACACGGATAGAAAAAAGGCCCGGGCCAGGCCCTGGTAGGTCGCAGCCTTGGCGTCGTCCGCATTGACCAGGAATGCCGCCAACACATCGTCTGAAACCGCGGAATAGACAAACGCGGACATGGCCAGGCACAACCAGAAGATGACGCGGTAATTGAACTTCAATTCAAGCGCCGTCACCCGGTACACGGCGAAAATGGCGATCGATTGGAGGATGGAGGCCGTATGGGATTTGTTGACATCCGGCGCGTCTCCCCGGAAGGCGTGATAGACCACCGAGGCGATGAAATACAACAAAAAGGCCCAATATAGGATTTCCAGGTGATGGATTCGGCTCGGGCGGATGGATTTGACGCTCACATCGAACAGGGCGACCGCAGCGATCCATAAAATGACGACAGCCGAGGACTCGTTGACGTAGCCGCCCAGGAGCTGTGGGATTGAATTCAGACCCACCAGCCAATGGTAGAAGAAGTACCCCGGGATCAGGATGAGGAACGGCAACAGGACCATGAGCCGGGGCTCAGGGGAGCGGGTTCCCGGAGGGCTGTGGGGGGATGTGGTGCTGGGCGTGGGACTCGGCATGATTCATTCCGTTCGATGCCTGGGTTGAGGTGCGGAACGCTTCGCTGGATGGAGCACCGAGGGGTCGAGGGGTGACCTTCAGGCCGGAATTCAGGAGAAGACGCGCATCAGGGAAAGGCCCCTCTCCTTGATCCGCCTGCGGGTGGCAAATCCGACGGCGACGGCGGGGACAAGAACGCCGGGGCCGAGGCGCCAGATCAGGCAGGCGGCGGCCCCGCTCAGGGCCCAGGCTAACCCAGGCCGACTCCAGCGGGTGCCCAATCGGTTGGCGGCGAACCACTCGTGCAGCCAAGCGGCGGGCCATGCGACCACGGTCGCGGCGGCGCAGCCTTCCGCCCCTCCCAGCCCGCCCATCACGATGAGGGCTCCGGCCAGGGCGAAGCAGCCGACGATCGCGGCCGCGATGGATTCCAGGAAGAAGCCGCGGATGTGCAGGGCGCTGAGGGAGGCGGCGTGGGCCGACAGGAGCAGGGAACTGGCGGCCACCCACGGGAAGAGGGTCGTCGCGGGCTGCCAGGCGGGCCCGAGCAGCAGGCGGACGGCCGTCGGAAAGAAGAAGACAGCGAGGATGGTGACGGGGATGTTGAGGAAGAGCTCCGTCTCCACCGCCGCTGTCACCCCCCGCCGGAGGGCGGAAGGGAGGTGGGCAATGGGCGCCAGGGCCGGCAGGGTCACCCTGGATGCGGCGGCCCTGAACGGTTCGATCAGGCCCACGGCCCGCAGAGTCAGGCCCATGTACCCCACGGCTACAGGTCCAGCCACGCGCCCCATGATGGAGAGCAGGATCAGGCTGCGGCTCTGGGTCAGGCTCGTCGTGATGACGAATCCGAACCCGTACTTGATCATCCGCCAGGCACGTGCGGCCTCCCATCGGACCTTCGGAACCAGGCCGACCACCATCCATGGGGCCACGCTTTGGAGGAGGGCCCGGAGGGCCGCTCCTGTAATGGGCCCCCAGACCCCCCACCCCGCAAACGCGAGGCAGATGCCCGTGACCTGTCCCAGAATCTGAACGGCCAATTCGATCAGGAGGACCGGCTTGAAGTTCAGCTGCCGCTCCAGCTTCACGGTGGCCGGAAGGGAGAGGATGTGCAACGGCAGCAGGGTCGCCATGGCGATCCCGGGCCAGAAGAGGTTGGGAACATGGCTGAAATGGCCGATCGCCTTCAGGCTCAGGGCCGTGAGGCCGGCGACCAGGGCGGAGAGCCCCAGCATGGTGCCGAGGGCGACGGCATAGTCGGCCTCCTCGGGCTCCTCTTTCTGGGCGAGGAGGTAGGTGCTCAGGCCCAGCCGGCTGACGATCCGCTGGATCACGCTGAGCGAGGTGCACATGGCGTAGATCGCGAACTCGTTGGGCCCCAGGGCCCTGGACAGAAGCAGGGCCGACGCGACCGTGACGACCGCCCCGATGACATGGTTCAGGGCCACCAGCCCGCCGCCCAGAATGGCTCGTCTCTCTCGGTTCATTCAGCCTTCCGCTCTGGGGACCGAAGGACCGCCGGCGGCCTCCCCGCCTCCACAGGGTGGCCCTGTACCGCCACTCGAATGTGCTCCGCCAATGTTCTACCGAAGGGGGATTCGATGACTGGAGAAGGGGCCATCAGGCGCTGGATCAACCAGTTCGCAAATTTAGCGACTTGAAGCGGGTCGGGTCGATGGGCTTCAGGGTGATCCAGCATGTCCGCCAATTGCTCTGGCCTCGAGGGATCAACGGCCTGTGCTAAACCCTCGCGCACGTAGAAGGCCGGGCCGAGTGCCAGCACGGTCTTGCCATGAGAGAGAGCTTCCATTCCAACGGCGGAATTGATCGTGACCAGGGTGCGGCATCGCTCGACCAACCGAGAAAGACTGGGTCCCCGGCCTGCTCTGGAAACCTTCACACCTCTTGCACGAAGCGAGGACTCCAGGTGAACGAATTCATCACTTGGTGTCTCAATGGGGTGGGGGCGGAGGATGATCGGGGCGCTTTTCGGGGACAGAGCCGTGGTGAGTCGGATGAGGTCGCTGCAACTTGTGGCATGAGCTTCCAGGGTCGGTTGATTCAGGACCATCAGAATGGAGCCGTCAGGGACATCGCTTTCGGATTCGATGGTTTGGAGGTGGGGAAACCAGGGGGCCGGTGCAAGCTTGGCTTTGGTCGAGGCGGCGAGGCTTGAGAGGGTTTCAAAGGTAGGCCTGCCGGTCAGGATTCGGGCCAGGCATTCGGCCCCCCTCAGTAGTTGGGGAAAATGAAGACTTGGCCGTGGGGCTGGTACGGATCTGAAGCCCCGCGGAATAAAAAGATCCTTGGGCTCGACGCCGGGAAGGGAGTCCTCCTCGAGGATCTGGGCCTGCTGGATGGCCTCCTGCCACCTGGGGCCCCAGGGGTGCACGATGAAATGGTCAGAGAGAAAGGAGGGTTGGAGCCCCAGCTTAGGAATTCCTGCTTCATTTGCCGCAGTATCCAGCAGATAGTTGATCGCGTGATCTGAAGGGCCATAAATCACGATATCTGGCGAAAAATCATCAATTTCTTCTTTGACGAATGCTTTTAGATGGATCAACGCATCCATCACCGTGTTTCTGTTCGCACCTGGCCGTCCACCACGTCCTATTAATTCAGAAATAATAGGATTTCCGATTGAATTGGAAGAATGGGTACGAACCCATGGGGAGTGGCGGAAGTCGCGCCCGGCCCGGCGGAGCTCCAAGCCTGTACACCAAGAGAATCCAATAAATCGATAGGTGGCATTCGGCATTAACCGAACAAGGGCCTCGAATTGATGTCCATAATATTCCCCTTCTGAAATGCCTATGAGTATCCTCGGGCTTTTCTGGCGAAAATCTCTCATCAGGGGGCATTCCTAAGTTCAGCGTACGAAGAATGGTAGCATCTGAAGTCCGGCGATCCTTATGCCGTTTTGACTGGCGGATGTAGGACGCGATGGATGGATGTCAGATGTTCAGGTGAAGGAAGGTTTGCACATGAAGCTGTGGACCCACATCAGGCGATTGAGGATGGCACGTCGATATCGGTGGGTGGCCGTCCCTTGTCCTGGATGTGGTTCAGACGATCGGAATCCATTGGTGAGTCGGGATCGATTCGGCCTTAAATCGCTGATCTCACAATGCAACTCGTGTGGTCTTGTCTATACGGCTCGAAATATTGATTCACAACAACTTGATGATTTTTATAAAAACCATTATCGCTTCTTTTACGAGTCTGTAATTAGGGTAGATGATTCCTATGTTTACCGTTCAGCCGATGCCCTAAAAGCGGCCTATAGGATGGCCAGAGTGCAGGAAACCCTCGGTGACTTCAGTCGCGTTCTGGAACTTGGATGCGGGCTGGGGTTCTTTCTCCGGGAGGCCAAGGCGAGGGGCTGCAGGGAAGTTCTTGGGCTGGAACCCGGTGAGGCTTTCCACGCCTACTGTGTCCAGCAGAATGGATTGAATGGGCAGGTTGAGGCCTGTAGCTATGAAACCCTGCAAGCATTGCCCTTCCGGCCCGACCTGGTGGTGCTGTTCCATGTTCTGGAGCACATGCCGAATCCGGGTGGGTGCCTGGACTGGATCCGGGCGCATATGGACCCGGAAGGCAGTTTGGTCCTAGAGGTGCCAGATCTGATGGGCGACTGGTCAGATGTCGGTCTAGGCAATTTCCATTTCGGCCATCGGACCTATTTTAGTTCTCACAGCCTCTCGCATCTGCTCAAGAAACATGGATTCCATGTTTTCGCGAAGCAGACGGATCATGTCGGCATCTATCCGGGCAACCTGCGGATATTCGCGCGTTTGAGGGAATCCGAGGGTGTCGAGGTGCCGGAGGAGGCGGGTCTCACTCCCGCCCAATGGGTCATGGAGTGTCTCGAAACCTGGGCCAGCAGCCGATGGGATCGGAGAATCATCAAGACGATCGCTTGCCGGACATGAAGAGACGGAAGGCACGGCCTCATGGGCTGGTGGTTCGAACTTCCTCCACCCAGGCTTCCAGCGAAGAGATCAAGGTCGCCCGATGGAAGTGGCTGGCGCAGGCATCCCGGCCCCTCTGGCCCATGGCCAAGCGCTCCTGGCTTGGGAGGTCCGCGAGTTCCCGCACGCGCTGGGCCAGGGCCGTCCCGTCGCCGGCCGGGCAGGTGAGACCGGCACCCGCCTCGGCGATGATGCGGGCCCCCTCTCCGTCCAGCATGCCCAGGACGGGAACTCCGGAGGCCATGTAGGCCTGCACCTTGCCCGGGATGGTCAGGCTGAAGGCTGGGTCCCTCCTGAGGCTGACGAGGAGGGCCTGGGCGCCCCGCATGAAGGCCGGCATGCGCTCCAGGGGATGGCGGCCGAGGAGGTGGACCCGGTCTCCGAGCCCCCGCGCTTGAATTCCCGCCCGAAGGGCCGCAGCAGCGCGGCCGTCGCCTACGATGAGCCAGCGGATGTCGGCGCGGGCCTTCAGGGCCTCCGCCGCATCCAGGATTGCCGGAAAATCCTGGGCCTCCCCGATGTTGCCCGCGAACATCACGTTGAAGGTGTCCTGGAACGGGGCCAGTTCCGGAGCGGGTGGCACCTCCTCCAGGGGCCCATGGAAGACGGGTTCGGCCCAGCCGGGGAAGTAGCGGACCTTGGTGGTGTCGCGCGCGTACCTGGCGATGTTCGGAAGGAAGGCCTTCGACTGGACGAGGATGCGGTCGCAGCGACGGTAGATGAAGGACACCAGCCGACCCACCAGGCCCAGCAGACGCGGAGCCTGCACGGCGCCCACCGCGGCGAGCGACTCGGGCCACAGGTCGAGCACCCACATGAGGAGGGGGGCTTTCTTCAGGCGGCGGAACCAGATGGCGGGCAGGGCGGCCGTGATGGGAGAGGTCTGGAACACGAAGATCGCATCGAAGGCCTGGCCCCGCAGGCGCCAGGTTCCGAACCCTAGGCCGGACAGGACGAAGCTGAGGTAGTTGAGTGCCAGGCGGAGGCTGCCCTTTCCCCGCGAGAGGAGGGGGACGCGCAGGACCCTGGCCCCGGCGTATTCGCCGAAGTCGCCCGGTGATGACTTGAACGCGGGGTAGACCTGGCCTTCGGGGTAGTTCGGGTGGCCGGTGAGCACCGTCACCTCGTGCCCCCGGACAACCAGGTCTTCGACGAGGTCATTGATCCTGAACGGCTCGGGCCAGAAGTACTGGGTCACCACGAGGAGTCGCAAGCGTGCTCCCCTAGTCGTATTTGCGCCACACGACCCGGTTCACATAGTCCGTGTAGCTGTGGATGATCCGCACGACCTTGTCCGAGACATCCGGCATGCCGTAGTCCGCCACGAGGCGTGGCCGGGGCGAATGCCCTTCCGCCCTCGAACGGAGGAGGGCCAGACCCTGGCGGACCCGGTCCACTTCCAGGCCGACCATCATGACGGCGGCTTCCTCCATGCCCTCGGGCCGCTCGTGGGCTTCCCGGAGGTTGAGCGCGGGGAAGCCGAGAATGGACGATTCCTCGGTGACGGTTCCGCTGTCGGACAGCACCGCCCGGGCCGAGAGCTGGAGCTTGATGTAGTCGTTGAATCCCAGCGGTTTCAGCAGGGAGACGCAGGGCGGGAAGGTGATGCCTTCGGCCTCGATCCGCTTTCGGGTGCGGGGGTGCGTCGAGACGATGACCGGAAGCCCGTGGTCGGCGGCGAGGGTGTTCAGCACGGCCACGAGCTTGGCGAAGGTGCGGGGCGACTCGATATTCTCTTCCCGGTGGGCGCTCACGACGAAGTAGCGATCCGCCTCCAGTCCCAGCCTCTGGAGTGCGTCGGAGGCGTCGATGCGCGGGCGGTAGTGGCTGAGGACTTCATACATGGGGCTGCCGGTCTTGATCACGAGATCGGGCGGGAGCCCTTCCCGCAGCAGGTAGTCCCGGGCGATGGAGCTGTAGGTGAGGTTCACGTCGGCCGTGTGATCCACGATCCGGCGATTGGTCTCCTCGGGGACGCGCTGGTCGAAGCAGCGGTTTCCGGCTTCCATGTGGAAGATGGGGATCTGCCGCCGCTTGGCCGGAATGGCCGCCAGACAGCTGTTGGTGTCCCCCAGGACGAGGAGCGCCTCGGGCCGCACCTCGGCGAGCACCTTGTCGACGGAGGCGATGATGTTCCCGATGGTTTCGGCCACGCCACCGGTGGCGCTGTCCAGGAAGTGATCGGGGCGCCGGATGCCCAGGTCGTCGAAGAAGACCTGGTTGAGCTCGTAGTTGTAATTCTGCCCGGTGTGGACGAGGACGTGGTCGCAGTGCTCGTCGAGGCGGGCGAGCACTCGGGACAGGCGGATGATTTCCGGGCGGGTGCCGACGACGGTAGCGACCTTCAGCTTCTTCACGGGATCACCTTCATGGGGATCGTGTCCGGCCGAGTCCGGTCGAACACCTCGTTGGCCCAGAGCATCACGATGAGTTCATCCTGACCGATGTTGGTGATGTTGTGGGTCCATCCAGGCACGGTTTCGACGATCCGGCCCTCCCCGCCCTGGACGCTCAAGGTGTGGATCTGACCCGTATCCATCTGGCGGAATTCAAAACGGGCCGTTCCTCGGATGACCAGGAACTTCTCGGTCTTGCTGTGGTGGTAATGGTCTCCGCGGGTGACGCCGGGGTGTGCTGTGAAGTAGGAGAACTGGCCGCAATCGTGCGTCTTCAGCATTTCCGCGAATTCGCCGCGAGCATCTACGTATCGCGGCACCTGATAGTCGAAGGCCTGGGGGTCCAGGTGGCTGAGATAGGTGGCATAGAGGGCCCGGACGAGTCCTGACCCGGCCCGGGGTGCCGCCAGGGAGACTCGGCTTTCGGCGAAGGAACGGAGGATCTCGGCCACTTCTCCCACGGTGGTCTCGAAGACGGGGTCGACCTGGACGAAGCCGGAGATCGTGCTGGGCGTCTCCAGCAGGCGCAGGAATGCGTCGAGGACATCGTCGATGTAGACGAGCCGGAGGGGGGCCGCAGGATCGTGGATCGTGATCGGCAATCCACGCGAGATGTTGTAGCAGAAGGTCGCCACAGCGGAGTTGTAGTTCGGTCGGCTCCACTTCCCGAACACGTTGGCCAGGCGGAAGATGTGGACCGGGGCGCCGGTGCGCTCCCCATAGGCCAGGAGCGACGCTTCCGCCTGCCGCTTGCTCAATCCGTAGGGGTTGTCCAGGGTGGCCTGGATGGAGGAGGAGAAGACCACGGGGACGGTCCGCCCGGTGTCGGCCAGGGCTTCACCGAGAAGGCGGGTGAAGTCGGCGTTGCCCGTGGTGAACTCGGCGGGATCCGTCGGGCGGTTCACGCCCGCGAGATGGAACACCACCTCCGCCTGGCGGGCCGCCTCAAGAAGCATGCCGTGCGGCGTGTCCGCCTCGACCTCCAGGATGTCCCGGTGGCCGATCTCCTGCAGACGGAGCAGGAGATTCCGGCCGATGAATCCCCTGGATCCGGTGACGAGGATGCGCATGGGGCCTCAGGCCTCGGCCACGGCCTGCTCGCCGTTGGCGATGCGCCGCATGAAATCGAGCTTCAGGAGGAGTTCCTCCATGCCCGTCTGATCCAGACGGTGCGTGTTGTGGGAGTTGTAATCCTCGCCGAGCGTGATGGACGTCTCCCCCTGTTCGACGAACTTGGCATAGTTGAGGTCGCGGCCATCGGGTGGGATCCGGTAGTAGCCCCCGAGATCCTCGGCGGCGGCTAGCTCTTCGCGGGTGAGCAGGGACTCGTACAGCTTCTCGCCGTGGCGGGTGCCGATCTCCCTGATTTCGTGATCCGGCCGCTTCATCAGGGCGAGGACCGCCTGGGCGAGGACCTTGATCGTCGCGGCCGGAGCCTTCTGGACGAAGATGTCGCCGTTCCGCCCATGGGCGAACGCGTACAGCACCAGCTCGACGGCATCCTCGAGCGTCATCATGAAGCGGGTCATGGCGGGGTCAGTGATGGTGATGGGCTGTCCCGCGAGGACCTGATCCACGAACAGGGGGATCACCGATCCGCGCGAGGCCATGACGTTTCCGTACCGCGTCCCGCAGATCACCGTGTCGGTCGCGTCCAGGTTGCGGGAGGTCGCCACCATGACCTTCTCCAGCATGGCCTTGGAGATGCCCATGGCATTGATCGGATAGACCGCCTTGTCGGTGCTCAGGCAGACCACCCGTTTGACCCCGGCGTCGATGGCGGCATCCAGGACGTTTTCAGTGCCGATGATGTTGGTCCGCACGGCCTCCATCGGGTGGAATTCGCAAGAGGGGACCTGCTTCAGGGCCGCGGCATGGAAGCAGAAATCGACTCCGCGCATGGCCGCTTTGACGCTCTTGGGGTTTCTGACGTCCCCGATGTAGAACTTCAGCTTCGGATCCTTGTAGCGCTTCCGCATGTCGTCCTGCTTCTTCTCGTCGCGGCTGAAGATCCGGATTTCGCGAAGATCGGAATGGATGAACCTGCGGAGCACCGCGTTGCCGAAGGAACCAGTTCCGCCGGTGATCAGGAGGGTGCGATCGTTGAACATGGGTGGGCCTTGTGGTTGTTCCGGATCGGGCGACATGTCGGGGTGAAGGGGGATCTAGGGCTTATTGAGTGTTCGAGCGATGAGGTCGTCCTTCGACGAGGGGGTGGGGTAGTTGATCAGCACCGCCCGGTAGGGTCCCTTGAAAACGAAGAGGCTACCAGCAGCCGCCCCCACCACGCCGCATGTCTCGAAGAGGCGGCCGAGGTCCTGCAAGGATCCGGCGCCCCCCAGGAAGGTCATGGGAATCTGGACGGCCTTTCGGATGGCCAGGGCCAGGTCGAGATCGTAGCCCTTGCCGACGCCGTCCCGGTCGACGGAGTTGATGACGATCTCGCCGGCGCCGAGGGACTCGACTTCCTGGGCCACCTCCACGGGGGACCGCCCCGTCCTGCGCTGGCCGTTGTGGGTCCATACCTCGTGCCCGCGGGCGCCAAGGGTCCGCGTATCCAGTACCACCACCACGCTCTGGGCGCCCACTTCCCCCGCGGCCTCCGAGATTAGGGCGGGGCGTTCCAGGGCCGCGGAGCTCATGGCGACCTTCTCGACGCCGAGTCCGATGATCCGGCGGGCCTGGTCGGCGGTCTTCACCCCCCCGCCGTAGCAGAGCGGCATCCGGCATTCGGCGGCCAGGTTCGCGATCAGCCTGAAGTCGGGTTCCGCCTGGTTTACGGTGGCATCAATGTCCAGCACCGTGAGTTCGTCAGTCTCCTTCTCGTTGAAGATCTTGACTGCGTTGATGGGGTCACCGACGTACTTCGGGTCCTTGAACTGAACTGTCTTGACAAGGCCCCCCCGGTGGACGAGCAGGCACGGGATGATCCGAGGGCGGAGCATCTTCAGAGTTCTCCGAAGTTCTTGAGAAGCTGCTGTCCGAAGTGGTGGCTCTTCTCGGGGTGGAACTGGACGCCGTAGATGTTGTCGTGATTGACGGCACAGTGGAAATCGAACCCGTAGGAGGCCTTGGCGGCCACATCGGTGGGCGCAGCGCACTCCATGTAGAAGGTGTGGAGGAAATAGAACCGGGCCTGATCCTCGAGCCCCCGGAAGAGGGGGTTCTCCTGTACGGCCACCACGTCGTTCCAGCCCATGTGGGGCAAGGGCAGGCCCGCCGACCGGGGATCAGAACGGAAGCTCCGGACCTGTCCTTCGATCCAGGAGAGGCCGGGACGGGATCCCTCCTCGCTGGATTTCGTTAGGATCTGCATGCCGACACAGACGCCGAGCACGGGGATGCGCTCCTTCAGGACCAGGTGGTCGAGGGTTTCGCGCATCCCGGACCGCTCCAGGCGCTCCATGGCATGGTCGAAGGCTCCGACCCCTGGCAGGATGATTCGCTCGGCTCCGCCCAGGTCGGCGGCCTCCCGCGCGAAGCGCACCTCCATGTTCAGCCGCTTGTAGACGTTAGCGAACGCGGAGATGTTGCCGAGCCCGTAATCGACGATCGTGATCATCGGATGATGGCCCGCTGGATGCCTAGGGCCCGCAGGACCTGCGTGCCGAAATCGATCAGGGCCATGCTGTTCTTGTAGTCCCGGTAGGTCTTGTTGGGACCGTCCATGATCTGCTGGAGCTCCGCGACGGTGAGGTCGAGCTTCGTGGCGATGTATTCGAAGTCCTGGGCGATGGTCTCTTCGCTGTAGGCCGGTTCGGAGATCTTCCGCAGCGCCTCTTCGCGGCTCAGCTGTCCGGTGAGGATCAGGCTCGAGAAGTGGGCCCGGCGCTTGTCGTAGCCGAATTTGCGGGGAAGCCAGAATCCTTCATAGAACCGCGTGAACCTGGACTCGTAGTGCTTGTGGGCGTATTTCTGCCACCCGAACCGGTCCACCAGCTCCTGCATAGCCTCCTCCTTGTGGAAGGGGACGCAGTTCAGGGGCTTGACCACCCTGACGCCCTTGATGAATCGGTAGTACAGCTTGTATTTGAAGATATCAGCCGTGGGGAACGTGGTCAGGGCCCGAGTTCCGTGGATCCGGTGGATGTCGAGCATCTGCTTGAGGTCAGAGGCGTGGTAGTGCCACTCCAGGGGTTCCCGGACGCATTCGGTGGAATAGTTCGCGCCCGTGAGGATGTATTTGAACCCGTGCTTGGCTGCGAAATTGTAGAGTCCCGCAAAGAAAGCGTGGTCCTGGGGCGTGTCGAGGTGGGGAACCTGCGCCTTGAAGAAGGCCAGCTGCAGGTCCTTCATCTCAAGCCAGTCGATGACCTCGGTGTGGAGATCCACCCCGAGTCCATCGACCAGCTTTTCGATGTTGTTGACGGCCTGCTGGGAGTTCCATCCGGCGTCCACGTGGAAGAGAAGGGGCCTGAGCCCCATCTTCTCCTTGGCCAGGTAGGTGACGTAGGAACTGTCCACACCGCCGCTGATTCCGATGAGGCAGTCATGGTCCTTGCCGCGGCCGTCCTTGCGGATCTGGTTGGCGATGGCGGCGAGTTCCTGCGCCCCCCGTTCGTCGGTGTGCCAGTGGGGCACGATGTTCCGGTGGTAGTTGTTGCAGTAGTCGCACCACCCGCGATCGTCGAACTGGATGTGGGCATCACTGGTATCCATGATGCAGTTCGAGCAGATCTGGTAAGTTCTGGAATTGTGACGGTTACTGTTCAACTGACACTCCGGAATATCGGTTCCAAACCCAGGGTGAGGACGATCGGGCGGGCTAGTTCCGCCGGGGCCGGGGCCGCCGCTCGCGGCGGGGCTCTTCGCCGCCTTCGCTGGCGGGCTCTTCTTCCATGCCTTCGGGCTTGGGGATGAGGGCCTTGCGGCTGAGCTTGATCTTGCCGCTCTTCTCGTCGATGCCGATGCACTTGACCATGACTTCCTGGCCTTCGGTCAGCTCATCGGCGGGCTCCTTCACGCGGTGGTGGGCGATCTCGCTGACGTGCAGCAGGCCGTCCAGGCCGGGGAGGATGGTGACGAAGGCGCCGAACTCGACCACTTTGGCCACCTTGCCCAGGTAGGTCTTGCCAACCTCGGCGGTCTGGATGAGGTCGCCGATCATCTTGAGGGCGATCTGTAGCTTCTCCTGGGTGGGGCCGGCGACCTGGCAGAGGCCGTCGTCGTCGATGTTCACCTCGCAGCCGCTCACCTCGATGATGTTGCGGATGGTGGCGCCGCCCTTGCCGATGACGTCGCGGATCTTCTCCTTGGGGAGCTGGATGCTGTGCATCTGCGGGGCGTTGCTGGCGAACTCGGCGCGGGGGGCGGCGAGCACCTTGCTCATCAGATCCAGCAGGTGCAGACGGCCGGCCTTGGCCTGATCCAGCGCCTTGGTGAGGATCTCGGTGGTGATGCCGCCGATCTTGATGTCCATCTGCAGGGCCGTGATCCCCTTCTCGGTGCCGGCGACCTTGAAGTCCATGTCACCGTAGTGGTCTTCCTGGCCGGCGATGTCGGACAGCACCACGAACTTGTCGCCATCGCTGACGAGGCCCATGGCCACGCCCGCCACCGGGGACTTGAGCTTGATGCCGGCGTCCATCAGGGCAAGGGTGCCGCCGCAGATGGTGGCCATGGAGGACGAGCCGTTGCTCTCGGTGATGTCAGACACCACGCGCACGGTGTAGGGGTTCTCCTCGGGAGTGGGGAACACGGCGAAGAGGCTGCGCTCGGCCAGCATGCCGTGGCCGATCTCGCGGCGGCCGGGCCCGCGGTTGGGCTTGCACTCGCCCACGCTGTAGCCGGGGAAGTTGTAGTGGAGGTAGAACTTCTTCTTGTACTCCTCCTCCAGCCCGTCGATGATCTGGGTGTTGTTGATGGTGCCCAGGGTGGTGGTGACCAGGGCCTGGGTCTCGCCGCGGGTGAAGAGGCAGCTGCCGTGGGCCGCGGGCAGGACGCCGATCTCGATGTTCAGGGGGCGGATCTGGTCGAACTTGCGGCCGTCCAGGCGCACGCCCTGCTTGAGGATGGCGTTGCGGAAGAGTGTCTCCTTCAGCTCGTCGAAGCAGGCGACCAGATCCTTCTTCAGCTCGGGCTTCTCGGTGCAGAACTGGGCGACGGCTTCCTTCTTGAGGAGGTCGATGGCCTTGTAGCTCTCGATCTTCACCTTCATGGTCAGCGCCGCGAAGAGCTTCTCGGCGAAGGCGGCGGCCACTTCCTTGTAGAGGGCCTCGTTGCGCTCGGCCTTGACGGCGGCGACCTTGGGCTTGCCCACCTTGGCCTGCAGATCCTTCTGCAGCTTCACGAGGGTCTTGATCTGCTCATGGCCGAAGGCGAGAGCCTTCACCATGTCGGCTTCCAGCACTTCCTTGGCGCCGCACTCCACCATCACCAGGGCGTCGGCGGTGCCGGCCACCAGCAGGTCGATGTCGCTGTCGGCGCGCTGCTCGACGGTGGGGTTCACCACCAGCTGGCCGTTGACGCGGCCCACGCGGACGCCGCCCACGGGGTTCACGAAGGGGATCTCGCTGATGATGAGGGCCGCGGAGGCGCCCACCATGGCGAGGGTCTCGGGGGCGTGCTGGCCGTCGTAGCTGAGCACCTGGGCGGTGATCATGGTGTCGCCGTTGTAGCCCTCTTCGAACAGGGGCCGCAGGGGGCGGTCGATGAGGCGGCTGGTGAGGGTTTCCTTGGTGGTGGGGCGGCCCTCGCGCTTGAACCAGCCGCCGGGGATCTTGCCGGCCGCCAGCACGGGCTCGCGGTAGTCCACGGTCAGGGGGAAGAAGTCGATGCCTTCCCGGGGGGTGCCGTAGCACACGGCCACGAGCACCATGGTGTCGCCCTGGCGGACGACGACGGCGCCGTGGGCCTGCTTGGCGATCCGGCCGGTCTCGATGCTGATGGGCGTGTCGCCCAGGTCCACCGAGACGGTCGTGGGGTTGAATTTCAATGCGTTCATGCAAGCTCCTGGGCCCTCGGGCCCACTGGGCTCCCCTGAGACCGGCTCTCGCGTCCGGATCTCCCGCGATCGCTCCATGAAACCCGTCCGCCGAATCCTGAGCCAGGAGGGGGAGGTGGGCTTCCTGCAGAGGTCGCCGCCGAAGGGAAGCAGGTGAAAATCGGCCTAGTCAGCATAGCACGGGGCTGCTGCTGCGCCGTCCCGGGCCTTCCGGCCATGAAGCCGACCCTGCTTTCGTGACGGGGCGCCGCGATCACGGGGCCGTCCGCCAGCGAGGCGCACCCACGGAAACCGGCTGGATTCGGGCGGGAACCCCTTGACCGGGCCCTGGTGGGGGCGAGTTTGTAGAGACCTGTCACAGGCAATTCACTTCCTCCGGGGACGCTACCATGCAAAAATTGCTTTCGAAATTGCCCTCAACCCGGACCTGCCCTGACACGTCCTAGGTTATATGCCGGCAACCTGCAGAGGATGATGTGATACCCACCTGGAGCGAAGCGATCCTCGGGGGCGCGATGGGACTCGCGCTCTCTGCGGCTTTGATCCGCTGGGTGGGGCCCCTGGGGTGGATGGACCGCCCCGACGCCTTGCGGAAGAAGCATGCGCGGCCCACGCCCCGGACCGCAGGCATGGTGCTCTGGCTGTTGCTCATCGCCGCCCAGGCCACCGGCCGGATGCCCATCCGCCTGGACGCCGTCGACTGGGCTGGCGTCCATATCATGGCCTTGGTCGGCATGCTGGATGACCGGTTCGACCTGAGGGCCCGGTACAAGGCCCTGGGTGGCTTGGCCGTGGCGGTCATGCTGGCGTTCCATGTGGCCTACTCCATGGGTCGCGCCGTGGATCAGGTGTCCTTCCTCGGGGTGAGCCTGCCCAGCCACCCCGTGGTCCTCGTTCCGGTGCTCCTGCTGTGGTTCTGGTCCCTGCCCCAGGCTTACAACCTCATTGACGGCATCAATGGCCTGTCCATGGGCTTTGCCGCCCTTCTGCTGGGTGTGCTGGGCTGGAATCTCAAAGCGCAGCCGACCCTCCTCTGGGGCGGGCTGGCCGCGGTGCTGGCGCTGAACTTCCCCAAGGCCCGCCACTTCATGGGGGACTGCGGGGCCCTCCTGATGGGCACCTTCTTCGCCATCCTGGGGGTGGAGGCCTTCGCCCTGAAGGATCCCAACCTCCTCCTGTGGGTGTTCGCCTATCCCACCGTGGATGTCCTGATGGTGGTGAGCATCCGCCAGTGGAAGGGGTTGCCCCTCGGAGAGGCGGACCGCAACCACCTCCACCACTGGATGATGGACCGCCTGAAGGGGCGCTCCTGGTTCGCCACCCCCGTCCTGCTGACGGTCGCCGGGCTGCCCATGCTGCACGCCACGGACCTCCCCGGGCAGGAGGTGATCTCGTTCCTGGGCCTCGGCCTTCTGGTGGCGCTGGCCATGAGGGCGTTCAAGGACCGCGTGACCACCAGGGCCGCGGAGGTCGCGACGACCCAGGTCCGGCGAGAGATCCCCTTCGTGGTGTCCGGAAGCATCCGCGAGGTCTCCGGCTCCCACCCCAAGCTCTGAGCGGCCGGTTGCATCGCCCCGGGCATGCGGGCCTCGGGCATACTCGATCATCATGCCTTCTGCCGCTTCGGAGGGGAGTGGTCCCCCTCCCAGGAGCTCCCAACCGATAGGACTGTCCAGATGCGCGTACCGCCCCTCCGCCACCTCCTGCCCCTGGTTGCCACGACAGCCCTCTTCGCCCAGCTCCCCCAGGGACTGGACCTGCAGGCCCTGAAGCAGGCGGCCTCGGCCCAGGGAGTCACCGGGGCGGCGGACACCGTGCCGACGCGAACCTCGGCCCTTCCCGCCACGACGGTCACTCCGGAGGAGAGCGCCCGCCAGCGCAGCGAGGACGAGAAGCTGGACGACGAGATCCGGGCCCTGAAGCGTCGGGAGAAGGGCGCCCTCCGGTTCGGGGCCGACCTGTTCCAGGTGCGCCAGCGCGGCTCTGCGGCCACGGAAGGGGGCATCGCCGAGGACTACGTGCTGGGCACCGGCGATCGGCTGAACCTCAACGTCTTCGGCAGCGCGACCTTCGATCTCCCGGTGCAGGTGGATGGCCGCGGCGAGATCGTGATCCCCAAAGTGGGCACCGCCAAGGTGGGCGGCCTGACGCTCGGCAAGGCCAAGGCGGCCGTGCAGGGCCTGGTGAGCCGGAACTTCTCGCGCTCCTCCGTGGATCTCCAGGTGATCAAGCTCCGCGAGGTGCGGGTCTTCGTCCTGGGCGAGGTCTACAAGCCCGGCAGCTACCTGGTGTCGAGCCTCAGCTCCCTGGTGAACGTCCTCGGCCTGGCCGGCGGCCCCACGGCCGTGGGCAGCTACCGGGACATCCGCGTGATGCGGGGCGGCCGACAGGTGGCGGGCCTGGATCTGTATCCCCTGCGGGCCGAAGGCCTGGGCAACCCCAACGTGGCCCTCCAGAACGGCGACACGCTCTTCGTGCCCCTGGCGCAGAACCAGGTATGGCTGGAGGGGGCCTTCCAGCGGGTGGTGTCGGCCCTGGCGGAACCGCCGAAGAAGGGCGACCTGCCCTCGGCGGAGGAGCTGGCTCTGGATCCACTGAAGGATCAGCGGGACCGGATCCAGCGGGAGATCAAGGCCATCGAGGCCCAGCTGGGGCCCCACGCGGAGCCGGTCCTGGCCCAGGAAGATACCGGGCGGGAGGGCCGCGAGGCTTCGGCCCTCCATGCCACCCAGGCTCCCGCGGTCCTCAGCCTGACCGAACGGGCCAACCTGGAGGACCGTCTCTATGTCCTGAAGCGGCAGCTGGTCGCTCTCAAGGAGGCGCCGGCGGGGGACCACCGGGTCCGCCTCAACCCCGAGACGAACCAGCCGATCCTGCTGGCGGATGCCGATGGGACGAAGCCCGAGTGGCTGCGTCGCTGGGAGCAGACCGGGGCAGCCCCGCGCATGCAGTTCGAGCTTCGTGCCGATGAGACCGCGGCGGACGCCCTCCGCTTCGCGGGCGGCTTCGCCCCCGAGGCGGGTCCCGGCACCCTGACCCTGCGGCGCCTGGACGCCTCCGGCGTCCTCAGTGGCCAGGACGTGCCCCTGGAGGCGGCGGCGCGGCTGCCCCTGCAGCGCGGGGATGTGCTGTCGGCCCTGCCGCGCCGGGAGCGCACCGGCCCCGTGGTCCAGATCTCCGGCTGGGCGCGGGTGCCCGGCACCTTCGCCCGCACCGAGGGGCTGAAGGTGGGCGATCTGCTGCGCCGGGATTCGCAGGTGCTGCCGGATACCTACCGGGCCCGGGGCGAGGTGGTGCGGACGTCCATGGACGGCACCACGCGGTTCCTGGCCTTCGACGTGGACCGGGCCCTGGCGGGCGAGCCCACCCACAACGTGCTCCTGGAGGACCGGGACCGCGTCGAGCTGTTCCGCCTGGATGAGCTGCGCCTGCCCCGGCTGGTCACCGTGCTGGGGCCGGTGGCCCGGCCCGGGACCTACCGCTTCCATGAAGGCATGCGGGCCTCGGACCTGATCTTCCGGGCCGGGGTGCCGGAGAAATCCGCCGACCGCCTGGTGGCGGAGCTGGCCCGCAGCAAGGACGGCAAGCCCAGCGAGGTGATCCGCCTGGACCTGGCGAAGCTGCTCTCCACGGAGGCCGCCAGCCCCATCGCCCTGCTGGATGACACCGTGAACCCCCGCATCCAGGTGGACGACCAGCTGAGCCTCTTCGAGAAACCCGACTACAAGGTGCATCGCGCCGTGCGGATCACGGGCCAGGTGGTCCGGCCCGGGACCTACACCCTGGATTCGGACCACTCGCGGCTGTCCGAGGTGATCCGGAGGGCCGGTGGGCTCACGCCGGAGGCCATGCCCCAGGCGGGCATCTTCCTGCGGCGCATGAGCACCCAGGACGCCTCCCTCCAGCGGGCCGCCGAGGAATCCGGCCTGGTGGGGAAGGACCCCACGGCCAAGGGCATCAACGAGATCCTCGAGCGCCTGAATGAGACCAAGCGCCAGCCTCTCACCGGTCAGCTGCTGAAGAACCCCCTGCTGCACGGCCTGCTGTCGGGCAGCTTGAACCGCATGGTGGTGGACTTCGGGGGCGCCCTGAAGGGGGACAACCTGGCGGATGTGGACCTGCAGGATGGGGACGAGATCATCATCCCCCGGGCTTCGGAGGCCGCGTACGTGGTGGGCGAGACCGCCAGCCCCTTCGCCACCTACAAGGTGCGGAAGGGCATGAAGGTGGCCGACCTGCTCAAGCTGGCGGGGGGCACCACGCGCAACGCCGACACCTCGAACATCCGCCTGCTCAAGGCCGACGGCCGCATCCTTGATTCCTGGATCGACGGCAAGGCCGTGGAGCCCGGCGACACGGTGCTGGTGCCCCAGCGCTTCCGCCGTGACAGCAGCTGGCAGGAGAACCTCCAGGCCCTGACGCCGCTGGCCCTGATCCTGAACGCGGTGAAGTAGGCTGGCCGCTGATAGAATGAAAGGCCCCGCCAGCGCGGGGCCTTTTTCATCGTGAGTGCCATGATCCTGCGCAAAGAATACTGGTTCGAAGCCGCCCATTTCATCTACAACCACCCGGGCAAGTGCCGCAACCTGCACGGCCACAGCTACAAGCTGTTCGTGCTGCTGGAGGGCACGGTGAACCCGGAGACGGGCATGATCATCGACTTCGACGACCTCTCGAAGGTGGTGGTGGAGCAGGTGATCTCGAAGCTCGACCACCGCTTCCTCAACGACCTGATCCCCCTGTCCACGGCCGAGAACATCTCCGTGTGGATCTGGGAGCAGCTCAAGCCCGCACTGCCCCAGCTCTGCCAGATCGAAGTGTACGAGACCAGCGACAATTGCGTGATCTACCGCGGAGCGTGAGGTCAGGCAGTACTCACGCTGACAAAAAGAAGATTTAGCCGGGGATTCACGGGGATTGAGATCAGGGTGAAGTGCCCCATCGTTTCATCCCCGCCCATCCCCGTGCATCCCCGGCCAAACCAGTCTTTGCTTTATTGATGACATGGCCACGACCATTGCTTTTTGAGCGGAGATCCGTACGCGTCCACTCGTTCATCGTTCGATTGCCCCGGCAAATGATGTCTCAGCTTCGATCCCGGCCCAGCCGCCTCACTTCGACCTTGGGTGACCCGAAGTTCAAGAGCAGGCAGGTCTGCAGCCCAGTCGCCGCGAGATAGTTCAACGCCTGGGCTACGTGGGCATCGCTCAAAGTCCGGCAGGCTTTCAACTCCACGAGGATTCGGTCTTCCACAAGAAGATCGGCGATGAAATCCCCTACCAGGATCCCGTCGTACCAGACTTCAACGCTTTTTTGGGCCTGCACCTTCAGGCCAGATTTCCGAAGTTCGTGGAGCAGAGCATTTTCATAGACCTTCTCCAGAAACCCCGGTCTGAGCGTATGTGCCACCTTGAAGGCGCAACCGATGATTTGTTCAGAGATGGGGTCATCCAGCATGGTGGGCTCCAGAATCCTGTCATCGGGTGAATGAAAGATTCATTTTGCCGGGGATGGGCGGGAATTGGCGGGGATGGAAGGGATGCGGCTGTGACAATTGGGGGGGAGCTGCACCTTTACCATGGCTGTTCCCGCACCTCACCCAGTGCTTCAAGGCCATCGAGGTGAGATAAATTCAATTCGTGATGCGGTGGTACCGGAGGGATGATGCGATTCAAGCAATGGATCTCAAGGGTTTTGAGTGGTGCGCAGGATGCCTCCAGGCTCCTTCGCATTTCTGGTGCCTCTGCGGCGATTCTGCTCCTGGCCGGCTGCGATGCCATCAATCCCGCCCTGCAGTACCAGGAGGCGGCCCGCCAGCTGCGCTTCTCGCTGGACCGTGTGGAACCCCAGCTGGAGTTGGCCTTCCCGCTGGAACAGTCGCGCCTGCGCCTGCGCCTGGATGTGGGCGTGGACAATCCCACGGACCAGCGCCTGCGCACCCGCCGCGTGCGCGGGGACCTGCGCCTGGCCGCGCAGGGCGGGGACCACCCCCTCGGAGCCATCGGCTTCCCGGAGGGCATGGATCTGGCGCCGAGGGGCCGCAGCACCCTGCACACCGAAGTGGTGCTGAGCTACGCCGACCTGAAGAGCGCCTGGGGACCCCTCACCGCCGCCGCCTCCCGCCGCGAACCCGCCACCTGGAGTCTCAACGGCGAGGCCCGCTTCGAGGTCATGGGCATCGAGTTCGGCGTGCCCTTCCGCACCTCGAAGGCCTCCGGGCGATGACCTTCGGGGCCGCATGATCCGAGCAGTCGTCTTCGACCTCTGGAACACGCTGGTCTTCAGCCCGGCGGGCAGCCCGTTCCAGCGCCTGAAGGGCCTGCTGAAGCCGGAGCAGGAGCATCTGCACCCGGCCCTCATGCGGGATGGCATGATCCGCCCCTACGCGTCGGTGGAGGCCTTCCTGGAAGCCTGGCGGGAGCCTGCGGGACTCGATCCGGAGCAGCTGGAGGCCATGGCCCTGGCCTTCCGGGAGGCGGGCGAGCAGGCGGAGTGCTTTCCCGGCGCGCCGGAGACCGTGGCCGCCGTGCGCGACCTGGCGCGGGTGGCGCTGCTGTCCAACACCCAGAGCTTCGGCCTGGAGCTGCTGGACCGCCTGGGCATCTCCGAGCGCATCCGCCTGCAGCACCGCAGCGCCGATCTGGGCGCCCTCAAGCCCGAAGCCGCGGCCTACGAGGCCGTGCAGCGCCGGCTGGGCCTCTTCCCCGGCAACCTGGCCATGGTGGGCGACAGCTGGACCGACGATGTGCTGGGCGCGCTCGCCGTGGGCTGGACCGCCATCTGGGTGAACCGCGATGCCAAGCCGAGACCCGACCACGACCCGGACGCCCCCCTCTACGAGGTGCGAAGCCTGGACCGTGTCCCCGAGCTCATCGAGAACCTCCAGCTGGGGATGCGCTGTCCCACCTGCCTGGGGTGAAGCTCAGGCGGTGGCGCTGTTCTGGCCGGAGAGCTGCACATCCATCACCACGGCATGCCGCGGGGCATCCTGGCGCTCGATCCACTGGACGCGGGCGCCGAGGAGGCGGGCCAGCTGCATGAGGCCTTCCCGGGCTTCCTGGTGCAGGGCGCCGGACAGGTCGGGATGCAGGGTCAGGCGCACGTCGGCGCCGCTCAGCCGCTCGCCCTGGCGCACCAGCTCGCGGTAGGCCTTCAGCAGCGACGTCTCCGGGCTCGGGTGGCGGCCCGTGCCGTTGCAGGCGGGGCAGGGCTGGGTGAGCTGGCGTTCCAGCGAGGGGCCCGTGCGCTTGCGGGTGAGCTCCACCAGGCCGAACTCGGAGATGCCGCCGGCCCGGGCGTGGTTGCGGTCCCGCTTCAGCTCCTCCTGGAGCCGCGCCAGCACTTCGTCCCGGTGGGCCGAATCCACCATGTCGATGAAGTCGATGACCACGATGCCGCCCAGGTTGCGCAGGCGCAGCTGCCGCACGATCTCGGGGATGGCCTCCAGGTTGGTGAGGTAGACCGTCTCCTCCAGATCCTTCTTCCCCACGAACTTGCCGGTGTTCACGTCCACGCTGACCAGGGCTTCGGTCTGGTTCAGCACGATGGAGCCGCCGTGCTTGAGGAAGACCTTGGGCTGGCGCGCCGCCTCGATCTCCACCTCGATGCCGAAGGCCTCGAAGATGGGCAGGTCCGAGGTGAAGTGCTTCACCCGGTTGGCCCACTCGGGATGCAGCTTCTCCACGAAGGCCAGCACCTCCCGGTAGGCGTCGGGATCGTCCACCCAGAAGCTGGAGACCTCCTCGCGGAAGATGTCGCGCAGCACCTTCTGGAGCAGGCGCAGGTCGTGCCAGACCAGGCCCGGCGCGGGCACGGTCTCGGCCTTGGCCTGGATCTCCTGCCAGGCCTGGCGGAGGAAGGCCACGTCGCCCACCAGGTCCTCGTCCTTCTCGCCGATGGCGGCGGTGCGGACGATGAAGCCCTCGCCCGGCTGGGCATGGCTGCGGATGAGCTCGCGCAGGCGCTCGCGCTCCTCGGGATCGGTGATCTTGCGGGAGATGCCGATGTGGTCGATGCCCGGCATGAAGACCAGGAAACGGCCGGGGAAGCTCAGGTGGCGCGAGAGCCGCGGCCCCTTGGAGCCGATGGGGTCCTTCACCACCTGCACCAGGGTCTCCTCACCCTCCTTGAGGGGGGGCAGGGGCGGCGGTGGGGGCGGCAGGTCCTCGGCGGCCTCCTCGCCCTCCTCTTCGGCGGACAGGTCGGTCCCCAGGCGCTGGGCCACGGGATCGTCCAGGTAGAGGAAGCCGTCCTTGGCGCCTCCGATGCCCACGAAGGCGCTCTGCATGCCGGGAAGCAGCTTGGCCACCCGGCCCTTGTACACATCCCCCACCTGGCTCTTGTTCATCGTCCGCTCGAGGAACAGCTCGCAGAGCTGGCCGTTCTCAAGCAGGGCGATGCGCGTCTCCAGGGGGGTCGAATTGACCACCAGGGACTTGCGGACTTCCATGGAACCAACCTTTCAGAACTGTGCAGGGGAGCGCCGTGCCCCGACTGCGGGCCCCAGGGCCGTCCCAGGCCGAAGGGTAGGTCATTTCTACCATGACCCTAGGATGCCGCGCCAACGGTCGAAGGTTCCGCCATCGGCGAAATCGGTGGCGAAAAAGCGCTTCAGTCCGTGAACGCCGCCACGCAGAGGGGGGTCCGCTCCTGGCGCCGGCGCTCGGTGATGCGGTTGCGCTCGTCCACGAAGACCACCTTGGGGGCCACGGTCTCGGCCTCCTCGGCGGTCATCCAGCCGTAGGCGGCGATGATCACCAGGTCGCCCTTCTGGACCAGGTGGGCGGCGGCCCCATTGATGCCCACCTCGCCCGAGCCCGGAATCCCCGGGATCACATAGGTGGACAGGCGCGACCCGTTGGTCACGTCGTAGATGTCGATCTTCTCGTTCTCCATGAAGCCGGCGGCCTCGATGAGCAACGGATCGAGCGTGATCGACCCCACGTAGTCCAGATCGGCCCTCGTCACGGTGGCGCGATGGATCTTACCGAGCAGGAAGTGGCGCAGCATGCATCCTCCGGTCCAGGCTCCGTCGGGAGTCCCGGCCAACGCATAAGAATGGACCCAGGTGTACCCCGGGTCCATCCTCGATTTTCACCTAGTCAAATCACGGTCAGTTGAAGAGCACCACGTGGAGGTCCACGCCCAGCCGGGGCGGGGCCACCGGTGGCGGGGCCACGGGCAGCCGGAAGGCGCCCTCCAGGTCCAGGCGGGCCCGGGGGTCGCGGATCTGGCGCAGCACCCAGCGGCCATCGAGGAAGACATAGCAGCGGGAGGGATCGCCGGGCACCAGGGCCACGTAGCGGCGGGTGTCGCCCGGGCGCCAGTAGCCGTCCATCCAGGCCGGGGCCCGGTAGCGGCGGTGCCCGCGGTCGCCCTGGTCGTCATCATCGCGCTCGTAGCGGTGGCGCTCGTACTTGCGCGCCTCCTTGTCCCTCTCCTTCCAGTACTTGCGTTCGGCCTTGTCGCGTTCCTTCCAGTACTTCCGGTCATCCTTGCGGTCCTCGCGCCGGTCATCCCGGCGCTCCTCCCGCTCCCCGCCGCGACCGCGGCGTTCGTCGTCGGGGCGGGCGGTGGCGGGCAGGGCTGACAGGGCGAAGGCGGCCACGAGGCCGGCACTCAGCAAACGGCGGAACATGGAGCCTCCTTGTTCAGTTGAAGAGCACCACATGGAGGTCCACGCCGATCCGGGGCAGGGGCACCGGTGGCGGCACGGGGGCCAACCGCAGGGTGTCGCGGACCTCGGCCTGGAGGCCCACGTTGAACCCCTGGCGGAGCTCCCAGCGGCCGTCGATCAGGAAGTAGGCGCGGTCCGTGTGGCGGGGATCCACGGCGATGTAGGGATGCTCGGGGATCCGGGGGCCGAACTTCTTGGCCAGGCCCGGGGGCATGCCGCCCTTCTTGGCCAGGCCGGGGGGCACCCCATCACCGCCACGGGCCTGCCCCGGCGGGCCCCCTTTGCCGTGCTTGTCATGGCCGCGGCCCTGGGGCATGGCGATCATGGCGGCGGAGAGCAGGATCGGGACGAGCATGAAACCTCCCGGAATGGGCCCGCCGGGCCTTGCCTGGCGGGACCCGGCCATTCTAACCCCCGGCCCGGGCGGACGCCCCCAACCATCGGAGGAGGTACGGGTAGTCCAGAAGGTGGTGTTCCTTCTGGGGAGGCTGTTGCCGCTGTGAAACCTGCTAGGCGCTCTGGCCCGCCAGGCCGGGCGAGGGGGACAGCAGCACGTTGTCGATGAGGCGGGTGCTGCCCACGTAGGCGGCCACGCACAGGACCGCCGAGCGGTCCACCGGGCCCTGGAGGGGCTCCAGGGTCTGGGCGTCCACCAGCTCCAGGTACTGGATGGAGTCCGCCCCCGTCATGAGCGTCCGCGCCAGCGCGACCAGCTTCACCGGCTCCAGTTCCCCCTCGTCGAAGGCCGCCTTCGCGGCCAGCAGGCCCTGGCTGAGGGTCAGGGCCCGCTGCCGGGCCTCCTCGTCCAGGTAGGTGTTGCGGCTGCTCAGGGCCAGGCCGTCCGCCTCCCGCACCGTGGGCACCACCACCACGTCCACGGGCAGGTTCAGGTCCCGGGCCATGCGGCGGATCACCGCAGTCTGCTGGAAGTCCTTCTGGCCGAAGAAGGCCAGGTCCGGCTGCACGATGTTGAAGAGCTTCGCCACCACCGTGGCCACCCCCCGGAAGTGGCCGGGCCGGTAGCGCCCGCAGAGCGTGTCGGCCAGGTGGCCGGGCTCCACGTGGGTCTGGAAGCCCGTGGGGTAGATCTCGGCGACCTCCGGAAGGAACAGCACCGTGGCGCCGGTCTCCAGGCAGAGGTTCTGGTCCCGCTCCAAGTCCCGGGGGTAGCTGGCCAGGTCCTCGCCGGGGCCGAACTGGTTCGGATTCACGAAGATGGATACCACCGTGGCGTCGCAGCGGGCGGCGCTCTGGCGGATGAGGGCCCCGTGGCCCTCGTGGAGGAACCCCATGGTGGGGACGAAGCCGATGCGCTTGCCCTCGTCCCGCAAGGGCCTCAGGAGAGAACGGAGATCAGCGATGGTGCGGACGACACGCATGGACAAAAACGGAATCCTTCAGAAAGCGCCTGTCAGTTTACCAAGGGCGCAATCAGGGGTGCCACTGGGTCAGAACCGGACGAACAGCTTCTGGAAGGGTATAGGATTCCCGGCCGTCGGGGAACCCTCCGGAGCGCACATCCTCGGCCCAGAGGGCCAAGGCGTCTCGCAGGTCTTGGAATCCTTCGGCATAACGCCGCACGAATTTCGGGGAAGAACCGGGCAGCAGGCCCAGCACGTCGTGGATGACCAGCACCTGGCCCGAGCACTGGGGGCCGGCCCCGATGCCGATGGTGGGGATCTCGACGGTTTCCGTCACCTTGGCCGCCAGGTCGGCGGGGATGCCCTCCAGCACCATGCTGAAGCAGCCCGCCTCCTGCAGCTTCTGGGCGTCCTCCAGCAGGCGCAGGGCGTCGCCCTTGTGCTTGCCCTGCACCTTGAAGCCGCCCATGGGGTTCACGCTCTGGGGGGTGAGGCCCAGGTGGCCCATGACGGGGATCTCGGCGTCGATGAGGGCATGGATCATGGGCAGGCGCTTGGCCCCGCCCTCGAGCTTCACAGCCTGGGCCCCGCGCTGGAGGAAGCCCCCGGCGTTCCGCAGGGTGTCCTCCACGCTCAGGTGGAAGCTCAGGTAGGGCATGTCCGCCACCAGCATGGCCGTGGGCTGGGTGCGGGCCACGGCCTCCAGGTGGTGGTTCATCATGGCCATGCTGACGGGCAGGGTGTTCTCGAAGCCCAGGCACACGTTCCCCACGCTGTCGCCCACGAGGATGATGTCCACCCCGGCGGCGTCCGCGATGCGGGCCGTCACGGCGTCGTAGGCCGTGGTCATCACGAGCTTCCGTCCTGCGTGGTGCCAGGTGTGCAGCTGGGGAAGGGTGACGCGGGGGCGCGCGTCCGCAGGCAGGTGGCTCATGGGGTCTCCGCTGGAAGGTCGAAGCCGTGGGCCTCTATGAAACCACCAAATGGCGGAAGGAGGATGGACAGGATTAAAAACCTGATTAACAGGATTTAGACATAGATGGTTATATTCCAGAGAACATCTGCAGCCCTGATTCTGACTCTGAAAAAAACCCTGATCCGGTGGCACTGAAATCAGGCGTTTTTGGAACTTTGTTGACCCTATTCCGGTTTTTTCACTCGCCTTCGGGCACGGCGGGCAGGTTCATCTGGGTGGGGGTCCAGTCCTGGAGGGGGTCGGCGCGGTCGGGGAGGACCCAGCGGAGGCCGGCGGCTTCGACGGTCTGGCGGAAGCGGTGCAGGTCCTCGCGGCCCAGGAAGGCCGTGCCCTGGGACTCGGGCAGGCGGGACCAGAGTTCCTGGAAGCTGGGGAAGGCGTCCTGCAGGCGGGCCTTGGCGCCCAGCTTCTCGCCGCGCTGGAGCAGGAGCTGCGCCCCCTCGGTGCTGGCCTCCACCACCTGGGCCGGGAACTGCAGGTCCCGGCCGGCGGCCAGGACCTCGCTCCAGGCGTGCAGTGCCTCCTCCGCCACGGCCTCGGTGGACGGCACCGTGGACAGCAGCAGGGCGTGGGCCCGGTGCCACTCCAGGTCCAGCCAGCGGGAGCCGGCGCCCTCCACCGGACCCTTCAGGTTCTCGAGGATGGCCCAGCCCTGCTCCGGCGCCTCCTGCCGGGCGCGCTGGGACTCCCGCGCCAGGGCCTGGGCCAGGCGGAGCTGGGCCAGGCGATGCCGCCAGAGCATGCCCGAGGCCTCGAACTGGTCCGCGGCGGCCTTGAGGAGCCGGGCCGCGTCCCGCCAGGCCCCGCGGAACCGGGCCACCTCGCCCTGCAGCATGGTGTGGTCGCCCTGCTCCTCCGGCGCCAGGAGCGTCCGGCTGGCGCCCACGGCCTGGAACTGCGCGTGGTCCGCCGCCACCGGATCGCCCATGGCCGCGAAGGTGCGGGCCCGCCAGATCTGGATCATGGCCACCTGGGCGGCGTCCCCCAGGCGCTGGGCCTGGCCCAGGGCGCGGTCGAGGTGGGTGCTGGCGGGGGCCAGGAACTGCTGGAGGCTGCGCACGGTGCCGAGGGCCAGGTGGCACTGGCACTGGAGGCCCAGGTCGCCCTGCATGCGGGCGGTCTGGAGGGCCTCCTGCAGCAGGGCGATGCAGGGCTCGGCCTGGCCCTGGCCGAGGCGCACCTGGGCCAGGGCGATCTGGGCGGGCACCAGGCCGCGGAAATCCTGACCGTGCTCGAGCAGGCGCCGGGCCGATTCGAGGAGATCCGCCGCGCGCTGGAACTGCCCCTGGGCGCCCAGGGCTCGGCCCAGGGCCGTGAGCAGGGCGGCCTGGTCCTGGGGCTGGGGTCGGCCGCCGCCACTCTGGCCTTGGGGATGCAGGCCCTCCTCCAGGGCGCGGATCCCCTTGGTCAGGTGGCCCTGGAGCAGGTGGAGCTGGCCCAGGGCCAGCCGCAGCCGGGGCTGCTCGGGGTGCAGGGGGTGGTCCTTCAGGCGCTCGGCGGCGGCCATGACGGGCTCCTGGGCCTCGGCGGGCCGGCGGAGCTGGAGCAGGAGCATGGCCCGCTTCCGCAGCACCCGGGCCTCGGCCAGGCGGACGCCCTCGTGGAAGGCGGCCCGGCCCAGGGCCTCGAGCGCGTGCTCGAGGGCCACCAGGGCGCGCTCCGCGACGGAGGGCGCGGAGCCTTGCCCTTCGGCGGGGGGCGCCTGGGAGCCCGCGGCCCAGGCATCCGCCAGATGCTCGTGCAGGCGGGCCTCGTCCCAGGGGCGGGGCTGGAGCTGGAGGGCCTGCTCCACCATGCGCTGGGCCTCCTGGGGCGGCGCGGGCGGGTGGTGGTCGAGGGCCTCCAGCACGGTGGCCAGGGCGGTGGCCTCGTCCGAGGCCAGGGCCTGGAGCGTGACGGAGTGGGCCACGGGGCCGCCCTGCTCCTGGATCACGGCCAGGAGGGCGCGGGCCAGCCGCTTGAGCTCGGCCTGGGGCGTGTGGGCCAGCACCAGCTCCCGCCAGCGGGGATCCGGCAGCAGGGCCTGGCCGCCCTGCAGCTGCACCAGCCGCGAGCCCAGGGCGCCCTGCTGGGCGTCCTCCAGCGCATCGCCCGCGAGCCCCAGGAGGCGGCCGAGAGAGCTGGAGGGCATGGGCCGCTCGGCCAGGGCCAGCAGGCGCACCAGGGTGGCCGCCGCGGGCGTCAGGCGCTGAAGGCGGCCCAGGAAGACCTGCTGCACCAGGTCGGCTTCGGCCTTCAGGGTGGTGGGCCGGCCGGGGGCGAGGGTCCAGTGGTCCTGCTCCCAGCCCAGGGCGCCCTCCTGCTGGGCCAGCTCGAGGAAGTTCCGCAGCAGGCCGGGGTTGCCGAGGCTCTGGGTGAGCAGGTCCGCCACGTAGGCGTCCGGCAGGGCGTGGCGGCCCAGCAGGTCATCCAGGATGTGGCGCAGGTCCTCGTCCTCCAGGCGGTTGACGCCCACCAGGGCGGCGGCGGCCTCCTGGCGCAGGTCGGCAATGAGGGGCTTCAGCCCGGCGCCCTGGGCCCCGGTGGTGAGGGAGAGCAGCCAGGGCAGCTCCGAGCGGTGGACCAGCTCCCGCACCAGGGCCAGCACCTCGGGGGTGGCGCGCTCCAGATCCGAGAGGTGGATGAGGCGGGGATGCAGGAGGCGGGCGAAGTCCAGGGCCTCGAGGGCGGCCTTCACCTCCTCGGGCTCGGGGCCGGCCTCCTGGCGGTTCAGGTGGCGGCCGCCGGTGAGGAAGGCGAAGGCCTGCATCCGCAGGGACAGGGCCCGGGCGGCCTCGGGGCGCTGGGCGTAGAGGTCCGCCTCGCTGCCCGCCAGCAGGGCCTCCAGCAGCCGGCCCAGGAACCGCCCGGCGGGTTCCTCCGTGGAGGCCTCCAAGTGGTGCACCCAGATGCCTTCGCCCTCGGCCACGGCGCAGGCCCAGGCGGCCAGGTGGGCCTTGCCGACGCCCTCCTCGCCCTGGAGGAGGACGATGCGCTCCATGGGGATGGGGGCGTTGAGGCCGAGCATGAGGGACTTGAGGTAGGGCAGCTCCTGGACCCGTCCGCGGAGCGGCCGGGCGATGAGCTCGGACAGGTCCCGGGCGTGGGTCCAGGGCAGGTCCTCGGCCAGGGCGGGCGTGGGCACCGTGGCGGGCAGGAGGGCCGTGAGCCCGGGCAGGCCCCA
Source organism: Geothrix edaphica (assembly GCF_030268045.1). NCBI lineage: Bacteria > Pseudomonadati > Acidobacteriota > Holophagae > Holophagales > Holophagaceae > Geothrix > Geothrix edaphica. Next base: position 72,157 of record NZ_BSDC01000001.1, read on the forward strand.
GGGGGCATCGCCCAGGGTCCGGGGGATCTGGGTGAGGCCGGGCCGGAAGGTGAGGGCCTCGGGATGGAGGAAGCGGGGGTGGAGGTCGCGCTCCAGCTGCCGCGCCAGGTGGGCGACCAGGGCCTGGCGCTGGGCGGGGCCCCAGCCGGGCCAGAGGCGGGCGAGGGGCGTGCCCTGGAGGGCCTGGAGGTGCCAGGCCTGCTCGCCGTCGAAGCCGAAGTGGCCGATGACCGGATCGAGGGGATCGGCGTCGAGGAAGCGGGCGAGGAAGGTGTCGCGCAGCTGGTCGAGCTCGCGGTCCGGGGGCAGGGGCGACCAGAGCTGGGCGAGGAAGCGGGCGCCGTCGAGCTCCCGCCGCAGCAGCTGGAAGGTGCAGCCCGGCCCCTGGCCCAGGTCCATGAGCCAGGTGTACCGGTGCGTCCCGAGAAAGCGCGTCACATCCACGGATGCGGCTTTCGCGCGGGTTCAGCGGGACGGAGGGGCATGGCCGAGAGTGTACCCGGCACCTAGCGGCTGAAGAAGGGATCCAGGATGACGGCCGCGGTGAGGACGAGGGCGAAGAGGTTGATGTTCATGAAGACGCGGCGGTAGAGGGGGGCGTCCTGGCCCTCCTTCAGCAGCGGCAGGGAGCCGGCGATGAGCCAGGCGGCGCCGAGGCCCAGCATGATCTCCGCCGGCCAGGACACCAGCACCCGGAAGATGGGGAGCAGGCCGCAGGCGGCGGCGGTGCCGCAGGTCCAGGTGAAGGTCAGCCGCGACAGGCGCGCCCGGCCGAAGACCGAGACCAGCGTGGGGAAGCCCGCCTTCTCATAGCCCTCGGCATGGAGGCCCACCAGCAGCCAGAAGTGCGGCACCTGCCAGATGAAGAAGACGAAGGCCAGGGCCAGGACCGAGGGATGCGCCACGCTGCCGCCCGCGGCGGTCCAGCCGATGGCCGGGGGCAGGGCCCCGATGAGCGAGCCCGGCACCACGGCGAAGGCACTGAGGCGCTTCAGGGGCGTGTAGAAGCCGTTGTACCAGCCCAGGGCCAGGGCCCCCAGCAGGGCCGAGGTGAGGTTGTGGGCCGTCAGCAGGACCAGGAAACCGGATACGGCCAGGATCACCGCCACGAGGGCGGCCCGGCCTGCGGAGATGTCGCCGTGGGGGATGGGCCGGCCCGCCGTGCGGGGCATCATGGCGTCGTAGCGCCGCTCCTGCACCTCATTGAGGGCGCTGGAGCCCATGGCCAGGAGCAGGATGCCGATGAGGGTCGTGATCAGCCCGGCGTCCGCCCCACGAAGGAAGGCCACATAGCCCGCCGCCGCCGTGAAGGTGGAGGCCCCGGAGATGCGCAGCTTGGTCAGCTCGAGGAAAGTCGAGACTGGGCTGGGCTTGGACAGGGGGAGGGCGGCCACGCTCAAGAGGATGCTCCTAGTTCAAGGTCTTGATGTAGCGCACGACCTCGTTGAGTTCCTGTTCCGTCATCGGCGTCCGGGGCATGGCGGGCGGATAGCCGCGCACCACCTGGTCCATGGGGTTGGTGATGGCCCGGCGCAGGTAGGGTTCGTCCACGGTGACGGCGCGCGCGGTGCCGGCCACGAGGACCTCCTGCTGCCGGCCGAAGAGGGCCTTGAGCGTGGGGCCCACCTTGGGCTTGCCGTCCACGGAGTGGCAGGCGAGGCAGCCCTTGGCAGTCAGCACGGCGAGGCCGGGCGGCAGGTCCTTGAGGTCCGGGTGGGCCTCGGCGGTGCGGATGGCCTTGCCGGGTTCGGGAGCATCCTCGCCGCCGAAGTACCAGGCCTTGAACTCGTCCTCGGGCACCACGATGACCTTGCTCAGCATCAGGCTGTGGTCCACGCCGCAGATGACCGTGCACTCGATGTCGTACGAGCCCAGCTTGGTGGCCTGGAACCAGGTGGTGTTGGTGCGGGCGGGCACGGCATCGATCTTCAGGCGGAACGAGGGGATGAAGAACCCGTGCACCACGTCGGCGCTGTGGACGTCCATCTTCATGGGCTTGTTGATGGGGGCGAAGAGGACCTTGCTCTTCTTGCCGTTGGGGTATTCGAAGGACCAGCTCCACTGGCGGGCGGTGACGTTCACGACCATGGCGTCCCGGGGGGCCTGGCGCATGTACTCGTAGTTGGTCCAGCCGTAGTAGAAGATCGACAGGAACAGCACGAGGGGGATGCTGGTCCACAGGATCTCGAGGCCCAGGTGGCCCTCGATCTGCTCGGCGACCGGGTGGCGCTTCTTGCTGTAGCGCACCACGAAATAGATCATCAGCGCCGTGATGAAGATGAGGAACGCGACGGAGAGGCCGAACACGTAGAAGAAGACCGCATCGGACTTCTGGGCCGAAAGGGCGGCTTGATTCATCCAGTCCATGGGTGCCTCAGTGGAAAGCGACGTCGGAGAAGAGCAGGGCGAAGAAGATCAGCAGCGTGCCCAGGGTGACCAGGACCACGATCTTGAGCAGCGGTCCCTCGTATTTCAGGTGCATGAAGAAGTAGAAGACCAGGCCGGCCTTGAGGGGGGTCAGCGTGAGCAGGCCCCAGACGGCGTAGGTCTGGCTGACGTGGCTCATGCCCACCAGACAGGCGGTGAGGACCAGGAGGGCCACCCAGACCTTGATGAAGGTGCCGTAGCCCGGGTGTTCGTCCGGGTGCTCGGGCTGCGGTACGGTGTTGAGGTCGGCGGAGTGCGCGTGTTCGCTCATGGTCATGCCCTTACGCGGCCAGGTAGAACAGCGGGAGGAGGAAGATCCAGATCACGTCCACCAGGTGCCAGTAGAGGCCGCCGTTCTCCAGGTGTACGTAGCGGTCCTGGCGGATGCGGTCCGTGGCCACCCACCAGAGCATGACGCCCAGGACCGAGAGCCCGGCGATGACGTGGAGGCCGTGCAGCCCGGTCATCGTGAAGTAGAGGCCGAAGAAGACCTGCTCCCCCGGGGGCAGCGTGGCCAGGTGGGCGGAGTTGGGATAGAGGCCGTGGTGGAACTTGGCGGCCCACTCGAAGGACTTGATCACCAGGAAGGTGAGCCCGAGGACCAGGGTGGTGCCGAGGAAGGCCATGGCCCGCTTCTTCTCGGCCCGCTGGACGGCCACGATGGCGAGCACCACCGTGAGGCTGCTGGTGAGCAGCACCAGGGTGTTGATGACGCCCAGGGTGGCGTTCAGCTCGGCGCCGCCGTGGTGGAACTCCATGGGGTACTTGTACCGCATGTACGAATAGCCGATGAAGAGGCCGCCGAAGAGGACGATCTCCGTCACCAGGAACAGCCACATGCCGAGCCGGGCGCCGAAGTCGTCGCGGTGGACGTGCTCGCTCATTTGGACTCCTGCTCGAACTCGTAGGGGCCGTGGGTGATGGTGGGGATGGTCTCGAAGTTCTCCTGGATGGGCGGGCTGGCGATGGTCCACTCCAGCGTCACGCCGCCCCAGGGGTTGTCCTCGGCCTTCTCACCCTTGAACAGCGCGTAGAGCAGCGTCCCGAAGTAGATCAGGAGGCCCAGCACCAGCAGCCAGCTGCCCACGGTGGCCACGACGTGCATGGTGTGGAACTGGGGCAGGTGGACATAGTAGCGGCGGGGCATGCCCATCATGCCGAGGATCAGCATGCCGAAGTAGAGCAGGTTGAAGCCGATGAACATGGGGAACCAGGAAACGTAGATGGCCTTCTTGGAATACATCCGCCCGAACATCTTGGGGAACCAGTAGAGCAGGGCCGCGAAGAACCCCATGCCGGTGCCGCCGAACATCACGTAGTGGAAGTGGCCCACGATGAAGTAGGTGTCGTGGATGTGGACGTTGATGGCCAGCGCGCCCTGCATGACGCCCGTGAGGCCGCCGATGGCGAAGAGGAAGATGAAGGTCAGCGCGAAGAGCAGGGGCGGCTGGAAGTCGATGCTGCCCTTGTAGAGGGTGCCCACCCAGTTGAAGACCTTGATGGCGCTGGGCACCGCCACGATCATCGTCAGCAGCGAGAACAGCATGGTGGCCAGGTTGCTCATGCCGGACGTGAACATGTGGTGCGCCCACACCAGGCTGCCCACGCCGGCGATGGCCATGCTGGAGAACGCGATGGCCTTGTAGCCGAAGATCGTGCGCTTGGAGAAGGTGGGGATGATCTCGGTGATGGCGCCCATGGCCGGCAGGATCATGATGTAGACGGCCGGGTGCGAGTAGATCCAGAACAGGTGCTGGTAGAGCAGGGGATCCCCGCCCTTGGCGGGATCGAAGATGCCGATGCCGAAGAAGCGCTCGAGGATCACCAGCACCAGCGTGATGGCCACGATGGGGGTGGCCAGCAGCTGGATCCAGGACGTGGAGTACAGCGCCCAGCACATGAGGGGCATGCGGAACCACTTCATGCCCGGGGCCCGCAGGCGGTGGATGGTGGTGATGAAGTTGATGCCCGTCAGCATGGACGAGAAGCCCAGGATGAATGCGGCGAACACCGCCAGGCTCACGTTGGTGCCGGTCTTCAGGCTGAAGGGGGCGTAGAAGGACCAGCCGGTATCCGGGGCGCCGCCGCCGGTGAAGAGCGACAGGACGGCGAGGATGGCTCCGGCCATGAAGAAGTACCAGGACGCCAGGTTCAGGCGGGGGAACGCCACATCCTTGGCGCCGATGAGGATCGGCAGGAAGAAGTTTCCGAAGACGGCGGGCAGGCCCGGGATGACGAACAGGAAGATCATGATCACGCCGTGCAGCGTGAACAGGGCATTGTAGGTCTGGGCGGTGATGAGCTTCTGGAAGGTGGTCAGCTGCACCAGGCGCATGACGAAGCCGACGCCCATGGCGATGAGGAAGAAGCTGATCATCGAGTAGAGGTAGAGCACCCCGATGCGCTTGTGGTCGGTGGTGGTCAGCCAGGCCAGGAGGCCCTTGCGCTTGCCGGTGTCCACCAGATAGCTGGGCTGTGCGGTGGCAGCGTGGGTGGTCATTCGGCCTCCTCGGACTTGGACTTGCGCCCCCGGCGGACGAGGGTCACCACGAAGGCCAGGGCCGCCAGGATGATCACGGTGGCGCCGACGCTCGTGGTGTTCAGGACGTACTTGCGTCCCGCGGGGTCATAGCTGAAGCAGAACTTCAGGAACTTGTTGATGGTGGGCTGGGCCTCGCCGCGGGCGGCCTCCTGGGCGGCCAGCTGGAGGTCGGCGGGCAGGTAGGTCACCCCGTACATGTACCGCGTCACCTTGCCCTGGGGGCTGATGAAGATGATGGCGGCGGCGTGGACGAAGTCCTCGCCCACCTTCTTGTATTTGAACCCGACGGCATCCGCCAGGGCCCGGGTGGTGGCGCCGGGGCCGGTGAGGAAGCGCCAGGCGGCCGGGGGGAAGGGCCGGGTGAGCTCACCCAGGTAGTTGGTGCGCTTCTGGGTGGCGATCTCGGGTTCATCCCGCTCGTCGAAGCTGACCGTGATGACCTGGAAGTCCTTCCCGGGCTCGGCCTGGGTGCGGTTCAGCACCTCGACCACGCCGTTGAGCTGGGGTGTGCAGATGCCCGCGCAGCGGAAGTAGTTGAGGGTCAGGATGGTGGGCTTGTCGATGAGCTGGCGCAGGGTGACGGGCGTGCCGTCCTCGGCCTTCAGGACCAGGTCCAGGGGCAGGGTGGCGCCGAGCTTCTCGTCGATGCCCACTTCCTGCGGGGTGAAGGAGGGCGTGGCCGGGCCTTGGACGGGCGCGGGGGCGGGGACCGGAGGCGGCTTGGGGGCCTGGGCCTGGGCGGGTGTGCCGAGGAGGGCGGCGGCCAGGGCCAGGGTCAGGGCCAGGGGCGAGAGGGTGGCGCGGATCGGGCGGAGGTTCATGGCCGGGCCTCCGTCCGGGGCTGGGGCTGAGGATGGGGATGGCTCTCGGCGTACTCGCGGCAGAGGAGGTCGACGGCGCGGGCGACGGGGATGCGGTTGGGGATCACCTCGCCGGCGCTGGCGAAGAGCTGCTCCATGGCCGCGAGGGCCTTGGGGTCGCTGGTGCCGTGATCGAAGGCGCCCAGGGACTGCACCACATGGACCAGGGCCATGCGGTCCTTCTTGGAGAGATCGTTGTAGGACACCATGGAGCTGCCCTTGATCCCCTCATTGAGGGTCTTGTAGATGTCCTCGACGCGGGTGCCGTTCTTCCAGCCCGCGTTCAGGGCGAAGTTCCGGGGCTTGGGGGTGAGGCCGGTGCCCCCGGGGCCGTCGCCCTTGCCGTCCGGGCCGTGGCAGGTGGCGCAGGTCTGGGCGTAGATCGCCTTGCCCCGGGCCATGAGGGCGGGATTGGGCGTCATCACCGTCTTGGGATCGATGGGCGGGATGGTCTGGCTGGCCTGGGCGGGGTAGTCCGTGGGATCCAGCCAGCCGGTCTCGCCCTGCACGGCCTTCACGGGAGTCCCGGTGGTGGCCGTGTGGGCCTGGTAGCGCAGGCCGGGCAGCACGGTGAAGCCGAAGAACGCGGCGATGAAGATGAAGCAGATCACCACCAGCAGGGCGGAGAGCAGGCGCTTCAGCTCCTCGGGGGAGAGGTAGTCTTGGATCTTCATAGGCGGAACTCCAGGCCCTCGCGGAGGAAGGGATCGCCGACCGGCATGTCCTCGCCCTTCTGCATGGCGCCGCGGATCCACAGGAGGATCCCGCCCAGGAAGAAGAGGGCGAAGCTGAGCTCGGGCCAGGAGAAGTGGGGACCGGCGCCGAGGACAGGGAAGATGAGCCAGTAGATATCGAGCACGTGGGCCCCGAGCATCAGGTAGGCCACGCGCCGGAGGCGCTTCGGGTCCTTCTTCGAGTCCCGGGTCACCAGGGCGAAGAAGGGCAGGACGAAGTGCAGGCCGGCCAGGAGGATGGTGATGAGGCGCCAGGAACCGGCCAGGCGGACCTTGTACCAGATGACCTCGTCCGGCAGGTTCGCGTACCACATGAGCATGTACTGGGCGAAGCCGATGTAGGACCAGAACACCGTGAACGCGAAGAGGAAGCCGCCCAGGTTGTAGAGGTGGTCGCCCTTCACGCCCTCCAGCCGCCCTTCGTCCTGGAGGTGCAGGACGCAGAGGGCCGTGGCCGCCAGGCCGCTGAGGAAGGCGCCGGCGAAGACGTAGACGCCGAAGATGTCGCTGTACCACTCGGGCGTGAGGCCGGAGAGCCAGTCGAAGGCGATGAGGGTGATCACCAGGGCGAAGATGGCCATGAAGGCCGGCGCGAACTTGCGGGCCCGGAAGTTGAAGGCGGGATCCTTGGTGGTGTCCTGCTTCAGCGAGCCGCCCACCAGCACCCAGAGGCCCAGGAGGCAGAGGGCGAGGCTGATGACCGTGCGCACGGAGAAGAAGGGCAGGCTCAGCCAGAAGGCCTTGCCGGCCAGGAGCGGATGGTGGGCCGCCTCGGGCCGGGCGCCGGGGTAGAGCACCGGCACCGCCGCCAGGGCGATGAGGCCGATGGGGACCGCGGGGATCAGCAGGGTGGCCAGGCGCTCGGGGATGCGCCGCACGGGCACGCTCCACTTGGCGCTGACCAGGTGCTCCAGGGCCACGATGAACAGCGAGCCCAGGCCCAGGGTGAAGAGGAGCACGAACCAGAGGATCCAGTTGGCCCAGAAGCGCTCGGGGCCGGCGGCGGCGTAGGTGCCGAGGACGCCCAGGGCGCCCAGGGCCACGGCGCCCCAGAGCAGGTTGGAGGTGTTCTTGGTCTGGCTCATCGGGTGGCCACCTTCAGGTCCTCGTCCTTGGCGTTCTGGGCACGCTGGAGGGCGCGCACGTAGTGCACCACGGCCCAGCGCTCCGGCTCAGAAAGGTAGGGGGCGTGGGAGGGCATGGAATTCTTCCCGTTCACGATGGCCCAGTAGATCTTGCCGTCCGGGTAGTCCCGGAACTGCTGGGCCTGCAGGTTGGCGGGCTTGGCGCCGTAGGCGGCGGTCAGGCTGCCCACGCCGTTGCCGACGGCGCCGTGGCAGACCTCGCAGCGGTTGGTGTAGACCTTGCGCCCGGTGGCGAAGACCTCCCGGGTGCGGGGCAGGGGGTTCACCAGGCTCGCGGCCTCCTCCTGCGTGCCGGTGGCCGTGGGCAGGTGCCCCCGGGCCACGGTGCCCGCCACGGGCTGCTGCATGCCGTGGCCGTCCTTGAAGAAGGTCGAGGCCTTCTGGGCGTTGAGGCGCGGCTGGTCCTGCATGTACTTCATGGGGGCCAGCAGGGGGAACCACTTGGTGGCGAAGTACATCGCCAGTCCGGCGACCACGCAGGCGGCGAAGATGCCGCCGAGGGCGCGGAGGATGTTGTCGCTGGTGAGGAAGGGGCTGCGGTCCGGCGCGGGCAGGGCCTCGACCTCGATGGCGCCGGCGGCCTGGAGGGCCCTGGCCGCGGCGGCGCTGTCGAAGGCCTCGCTCTCGGCTTCGAGGGCCAGGACGTAGCGGTCCCGCGTGATGCCCTTGATGGACTTGGACGAGAGCACCGGATGGCCGAAGAAGGGCAGCTTGTTCAGGAGGAACAGCATCCCCAGGCCCGCCGTGAAGGTGGCGAAGAGCACCGTCACTTCGAACATGATGGGGATGAAGGCTTCCCAGGAGCCGGCCCCCTTGCCGCCGGTGATGATCGGGTAGTCGATGGCGCTGATCCAGTACTGGAAGCCCAGGGCCGTGATGGCCCCCAGGACGCCCATGACCAGCACCATGCCGCCCAGGGGCGACTTGCGGAGGCCCAGGGCCTCCTCGATGCCGTGGATGGCGTAGGGGGTATAGGCCTCCACGGTGCCCAGCTTGCTGGCGCGCACCTTGGGGATGGCCTTCATCAGGGCATCAGGCGTCTCGAAGACGCCAAGGACGGCGTAGGACGTCTCAGGCATGGTGATCGTCTCCATGGTGAGAGGGCTGCGCGTCCGGCAGGATCGCCTTCACTTCCGTGGTGGCGATGACCGGCAGCACGCGGGCGAAGAGCAGGACCAGGGTGAAGAAGATCCCGAAGGTGCCCAGGAGCACGCCGAAGTCCACCATGGTGGGCTTGTAGATGCGCCAGGCGGAGGGCAGGAAGTCCTGGTGCAGCGAGATCACGATGATCACGAAGCGTTCGAACCACATGCCGATGGTCACGCCGACGGCCACCAGGATCATCCAGAAGTAGCTGGTGCGGGCCTTCCTGAACCAGAGGATCTGGGGGATGAGGATGTTGCAGCTGATGGTGACCCAGCCGGCCCAGCCGTAGGTGCCGGTGATGATGTTCATGAAGCCGTGGTGGAGGAACTCGTTCATGGAGTACCAGGCCGTGAAGCCTTCCATCATGTAGCTGTAGCCCATGATGCAGCTCATGGCGAGAATCACCTTGTTCATCACGTCCAGGTGGCGCATGGTGATGAGGTTCTTGAGCTGCATGGTCTCGCGCACGACCACCAGCACCATCACCACCATGGCGAAGCCGGCGAAGATGGCACCCGCCACGAAGTAGGGCGGGAAGATGGTCATGTGCCAGCCGGGCACCACCGAGGTGGCGAAGTCGAAGCTCACCACCGAGTGCACGGAGAGCACCAGGCCCGTGGCGAGGCCCGCCAGCAGCAGGTAGGCCTTCTCGTAGTGCTGCCAGTGGGTGGCGGCGCCGCGCCAGCCCATGGCCAGCACGGTGTAGATGAGCTTCCGCAGCTTGCTGGTGGTGCGGTCACGCATGGAGGCGATGTCGGGGATGAGACCCAGGTACCAGAACATCAGGGACACGGAGAAGTAGGTGTTCACCGCGAAGACGTCCCAGAGCAGGGGCGACCGGAAGTTGGTCCAGAGCGCACGCTGGTTCGGGTAGGGGAAGAGCCAGTAGGCCAGCCAGGGGCGGCCCACGTGGATGAGGGGGAAGATCACGGCGCAGATGACGGCGAAGATCGTCATGGCCTCGGCGAAGCGCGCGATGGCGTTGCGCCAGCGCTTCCGGAAGAGGAAGAGGATGGCCGAGATCAGCGTGCCGGCGTGGCCGATGCCCACCCAGAACACGAAGTTGATGATGTCGAAGGCCCAAAAGACGGGGCTGGTGTTGCCCCAGGCACCGATGCCGATGTAGAAGGTGTAGCCGATGGAGACGACGCCGACGAGGGCCGCCGTCAGGGTGATGGCCAAGGCGATGTACCACTGCCTGGGAGGCCTGGTCTCGGGGAAGGCCAGCACCTGGTCGTCGAGGCTGCCGGGTGTGACCTTGCCCACGTAGAGCGAGGGTTCAACCAGGCCTTCCGGGATGTCGCCGGCGGACGTGGCGGCATCAAGCTTCATGGTGACCTCCCTCGATGGCGGGATTCTTCAGATCGGCCAGGTAGGTGATGGCGGGCTTGACGCCCAGCTCCTCCAGGACGCGGTAGGCGCGGGTGGCGGCCACCAGCTGGGAAACCTTGCTCTTGGGATCCTTCAGGTCGCCGAACACGATGGCGTCCGAGGGGCAGCCGGCCATGCAGGCCGTGGTGATCTCGCCGTCCAGGATGGCGCGGCCATCGCCCTTGGCGCGGATCTTCACGTCATTGATGCGCTGCACGCAGAAGGAACACTTCTCCATGACGCCGCGGGGACGGACCGTGACCTCGGGGTTGTAGGCCAAGGTCTCCGGCTCGGTCTTGTAGGCGGTGTATTCCAGGAAGTTGAAGCGGCGCACCTTGTAGGGGCAGTTGTTGGCGCAGTAGCGGGTGCCCACGCAGCGGTTGTAGGCCATCTGGTTCAGGCCGTCCGGGCTGTGGTTGGTGGCGTTCACCGGGCAGACGTTCTCGCAGGGCGCGTTGTCGCAGTGCTGGCACAGCATGGGCTGGTGCACGACCTTCGGATTCTCCAGCTCGCCCTCGTAGTAGCGGTCGATGCGGATCCAGTGCATCTCCCGGCCGCGGGCCACCTGCTCGGGACCCACCACCGGCACGTTGTTCTCGGACTGGCAGGCCACCACGCAGGCGGAGCAGCCCGTGCAGGCCGCCAGGTCGATGACCATGCCCCACTTGTGGTCGGGGAACTTCTGGTCCTCGTAGAGGCTCACCAGCTCGGGGATGTGGTGGTGGCCCTGGGGGTTGTGGGCGAACTCGTCCATGGTGAGGGAGCGGACGAGGTCGCGGCCCTCCATGCGGTGGTGGCTCTGGGTGCGGGAGAGCTCCTTCTTTCCGCCGGCCTTGGCCAGGCGGGCGCCCTTGCGCACGTGCGCGGAAGCCGGTTCCAGGCCCAGGAAGGGGAAGGCGTCGACGCCCACGCCCTTGGCCACACCGCCGGTCGTGCGGCCATAGCCGAGGGCCAGGGCCAGCACGCCCTTGGCCTGGCCGGGCTGAATGACCGCGGGCAGCTTGAGGGTGGTGCCGTCCAGGGAGAGGGTCACGAGGTCGCCCTCGTCGATGCCCAGGGCCTTGGCATCCTGCACGGACACGGCCACCGGGTTGTCCCAGGTCATCTTGGTGATGGGATCCGGGGTCTCCTGGAGCCAGCTGTTGTTGGCGTGGCGGCCGTCGTGGGTGGCGAAGCCGGGGAAGAGCACCAGCTCCAGGCCCTCGGCCCTGCTTGCGGCGGCCCGCTTCGCGGCGGCGGCCACGGAGGCGCCCTTGAAGGTGGGCGAAGCAGCCTTGGCCTCGACCTTCACCAGGCCATCGTGGAGAGCCTGCTCGAAGGACGTGCCGAGCGGCAGCTCCTTCTTCCAGCGGGCCTGCAGGTAGGCGTGGTAGCCCTCGGGGGCATTGGCGCCCAGCGACCTGAGGGCACCCAGGAGGATGTCCTCGCCCTGGCGCGTGTCGTAGAGGGTGCCGATGGCGGGCTGCTGGAGCACGGCGGCAGCGGGCGTGCTGAAGTCGCCCCAGCTCTCCAGCCAGTGGTTCTCGGGCAGCAGCAGCTGGCACTGGGCGGCGGTCTCGTCCTCCACCTGGCCGATCCAGGCGCGGAGGGGCACCTTGGCCACGGCGGCCTTCCAGGTGGCGGCCCTGGGGAAGGTGTAGGCGGGGTTCACGTCCCAGAAGATCGCTGCGGCATAGGCGCCAGAGGCCATCTTCTGGGCGGCGGTTTCGAGGTCCTTCACCGTGGCCAGGGGCTCGGCCGGAACGGCGGCGACAGCCTCGGAACCCAGCATGGCGTTCAGCAGGTGGGCGGCCTGGTGGGCCTCGGCGGGCATCTGGGCCCCGCAGAGCACCACGGCGTTGCGGCCCGCGTGCTGCAGATCCTTCACGAGGTTCGACCAGACCTTGGCGGGAATGTCACTCTGCGCCGAAATGGCGGAGAGGTCCGTGCCGGCGGGCAGGGAGACGCCCTTGGCCGCCAGGTCCTTCGCCAGGGCGAAGGCCACGGCGCCGAGGCGCGAGGGCGCCACAGGCACGCGCTGGTCGGCGTTGGTGCCGGTGAGCGTCAGGGGGCCTTCCAGCACCCACAGGCGGTTGATGGGATCGTGGGCGCTCTTCAGGCGGCGCTGGGCGCCCCAGGCGGCCTGGGCCTCTGGCTCCTCGCCGTTGAGGAAGTCCGCGCCCAGGGACAGGATGACCTTGGCCCTGGCCAGCCGGGGCTGGAGGTCCACCGGCTGCCCGAAGCTGGCCTGGGCGGCCTCCTCGGCGGCGTCGCCGGCGGCGGGCTCGTAGGCCAGGTGCTCCAGGGTGGGCAGGGCGGCCTTGAGGTCCGCCAGCAGGGCCTTGCGGCTGGGCGAGACCACGGCTCCGGAGATCAGCAGCACGGGCTTGCCGGCGGCCTTGGCGGCCTTGAGTGAACCGTGAAGCTGGTTTTCGACCTCGGACCATCCGACGATCCGACCCCCCGACTTCGGGCTGCGCAGGCGGTCCGGATCGTAGAGGCGCAGCACGTCGGCCATGGTGCGGGGGCTGGTCTTGCCCTTCACGCCGGGGTGCTCGTCGTTGCCCGTCAGGTGGATGGGACGGCCCTCGCGGGTCTTCACCAGCACGGGGTAGACGCGGCGGCCCTCGTGGGTGGCGCTGGCGTAGTAGTTGGCCACGCCGGGCACCACTTCCACGGGGCGCTTGGTATAGGGCACCACGGTGCCCTGGCCCTTGCGGTCGCAGGCCACGGTGGCCGCCAGCGCCGCGGCGGCGCTCACCAGGCCCAGGAAGTCGCGGCGGGAGACGCCACTCTGGGGCGGCAGGCCGTGGACGTCGTCGTAGTCCGGGCCCGAAGGAACGGCGCCGGGTAGGAACTCATCGTGGGCAGCCTGCTGGGCTGCGGGCGTTTCGAGGCATTCGTCGAGGGTCCGCCAGAAGCGCGGGGTCTCGAGGGGGCCATGTTCGGGAAGTCGTGTCTTCATCGGGTCATCCGCGGCGCTTGATGGCGTGTTCAGGGGGCGTGACGGTGAGGCGGAGCGGCGTGAGCTCCGGAGGAGTCTCCGGCGGCGCCTCCTGGTCCGGCCGGAAGGCGAGGCTCACGGCCTCGCGCCCCAGCAGCAGGGGGCCCGCCACCAGGGCGGCCAGGCGGTCAAGAATCGGCTTGCGGGTCTCGTCGGCCATCGTCCAGCTCTCCCGGTCTAGCGGTGGCAGGCGGCGCAGTTCTCGGCGCCCCGGGTGATCTTGGAGCCGGCGGGCAGCGCGGCGTGGGGATCCCGGTGGCAGGCCAGGCAGTTGCCCATGCGCATGCCCATCTCGCGGGTGACCACCTTCATGGTCTGCACCTCGCCGTGGCAGCTCTGGCAGGTGATGCCCGCGTTCACGTGGGGCCGGTGGTCGAAGAAGACATGGTCGGGCAGGGTGTGGACCCGCTGCCACAGCATGGGCTGGCCGGAGTTGGCGACCTGGGTCAGCTTCTGGATGGCGGGGGTGTCGGTCTTGGTGACCTTGTGGCAGCCCATGCAGAGATCCACGCTCGGAATGCCCGCCACCCGGGACTTGTCCACGCCGGAGTGGCAGTACTGGCACTGCATGCGGAGCGTGCCGGCGTGCAGCTCGTGGGAGAAGGGGATGGGCTGCTCGGGGGCGTAGCCCTTGGCGAAGCGGTCGGGCTGCGTGAACCAGCCCACGGAGAGAACCGTGAGCAGAACCGCCACGGCTCCGGCCGGCAGGACGAAGCGGAACGCCTGGTCGAATCGGTGCATGCACAACCCCATGGAAAGCGCGGTCTCACGAAGGAGCGGGAAGGCCATCGGGAAACGGTGGTACGGGTGACGCGGGTCGGGTCTGGAGGGTGCGGATCGCCGGAGATTCTGGCACGCGCCGAGATCCGGGGAAGGGTTTTCCCCGAAATCCGGCGCCTCCGCCCGGGAGTGTCGGTGAGATGTTGTCCAAATCAATAAGTGGGCAGCATCTGGAACCAGGGGCTGGGCCCGCTGGGGCGACATTCTGATGAGTTGTGTCGCAGGTCACGATCATAGATCAATGGACCTGTATTGTTTACCTATTTTTTCTGAGGAAGTTGCAGACATTAAGAGGATTTTAGGGTGTTCTATCTTGACCAGCCTGGAGGGGGCGATTTCCTCCAGGGCCGGTGCTGACGGCTCCTGCCCGCGGCCCCCGATGGCGGCGGGGCAGGCGGGGGGCCGAGATTCCTCCCCAGAACCTCGTCTTTGCCAGTGATTTCGGGGATCTCCGACGGATCCCGGCCTATCTGGGCAGGCCCATCCAGGGCCAGAGGAGGCCGAGCTGGAGGAACAGGTCGCCCATCCGCTCCACCGGCAGGCCCATGACGGTGGAGAAGCTGCCCTCCACCCCCTCGATGAAGAGGGCCCCGATGCCCTGGATGGCGTACGAGCCCGCCTTGTCCATGGGCTCGCGGGTGGCGATGTACCAGCGGATCTGGGCCTCCGTCAGGGGCCGGAAGACCACCTGGGCCGTGTCCACGAAGCTGTGGGTGTCGTCGTTCCGCTGGAGGCAGAAGCCGGTGTGCACCTGGTGGGCCCGGTCCTGGATCAGGGTCAGCATCCTGACGGCATCCTCCACATCCACGGGCTTGTTCAGGGTGTGGTGGTCCACGGCCACGGTGGTGTCGGCGGCCATGACCCAGCGGTCGGGGTTGCGGCGGGCCACCACCTCGGCCTTCAGCTCCGCCAGGCGCAACACCAGGTCGCCGGGTTCCTCGTCCAGCAGGGGCGTTTCATCGACTTCGGGAACCTGGATCTCGAAGGGGATGCGCATGGCCTCCAGCCAATGGCGGCGGCGGGGGCTGCTGCTGGCCAGGATCAGAGGTTGCTGGGGCATGGCCGGTAGGCCGGGTTGGGTCTCGGTCATCGCAGGCCCCGCTGCTCGAGCTCGGCGAGGCCCACGCGCATGTGGAAGCTGTCGACCTCCGCCCCCAGGCGGAAGCCGAAGCGCGGATAGAAGTCCGCCGCGTCCCGGGTCTCGAGGACGTAGCGCTGGACCTCGCCGGCCCAGGGGTGCCGCAGGGCCCACTTCACCAGCTCCGTGGCAATGCCCTGGCCCATCAGGTCCCGGGCGGTCACCACGTCGTAGAGCTTGGCTTCGTAGGCGTGATCGGACCAGAGCCGGGTGGCGCCCACCAGGCGGCCGCCCCGGTGCCCCTCGGGCACGAGCCGGGCCGTGAGGAGGCGGGAGCAGGCCAGCAGCCGCCGCCACTGGCCGATGGTGCGGTCCGCGGTCCAGTAGACCTCCTCCGCCTGGAAGAAGATCTGGAGCTCGCGGGGGTCCACGCTCCAGGTTTCGTCGAAGAAGGCCACGGTGCCGTGGGGGGTCGACAGAGGCTCAGGTACGAGGAGATCGCGGTCCATCAGGCCTTCCGGGGCAGAGCCTTCCAGCCTAGCAGCACCGTCACGAGCGCCAGCCCCGCCAGGAGTCCCGGCAGCAGCCACGCGGAGCGGGCCGGGGTGCGAATGGGCCGCCAGCGCAGGGGCACGGCGTAGGCGCCCTCGCTGAGGGGCTCGCCCCAGAGTTCGAAGCGGCCATCCTCGTGGAACACGCCGGACTTGCCCGTGAGCGTGGCCCGCAGCAGAGGCACGCCCAGCTCCGGCGCCCGCAGGCGGATCTGCGCGGCATGCAGGTCCGTGGCGATGCTGCGGTCGAACCAGCCGTCATTGGTGTGGTTGCTCAGCAGGTCTGCATGGCCCAGCTCGAAGCCCCGGCGCGCCCGCCCGGGCATGAGGGCCTCGCTGCAGATGAGGGGGTGGACGCGCAGGTCGCCGGCGGGGGTCGGCACGGCGAAGGCGCAGCCCTCCTGGAGTTCCCCGGGCTCCTGGGACACGAAGCCCATCTTCTGGTCCATCCACCCGCGGAAGGCCCCAGGGCCCGGTGTGCGCTCGCCGAAGGCCATGGGCTCCGTCTTGGCGAAGACGAAGGGGGATCGTCCGGCCGTTTCGCCGCACACCAGGTTGTACGGGCCGCCCTCAGTGCCGAAGAGCCAGGCCACGCCCCGGGAGGCCGCCTCGGCGGCCAGCCGCGGCTCCGGGCGCCGGTCATCCCGGCCCAGGATGGAACTCTCGGGCCAGAGCAGCAGGGTGGGGCGCCCGGTGCGGGGCCAGCCCTGGGCGTGCAGCAGCGCATCGCTGCGCCGCCACATCTCGGCTTCCATGCCCGGCCAGCGCACACCCGCGGCGAAGTTGGGCTGGATCATGGCCACGTCCAGGGTCCGCTCCGGTCCCCGCGGCAGCAGGAACCAGGCCCCGCCCAGGAGGACCATCAGCCCCACGGCGAAGCCCGGGCCCGCCAGCGTCCGCCGCAGGGAGGCGCCCGCCGCCAGCCCGGCCGCCGTCCAGGCCCCCGCGCCCCAGGCCAGGGCCGACAGGCCCGAGGCGCCGAGGAAGGCCGCGGAGCGTGCCGGCCAGGGCAGGGAACCGAAGGCCGCGCCCCAGGTCCAGGGATAGACGTGGAAGCCCCAGGCTTCCCAGCCCAGCAGGAGGAAGGCTGCCACGCAGGCCGCGCCCGGGGCCCCGAGGCGTCGGAAGGCCCACCGGGAACCCAGAGCCACCAGCCAGAGGCCCGTGGCCTCCCAGAGGCTCAGCAGGACCATCCCCAGCAGGGCCAGGCCGAAGGGCAGCCCGCCCTTGGAGGCCAGGGTCTGGGGCACCCAGATGTATAGAAGGAGCAGGCCCGCCAGGATGGCCGCCCAGGTCCAGGCCGCGTGCCGCCCCTTGAACAGGCCCTCCAGCAGCAGCAGGGGGAAGAGCAGCGCCATGGCCGGCTCCAGCCAGCCCCCCAGCGCCCCGGGAAAGCGGAAGGCCAGCACGAAGATCCCCGCCAGCACGGCGGTTTCCAGGGGGCGGAGGAGGGAGGGCATCTTCAAGGTCTGGACCTTCTCGCCACTTCATAGCACGCGATGCCCGTGGCCACGGCGGCGTTGAGGCTCTCCACCCCTTCGATGGGGATGGCGAGGCGCTGCACGCCTTCGGGCAGGGTCACGCCCTGCCAGCCGTGACCCTCGTTGCCCACCCAGAGGCGCAGAGGCTCGGAGAGATCCGCTTCCGCCAGGGGCACGGCGCCCGGGCCGCCGTCCAGGGCGTACCAATGGCCGCCATCCGGCTCCAGGCGCGCCACCCGGCGCAGGGGCAGGAGGAAGGCCGCGCCCATGCTGCCGCGCAGGGCCTTCGGATGGAAGGGATCGGCGCAACCGGGGCCCAGCAGGACCTCCTGGAAGCCGAAGGCCGCGGCGCTGCGGAGCACGGCCCCCAGGTTGCCGGGATCCTGGATGCCCCAGGCGCCGAGGACGCGGCCGGGCAGGGCCCCCGCGGGTTCCGGGCCCAGGTCCGCGAGCAGGGCATGATCGGGCGGACTGCCGGCATCCGCCAGCTCCCGCATGAGGGCCTCGCCCAGGACCAGGGTCTCCGTGCCCAGGACCTCCTCCAGGGAGTGGGGAGCGGTCTGTTCGAGCCTCAGCCAGAGGGCCGGGCGCAGGCGTTTCCCGGCGGTGGTCTGTCGGGCCTCGGCCCAGGCCTCGATGAGCTTCCCGCCCAGCAGCAGCGTGGCCTCACGCCGGGCGCCACCCGGCCGGAGGCGGGCCAGGAGGTCTCTGAAGCGCGGATTGGCCTTGCTGGTGAGGGTGGGCATGGGATGGATCAAACGGTGATGTATTAGACTATCCGCTCCATCCTGCCTTCTCGTTTTCCTCTCGTGCCTTTTCAGGAGCACCGATGCAACCCTTTGTCCCCTCCGACCAGAACCTGCGGGAGTTCTCCCTGCGGGCGGTGCTCATCGGCCTCGTCATGGCCGTGGTGCTGGGTTCCGCCAACGCCTACCTCGGCCTCAAGGCCGGCATGACCATCGCCGCCACCTATCCGGCGGCGGTCATCGGCATGGCCCTCATCAAGCTGATGAAGGGCACGATCCTGGAAGAGAACATGGCCCGAACGGTCGGCAGCATCGGCGAGTCCGTGGCCGCCGGCGCCATCTTCACCATCCCGGCCTTCGCCATCAGCGGCATCTGGCCCAAGTTCTTCACGGCCGGCAACTACGTCACCAGCGCGCTGATCATGTTCGCGGGCGGCGTGCTCGGCATCATGTTCGTGGCCCTGCTCCGCCGTGTGATGGTCGAAGACGCCGAGCTGCCCTACCCCGAGAGCGTGGCCGCCGCCGAGATCCACAAGGCCGGCGCCCGCGGGGGCAGCGGCACGAAGTTCCTGTTCGGCGCCATGGGCATCGGCGCCGGCATCCAGGCCCTGGTCCAGATCTCGGTCTTCGCCAGCACCTGGGAGAAGTTCGTGGCCTTCAAGACCACCACCATCAACCTCGTCGGAACCTGGAAGGCCAAGGTGGCGGGCGGCATGCTGCTCAGCTCCCCCGGCATCAGCCCCGCCTACATGGGCGTGGGCTACATCATCGGCCCCAAGCTCGGCGCCCTGAACTTCTCCGGCGGCATCATCGCCTGGGGTCTGCTGGTGCCCATCATCACCTACTTCCTGGCGCCCGGCGTCCTGCCTGAGGGCGCCTCCCAGGGGGACTGGATCGCCCTGTCCTACTCGGTGTGGAAGTTCATCGTCCGCCCCATCGCCATCGGCGGCATGCTCGTGGGCGCCGGCTTCACCCTCTTCAAGATGCGCAAGAGCCTGGCCACGGGCCTCACCCGTTCCGTCTCCGACATGAAGAAGGCCGCCTCCGGCGAGCACGTGGTGGACCGCGTCAACAAGGACCTGCCCTTCACCAACGTCCTGTTCGGCCTCGGCTTCGCGGCCCTGGTGACGTTCTTCATCACTTGGCGCATCTTCCAGGTGAGCCCGCTGGTCTCCTTCGTGGCGGCCCTGGTGGTGGTGATCCTGGGCTTCTTCTTCGCGGCCATCAGCGGCTACCTGGTCGGCATCATGGGTTCGAGCAACAACCCCATCTCCGGCCTGACCCTGACGGCCCTGGTGATCACCGCCCTCGTGATGGTGCTCCTCGGCGTGAAGGGCAAGGAGGGCGTCGCCGCAGTGTTGGGCGTGGCCGCCGTGGTTTGCGTGAGCGCGGCCGTGGCCGGCGAGATGCTGCAAGACCTCAAGGCCGGGCACATCCTCGGCGGGACCCCGTGGCGCATGGAGATGGGCGACCTCATCGGTGTGGCCCTGGCCTCCGTGGTGCTGTTCATCCCCCTCATGGTGCTGCACGAGGGCGACATCTCCGCCCAGGGCACCAAGCGCATCGCCGAGCTGACCGCCCAGCAGGTTCAGGTCGTCACGGCGCCTGACGGCCAGACCTACACCCTGGACCAGGTGAAGCAGCTGCCCGCGGACCAGAAGAAGGCCGTCCTCTCCCTGGATGCCGGCTTCGGCTCCAAGCAGCTGGCGGCGCCCCAGGCCGGTCTCATGGCCCTGCTCAGCAAGGGCATCGTGGAAGGCAAGATGGCCTGGCCGCTCATCATCGTCGGCATGATGATGGGCCTCGCCTTCATCCTCATGCAGGTGAAGAGCCCCATGCTGGTGTCGGTGGGCATGTATCTGCCCCTGGAGACCACCTTCGCCATCTTCCTGGGCGGCCTCATCAAGGGCGCCGTGGAGATGTTCGGCGCCAAGCGGGGCCTCAACGAGGCCCAGAAGGTGCGCGTGGAGAACAACGGCGTGCTCCTGGCCGCGGGCCTCATCGCCGGCGAGGCCCTGGTGGGCCTGCTCTTCGCGTCCTTCGCCTTCTTCGAGGTGAAGTACAAGATCTTCGCCGACCCGGGCATGTTCTGGATCAGCCTGCTGATCCTCGCCGGCATCGCCGTCTACCTGGTGAAGGTGCCCCTGGCCAACGCCGGCGAAGCCGACGAGCCCGCGCCGCCGAGTGCGAATTTCTGATGCTGTCCGGGGGTGTGCGCGACAGCGCACACCCCCGGATCCCCACGAGAAGGCCCGGCCAAGCCGGGCCTTCTCTATCCTCACCCTTGAGATGTCTGGATCCCTATGACCTCCTTCCCCGATGAACCCTTCCTCGCCCTCGTGCCGGTCCAGGCCCTGGCTTCAGAGCCCGGTGAGGGCGGGACGGTGGTGCTGATCCGGCCGAAGATCCTGTCGCCGCGCTGGGCCTGGCTGGTGCGGCTGATGAAGCGGCCCAACTTCCGGGTGAAGCTGGATGCCCGCGGCACGGCCGTGTGGCAGGCCTGCGACGGGACCCGCACCGTCGCCCAGGTGATGGAGGCCATGGCTCAGGCCCACCCCGGCGAGCCCGATGCCGGCTTCCGGGCCGCCCTGTTCCTCCGGGAACTGGCCCGGGGCGGGTTCGTGCGTTTCGCCTAGACTGGACGCGGAGGCATCCCTCATGGCCAGGCAGGTGAAGGAGGCGGGCCAGGTCCTCACCCGCCAGCGGGCGAAGGTGAAAGAGCCTGGCCTGTGGAAGGTCCTCCTCCACAACGACGACTACACCACCCAGGAGTTTGTGGTGTGGCTGCTGAAGACGATCTTCCGCAAGAGCGAGTCCGAAGCCACGGCCATCATGCTGGCGGTCCACAAGGCGGGCGTGGGCGTGGCGGGCGTCTACACCAAGGACGTGGCCGAGACCCGCGCCGAGCGCGGCCGCCAGCTGGCTGAGCGCGAGGGCTTCCCCCTGCTGCTCACGGTGGAGGCGGAAGATGCCTGAATCCCCGAACATCAGTGCGGACCTGAACCAGGGGTTCCAGCGGGCCTTCGAGCTGGCCAAGGCGCGGCGCCACGAGGACGTGGCCCTGGAGCACCTGCTGCTGGCCCTGCTGGACGATCCCCATGCCGCCAAGGCGCTGAAGGGCTGCGGCGTGAAGCTCGACGCCCTGCGCCGCGACCTGGAGGCCGCCCTGGAGCGCCTGTTCGAGCCCGTCCCCGAGGGCGAGGAGGTCCAGCCCCACAGCACCCTGGGCTTCGTGCGGGTGGTGGAGCGGGCCTTGGTCCACGCCTTCAGCGCCGGGCAGAAGGAGGTCGGCGGCGGCGAGCTGTTGCCGGCCTTCCTGGAGGAGGAGGCCAGCCACGCCCGGCACCTCCTGGAGAAGCACGGCGTGAAGCGGCTGGCGCTGCTCAAGGTGCTGAGCCACGGGCCCGCGGCGGCGAAGGCGAAGGCCTCCGCCAAGAAGCAGGTCGAGCAGGAGCCTGAAGAAGAAGGCACCGTGGCCGAGCACCCCCTGGAGGCCTATGCCACGGACCTGGTGGCCCGGGCCGCGGCGGGGCGGCTGGATCCCCTGGTGGGCCGCGAGGCGGAGATCACGCGCATGGCCCAGGTGCTGTGCCGCCGCCGGAAGAACAACCCGCTGCTGGTGGGCGAGCCCGGCGTCGGCAAGACCGCCATCGTCGAGGGTCTGGCCCGCCGCATCCACGAGGGGAAAGTGCCCGAACCCCTGAAACATGCGCGGATCTTCGCCCTGGACCTGGGGGCGCTGCTGGCGGGCAGCCGCTACCGGGGCGACTTCGAGGAGCGCCTCAAGGCCGTGCTGAAGGCCCTGGGCGATGAGCCCGGCGCCATCCTCTTCGTGGATGAGCTGCACACCCTGGTGGGCGCCGGCGCCACCAGCGGCGGCGCCATGGACGCCGCCAACCTGCTGAAGCCGGCCCTCGCTTCGGGCGACCTGCGCTGCATCGGCGCCACCACCTTCCAGGACCTGAAGGGCTCCCTGGACCGCGACCGCGCCCTGTCCCGGCGCTTCCAGGTGGTGGAGGTGAGCGAGCCGACCACGGCCGATGCGTTGGACATCCTGCAGGGCCTGAAAAGCTCGTACGAGTCCCACCATGGGGTGAAGTACTCGGACGAGGCCCTGGAGGCCGCCGTGCGCCTGGCGTCCAAACACCTGACGGACCGCAAGCTGCCGGACAGCGCCCTCGATGTGGTGGACGAGGCCGGAGCCGCCCAGAAGCTGCTGCCGAGGAAGGAACGGGCCAAGAAGATCGGCGCGCTGGAGATCGAGGCCGTGGTGGCCCGCATGGCACGGGTACCCGTCGCCTCGGTGAGTGCGGACGACCGCGAGGCCCTGGCAAACCTGGAAGGGGCCCTCAAGGGCCAGATCTACGGCCAGGACGCCGCCTGCGAGGCCGTGGCCGGAGCCATCAAGCTGGCCCGGTCCGGCCTGCGGGATCCGCTGAAGCCCATGGGCTGCTTCCTCTTCGCCGGGCCCACGGGCGTGGGCAAGACGGAGCTGGCCAAGCAGCTGGCCAGGGCCCTGGGCATCGCCTTCCTGCGCTTCGACATGAGCGAGTACCAGGAGAAGCACACGGTGGCCCGGCTCATCGGCGCGCCGCCGGGCTATGTGGGCTACGAGGAGGGCGGCCTGCTGACGGACGCCGTGCGGAAATCCCCCCACGCCGTGCTGCTGCTGGACGAGCTGGAGAAGGCCCACCCGGATCTCTTCGGCATCCTGCTCCAGGTGATGGACCACGCCACGCTCACGGACAGCCACGGCCGCAGCGCGGACTTCCGCCACACCGTGCTGGTGATGACCACCAACGTGGGCGCCCGGGAGCTGTCGGCCCGGCAGGTGGGCTTCGCGGAGGCCGGGGCCCGGAGGACGGCCACCGGCGCCCTGGAGAAGGCCTTCAGCCCCGAGTTCCGCAACCGGCTCGACGCCATCCTTCAGTTCGCGCCCCTGGGCCGCGAGTCGATGGTCCGCGTGGCGGACAAGCACCTGCGGGAACTGGAGGATCAGCTCCAGGAGAAGGGCGTCAGCCTCGTCTGCACCTCCGCGGCCCGGGCCTGGCTGGCGGAGAAGGGCCACGACCCGGCCTTCGGCGCCCGCCCCATGGCGCGGCTCATCGAGCGCGAGCTGCGCCGCCCCCTGGCCGAGGCACTTCTCTTCGGGCCCCTGGCCAAGGGTGGCCGGGCCACCGTGGACCTCCAGGACGGCCGGCTGTGCCTGTCTTTCGGCTGACCAGGGCCCTGGTCTTTCCGGACCCGGAGCTGGCGGAGGCTCTTCGTTGAGAAGGGCCAGAGGTTTGCCCGGCTCTAGACGTTTGGTCCAAATCTGGTACCAGGTAAGGGCTTCAAGCCACGTCCTGACTCGCTTGGCGAAGTCTGGTTAGATGCAGATTTGCCCAGAGGGTACCGGACCGGGAAGGTTACATCCAAGCACTTGCTTGAACTGCAAGGAGAATGGTGAAACCCTAGGCGGAAATCTTGTCAATTCGTCCCGGGGTGCTCATTATCGACGAGCAGTTCGTTTGATTCGGGGTAATAAGTAGAAATTAAGGTCGTGGGAAGATCCAAATCAACTTGGCTTGGTAAGGAACTAGTGGGAGATGAGACTTATGGCCAGATTGTCTTCACGTGTTGGTACTATTCGAAAAATTAAGATCCATGCCTAATGGCATGACTCCGTCCCCTGACACTGTCCCAGCAGTTGGGGATCCGGGGGATGATACTGCTCGACGATATCGATACCAGTGGACATATGCTGCAATTTGTTGCTGCATGTTGCTGGATGAGACGGAGGATGTTGAAGAAGTATTTTGTGAACATCATGAAGATATAGTGTTGAGACACACTGGTGGGATGTTTTCAGGATTACAGATAAAAACTCGTGAATCAAATCAAGATGTATGGAAAGCCAATGAAGCCACTGTAATTAATTCATGTGCCCGTTTTGCAAAACTGGAAAACCAATTCCCTGGCCAATTCCGTGTATTCCGTTTTCTTACAAATCACCCATTATTTGCAGCAGAGAACGGAAAAAATCTTCGATATGTCCTTAATAAAATAAAGACGACTCACTCAATACAGGATCTTCCTGGGCCCGTTGCAAGATTTCTGCGTCGTGTTGCCCAGGAAGCCGATCTATCGCAAGAAATTGTATTTACAGCACTTTCCAAAACTGAGGCTAGTGATGATCTGCCTAAACTCGCCGACATTGATGTCAGGCTAGTCGCCACCCTCACGGAAGTTTGGACTAGGGCTGCCGATTGCGCCCATTCCTTAATCGTGAAAGTTGGGAGCAATTTGACATGGGAATGTGGGAAAGCTTCTTCCCTCGCGCATCAAGATGTATTGCCCGCCTATATTTCAGCAACTATCGACCCAGAGGGGAGAGAATTACTTATTCGCATTGAATCTAAATGTATCAACCGTTCGCATTTTATTGATTTGCTTGAGGCCGGCTTAAATTTGAACGCCACACTTGAAGGAGCCCCTGAGGCATGGTCGGAACCTGGTGTCGGCAATAGGGACCTTCTTCTAAAAAAACTTGATGCAGGTGGTTTTTCGGCAATATCTCGCAATTCTGCCTTAGATCTTCGAGATAAAGCCGATTATTTAGGAATCGTTTGGACCAGGAAGCATGGCCGTGAATCGGGCCTTCAGCGATACGGGCATGTTCGATCGCTCGTTCTCAGCGACGCGGCGCGCGTATTCGAGATAGCAAAATCAGAAGAGCATTTGTTTGGGTTGGAGATGCTCTCAGAACTACGCTCTCGTTTTCTTCAGCGCCGGATGGATGGTAGTCAATTATACGAATGTAGTAACGAGCATCTAGAGGGTGTTGCTTATTCGTTGACGTCAGAGTGTCTAGTTCAATGGAGCCTCGACCGGCCATGGGAGGTCCAGGGATGAATTATGTTGAGATGATCGCAAATCTCGATCAATCTCCCGAGTTGCATGCTGCTAGGGTTCTTCTTCTCTTGGATGCATTTGCAGAGGAGGGGCAAGCTGGAGTAATTGAAGGGATGACAAAGCTCGCAAAGCTCGATTTTCTGCTGCGCTACCCGTTAATGCTCGAAAGAGCGCTAGAAGCAAAGGGTCGCTCTCCTCATGCGGTTCAACTGGAAGACCATGAGCGTCATAGTGTCGAGTCCAAAATGGTTCGATACCGATTTGGCCCGTGGGACCATCGATACCGTGAGTATTTGAACATATTGGTAGCCAAAAATCTTGCTACTGTCAGAATCGACGGTCGAAAGGTGATTATTTCTGCTACCGATATGGGTGGTGATGTTGCACGACAACTTAGTGATTTAGGTATTTTTAAACAATATTCGATACGAGCCAAATTACTTAAAACACATTTTAATTTGACAGCAACCCACCTAATGAAATTTATTTACGAAACATTTCCAGAGGTCATTTCTTTGAAATCAAATTCTCCGATATCAATATGAAAATTCATCTCAAGAAACTTCTGGTTCGTACTCGAAGAACGGTTGAGCAAATCGACTTTTCGGATTCTGTGACATTCTTGCATGGTCCGGTTAGTACGGGAAAGTCAACCATAGCCCGTCTAATTGACTATTGCTTCGGCGGAGAGTTAGAGCGTACTCCTGCGATTCAGCTGGAATTTGTAGCGGTAGAACTTTCTCTTAAACTTGGTGGCTACGATTGCACAATCGAGCGAGCAGCAAATGATAACCAACGTGTAAGAGTTACTTGGAATGGTATAGATAATAACATCGGATCCGTTAATGCTCCACTCGTGGCCCAGTCCGAATCGTTGCTAGATGCAGAAGTGTATTCATTAAGTGATTTAATATTTTATCTATGTGGTATTACTCCGATTAAGGTGCGTCAACGGAGTCGTGACCCGGAATCACCATTAATTCGCCTAAGCTTCCGTGATATATGGTGGTACTGCTATCTCGATCAAGCTCATTTGGACTCCTCATTTTTCAGGCTTGAAGATCCCTTTCGTGGTCGTAAAAGCCAAGATGCCATGAAATTTTTTACAGGTTTGCATTCCGAACGATTGAGTCAACTGGAAACTGAATTAATGCAAATTATTGATGAGCAGCGGACAAAAAGAGAAGCTGTGTTGCAAATTCGTTCATTTATAAGCCGGTTTGAACTTGGATCAGAACTCGATATGGCTGGCCAGCTTCAAGAAACAGAGCTAGCATTAAATATGGCCAAAACCGAGCGTGCTAGACTTGAAATCACGAGGTATTCCGAAACTCATCCGACTGATGAACTCAGGAGTACTTTGCGACGATTGAGTTCAGATATCGAAAGTATCAGTTTGGCAATTGCGGAATCAACTGAATCTATTGAAGAACAAAGGGCACTTCGCGCCGAATTTATTACTACCAAGACGAAAGCGGAGCGAGTCACTCAGGCCTGGGAAATTCTGGAGGGTGTTCACTGTCAACGCTGTCCGGATTGTGGGGCCGATGTCTTGGGTAGGCCTCAAATGGAAGATCAATGCAGGCTGTGTGGTAGCCCGAAGGTTGATAACAGAATCACCAGTTCTTTGGATCAAGAAGTGGCGCGCCGCGATCTTAATGAGCGTATCGATCAAATTGCTGATTCTATTGCCCGAAGAGAACGCGAATTGAACCGTATGAAAAAACAGCTAGTTAAAGCGAAAACATTAAAAGAATCCCTAGATGCGCAACTTCAAGAAGAATTGGCAAGATATGATTCTGCATTTGTAGAAAATATTCGCGCGATTGAGGGGGAAATTGCCACTCTCAGCGAACGAATTCGATCTCTACAGCGCCTTCAACAGATGCCTCATGCCATTAACGCCCTAGAAGAGGAAGCTGGTGCTTTGCAAGGACGAATAGATAGATCTAGGAGGAATCTTGCTGAAGAGCGTGATCGCCTACATAATGCTGACGAAAATATTATTGCTATAGCTAGAGAATTCAAACGAATAATGCTTGCAATTTCTTTCCCTGGTGTGTCTGAGCAGGATCATGTTTTGATTGATCCGCGCAACTGGAAACCCGCAGTTGTACATGGTGATCAAGATTGGACTTTTTGGGATACTGGTAGCGGCGGGAAGAAAACTCTTTTCAATGTGTGCTATGCCTTGGCTATTCACCTGGTTGCACGGGGCCGTGGATTGCCAGTCCCTACACTTTTAATAATGGATAGCCCAACCAAAAATATCAGTGAAGATGAAAACCCAGAGCTAATTC
The DNA here is from genome assembly GCF_030268045.1 of Geothrix edaphica. Taxonomy (NCBI): domain Bacteria; kingdom Pseudomonadati; phylum Acidobacteriota; class Holophagae; order Holophagales; family Holophagaceae; genus Geothrix; species Geothrix edaphica. Next base: position 99,195 of record NZ_BSDC01000001.1, read on the forward strand.
AATCTCTTTATAGGGAGATTTATCAAATCTCCAGAGATCAGGATGAACCCAAGTTGCAGTTCCTTCTTATAGACTCCGATCTGGTTCATCCTGACCCGCCAATACAGGACTTCTCCGAGAGGAGAATGGCAGGTGAACCTGACGCGCCGAGTTTAATCCCTTACTATACTGGCCCTTGAGGAAATATATTTTGGGAAACTCCTAGTCTTTTACTTTCTTTCAATCTGATTTATCGATTAAAGCTGTCTTTACCTTCAGGATGTGCGGGTTGAATTATTATGCCTTTTTTTAAAAACACTATTATATTGTAAATCTGGAGTTTTGATGAATGCGATTCTAAGAATCTTATTGGCGGATTCTATTTCGACAACCTTCAGGACATTCGGCCAACTCTCGGATGAGCTGGCTCACGGCGTTCTAGAAGGCTCCGGGGTCGATCGTCACCTGATCAACCTCTTGGAGGATCCTCCTAAACCAAGCTCACGAACACGCCCGGAAAACAGCATCGTGCTCAAGCCTCTATCAAGGCTCATCTCTGAGGTGTCAGGTGATGCTCCCGGGACCCGTGTATTTGCCCTGTCTCATTGCAAGAAAGCACCTAAGAGGAAGGAGAAGGAAGGCGGGGAAAGTGCCCTTCGCTCAAGGTGGGATGGATCTATGGAAGACCTTGAAACCCATCTCGATCAAGTTCATTCATTCAACCTCGCCCATTTGATGCTGGAGGAGGAAGGGAGGAGAGATGAGGGGGCTGAACCCTCCCTTCGGTATTTCGACCAGAAGGAAGCGCGAAAGGTAATGAGTCTCGTCGGAGAGCATCAGCACTCTGCTTGGCAATCGGGACAGGAACGGCCCGACAAGGACCACTTGGAATTGATCATCCGTGAGAGCACAGGGAAGAAGCGAATTCCATGGGAGTGCACGCAGGTCCACCTTGTCATCACGGATTGGAAACCGGCGCTACCCCTTACGCGGAAGAAGAAGGTCCCCGAGGCAAATCCTGTCCTAGCTGAGGCCAAGTCGGCAGAGAAGGGCGTCTCTGATTCTAGAAAATGGGCTTCAGGTCAGGCACCCCTTCTCCTTGTAAACAAGGACAAGGATGGGAGGGCTCTCGCATCAAAGAAGCGCTTCTTCCAATTCGAGGGCAACACCAACCCGAAAGCCCAGCTGTCACAGCGGGCTCTCCGTCTTGCGATGACAGTCTTAGATCAGCCGAATGCCGAATGGTTCTTGGCTCAGTCGGAGATCTCCAAAATTCCTCGGGCATTCATTGAGTCAGCAAAGCCATGGGCCCTGGTCGCAGTCATCAAAGAGGCTCAGAGGTTAAGCTCGGAAGACCCAGAGTTCTCTTCCAAGCCGAGGAGGAAGAGCACCGATCAGCGAGAAGTTGAGGAGCTTGCCCAGATCCTGATCAACCTGGAACCTGGTAAATCACCGAGAGAGTTGGCCGAGCGGCTTCAACACCTCATGCGGAACTTGGAGAAGGCCATTCAGCAGGCCGAGGCCTGGGAGAGGGTGAATGAGCGCGATGAATCGGGGAAGATCCGCCAGCGGTGGCCGAAAAACAAACCGCGTTCAAATTGAAAGTCCGGCCTGTCCGTAGTCTACGGAGACTACGGACAGCATTGATTTCATTGTGGTTGGAGAGGTCGAATCCAATCCGGTTTGGACGCGCGGTCGTAAGACATATAGATACTGGCCCAATTGCCGATATATGCGAGTAGATTCCTTCTGGGGTTCGGCGGGGACAACCCGTCGGCCCTGAACCACCCGGTCCTAGCGATCAGGTTTCATGGGGGGCCTGCTTGGGGGAGGGTTCGTTCAGCGCCTCGGTGCAGGCGTGGCCGGTTAGCTGCATTCGTTAGGCGCTCACCATCCAAGTCAAGTAAATTCTTAATCGGCAGAGCCAAAAGGAGAAAATCATGGGAATCAAGCCGGGTCCAAAAAGAATCGCCAAATCAACAGGTAAGCCAGATAAGCGTCAACGTGACAACAAAGAAACTCCAAAGAATACGCCATCGCTCAAGCCTCACAAGCACAAGAAGGGCGATTAGATTTGGTGCAACCGCACCTAACAATTCATTCAAGCCGACCCCGCTTCGCGGGCCGGTTTAACTTCATTTCGTTAGGCGTCTCATGCACCTTCTCAACTTGTTGAAGAAAGCGCTGATCCCCTATTTTGCCGGGGCTCGTTCCTGAGGGTACATATTCAGAGCCTGCGCTGCGGCTCGATAGCGAGCAGCCCGCTCATGGTTTTCTCGATAGATCGCCTGATAGAGCTTCAGCATGTCAAAATCATCATCCCTTTGTTTAATGCCTGCCGTTTTGAGCCCGTCAAGGCGGCGTTGTTCCCTCTGGATTTGCTCGGCATAATAAGTAACGGCCCTATCAGCGCGATCCAGTTCAGCCAAACAGGACGCCTGGATTTTTAGCATGGTCTCCGCGTTTGTCGGCTCGACTTTCTTTGGAATCATCCACCAGATACCCGCGCCAAGAGCGCCAAGTAGGCAGGTGAGAAGAAGAACGGCCTTGGTGACCTCTCGAATTGGGTGTTGTGCCCGGTTCCCATCGCCATCGCAGTAGCCGAAGAACTCTCCAAGGCGCTGGAATTTCATTGGCGCTGCGCTGGGTTGGAGTCGTACGGGTGTCATTGGAATATCTCCTGAGACTTCTACGTCGCTGATGGTTAAGTTTCATAAACTCATTGCAACCAATTGATCCTGGTAGAGCCGTAGAGCGTCAAAGCCCCATGTGCGAACCGAGCTGTGATCATGTGAAGCCCTACCAGGGTTTCGACCGACGCGTATCCACCCGCATGAACGTAAGCCACAGGCACCTTCTGGTTCGATAGAACCTCGAACACGAAGGCCTCGCGCTTCTCTATGTCTGGGATCTTCAGCCGCAACGGAGGATTGGGAGTTCCGGAGAAAACATCCATTCCCGCGACGTAGAGACACGCTTGAGGCTGGAATTCATCAATCACCGTCGGCAATTCCTTGCGGAGCGCCTGCAGGTAGAGCCTTGCGTCAGGCTCAACTCTGAAGTTCTTGAAGAGATGCGGCGTATCTGGGTGCCCGAAGTCCGAAGCGTGCCCGTGAAAATCGAAGAGGAACAGATCGGGATCATCGGGAAATGAGGCTACCGTGCCATTGCCAAAGTGAGCGTCGAGATCTAGGACGAGCACCCGGCGGAGTCCCTTAGACCGAAGGTAGTGGACCCCAATCGCGATGTCGTTCACTGGAGACAACGCTCCTCCGTGGTCCGGGTAGGCGTGATGGCCACCACCTCCGAGCATTCCGGAGACTCCATGCACCAAGGCCGAATCGATAGCGTCCAGGAATGCCCCGAGGACTGAAAGCGATACATCGATCCAACTCGGGAACCACACTCCCCCCGAGGAAGCCAATTCAGGGGGTTCACCGCTCCGCAGAGCTCCGATGTATTTGGGGGTGTGGACGAGGAGAAGATCCTCGATCCTGGCCGATCGTGAAGGCGTGAGTGTCGCGATCCCCTCCGCCTTGGCACGTTCTCCAGTGACGATGTGTCGGCGGTAAACATCCTTTTCGGCAAGAGGGCCGAAGTCGGGAAGGAACAGATGAAGCGTTTTTATCAAACGATTCTCCACCTAGGCTAAGCGCCGTTGCTGGGCTCAGGGTAATAGAGGACGTAGCCCGAAAACCGAAGCGAACCGCTGTCCACGGCTTGCTTGAATATGCTTTCGAAATCAGCTACTGAGGAGAACCCATACGAGTGAAGCCTATCGCCAGCAAATCGCAAAAGCCGTCCAGAATCGAAGCCGTTAGTTTGTCCTTCAAATCCGAAATCAAAATCCACAGGGCTTCCTGGCAGTTCCACAAAGCAACCAAACCCGTGTTTGAAGTAAGGAACGCCACCGGGAAGGACTCCCTTCTGGGGAATCTCATACCTGGACCACTCTATGTTGCTTGATGGTTTCGGTAATCCTCCCTTCTGCATCAAGGCGACGGCTGAATTGACCGCGCGGGCATAGTCCTGAATGAGGAGGTTTAGATGAGTGTCCATGGGGTTCCCGTTCAGAGTGTAGGCTTCGCCTCTCTCAACAGCCATCCCAATAAAGCCCTGCTATAGTCGCCCGCAGCCTATGAGGTGCCCTGATGGTCGCGGAAATCCGCAGGTTGGGGCGTGCCAGGAGTGCAAGGCGTCGTGAATATCCAGGTAGGGGAGAGCAGAGCTTCCCCATCTCCTTGGGCAGATCGCCCAAGCAGCCTGGAGGATCGAATCATGGCCATCACCCAGCCCATCACCCCCAAGAAGGACCTGGCACCCAAGGCTCCCAACGCAGCCCCCGACAAGCGGACGCCCCTGCTGCTTGTGACCAAGCCTGGGAAGAAGGTCGAGATCTCCTACTACCTCTTCGAGGGAAGCGAGGATACCAAGGACAACCGGCTCGCCCGAATCGTGGCCACGAAGGCGGCCAATCGGGTGCTGAAGTACCCCAACGCGGAAGACATCCTGAAGGACGAACTCCAGCCGGGCTTCGTAAAGCTGGCCTGGGAGAACGGGTGGACCCTGGTGGAGGTCATCAAGAAGACCGCCGAGGAGAGCGCAGCGCTGAAGCTGATCCCGAGGTGGAAGAAGGCCAAGGCCGCTCGGACGGGTCTCCATGATCGTGCGAAGGCCCGCGTGGTGAGCCTCTTCAACCCCAAGGCCCCTGCCGGGGAGATGGTGGACCTTCTCATCACTCAGCTCACCGAGCAGCGGGATTCCCTGACCCGCACCCTCACCAAGTACGAGCAGGAGCTTGGGCGGCGGGATGATGGCACTCTTCGGTTCCGACTGGAGGAGAAGGTCAAACCCGAAAAGGTGAAGTTGTAGCTCAGAAGGGGCGCCACCTTGGTCCCCAAAAACCCCCTTCGATGCTCCCAGCCCAACCCAACCCCCTCAGGGGCGCCAAAAGCGCCCCTGAGCCCGTTTTGGAGGGCAGCAATCCACCACCTAAGGGCCGATTCACCGGCATGAACGAGGACCGACTGTACCGTTCACTCCTTCGGGCGGGCCTGGCTCCCTTTGAAGCGCTGGTGGCCATCCTCCAGGAGGAATCTCATGTCGCCTACAGGGTGGCTCTTCTCGCCCATCTAATGCCCCGAACCCTATCCCAGGAGGCCCTCCAGGAACTCCTGGCGAGATTTGGCATCCATCCTCTTTCTTTGGCCCTGCAATTCCAGGATCGACGACGGGCCCTGAGGTTCCTCCGAAGGTTTGAGCAGCGGGATCAATTCATCCAGTGGATTGGCCCGGGAGGAAAGTTGCTCATTCAAGGTGACGCCGAGGTTCGCATCCTTCCTCCGGGCCTCGTCCTACGCGGAGATTCGTGGATCACGGACTGCCCCAACCTGGCTGACCTCGGAACCGGGCTCACATCCCTGTTCAGTCGCATCCACGTTGAGCGATGCGAATCCCTACAACGGCTCCCAGACGGACTGGAGACCCATTACCTCGGGGATGTCCAGGTCATCGACTGTTCGAGGTTTGTCGGTCTTGGCGTGGGCTCACAAATCCGTGGGCGTTTGATGGTCCGTGGATGCCCGTTATTCCAGGTTGCTACTACACAAGGAGCCCTCGATGTGGACTCGACTTTGTAGAAGGCCTCACTCAGATGAGCCCCTCCGCCCCTGGGAAGAACGGGCTTTGGAGCAGGCCAAGCTTGGGGTCTTCACTCCGTATGTGGAATTGAACTTCTCCTACCTTGTGTTGGATAGCCCACGAAGCGATCTCCTCCTTCGAGCGTTCAAGGTGCTCATGCGGGACAAGGAGGTATCGCTGAACTTCCAAGCCTATTGCCGACACCATCAGCTGGGCGGGTTGACCAGGCATGACCGGATGAAAGCCAAAGGCGAAGCGGAAGATTGAGCTAAGGTCGATGGCCGCTCGATCACCGCTACAACTTCAGTGCTTTCCAGAGCTGAATGGATTGGAAGTGCTCGTCACGCTCTAGGGGTACTCGGGTCAACACGCCATCGATCTTGATGGCCCTCCTGACACCTAGTAAACGCATGTACGGTATGACACCCCATCGCCCTCCAGGATCAGAGGAATGGTCCCTGGAGAATCCGACAAAATTACCAGACTGATAGTCCGCAGCCGCTGCCCAAAAGGAGTAGCTTCCAGCGAAGAGGTGGAGATGCACCACCTGATCTTCGATGACTCTTGAGGCCTTTGGCAGGTTCGTCCAATCCGGTAGACGGAGTAGGTCCGGTTCCGAGAGTAGGGTTTGGGAGGAATTCAATCGGACCTGGGTGAGCCATAGGCCGGGATGCTGGGGCATGCGGTCTCCCTGAGGACCAATATCCCCAGATCCCGGTCCGGATTCACCGAGGCCCCTGATCGGAAGATAATTACCGAGGCATTCAACCCATCAAGGCTCGCCTACATGGAGATTCCATGAGCACTCCCCTAGACCAGAAAAGCCTGGAGGAACTGGACGCGACGGATCTTCGCCTACTCATCGAGGACCAGGTCTCCGAGTGCAAAACCATCGACTACAAGCGCACCCTCCCTGGCAGGACAGATGCGGATCGCAGGGAGTTCCTGCACGATGTCAGTTCGTTTGCGAATGCATCCGGTGGACACCTTCTCTTCGGGATGAAGGAGGAGCGAGGGATCGCAATGGAGATTCTTGGCCTCCGTGACATCAACCCGGATCAGGAGATCACTCGACTGGAGGAGATGCTTCGGAGCGGCCTTCGCCCGCGAATCTACGGACTTCAAATGAAGGCGGTCCTCATCGAAGAAGGTTCATGGGTGCTCGTCCTGCGTATCCCCAGGAGCTGGAACCCACCACACCAAGTCACCTTCCAATCGGACATGCGGTTCTCTGCAAGAGGCCTGACAGGGAAATACTTGATGGACGTGGATGAGCTTCGATCAACCCTGGAGGTCTCGGATGTCTTGGGAGAGAGGGCTCGAAACTTCCGCCTGGAGAGGATTGCCAAGGTGAAGGCAGGAGAGACACCCTCTGAGGAAATAGATGGTGCTCATATCGTGCTGCACCTTCTCCCACTGTCGGCCTTCACGGGGAAGAGAAGGCTGGACTTCGCTCGGGGAGCTGGTCACTGGCCCTTCGATCCGCCTCCGTTCATGGGTTCGGGCTTCTCATCTCGATACTGCTTCGAAGGCTACGCTTTCACCTCCGGCTATCCCAAGGTAGACACCTATCGCCTTTACTTTCGCTCGGGTGCGATGGAGTACGTCGATTTCCGCCCCTCCCACATTGGCCAGAATGATCGCTTCGACCGGATGCTTCCATCGACCGTGATAGAGAAGATCACACGGCAGAACCTGGAGCATGCCCTGATAACTGCGAAGACTTTGGAACTCGAACCGCCTGCCTTCCTCTCACTCAGCATGGCGGGTGCGAAAGGTTGGATATGGGCGGCTGGAGATCGTTTCCTCCAGCGGGAAGTACCCTTCGACCGTGATCCCCTGCTTTTCTCGGAACAGTTCGTGGAGAGCTTCGATGGCGACATTGAAGGACTCCTCAAGGCTCTCGTCGACCCCGTTTGGCATGCAGCAGGTTGGGAGCAGTCCCCGAATTTCATCGAAGGGAAGTGGGCACCGGACCACCGATGATCCTTCAGTCCCTTCATCCACGCATTCTGGTCTCAATACTCATCCGGGAGCATCAAGGTCCCAACGCCCCCTGATCTGGTCACGGGGAACCCGCTGGTCCAAACAACCCAGGATTCCCCTTTGTCTGCGCATAACCCCCTCAAGACAGCACGGAAGGGGCTCGGCCGGGGGGATGGAGGGGGAAGGCATCCGATGGGCTTCGACGAGCAGTCCCAGTCAAGACGAGTACAAATGAAGGTTGGGTCGATTAACACAAAGGTTGTTATTGATAAGGAATTATTGAACTGAGAACATTATGCATCTATCTGCTGTTCATAATCCTTCGGTGGAATTATTGAAACGAAGCATTGAGGCCATAGGTCGACCTGAAGTTGATGAGCAGAGAGCTTTATTTGGGATAATAGTCTTTTGGGATAATAGTCTTTATTGGGATAATAGTATTTGCCCCCTACAACGAGATCATAGTTCTCCATATTGTTCCACTATGTCGCCGTAGTGAGTGGCAAAGACTATTATCCCATTTCAAGATGAACTGGAGACTGGAAACTGGAATCAAACCTACGGGGTAAGTTTCAATGATTTAATAATATGAAATGAAAATTCTCATATCCCACTTACGGAGATATGAGCAATGAATGCAGCCACAGAACATGCCCTTACAGTAGACGGATCGCCTGTCTTATACACGATACCTGAAGAGATCAAGGGTAGATATCGCAGTTTTTATAACGATACGTTTATAAAACAACTAACCAAGAATACAGTTAAAAAATATCGTCCTCGATTCAACTTCTGGAGTTCTCGAGACCCAATCGTCATCGCGGATTTCGATGCCAAACACCTCCCCGCATCTTTTCAATCTTGGGAGAAATTCCGGGAGCACCTTCGGGATCGATTCAAAGGTGTTGGCTTCGTTGTTCCGTCACCTAGTGGTTACGCCAAGGTCTTCTTCAAGGTGAGAATGCCTGTCGGCTTGCAGATGAACGTCAAGATCGCTCACGCCACACTCCGTACCCTCCTAGAGGGGACAGGATGGGAGTTCGATACTGAGTCGTCTGCTTGCCAGTACTGCTTCATGGACGAGCCCATGTATTCCCTCTTCGCCAGGGGGCGGGTTTTCGATGGCCTGGAGCTGGTCTCTCCCTCTCAACCGGAAGTGACGGCCAATGAGGCGAAGAAGGCGTGGACGGTGTACGAACTCCCCAAACCAGCCATTGAGGCCATCCAAGAGGCTTTCTTGCTCTCGACAATCCGCAGTCCTGCCATCAAGGAGGTCATGTGGTTCCTGGTCCGCTGGGTTTGTAGCAGCCCCAAGCGGGCCATGGAAAGCATCGGGATCGCTCAAATGGCCGTGATCGCGAGCGCGGAGGCGAGCCTGGGAGCCAAGTTTCCACAAAAGAACGTGAGCCTGGCCCTATCCGCTTTGAAGAACATTGGCCTTCTTGAGGTGGTCGATGAGACCTACATCATCGGCCAGAGGAGCAAGCTCTACCGGGTCAAGGGTGACCTCGAACTGATATGTGCAGGCCTTTTCGCCACTTTCGGGAATAAGGACATCAAATTGCCAGACTCTGTAGAGGATGGCACTTGGCATCACACCCTGCTGGAGGTGATCCCCCAGTTCTATCGCAGGGGCAAGGATTACCAAGGGTTAAAGGATTGGTTTATGGCGTTACCGGGGAGTGATCTGGGAGATAGGTGTGGGCAAATGAAGTCAATATGGGAATGGTTTGAACGCAAGTGGGGGCAAGAAGATTCATAATAATAGATTTTTAAAAATGCAAAACTAATATATAAAATTGCATATTATAATAAATTATTACTCATAAATATGGCGGTATCAATACGATGAAATATCCGAACCACCCAACCCAGGACCGAATTGCCCTAAGCACACTCCTCGCAGCCCTCGGCGATCCCACCCGACTAGCGATCGTGAAACAGTTAGATCATCTGGGAGAGCAAAGTTGCGGTTCCTTCGGGCTCCCAATCTCCAATAGCACCCTTACTCACCATCTCAAGGCGCTTCGAGAGGCCGGCGCGATAATGACCCGGATACAGGGGACCAAACGGTTCGTCTCACTTCGCCGAGATGACTTGGAAATGCGTTTCCCCGGCCTCCTCCTGGCCATCCTGAATGCACCACGAAAAGTACGAGTCCCGCAAACGGCTAACAACCTATGACCGCGAATGCTCTTGCCCATATCGTCGATGATTGGACCGCACGTTCCGTAGTGGCCTCTCGGTTCCTCATCCGCCTCTACCGAACACTAGGAGATGAAAAGCAACTCAACCATGCGGTTCAGGCGGGTGCCCCATCGGAGGAGCGAGCCCAGCGCCTTGGGCTTTCTGACCGCCTCAAGGCCATGCGGGACATCTTCGGGGATCAGGACGAGGAGAAACTGCTCGGAGAAGCTAGAGCCTGGCAGATCCTCGTGGAAGCTCAGGCTGGCGTCTGTGCGTTCCATGCGATGACGGGAGATGACCCAGGGAAGGCTAGGGGATTGCGTGGCGCCAGGACCGCTTCGACGAAAGCCCTGGACCGCGCAGTTCACGGATATCGGGTTGCATTTCCTGATGTGATGGCCGAAGCAGGCATCAGGTCGGCACTCGAAGGCGCAGCCAGCACCTGCGTCCGAGGATTCATGGAGGACCTTGAAGGAGATGGCCCAGCTGAGGACCGCGAGGTGCTTCAGGAAAGCATCTATCGAGACATCCTGGGCGCTCTCACCAAAGCCACCGAGTAGGCACGATCAACCTGGGTTCATTCCCTGATTTTTGGACTCCGCAGGGTGCGAATACACGGTGCCAGCCTCAGGCTCCTGATGGGAAAAGGGGTCGGGGCAGGGCCCCCGAAGCCTGGGGTGCTGGGATGGCACGAGAGACATCATCAAACACCACTTCGCTGGTGGACGGGTTGCGCTTTGATCGGGATGGAATCTATCGGTATCGATTTATGCACGAGGGGATGATCCACCAAGGCAGTACTGGATTTAGTGATTTCATGGGTGCAACGCAGCGCCTTGGTGAAATTCGCCAAAGGTTGAGATCGGAACGACGGGATCAAGAATCTCAAGCCAAACCCGCGCCGACATTTGGGGACGCCTACTACTTCTGGCTAAAGGTCATGGGACCTCGTGTGTCCTGGAAGTCCGTCCAGATGATGGAAAGCCACTGGAGACAAACCTGGCATCAGTGGCGCGATCTGGATCTAGAAGGTCTTCAACCGGTCCTTGATGCCCACTACAACAAATGCCGAACCAAGTACGCGCAGTCCACGATGGCCGCCCACTTCAACCGGATCAGCGCCATCCTGAAATTCTCGGGTGAGCGGGGGCTCCACCGGATCGAATTCGATCTCCCCAAGATCAAGGTCCCCCACACACCGAAGTTGGTGCTCACAGAGGATCAGGTGAAAGTGTTTTTCGCTCACCTGGACCAATTCGCCAACCTTCACCAGAGCGTGATGGTGAGAACGATGTATTACCTAGGCCTTCGGGAACAGGAATCCTATCGGCTTCGGTGGTCCTGCTATGACGATAAGCACCAGACCTACACCATCGATCAACAGAAAAGCGGAGAGGTCTCAGTGCTCCCGGTAGTGGAGGAGATGGCGGATTGGTTTGCTCGACTCCCGCGTTTGGGTACCTACATGTGCCCCCGGGACAAACGGGACGAGCCACATGGTTCGAAGTACACCACCCGCCCCTTCAAGCGAGCTGTCGCAGAAATGGGACTCCCCAGCACCTTTTGCCATCATCGCCTCCGAGCAACACTGGCCACAGTTCTGGTTAAGAAAGGGGTGCCGCTGGAAATGATCCGGAAGCTTCTTCGACATGCGAGCGTTGAAACCTGCGTGGCCTGGTACATCGAGACAGATATTCAGGACATGCGTAGTGCGCTGGCGAAGCTCTCATGAACTGCTTGGCTCTCCCTCGCGATGGATGACTACCTCGCCTCGGAAGAATCTCCGAAGGTCTGTCTCTTTGATTGGCTTGAGCCGAAGGGCAGACCTAAGAAGAAGTTCGAAGACTTCCTTGCTGCCGGTCGAATAGGTCGGAACACCTGGGATGGCTTCTCGGTGGGCATCGCGGAACCTCTGCTCGATGCCACCTGGGGCTCCGGTCCTCCCGCAGAGTCCGAACTCGCTAAGGTTCATGCCAAGGTCTTCGAGCATCGCAAGGCGCCAGCGTAAACGAAGAGATTGAGCGACCCGGTAGTGAGGAAGGCCAAGACGCCGCTGTAATTCGATAGTCGTTAGTCGGCTGCCAACCGTGAGCCACCAGGCCGATAGGAATACCACCTTCAAGGGAGTGTGGAGGCCGTCGAGAAGGGTTCCCGAGGTGGGCGAGAACTGGGCACGGCACTTCCGGCAAATCAGTCGCCGACCCCGGGATGGACGCCATGGAGGCTCCGTTGGGTAGCAGTGTGACCCCGGGCAACCAACTCCTTGGGGCCAGCGCAGCTCCTCCAGGTAGGCCTGACAGGCCTCATCGTTGGGAAATCGGCGCTCGAACTGCTTGAGGCTGAAGAGCATGGCATTAACCATTCCTACCTGTGGTGGATACAGGGGGCGGGAGAAGAGTCGCCTTCATTGGTGGCACCAACAGCCTATTATGAAACGGCATAAATATAAATAAATAGATGTTTTAGACAGATAAACATTCTGATTTCAGGTGCTCAAAGCTTATCAGGCCCAGCGCGGGATCACCCCGCCCGCTGAAAGGGCTTGGACATGGGCTATACCTGGATCCCCTCTGGGGCGACACCGGCGTTCCTGCAATGGCACTTGTGGGTTCGCGAAGGGAAGGGCCGAAGGATTGAATACCGGCTGGACGCAGGATCGGTGATCCACGATCCGCGCACTCAGGCTGCCCGCCTGGGAGAGGGATTCACCCTTAGGCGCATCGGACCTTATTTCCACCGCGACACCATCCTCAGGAACCATAGCGAGTGGTGGATGGCCAGTGCGCACCACCTGAAACCCGGAGAGGGCAGATTCGCCGCCGATGCTGGGGTGAAGATGCTTTGCGACTCTGGCGGGTGGCAGATCAAGTCGGGTGCTTCCGATTACGTGGACCCCCACAAGGTCATCGAGGTCTACAACGCCTGTGCTGACGCTGGGATGGCCCTTGATTACCCCCCTCGTAGGGATGTGGACACCACCTCAGAGGTCTTTCGCATCCTGGCGAAGATTCAGAAAGGGCACAACGGCATCTTTCTGGCCAAGAGGCGAGAGGGCTTGGAGCTGATCAATGTAGCCCACGGTGTCACGGGCGATCAGTGGCGTGCTTGGATCGAGTCCGTCAATGCTCCAGCTGGGTTTCAAGGCTGGGCGATCTCCGAGGACTCGAATGCCGACCCCCACTGCATGTTGAGAGGGGCCGCCGTCCTCTACCGTGACTTTGGCGTACGCGAGCAGCGGGTGCATCTCTTCGGGATCAGCGGTCCACTTCAAATTCCAGTGGCAGCTTGGCTTGGGCGCTACTTCCCGAACCTGACTTCGGATTCCAGCAGCTGGCAGGGAGGGCGGTTCGCCTCGTACTTGTACAACAGCCAAGGTGCCTTGCGGACCTTGAAGATTGGCCGCAAAGACCCAGAGGTCGCAGATGGCGATGCGCTGAATGACTATTGCCAATGCGAGTTCTGTTCCGTCCTGGGGACCTTCGGCGCGTACCGAGCCCCCGGAGCCTACTCGGCGCTCAGTGCTCACTCTGTGATCGCCATCCAGTCTTCAGTCGCCTTGTGGAATGACCTCGCGACCAAGGTCGGAAGGGCAGAGTACGAGCGTGAAATCCGAGATCGCTTCAGCTATCCCGGCCGTAAGCGAAAGATGGATCGGCCAGCCAAGATCATCCGGCAGCTGGACTATCTCGAAGAGGCGATGGCCAAGGGGCCGGAAGCGGCTGATCGGTTGATGGCAAGGTCGCGCGGCCTCAAAGGCGCGGCCTAGATCTATGGCTTCGATCTTCGACGGGTCAGGACACCCGTCCTCCTGGAGGGCTGCGTTTGTAAGCGCACGCGGTCCACCTGGACTCAGACAGAACTGCAATTCCACTCAGACCCGCTTAGTAACCCAACAGGATCCGGGCTGTCCGGACCAAGGAGGAAAGACATGAAATACCACAAGAAACTCAACCCCATCACTGCACTCCGATCCCTCGAGAGTGAAATCCGGGATTACCGTTGGATGGCCAAGCAGCTCGAAGCCGAACGGGACTTCATCGCGAACTTTCTCGGTGTTCAGCCTCGTGACGATCGCGGCCGGTTTCTCTCTCTCCGTCGGAAATGATGTTCATGGCTGTTGAAGGGTAGTGAAAGCCGTGTGGATCTGCCCACGCGCAAGCCGCTCGACTGCTCGCTACTGGTGCCGGGGCCGCCCCCCTGTGGGAAAAGGGGGGTGGCCTCGACCTGCCTTGTGCAGCCCCATGGCCCTGGGGTGACTGATGCCCATCCAGGCGAAGAAGGATTCCGGTCTCAAGGATGGACTTCGGCTGCGCCGAGGCATCTACCACTTCCGGTTCATGTATCACGGGAAGTTAAAGACTGGTTCGACAGGCTGCCGGGACCTCAGGTCTGCCAAGGCCTACCTGCTGAAGCTGCGTTCAGCACTGGCCTTGGAGTCCATCGATGTCCGGACGATCTCAAAGGCCACCTTCCAGGAGGCCTTCGACCTGTACCTGAAGGTTCAAGCTCCGCGACTAGCAGCCAGGACGGTTCGCCTCTTCCGCAGCAATCACCAGCACCACTGGTCGCACTTTCAAGATGCACCACTCAAGGATATGCAGATGCACCTGGACGAACTCTTCCCAAGGCTTGCAGCGAAGATGAAGCCTGGGAGCCAGAGGCTCGTCTTCGCAAGGCTGAGAAGTGTCCTTGAACTCGCCCGGAAGCGTGGGCTTCACAACACACCACTGGAGTATCCCACTATCGATGTGCCCAGAGACCCCAAGCAAGTGCTTAGCGAAGAGCAGGTAGAAGTCTTCTTCATTCATGTGGATCGGATCGGAAGCCTTCACGCCCGGATCATGATTCGCAGCCTCTTCTACCTTGGCCTTCGAGTGTCCGAGGCCCAGCGCCTTCACTGGGACGACTACGACGAAGATGAGATGACCTATCGCATCGACGAACGCCAGAAGAACGGGAAGATCCTCTACCTGCCGGTCCTTCCCGAGATGGCCGAATGGTTCGCAAAGCAGCCCCGAAAGAAAGGGGAGCTGATGTGCCCGGGACGATGGGGGTGCCACAACACCAGGTACACCGATCTCGTGGTCAAAGCCGCTTCGAAGTCCATGGGGCTAGAGGTACCAATGACTCACCATCGCCTGCGGGCTAGTCTCTCGACTTCGCTGCTTCGAAGAGGGGTTCCCCTTGCTGTGGTTCAGCGTATCCTTCGCCATGCTGATCCTGCCACGACCACCAAGTACTACTGGGAAGAGGGCCTACAAGACATGCGGGAAGGATTGATGGTGCTTTCCAAGGTTAACGGCTCACCACTGGATGAGGATCGCCATGTTAGCTAAGGCGGCCAAAGGCATGGGGCCCCGCCCTCTGGACCCAGGCCCTCGCCATTGGACCCCCCGGCGTCTATCCCTGATGCCAGGGCCTCCCGTCAGGCGCCGGGCGGGATGTCGCCTCATCGAACGACGAGGGGGAAAATTCACGGACTTCTTCCTCAACACCTGGCTCGGGACCCCACAAACCCACGGAGATAACTCGAAGAGGCGCCAAAACCCTGGGTTGGCGGATTCCCAGGAGAAGCACACGGTGGCGCGGCTCATCGGCGCGCCGCCCGGGTACGTGGGCTACGAGGAGGGCGGCCTGCTCACCGACGCCATCCGCAAGCAGCCCCATGCCGTGCTGCTGCTGGACGAGCTGGAGAAGGCCCACCCGGACCTCTTCGGGATCCTGCTCCAGGTCATGGATCACGCCGCCCTCACGGACAGCCACGGCCGCAGCGCCGACTTCCGCCACACGGTGCTGGTGATGACCACCAACGTGGGCGCGCGCGAGCTCTCGGCCCGGCAGGTGGGCTTCGCCGAGGTGGGGGCGCGGCGTTCGGCCAAGGGAACCATCGAAAAAGCCTTCAGCCCCGAGTTCCGTAACCGTCTGGATGCCATCCTCCAGTTCGCGCCCCTGGGCCGGCCCGAGATGGAGCGCGTGGCGGACAAGCACCTGCGGGAGCTGGAAGCGCAACTGGCCGAGAAGTCCGTCACGTTGACCTGCACGCCCAAGGCCCGGGCCTGGCTGGCGGAGAAGGGCTATGACCCCGCCTTTGGCGCCCGGCCCATGGCGCGGCTCATCGAGCGGGAACTGCGGCGGCCGTTGGCGGAGGCCATCCTCTTCGGGCCCCTGGCCAAGGGCGGCGAGGCCACCGTGGATCTCAAGGACGGCCGGCCGTGCCTGTCTTTCGGCTGACGGAGCGGCTGGTCTTCCCCGATCCGGAGCTGGCGGAGAACGGCCTGCTGGCCATCGGCGGCGACCTCAGTGTGGAGCGCCTCTTGCTGGCCTACCGGAGCGGCATCTTCCCCTGGTACGGCGAGGGCGACCCGCTGCTCTGGTGGTCGCCAGCCGAGCGGGCCCTGCTGCGCCCCGGCCACCTGCACCTGTCGGCCCGCACCCTTCGGAGCCTGCGTCACCAGCCTTTCGAGATCCGCTTCGACATGGCCTTCGCGCAGGTCATTGAACGCTGCTCCGCCGTGCCGCGTCCGGGCCAGGACGGCACCTGGATCACGCCGGAGATGCGGGAGGCCTACCTCGCGCTCCACCACGCCGGTCACGCCCACAGCGTGGAGGCCTGGCGGGACGGCGAGCTGAAGGGCGGCCTCTACGGCGTGTCGCTCGGCGGTACGTTCTTCGGCGAGAGCATGTTCAGCCTGGAGCCCGAGGCCAGCCGCGCCGCCCTCCAGGCGCTGGACATGCGGCTCGCGGCGTGGGGCTTCACGATGCTCGACGGCCAGCTGCCTCATGAGGGGCTGGTGGGATACGGGTTCCAGTGCATCCCGCGGGCCCTGTTCCTGGCGGAGCTGACGGAGGCTCTCCGCAGGGAAGGGCGGACGGGGTCCTGGAAACACATGTAACGACGCGGATTCGCATCAAGATTTCAGGGCGGGTGCCAGACCGGGGCCTATGGTGGGGAGGGGAGCATGTCGGCTCCCAGGATGCTCTGTGAACAAGCGAACCCCCCGTTCCTGGCTCAACACCCTCTTCCTCTTGGGGACGCTGGCCTTGGCCCTGATCTGCGTGCCCTGGAAGCTGGCGACGCAGGGGCTGCGCTGGAGCGAGGTGGTGGTGCTCCTCACCATGTACACCGCCACGGGGCTCGCCATCACCGTGGGCTACCACCGCCTCTTCAGCCACCGGGCCTTCCAGGCGGCCTGGCCCGTGCGGCTGGCCGTGCTGCTCCTGGGGGCCGCGGCCTTCCAGAACTCCGCCCTCGCCTGGTGCAGCGACCACCGCCACCACCACCGCTTCGTGGATGATCCCGGGCGGGACCCCTATCCGGTCAAGCGGGGCTTCTGGTACGCCCATTGGCTCTGGGTGATGGAGGGCGGGGACCGTCCCTTCGATGGTGTCGCCGATCTGCTGCGGGATCCCCTGCTGCGGTGGCAGCGCCGCTACCACTTCTGGATCGGCGGTGTGGTTGCGGCCCTGCCGGTGCTGGTGGTGGGCTGGGCGACCGGGAACCTCGTCGGCCAGCTCGTCATGGGCCTCCTGCTGCGCATCGTCCTGACGCACCACAGCACCTTCCTCATCAACTCCGCCGCCCACTGGTTCGGCAGCCAGCCCTACACGGACGCCAACAGTGCCCGCGACAACGCCCTGCTGGCGCCCTTCACCTTCGGCGAGGGGTACCACAACTTCCACCATATGTGGCAGTGGGACTACCGCAACGGCCCCCACTGGTACCAATGGGACCCGGCCAAGTGGCTCATCGCCGCCGGCGCCTGGGTGGGGCTCACCCGGGGCCTGCGCCGCGTTCCGGCCACGGAGATGCAGCGCGCCCGCGTGGCCATGGAGGCGAAGCGCCTGGCCGCGCGCTTGGCCCGGGCCCTCCCCGCGGATGCCCTCCAGGCCAGGACCGCCCTGGAGGCGGCCCATGCGCGGCTGGATGCGGCTCTGACCGCCTTCCAGGGCTGCCTTGATGCCTGGCGCGTGAAGAAGGCCGGGTGGCACCAGAAGGGCCAGGCCAAGGCCGAGGCCTGGCGGGGGGCCCGGGCGGAATGGAAGGCCCAGCGCGCCCGCTACCGACAGGATCTCCGCGAAGCCTGGATCGCCTGGAGGCGGGCGCGGCTGGTGGCGCGGCAGGCCGCGGCCTGAGGCTGGCAGGATCGAACGTGCAGGGCGGAGGAGCCAGTTCCTGGCGGAATTGGCTGGGGCGCTTCGAGCAAGGCATGCTCAGAGGGATGAGATCTTTTCCCAGAAGGCCTGCGCTTCTGGTGTGAGCTTCGGAACGATGGAAGCCGCCTCTTCTTTCATGGATGGGCGACCCAGAGTCTCCGCATTGCTGAGCAGAGCCAGGATATCGGCGGCGTCCTGGGGACTGGCAGCTTCGAGCTTGAGGAGGATGAGGCCCAGGGGAGAAGCCACGGGACAAGGGAAGGCTTCGCGCCGCTCACGGGTTTCCAGGGCGATCAGGGCGGCCGCGCCACGCCCCAGGATGAGGTCCTGGTGGGGTGGGCCAGGGAAACGCACCACCCCCCCGAGCGGATCCTCGGCATCGCCCTTCGTGATGTGGGGAGGCGCTCCCTTCCAATCCGACCAGAAGCCGGAATCGAGGATTCGCGGGTCCATGGCGAGCAGATCCGCGTCTGCGGTATAGCGCGCCACGCCCCAGGCTGCGAGGGCCAGCCCGCCAATGAGGCAGAAGGGAATGTGCCGCTGTTCCATGTAGGCGATGAGGCGGGCATCGAGCATCAGTCCTCCGCCTCGTCCTGTTCGGCCATGCACCTGCTTGGGCGGCGCTGGGCGCGTTTCAGGCGGTTCCGCAGTCTCAGCGCGTCGATGTCCGTGGCCCCTGCTGGGAGGAGGTGACGCATGAGCCGGAGCCCCTCGCCTTCCCGGTACAACCGCTCGCAGAGGGCCAGGGCCTCCGCGGGCGTGGGGATGGGATCGAGGCGTCGCATGGCATCAGGGTAGGCGCAGCCAGGGCTATAGACCAGATTTCCTACTCGATGGGCAGCCGCGCCGCTACTCGATGGGCAGCCGCCCCTGGCCCAGCCGGATGATGGCGGGGACGTGGAGGTCGTCGTTGCCGCCGGGCAGTTCGCCGCTGGGGGTGGGGGCCTGGGGCAGGAGGCGGGTGGGCGTGGGACCCTGCTGCTCGCCGGCGGGCACTTCACCGTAGACTCGGCCGCTGACGCCGTTCACGGGCAGGACGGCCTGGCCGTCGACGGGCTGGACCACCAGGGTGGGGGCATGCAGGGGCGCGGAGTTGGACTCCACGGCGCCGCCCAGGTGCAGGCTCTGGCGGCGATCCTCCAGGAGCTTCTCCTCCTGGTCGAAGCCGCTGGCCAGGACGGTGACGAGCACGCGATCCTCCATGCCCTCGCCCTCCACGGTGCAGGCCTTGATGTCGGGCCGGCCGCTGTAGTGGTCCTGCAGGTAGTTCATGGCGGTCTCGATGGCCGAAGCCTCCATGACCTCCCAGTCGGCGGTGATGGACACCATGACGTTGGCCGCCGCGCCGGTCTGGGCGCGCTCGAGCAGGGGACAGGCCAGGGCCTTCTTGAGGGCGTCCATGACGGCCTCCTCCCCGCGGCCCGCGCCGGTGCCGATGAGAGCCTCGCCGCCGTTGCGGAGCACGGCCTCGACGTCCGCGAAGTCGCCGTTGATGATGCCGGGCTTGAGGATGAGGTCCGCGATGCCCCGCACGCCCTGGATGAGCACGCCGTCCGCCACGCGGAAGGCCTCCTTCATGGTCACGCGGGCGTCGCAGACGGCCTTCAGGCGCTCATTGCTCACCACGATGACGGTGTCGGCGGTGTCCCGCAGGTTGGCCAGGCCGGCGAGGGCGAGGTCGCCCTTCTTGCGGCCCTCCCAGGCGAAGGGCGTGAGCACCACGGCCACGGTGAGGGCCCCCAACTCCCGGGCGAAGCTGGCCAGCACCGGCGCGGCGCCCGTGCCCGTGCCGCCGCCCATGCCGCCGGTGATGAAGATCATGTCGGCGCCCTGGAGGGCCGCCAGCACTTCCTCGCGGCTCTCCTCGGCGGCCACAGCCCCGCGTTCGGCGCTGCCGCCCGCGCCCAGGCCCCGGCTGCTCTGGGGTCCCAGGGGCAGCTTCACGTGGGCCTTGCTCTGGGAGAGGCTCTGCTGATCCGTGTTCATGGCGATGAACTGCACGCCGGTGACACCGCTCTCGATCATGCGGTTGATGGCGTTGCAGCCCGCGCCGCCCACGCCGAGCACCTTGATGTTCGCGCCGGGCAGGCTGTGGGGGCAGGGGAGGAAGGGGGTCTCGGACATCGGAACTCCCGAAGAGGGCAGTGCTGAAGGCATGGCTAGAACATCTTCTTGATGCGGCCGAGGAAACCATCGCCCCGGTCCTGCTTGCCGCGGGTCTCGGTCATGTCCCGGGCGAGGGACTTCACCGCGCCGAGGGCATTCACGAAGTAGGGGTTGCCGGTGGCCTGGGGCAGGCCGGAGACGCCCAGGATGCGGCCCAGCACCACGCGGGGGCGGCCCAGGATGGTCTGCGCCAGAATGGCGAGGTGCGTGAGGAGCGCGCCGCCGCCCACCAGGTGCACGCCGCCGTGGATCTCGTGCATGAGGCCCGTGCGGCCCATCTCCGCCAGCACCAGGTTCAGCAGCTCCGCGGCCCGGGCCTGGAGCACCTCGGCGATCTCGCGGCGGGAGACCAGGCGGCCCTCCTCCTCGAGTTCGACGGATTCCTCGGCGGGCACGTGGGCATGCAGCACCGTGCCGAACCGGATCTTGATGCGCTCGGAGGCGGCGATGCCGCCCAGGTGCTTGGTGATCTCCAGGTCGCGGGTGAAATGCATGCCGCCGATGGGGATCACCGCGGAGTGGAACAGGGTGCCGTGCAGGAAGATGCCCAGGTGGGTGAGGTGCTCGCCGATATCCACCACCACCGCGCCGTTCTCGCGGTCCTCGCGGCTCAGCACGGCCTCGGCGCTGGCCAGGGGCGAGTACATCAGCTCGGCGCCGTGGAGCCCGGCGTTCTTGAGGGCCAGGTTGATGTTCATGATGACGGGGCTGGGCGCGACGATGATGCGGACCTCCGCCTCCAGCGACTCGCCGAACATGCCCACGGGGTTGCGGATGTCCCGCTGGCCCTTGATGTGGAACATCTGGGGGATGCGGTGGAGGACCAGCTCCTCCTTGGCCAGCTTGCAGCCGTTGGTGGCCTGCTCCAGCACCCGGTCGCGGTCCGAGGCGGTGATGATCTTGTCGCCACTGCTGATGGTGATGGAGTCGCGGAGGTTCTCGCCCTTGAACTGGATGCCGTCCACGGCCACGCGGATGCCATCCACCTTGGTCTGGCCCGCGGTGTTCATGGCCTCCTCCACGGCCCGCACGATGGCGCGGGTGCAGAGGTCCATGTCGGTGATCTGGCCCTGGGTGAACCCGCCCTGAGGCGAGGCCTGGCCCGTGCCCGTCACGTTCAGCGTCCCGTCTTCCTCCTGGACGGCCACCACCGCCACCACTTTGCTTGCACCAAGGTCGAGCCCTAGGAGAACGGCGCGCTGAGGCATGAAGATCCTTTTCCTTGCTCTAGGTTTACACCAGTTCCGTGCCAGGTTCGAGCCTTTGCGCACGGAAAAAACGCCGCTTTCTTCCCGCGGAGGTCAGCGTGGGGTCTTGGTGGAGGCCGGGGCCTCCTCAGGCTCCCCCACGGCCACCTCCTCGTCCCAGCGGAGGTCGACGTAGCGGAGCCGGGCCAGATCCGGCCGCTGGGAGAGGCGATCCACGAACAGGCCCTGGAAATTGGGCACGTTTTTCGTCACATCCTGGCGGGACAAGTAGATCGGGGCCGGGAGCCCTTCGATGTAGGCCACAGGCCCCTTCGAGCTCCATCGGAACTCGGTCACCCGATCGTAAAAGCCGGCCTGTTTTTCCCGCAAAGTCCGTGCAGCGCTCACCAGACGGGCCAGCCCCTGGTCCGTCTGGCTGGCCGGGTCCACCACCACCGGAATGGGGCTTAGGTTCGCCTGGTTGACCCGATCCAGCAGGATGCCGTCGTCGGACACAAGGAACACACCGTTGCTGCGCACCAGCCAGAGGACGGGGCGCCGCTCCTCCACCACCAGGCTGAGGCGGTCGGGCGGATCCTTCCGGATCTGGAGGTTGCGCACCCAGCGCTTGGCCTCGATCCGGCTCCGCAGCTCCTCCGCATCGACCCAGAAGAGGGGCTTGCCCAGCACCAGCTTCTCGGCGAGGGCCTGGATCTCCGCCTGGCGCTCGCCTCGGCAGCCGCTCACGTTGACCTGCTCGATGGTGAGCTTCTGCAGCCCGAAGTACCGCGTGCCCAGCTCCATCAGGCCCCAGGCGCCCCCACCCAGCACCGCCACCGTGAGTCCGGCCCGCACCCAGGGGAACCAGGGGCGCTTCGGGCGGGTGCGGGGGAGCATGGACATGGGGGTCAGTCTACCGCCTGGAGGCGACAGTCCGGGTGGCCTGGAAGCCTCCTTTATCCTCTACAGAGCAAGAGGGAGCCCCATGGCCTCGATCGTCCCCGAAGGCATTCCGGATCTCCTCGATTCCCTCTTCCGTGCGGAGTCGCGGCGCATCCTGGCCTCCCTGATCCGGCTGCTCGGGGACTTCGACCTGGCCGAAGACGGCATGCACGATGCCTTCGCGGCCGCGCTGGAGGCCTGGCCCAGGGACGGGGTGCCGGAGCATCCCCGTGCCTGGTTGGTGTCGACAGGCCGCTTCAAGGCGATCGACCGCCTGCGGCGGTCCGCACGCTTCAACACCTCGCTTGAGACCTTGGCCGAGCTGCCCGACGAGGGCCCGCCCGGCCCCGTGGAGGAGGACGTCGACGATGACCGCCTGCGGCTCATCTTCACCTGCTGCCATCCGGCCCTGTCCCCGGAAGCCTGCACCGCGCTGACGCTCCGGGAAGTGTGCGGCCTGACGACGGAGGCCATCGCGCGGGCCTTCCTCACCGCCCCTTCCACGCTGGCCCAGCGGATCGTCCGGGCCAAGGCGAAGATCCGCGACGCGGGCATTCCCTATGAGATCCCCAGCCGGGCCGAGCTGCCGGACCGTCTGGACGCGGTGCTGAAGGTCATCTACCTGGTGTTCAACGAAGGCTACTCTGCGTCCTCGGGGGAGGCGCTGACGCGGCCGGACCTTTCGGCTGAGGCGATCCGCCTGGGACGGCTGCTCCTTGAGCTGCTTCCGGATCCGGAGGTGACGGGACTCCTCGCCCTCATGCTGCTGCAGGAGTCCAGAAGGGCCGCGCGGGCCTCGTCGGGGGGCGACCTGGTGCTGCTGGAGGACCAGGACCGGTCCCGGTGGGATCGCGCCCTGATGGCCGAAGGGAGGGCGCTGGTGGAACAGGCGCTGGCGTCCCGCCGGGTGGGCGCCTACACGCTCCAGGCCGCCATTGCCGCCGTCCACGCCGAGGCCGCCGAAGCCTCGGCCACAGACTGGGACCGGATCGTCGGGCT
Organism: Geothrix edaphica; assembly: GCF_030268045.1. Classification (NCBI taxonomy): domain Bacteria; kingdom Pseudomonadati; phylum Acidobacteriota; class Holophagae; order Holophagales; family Holophagaceae; genus Geothrix; species Geothrix edaphica. The sequence continues at coordinate 122,435 of NZ_BSDC01000001.1, forward strand.
GTACACCCTCCTGGCCCGGGTGGCGCCTTCCCCCGTGGTGGACCTCAACCGGGCGGTGGCGGTGGCCATGCGGGACGGCCCGCAGGACGGACTGGAGCTCACCGACGCCCTCCTCGTGCGCCGCGACATGGCGGAGTACCACCTGGCGCACGCGGTTCGCGCGGACCTCTGCCGCCGCCTGGGGAGGACGGAAGAGGCGCTCACCTCCTACCGCCGGGCCCTCGGGCTGGTCCAGCAGGGGCCCGAGCGCCGGTTTCTTGAGCGGCGGGTGGCCGAGCTTCAAAAATAATTCGCAGGCCCCTGTCGAAATGGGGCCTGCCCGAACGACCAGGGGTGAAGGCGGTCAGAACGACCCCCATAGGAGCCACCCATGAAATACATCTGCTTCGGGTACCTCGACGTCCAGCAATGGTCGACCCTTTCCCCAAGCGAACAGAACGCCAGGTTCGACGCGTGCTTCGCCTACGATGAGGGCCTCAAGAAGGACGGCCACTGGGTCGGAGGGGAGGGGCTGCAGGGCCCGGATACCGCTGTCATGGTGCGCTATCAGAATGGCAAGGTGTCCGTGACGGACGGCCCCTATGCCGAGACCAAGGAGCTGCTGGGCGGCCTCCTGATCCTGGAGGCCAGGGACCTCAACCACGCCATCCACCTGATCTCGAACCATCCGGGCCTGAAGATGGGGCCCTGGGAGATCCGGCCCGCGGCGGACCTGGACCAGATGATCCGCGAAAGCGAGCAGCGGCGCGCCGCGTCCAGGTAGGCGGGCCGGGCGAGGGCTGATCCTCCAGAGTCAGCCCCGCCAGATCTCCACTTCGGGTTCCAGGGCCACACCTGAGCGTTCCCGCACCACGGCTTGCACCCGATCCATCAGCTCCGCGAACTCGGCGGCGGTGGCGTGGCCGTGGTTCACCAGGAAGTTGGCGTGCTCGGGGCTCACCTCGGCGTCGCCCACGCGCAGGCCCTTGAGGCCCGCCTGGTCGATGAGGCGGCCGGCGCTCTGGCCCGGCGGGTTCTTGAAGATGCAGCCGGCGTTGCGCTTTGACAGCGGCTGGCTGGTGCCGCGCTTGGCCCGGTAGTCGGCCACCTGGGCACGGATGGTGGTGGGGTCGCCCGCTGCCAGCTGGGCCGTGGCCGACAGCACCACATGGCCTCCCGTGAGGAAGCTCCAGCGGTACTTGAACTCGCCGGGCTCCGGCGCCTTCTCCACCAGGTCGCCCTCGGGGGTGAGGAAGCGGTAGCGCGTGAGCACGTCCACCCACTCGCGTCCGTAGGCGCCGGCATTCATGCGGATGGCGCCGCCCAGCGAGCCTGGAATCCCGCTGGCGAACTCCAGGCCCGACAGCCCCGCGGCGGCGGCGGCTTCGGCCAGGGCGATGTGGCCGTGGCTGGCGGGGGCCGTGAGCTGATGACCCTCTCGGGAAACCGTCTTCGGCAGGGCCAGGCGCAGCACCGGCGTATCGATGTCGCCCAGCACCACCAGGTTCGAGCCGCCCCCCAGCACCCGCCAGGGCAGGCCCTCCCGGACGCAGGCCCGCACGAAGGTCTGGGCTTCGGTCTCGGTGGTGGGCTCGAAGAGCCAGCGGCAGAGCCCGCCCACGCCCAGGGTGGTGAGGCGCGCGAAGGACACGTCCCGGCGATGCGGGACTTTGAGCAGATCATCGGGGAGGCGGCGCGTCATCGGGTTCAGTATGGACGAACCGGCTCAGGCGCCCGCTTCCGGCGTGGGCCGGAGGGAGGCCAGCACCATCTCCAGCAGCCCGTCGATCATGGCGCGGAGCTCCTCGGCGTCCTTGGCGGATTCCTTGAAGCCGTGGACGGCGCGGGTGAGGACGCGGGCGATCTGCCCGGGCGGGAGCGCCTTTGCGGGGGCCGTGGCGCTCAGGGGCGCGAGGATGCCCACCAGCTCGGCCTCGAAGGTGGCGATGGCCTGGTCGATGGCCTCCTTGGCGAAGGCGAGGCCGCCGTGGAGAGGTTCCCGCAGCTCCGGCGAGGCCTCGAAGAACCCGAAGGGACGCACGGCCCAGAGGTCGAAGGCGAAGCGGAGCTTTTCCAGGGGGGTGGGCCGGGCGTCCAGGCCCTGCCGGATCTCCTGCAGCGTGCGGGCCGTGAAGGCGCGGAGGACGGCCTCGAAGACCTCCTCCTTGTTGCAGAACACCAGGTAGAGGGCCGGCCGGGACATGCCCGCGGCGGCGGCGAGGTCGCCCATGGTGGTCCGCCGGTAGCCGAAGCGGAGGAACACGGATTCGGCGGCCTCCAGGACCCGGGCCTTCTTCTCGTTTCCCATGAAAAGAGTGTTGACAAAATTTGTCTGATTGTCAATATTGGCCTTCTGACATTATTAGTCATTGTGTCAAATCGATCATGGAGAACGACATGGCTCAAGAAGGTTGGACCTGGGCCCAGGTCCCCGATCAGACCGGCCGGGTGGCAGTGGTCACCGGGGCCTCCTCCGGCACCGGTTTCGAGGCGGCCCGCATCCTGGCGGCCTGCCGGGCCACGGTGGTCCTGGCCTGCCGGAGCCTGCCCAAGGCCGAGGAGTCGGCGCGGCACATTCGGGCGCTGCATCCCGGAGCCCGGGTGGAGGTCCAGGCCCTCGATCTGGCCTCTCTGGCCTCCGTGCGGAGGGCGTCCGCGGACCTGCTGGCCCGCTTCGACCGCCTGGACCTGCTCCTCAACAACGCCGGGGTGATGGTCCCGCCCCATGGGAAGACCGAGGACGGGTTCGAGCTGCAGCTCGGCACCAACCACTTCGGCCCCTTCGCACTCACGGGTCTCCTGCTGGAGCGCCTGCTGGCCACGCCGGGCTCCCGGGTGGTCACCATGAGCAGCGGGGCCCACCGCAGCGGCCGCATCTATGCCGACGACATGGACTTTGACGGCGGCTATCGGGCCTGGGCCGCCTACGGTCAGTCCAAACTGGCCAACCTCCTCTTCGCCTATGAGCTCCAGCGCCGCCTGGAGGCGGCCGGTTCGACGACGCGTTCCGTGGCCGCCCACCCCGGCTGGGCGAGAACGGAGCTCCAGCGCCATGCGGGCTGGATCCGCTGGCTACGGGCCCTGGGCCTGGAGGCCCTGCTGAGCCAGGAGGCCTTCGGCGGCGCCCAGCCCCTGCTGCGGGCCGCCACGGATCCCGCCGTGACCGGGGGCGAGTATTTCGGTCCCTCAGGCTTCCAGGAGCTGAAGGGGGCGCCCGTGCGGGTGCGGTCCACGGCCCGGTCCCGGGACGAGGGCCTCCAGCGCTGGATGTGGCGGCGCTCCGAGCAGCGCACGGGGGTGGTGTATCCGATCTGACCGTCTCCGCAAGACCGTGGCCCTGCTCTTTGCCGCCGCCGTGGCCGGGGGCTTCTGGGCCGCCGGCTCCTCCCCCGACTTTCTCAGGAGTTCCCGCATGGAACGATCTCCGCAGTGGCGCGATGGGCGCTTCCGCAACCCCCAGACCCTCTGGAACGACCCCTGGGGCGCCGTCGGCAGCCTCTTCCGGCGGGACCGGAACTCGACGCCCCGGGAGCCCCTGCCCGTGGCGCACCCGACCCGCGCCGACCTGGAAGCGGCCGCTCCTTCGGGCCTGCGGGCCACCTGGCTGGGCCATTCCACGGTGTACCTGGACGTGGATGGCACGCGCATCCTCACGGATCCCGTGTGGGGTCGCCGGGCCTCCCCCGTCGGCTGGGCCGGGCCGCGCCGCTTCTACGCGCCCCTCATCCCCCTGGAGGAGGTGCCCGTGCCCCAGGTGGTGGCCATCTCCCACGACCACTACGACCACCTGGACGAGGGCACCCTCCGCCGCATGAAGGACTGGGACACGCGCTTCGTGGTGCCCCTGGGCGTGGGCGCGCGGCTCGTGCGCTGGGGCGTGCCCGGGGCCCGCATCACGGAGCTGGACTGGTGGGAATCGATCCGGGTGGGCGACCTGGAGGTGGTGCTCACGCCGGCCCGCCATGCCTCGGGCCGGGGCCTGCGGGACAAGGACCGAACGCTCTGGGGCGGCTTCGCCTTCCTCGGCCCCCGACACCGGGTCTACTTCTCCGGCGACACGGGGATGTTCCAGGGCCTGGTGGACATCGGCGCTCGCCTGGGACCCTTCGACCTCACGATGATCGAGGCCGGCGCCTACAACCCCGCCTGGCCCGACTGGCACCTGGGCCCCGAGCAGGCCGTGGCGGCCCACCGGATGGTGCGGGGCCGCGTGCTCCTGCCCATCCACTGGGGCCTCTTCGACCTGGCCGCCCACGGCTGGACCGAACCCGTAGAGCGGGTGCTGGCCGCCGCGGGGCCCGCGGGCGCCACCGTGGCGCTGCCGAGGCCCGGGGAGGGCTTCGAGCCTGAGGCGTCGCCCCACCAGCGCTGGTGGCCCACGCTGCCCTGGAAGACTGGGGCCGAGGTCCCCATCCGTGCCACGCTGGATGGGCGACCCGCTGTGCAAGGAGGTCTGCCATGAAGGTCCTGCTCTTCGGCGCCACGGGCATGATCGGCCAGGGCGTGCTGCGCGAGTGCCTGCGGGATCCCGGCGTCAGCCAAGTGGTGGCCCTCGTGCGGAAGCCCTCGGGCCAGACGCACGCGAAGCTGAAGGAGATCGTCCACGGCGACTTCTTCGACTACCGGGCGGTGGAGCCGGACCTCGCCGGGCTGGACGCCTGCTTCTTCTGCCTGGGGGTCTCGGCGGCGGGCCTGCCGGAGGCCGAGTACCAACGCCTGACCTACGACCTCACCCTGGCGGCGGCGGTGACCCTGGCGCGCCTCAATCCGTCCATGGCCTTCGTCTACGTGTCCGGCGCCGGGACGGACAGTACGGAACAGGGCCGCACCATGTGGGCGCGGGTGAAGGGGCGGACCGAGAACGCCCTGCGCCGCCTGCCCTTCCGAGCCGTCTACCTCTTCCGCCCCGGCCTCATCCAGCCCCTCCACGGCATCCGGTCGCGGACGGGCTGGTACCAGGCCATCTACACCGTGCTGGGGCCCTGCTTCCCGCTGCTGCGGCGGCTGTTCCCGAAGGCCATCCTCACCACGGAGGAGCTGGGCCGGGCCATGCTCCGCGTGGCGCGGGACGGGGCACCGGCGGCGGTCCTCGAGGCCGCCGACCTCATCGCCCTGGGGGCGCCTCCAGCGCCAGCAGCCGCGCCTTGACCTCGGGCGACCCGAAGGCACTCCAGCCGCCGGGTCCGTCCGCCGCCGTCACCCGGTGGCAGGGCACGAGGATCAGCACGGGGTTCGCCTTCACGGCCTGGCCCACGGCCCGAGCCGCGCCGGGCCGGCCCGCCAGCAGGGCCACCTCGCCGTAGCTGATCGTCTGACCCGGGGCCGTGGCCCGCAGCGCCTCGGCCACGCGGCGCTGGAATGGTGTGAGGCCGGACAGGTCCACGGGAATGCGGGTCAGGTTCTGTGGGCTTCCCGCCAGGTGGGCCATGAGGCGGCGCACGGCCTCCAGAACCCAGGCCGGTGCCTGCGCGGCCTCCTCGCGGTCGAGGGCGTCTGTGAAGCGCAGGAGGCAGATCCCCTCCGCCGTCCAGCCCAGGCGGAGCCGGCCGAGAGCGGTGGCGAAGGTGAGGGAACGGCCGGCCATGCCGCTAGGATGGCAGGATGCGCTGGCTCGCCATTGACCACGGCACGAAGAAGATCGGCCTCGCCTTCTCGGACGAGCTGGAGATCCTGGCCTCGCCCTTCGAGGTGTGGCCCCAGGAGGAGGCGCGCACGCTGGACCGCCTGGTCCGGCTCTGCAAGGACGAAGGCGTGCAGGCCCTCTGCGTGGGCCTGCCCCGCCACAAGGACGGCGCCGAGAGCGCCACGGCGCCCGCGGCCCGGGCCTTCGGCGAGGCCCTGGCGGCCCGCACCGGCCTGCCCCTCCGTTTGGTGAACGAGCACCTCAGCAGCGCCGAGGCCGAGCGCCTGCTGCGGGAGCGCGGCGTGAAGCCCGAGAAGCGCAAGCTTCTGCTCGATGCCGCCGCGGCGGCCGTCATCCTGGGCGAGCTGCTGGAGGACCGGCGGGCCAGGGGGATTCCGGCTACCCTGCTGGACTGAGACCTTCACCCGGAGGGACCATGCGCATCGCATTCCTGGGCCTGGGGCGGATGGGCGACCCCATGGCACGCCGCCTGGCCGGCGCCTTCGAGCTGGCCGTCTACAACCGGGATGTGGTCAAGGCACAGCCCTTCGGACTGCTCGGGGCCAAGGTGGCGGGTTCCGTGCGGGAGGCCCTGGAGGGGGCGGAGCTGGCGGTGACCATGCTCGCGGACGACGCGGCGGAGGAGGCCATCACCTTCGGGTCCGGGGGCCTGCTGGAAGTCATGGCCCCGGAGGCCGTCCACGTCTCCATGAGCACCATCGGCATCGCCACTTCCGCCCGCCTGGCCGAGGCCCATGCCGCGGCGGGGCAGGGCTTCGTGGCCGCGCCGGTCTTCGGCCGTCCGCCGGCGGCGGCCTCGGGCCAGCTCTGGATCCTGGCCGCAGGACCCGAGGCCCAGGTGGCCCGCTGCCAGGCCCTGTTCGAGGCCCTGAGCCAGGGTGTCTTCCCCCTGGGGGAGCGGGCCGCCACGGCCCACGCCATGAAGCTGGCGGGGAACAGCCTCCTGGTCACGGTGGTGGAGGCCCTGAGCGAGGCCTTCGCCTATGGGGAGAAGGCCGGGGTGGCGCCGGAGACCACCCTGAAGATCCTCAACACGGCCCTGCTGAAGTCCCCCCTGGCCGAGGCCTACGGGGGGGCCGTGGTCCGCGGCGACTTCGAGCCCGCGGGCTTCGCCCTGCGCCTGGGCCTGAAGGACGTGAGCCTGGCCCTCCGGGCCGCCGAGGCCCTCCAGGCGCCCATGCCCGTGGCCAGCGTCCTCCACGACCGTCTGCTGGCGGCCGTGGCCAAGGGCTACGGCGACCAGGATCTGGCGGCCCTCTCCCGCATCAGCCGGGAGGATGCGGGGCTCTAAGTTCTCATCCCAGCCGCACGGTCCGCATGCAGCGCCCGGCCAGGCCGGGATTGTGGGTGACGAGGAGGGTGGTGGGGCGCAGCTCGGCGTGGAGGCTCAGCAGGAAGCCGAACACTTCTTCCGCCGTGGCAGGGTCGAGGTTGCCCGTGGGCTCGTCCAGCAGCCAGAGGGCGGGCCTGCGCACCAGGGCGCGGGCCAGGCCCGCGCGGGCGGCCTGGCCACCGGAGAGCTGGCCGGGCAGCCGCTCGCCGAGATCGCCCAGGCCCACGGTGGCCAGCAGCCGACCGATCCAGGTTTCCGCTTCGGCGGAGCCATCGCCGTCGATGAGGAGCGGCATGCGGAGGTTCTCCCGCACGGTGAACTCCGGCAGCAGGTGGGGCTGCTGGAAGGCCAGGCCCACGCGGCGGCGGCGGTAGAGGGCCCGGGCTTCGGCGCCTTCGGGCACGGGGCCGCCCCCCACGGTGATGGTCCCGCCCTCCCAGTGGTCGAGCCCCGCCACGCAGTTCAGCAGGGTGGTCTTGCCCACGCCGGAGACGCCCACGATGGCGCAGAGGCTGCCGGCCTCGACATCGAGCGAGAAGCCGTCGAAGACCGGGTGGGCGTTCCCGGGGTAGGTCTTGTGCAGGCCCTGGATGGAAAGCGGCTGTCCGATCATTCGGCCCTCAGCGCATCGACGGGATCCAGGGCGGCGGCCTTCTTGGCGGGGTAGCGCGCGGCCAGCCAGGAGACCAGCAGGGGGAAGACCGCCACCAGGACGATGTCCAGCAGCTTGAGCCGGAAGGGCATGTAGGTGATGAAGTCGTAGACGGCGGCGGGCAGCTTCAGGAGCTTCCAGTGGTCCAGGACCAGGCAGAGCGGCACGCTCACGCCCAGACCCCACGCCGTGCCCACGACGCCGATGCGCAGGCCCTGCAGCTCGAAGAGCCGCTGGATCTGCTTCGGCGTGGCGCCCAGGGCCAGCAGCACGCCCAGGTCGCGCCGCTTCTCCGTCACCAGCAGCACCAGGGATGCCACGATGTTGAAGGCCGCCACCAGCACGATGAGGCTGAGGATGGCGGTGAAGGCCCACTTCTCCACGGTCAGGGCGGCGAAGAGGGCCCGGTTGGATTCCCGCAGGTCCGTGGCCTGGAAGGCGGGGCCGAGGGCCTCCAGCACCCGGGGCTTCACCTTGGCGATGGCCTCGATGCTGCTGGCGCGGACCTCGATCATCTCGGCGCGGCCTTCGGTGTGGGCGATGCGCATGGCGTCCGCCAGGTGGATGAAGGACCAGGCCTTGTCGTACTCGGAGCTGTGGCTATGGAAGGTGCCCGCCACGCGGAAGGCGGCCACCTTGGGCTGCTGGCCCCCCAGGCCCAGTTCCATGCGGAACAGGTTGAGCGCCACCGTGTCGCCCACCCGCAAGCCCAGGCGCGTGGCCAGTTCCTTGCCCAGGACGATTTCGCCCTCCTTGAGCTGTTCGATGGGGGTGGGCTGCATGGAATCGAAGATGCTGGAGGTGCCGTGGGCCGTGGCGGGGTCCACGGCCTTCACCACCACGGCTTCCGGCGGCATCTCACTACCGGGGCGGAGCAGCAGGCCCTTCTCCAGCCGGATGGGAGAGGTGGCCTGGACGCCGGGGACGGCCCGGATGGTCTTCAGGGCGCCTTCCGTGTCCGGGATGTCCCCCGCCAGGTTGAACACCGTGAAGTGGGCCGTGGCGCTGAACAGGGTGGCCTGGATCTCTTCGTGGAAGCCGTTCATCACGGCCAGGGTCACCACCATGGCGAAGACCCCCAGGGCCGTGCCGCCCCGGGCGAAGCGCACCATGATCCGGACGAAGGCTCCCTTGCGGTGGGTCTTCAGATAGCGGTCGGCGATGGTGCGTTCAAACAAGGGCATGGCTCCAGGGTAGCCGGGGGGCTTGATTATTGCCCTCGGACACGGCAGCTTTGCCTCATGGCCGAAACCCCTCCCCGCTGTCTGCTCATCGCCCGCCAGGGCCCCGAGGACCGGGAGGACCGCATCCAGGATCACCTCCTGGAGCTGGCTGAACTCGCCCGGAGCTGCGGGTTCGAGGTCCAGACCCGGCGGATCCTGAAGCGGGCCCAGATCGCCACCCGGACCTTCTACGGCTCCGGCCAGCTGCAGGCCCTGGCTGACGAGGCGGCCCGGCAGGGGGTCCGCCACCTCATCTGCGACGACGAGCTGAGCGGCAGCCAGGTGAACGCCATCGTGAAGCTCACGAACCTCATCTGCCTGGATCGCACGGGCCTCATCCTCAGCATCTTCGAGCAGCGGGCCCAGAGCCGGGAGGCCAAGGCCCAGGTGGAGCTGGCCCGGCTCGAATACGAATTGCCCCGCCTGAAGGGCGCCTGGACCCACCTGGAGCGCCAGGGCGGCGGCGTGGGCCTGCGCGGCGGCCCTGGCGAGACCCAGATCGAGGTGGACCGCCGCATGATCCGCACCCGCATCAGCCAGCTCAAGCGGGAGCTCACCCACCTGGAGCAGGTGCGGGAGACCCAGCGCCAGGGCCGGCCCCAGGGCCTGCCCCGGGTGGCCCTGGTGGGCTACACCAATGCCGGCAAGACCACGCTCCTGAAGGCCCTCACGGGTGAAGGCGAGCCTCGCGATCTGCTCTTCGCCACGCTCGACACCACCACCCGCAAGGCCTGGCTGGGCCAGGACTTCGACCCCGAGACCGGCGCGGGCGACCCCGAGCCCAAGCATTGCCTGGTGGCGGATACGGTGGGCTTCATCCGGAAGCTGCCCCACCAGCTGGTGGCGGCCTTCCGCAGCACCCTGGGCGAGGTCCGCACCGCCGATGCCCTCCTGGTGGTGGCCGACGCCGCCCATCCGGACCTGGAGGAGCATCTGCGCGTGGTGGGGGCGACCCTCCGCGAGATCGGCTGCGCCCCCGAGGATGGGAACGCCCAGCCGCGCCTGCTGGTGCTGAACCAGGTGGACCGCCTGCACCGCCCCCAGAAGCTGGACCTGAAGAAGCGTCATCCCGGGGCCGTCCAGGCCTGCGCCCTCCAGGGCGCCGGGATCGCCGAGATCCGCAGCTGGCTGCGGGAGCTGATCCCCGGGCCGCCCCAGCCCCGGGAGCTGGAGGCCTGGGAACTGCCGGATCCGGCCTACTCCTGATCGCCCCGGGGCAGCATCCCCACGGTGGCCGCCAGGCCCAGGGCCAGCAGGAGGCGCAGGAAGAAGAGGTTGCGGCTGGTGCCATGGGCCTTGTTGTAGGCCACGCGGTCCGCATGGTCCGGCGCCAGGGTCTCGATGGGGGCGCCGATGCGGGTCCGGATGGCCCGCACCTTGGGGGTCACCACGAAGGTGCTGGCCAGGCACATGAGCATGGCCACCAGCCAGGCGGCGCTCCAGAGGCGCATGGGGCCGATGATCTCCTCCTTCACCTCGGCCATCCAGCGGGCGCCCCAGCTGAGGCCGGCCAGCCCGAAGGCCGTCCAGGCCGCCCAGTCCAGGCGCCCGAGGATCAGTCCGGCGATGTGCCCCGCCACGTCGCGGCTGGGCAGCTCCCGGAAGAAGACCGGCGCGGAGAAGATCCCGAAGCCCAGTGCGGCGCCGGCCCAGAGCAGCAGGAGGGCCGCCGAGAGGCGATCGAGGAGGTGGAGGCTTTTCGGACTCATGGATCCCCGGACTGAAACCTGAAAACTGAAGATCGCCCTACCACTCGTTGTAGGGGATCTGGTTGATGGGGCTCTTGTCGGCCGAGCCGCTCCGCACGCGGAAGACACCCAACTCGGCATCGGGGTTGTCGGGATCCGGGGGCTCCAGCTCCAGCTGCCAGGTGTCCCGGGACTGGGTGATGGGGTCCCAGGGGATGTCCCGCAGGTAGCCCAGCTCCCGCAGGGGACCCAGGCTGGAGGGGTACTTGCCGCGGTCCGCCCGGTACTGCTCCAGGGCGTGGTTGATCTGGAAGAGGTTCTCCTTCAGCACGGCCTCGCGGGCGACGGTCGTCTTGTACCGGTATCCCACCAGGCCCACGGTGGTGAGCAGGGCCAGGATGGTCATGACGACCAGCAGCTCCATCAAGGTGAACCCGCGCTGGCGGGAAGGGAAAAAGCGCATGGGATTACCTTACCTCAATGGGCTGCGGGCCGCCGCGCCCCGGTTCCGGAAGCTGGCATTCTGGGGCCTTTCCAGGAGATTCCATGGCTCCCGAGCTGGATCTGGCCCTCACCCTCCTCGACCAGGCCTATGACTGCAAGTCCTGGCATGGCGCCAATCTGAAGGGGGCCCTGCGGGGCCTGACCGCCGCGGATGCGGCCCGTCGGCCCGGCCCCGGGCGCCCCTCGATCCACGAGCTGGTGGTCCATCTGGCCTACTGGAAATACGCTGTGCTGCGCCAGCTGGTGGACCTGCCCCGGGGCGCCTTTCCTCTGAAGGGCTCGAACTGGTTCCCCCGTGCTGAAGCCGAGGCCGCTCAGTGGAAGGGCGATCTGGCCCTGCTGGACCGCATGCACCGTGAGCTGCGGGCGGCGGTGGCGGCCCTGAAGCCGGCCGACCTGGATCGTCCCTCCGCCAAGGCCAAGTACCGCCTCCGGGACCTGATCCTCGGCGTCGCCGCCCACGACCTGCACCACGGCGGGCAGATCCAGCTCATCAAGCGGCTGGGAACGGGGCGTTAGAGCACGCCCCTCTTCTTCTGATCCAGCTCAATGGTCGCGACCGCCGGGTGGCGAAGCAGGCTCCGGGGGAGCCTGCGAAGCCGGGACACGGCGAGGAGCGAATCACGAAGGGAGGATCACAAGACGCCCCTCTTCTTCTGATCCAGCTCAATGGAGTCGTACAAGGCCTGGAAGTTGCCCTCCCCGAAACCCATGTTCCCCCGCCGCTGGATGATCTCGAAGAAGAGCGGCCCGATCTGGTCCTCGGTGAAGATCTGCAGCAGATAGCCGGTCTGGTCGCCGTCGATCTGGATGCCCAGCTCCTTGGCCTCTTCGAGGCTCTCCCGCACGGTGTAGCCGCTCTTCGCGATGCGGCCGGGCAGCAGCTCGTAGTAGGTGTCGGGCACGCGGAGGAACTTGAAGCCCTGGGCCTGCAGGACGCGCAGGGTGTGGAAGATGTCGTTGGTGGAGAGGGCGATGTGCTGGACGCCCTGGCCGCGATGGCGGGTGACGTACTCCTGCACTTGGCTCTTCTCGTCCGTGGGCTGGTTGATGGGGATGATCACGCGGTTGTTGGCGCTCTGCACCACCTTGGAATCCAGGCCCGTGCCGAGGGCGCCGCGGATGTGGAACTCGCGGGTGACGACGAAGCCGTAGACGCGCTCGTAGAAGTCCACCAGGGCGTCCATCTCGGCGGGGCCCACATTGTTGGTGAGGTGGTCCACCCGCACCAGGCCGGGCTCGCAGAGGGCCGAGGCTTCGTCCGGCGCCAGCCCGGGCCAGAAGGTGGCCGGCTCGCCCTTGCGCTCGACCAGGAAGTTCCAGACGTCGCCCACGCCCTGGATGGCGGCGAAGCGGACCGAGCCGGCGCCGAGGGCATGGGTCTCGGGCTCCAGCATCACGCGGGCGCCCTGGGCCCGGGCCTGGGCAAGGGCGGCCTCCAGGTCCTCCACCTCGAAGTTGAGGGCGCAGACCCCTTCGCCGTGGGCCTCGAAGTAGCGGCCGGCCGGGTGGCTCCCGTCCGCCTCGAAGATCAGGATGTCCATGCGCTGCTGGCGCAGGTGCACGAAGCTTCCCCAGGCGTGCTGCCCGCTGGCCAGGCGGGCGAAGCCCAGGCGCCGGTAGAGGGGCTCCAGGCGCGCGATGGAACCGGTCAGCTGGAAGTGGTCGATGCCCACCAGGCCCAGGGGGTTGCTGGCGGGCTGCCGGTTCGAGGGGGCGGTGAGGGCGAAGCTGGGAGCGGACATGGGTACCTCGAGGGGAGCAACCGCCCATTCTGGGACCGGGGAGGCGTGACGCGGATCACATGAATAAAGTTTACTCCAACATATTCAACATTTAAACACCATTGAGTCAATTATGGATCTCAATGAAAAACGGGCCCGCAGAGCGGGCCCGTTGTGGATCTGCGCCTGGCGCAGATCGCCTCAGCTGAGGCTAGTGGCGATCACCTTCTCCTTGCTGAAGAACTCGAGGATGTCCCCTTCCTTCAGCTCGTCGTACCCATCAAGGGAGATGCCGCAGTCGAGGCCGTTCTTCACCTCGGTGACATCCTCCTTGAAGCGCTTGAGGTTCTTGAGGCCGCCCTCGAAGAGGACTTCCTCGCCCCGCTTCACGCGGACCTTGTTCGACTTCTGGACCTTGCCTTCGGTGACGAAGGAGCCGGCGATGACGGTCTTGCCGATCTTGAAGAGCTGGCGCACCTCGGCCTGGCCGTGGACGGTCTCCTTCTCGGTGGCGTCCAGCATGCCGACCATGGCCTGCTCGATCTCCTCCGTGACCTTGTAGATGATGTCATGGAAGCGCAGGTCCACGCCCTCTTCACGGGCGAGCTCCTCGGTCTTCTTCTCGGCCCGGGTCTGGAAGCCGATGATGGTGGCCTTGGAGGCCTCGGCCAGGAGCACGTCGTTCTCGGTGACGGTGCCGGCGGCGCTGTGGATGATGCGCACCCGCACCTTGTCGGTGCTGAGGCGCTCCAGCTGGCCCACCAGCGACTCCACGGAGCCCTGGGTATCCGCCTTGATGATGAGGGGCAGCTCCTTGACCTGGCCGTCCTTGAGGGTGCTGAACAAGGTCTCGAGCGTGGCGCGCTGCTTCTGCTGCGCGGCCTGCTTGGCCTTCTCCTGGCGGAAGGAGACGATGGTGCGGGCCTTGCCCTCGTCCTCCACCACCTGGAAGTTGTCGCCGGCGCTGGGCACTTCCTCGAAGCCGAGGATCTGCACGGCGGTGGAGGGACCCGCCTCGGTGACGCGCTGGCCGATGTAGTCGAACATGGCGCGGACGCGGCCCATGGTGGCGCCGGCCACGAAGATGTCGCCGGCCTTCAGCGTGCCGCGCTGCACGAGCACCGTGGCGACGGGACCGCGGCCCCGGTCCAGGCGGCCTTCGATGATGGACCCGGCGGCGGGGCAGTCGTAGACGGCCTTCAGCTCCTTGAGGTCCGCCACGAGGAGCAGGGTCTCGAGCAGTTCGTCGAGGCCCTGCTGGGTCTTGGCGCTGACGAGGACGGCGGGCACATCGCCACCGTAGGCCTCGGTCTGGACGCTGTACTGGAGCAGGCCCTGCTGGACCTTGTCCGGGTTGGCGCCGGGCTTGTCGATCTTGTTGATGGCGACGACCAGGGGCACGTCCGCGGCCTTGGCGTGGTTGATGGATTCCACGGTCTGCGGCATGACGCCATCGTCGGCGGCTACCACCAGGACGGCGATGTCCGTGACCTTGGCACCCCGGGCGCGCATCTTGGTGAAGGCTTCGTGGCCCGGCGTATCGAGGAAGACCACCTTGCGCAGCTCGCCGGTGTTCGGATCCTTCACGTTCACATGGTAGGCGCCCACGTTCTGCGTGATGCCGCCGGCCTCGCCCGCGGCCACCTTCGTCTTGCGGATGGCGTCCAGCAGCGAGGTCTTGCCGTGGTCCACGTGGCCCATGATGGTGACGACCGGGGGCCGGGGCAGCTTCTCGCCCACCACTTCCCCGGATTCGTCGGAGGCGATCTGGACATCCTCCTCGAAGGAGACGATGTCGGCCAGGTAGCCGAACTCGCGGGCGATGTCCTTGGCCATCTCGGTGTCGAGGGGCTGGTTGATGGTGGCGAAGATGCCGCGGTGGAGCAGCTTGGCGACCACATCCTTGGCGGGCCGGTTGCACTTCTCGGCGAGTTCCTTGACCGTCACGCCCTCGGAGAGCATGACGATGCCGATCTCCTCTTCGATGTACTCGCTGGCCACCTGCTGGGCGCGGGAGCGGGGCTGGCGGAGCTTGAGGTCGAGTTCCTCTTCCTTGCTCCGGACGTAGCCGCCCTTCTTCTTCTTGCCGCCCACGTGGGCGCCGCGACCGGGTCCCTTCTGGCTGTTGGGATCGATGGGGCCCGAGGCCGGGATGGAGGGACCGCGGCCGGGACCGCCGGGACGGCCGCCAGGGCCGCCGGGACGCGAACCCATGCCGGGACGGCCGGGGCCGCCGGGACGGGAGCCCATGCCGGGGCCGCCGGGGCGTCCACCGGGGCCACCCGGGCGGGCGCCGGGGCCGCTGGGGCGGCTGCCGGGTGCAGGACGGGCCTGGGGCAGCTGGATGTAGCGGGCGGGCTCCGTGGATCGGGGCGCGGGGGCCGGAGTATCCGAGGTCTTGATGCGGCTGAAGCCCTGGTCGGGCCTCATCTCTGTGATGGCAGGCGGAATGTAGGGGCGCCGGCTGGGCGTGACCGGAGCGGGCGCATCATGGCGCACCTCGCCGCGGCCGGTGTTGGTGGCCATCTGGAGAACGGCCTTCTCCTTCTGGGGCATGCCCGAGCGCTGCACACTGCCGGGCGAGGGGGCCTGGCCGGGGCGCTGCACGATGGGGCGGGCGCCCGCTTCGGGGCGGGGGCCGGAACCAGCCGACTGACTCGGGGCCGGGGGCTGGCTCGGGCGCTGGGGGGCCTGGCCGCCGGTGGGGCGGGCCGGGGGCAGCTGGATGTAGCGGGCGGGCTTCTCCTCCCGGGGGGCGGGGGTGGTGCCCGCGGACACCTTCAGGCGGGAGAAGGTCTCCTGGGGGGCCTCGGCGGGCGCAGGCGCCCTGGTGGCGGCGGCAGGGGCCGGGGCGCCGGGGGCAGGCTCGACTGCCGGGGCGGGCTCAGCGGCCTTCACCTGGTCCGCCGGCTGGGCGGGGGCCGGGGCTTCGGGTTCCGACTGGGGCTCGGGCCGGGGTTCGGCCTTCTTCACCAGCACGGCGGGGGCCGGCCGGGGCGCTTCGGGCTCGGGCCGGGGCTCGGCCTTGGCGGCGGCCGGCTGGTGGGGGGCCTTCACCACCTTCACGGCGGCGGAGGGCTTGTGCAGCGCGAGGGGCGGAGCATCGGTCTCCCCCTTGTGCTTGCCCTGGAAGCTCCGGCGCAGCTGATCCGCCTGGTCATCGGTGAGGTTGGAGCTGTGGCTCTTCCCTTGGAGGCCCAGACGCTTCTCGCAGGCCTCGATGACCTCCTGATTGGCGACTCCGAGCTCTTTGGCGAGTTGGTTGATGCGCAGCATGTAAGCGGATTACCTCGGCCTGGGGGGTGGGGAACGGGAAGGGCTGCAGGACTACAGCCTACTCCCCGAAATGAGCCTGCACGGCATCGATGAGACGGAAGGCCAGATCCTGATCCATGCCATCCACCTGCATGAGCTGCTCGGCAGTGACAGTGTAAAGGGATTTGGCAGTGGGATAGCCCGCGGCGGCCAGCTGATCCGCGAGGGCAGCGTCCAGACCCTCGGCCTGGATCTCGTCCAGCAGGGTGGAAGCGGGCGCAGCGGCCTCGGCGGCGGGAGCCGCCTCGGCATCGAGCTCCGGCAGGGCCAGGCCCATGGCGACCTCGGCCTCGCGGCGCTTGTCAGCCTCGCTGCGGACATCGATGTTCCAGCCCGTGAGCTTGGCGGCCAGGCGGACGTTCTGGCCCCGCTTGCCGATGGCCACGCTGAGCTGCTCGTCGTCCACTACCACCTCGACCCGGCGGCTCTCGGGGTCGCCGAGGTTCACGCGGAGGGCCTTGGCGGGATTGAGGGCGTTGGCGATGAACTGGGCGGGGTCGTCGGAGTAGCGGACGATGTCGATCTTCTCGTTCTTCAGCTCGCGGATGATGGCCTGCACGCGGCTGCCCTTGAGGCCCACGCAGGCGCCCACGGGATCCACATCGGGATCGAGGCTGTGGACGGCCACCTTGGCGCGGTCACCGGCCTCGCGGACGCAGTTGCGGATGACCACGGTGCCGTCATGGATCTCGGGCACTTCATTCTCGAAGAGCTTGATGAGCAGCCGCGGATCGGTGCGGCTGACCTGCACCTGGGGATCCTTGGCGCTGCGGTCGACGCTCACGATGACGACCTTGATACGCTGGCCCTTGTCGAAGCGGTCGCCGCGGAGCGCCTCGCTGCGGCGCAGCATGGCCTCCACGCGGTCGATCTCGAGGATGATGGCGCTCTTTTCGAAGCGCTTCACCTCGGCCACCACCACCTCGCCGATGCGGTCGGCGAACTCGGTGAAGATGCGCTCGCGCTCGGCCTCGCGGACCTTCTGTACCAGCACCTGCTTGGCGGCCTGGGCGGCGATGCGGCCCAGCTGGCTGGTGTCCTGGGGCAGCCAGAGGGTGTCGCCCTCGGCGGCGTCGGGGTTCAGGGTCTGGGCCTCGGCCAGGCTGATCTCGAGATCTTCTTCTTCAACCTCGGCCACGACCTGCTTCAGGGCGTAGACGTGGAACTCGCCGGTCTCCCGGTCCATCTGGGCCTGGAAGTTGCCGTAGAAGTCCTGGGCGTTGAAGTACTTGTCCGCGGCCTTGGCCAGGGCTTCCTCGACGGCCGCAAAGACATCCTCTTCGGGGATGCCCTTCTCGGCGGCGATCATCTTCACGCTATCGAAAAAGGTCGTTGCCACATTTGCCATCTCAGGCCTCCTCGTCCTCGGCGGCGCTTGTCTCTACGCCGTCGGCATCAGGTACTTCGGTGAATCGGGCGGTCAGGTGCTTGGGCCGCGGGGTTTTCTCTTCGTCGAAGGGCGCCAGGCGCGCCTTCTGGATGCCTTCGATGGGGATGGTCTTGAGGACGCCATCCTCTTCGAGGGTGATGCTGGCGCCGTCCACGGGGCCGATCCAGCCCTTGAACCGCTTCTGGCCGTTGATGGGGGCGGCGGTCTGCACGCGGCAGAGCCGGCCCGCAAAGCGCCGGAAGTGGTCGGCCTTCACCAGGGGGCGCTCCATGCCCGGGCTGCTGATCTCGACGCCGAGCTTCTCCCGCAGGTCGGGGAACTCCACGTCCATCCACAGGAGCAGGCCCTCGTGGGCGGCGGTGCAGTCGTCCAGGGTGATCTTGCGGCCGCTGGTCTCGGCGTCCAGGTGATCGATGTAGAGGCGCAGCATCTCGTCCCGGCCTTCGCGGACGAGCTCCAGGTGCACCAGCTCGTAGCCCAGCAGGGCCAGCTGGCGCTCGAGGGGGGGCTGCGCTTTCTTCAGATCCAAGGAAACTCCGGGCTAACAACAAAAAAGGTGGGCCGAACCCACCCAGTCTTGGCACCCGGGTCCGGGTGGCCATGGCCGAATTGAATTCCAAGTCTAGCGCTCCTCGCCTGGAATCTCAATGAAAGAGAATCTTGATGAGGGCCACAGCCGCCATGCGATTCAATGGAACCTAGGAGCTCTGATATGGCCACCATCCTGGACGGCAAGGCGCACGCGGATCGCATGCTCGAGGCGGTGCGCCAGGGGGTGGAGGCCCGGCTGGCCAGCGGACTGCGGGCCCCGGCCCTGGCCGTGGTGCTGGTGGGCGACGATCCCGCCAGCCACGTCTACGTCCGCAACAAGTCCGCCGCCTGCGCCAAGGTCGGCGTCACCTCCCTCGAGCACCGGCTGCCGGCGGACACGCCCCAGGCCGAGCTGGATGCCCTCATCGACCGCCTGAACACCGATCCGGCCGTGGACGGCATCCTGGTGCAGCTGCCCCTGCCCAAGGGCCTGGATTCCAAGGAGGCCCTGCACCGCATCAGCCCCGCCAAGGATGTGGACGGCTTCCACCCCATGAACCAGGGCCTGCTGCTGGAGGGCCTGCCCGGCCTGCGTCCCTGCACCCCCAGCGCCTGCATGTCCCTGCTGGCCCACCACGGTGTGGCGCTCAAGGGCCTCCGGGCCGTGGTGCTGGGCCGCAGCGAGATCGTGGGCAAGCCCATGGCCCTCATGCTGCTGGAGCAGCACGCCACCGTGACCATCGCCCACAGCCGGACGAAGGATCTGCCCGCCGTCTGCCGCGAGGCGGACCTGCTGGTGGCCGCCGTGGGCCGGCCCGGCCTGGTGGAGGGCTCCTGGATCAAGCCCGGCGCCGTGGTGGTGGACGTGGGCATCAACCGGGTCGAAGACCCGGACCTGGCGGCCCGGATCTTCGCCTGTGAGCCGAAAAAGCTGGAAACCTTCCAGGCCAAGGGCGCCGTCCTCTGCGGCGACGTGCGCTTCGGCGAGGCCATGCAGGTGGCCTCCGCCGTGACCCCCGTGCCGGGCGGCGTGGGGCCGCTCACCATTGCGGGGTTATTGACCAATACGTTGATGGCGGCAGATCAGTCCAAGTAGAAAAGCACTCGCGGAGAATGCTGAGGCTGCAGAGAAAAGAAGAGGAAAGCCTTGCAGATCAAGGCGCCTTCCTCCGCGACCCTCCGCCTTGCTCTGCGGCCTCTGCGTGAGTTTTCCGCTTTCGCCATCAGGGGCAGAGCCCGCCGTCCACATTGACGATCTGGCCGCTCATGTAGCTGGCCCAGTTGGAGCAGAGGAAGGCGACCACACTGGCCACCTCTTCCGGTTCGCCCTCCCGCTTGAGGATGGTGGGGGCGAGCAGGTCGCGCTTGGCCTCGGGGGAGACGTCGGCCGTCAGCTCCGTGTGGATGAATCCGGGATTGACGGCGTTCACCAACACGCCAAAGGGTGCCATTTCCCGGGCCAGGCTGCGGGTGAGGGCGATGACCGCGCCCTTGCTGGCACCGTAGTTGGTCTGGCCGGCCATGCCAATGATGCCGGTGGGGCTGACGATGTTCACGATGCGGCCCCACTTCCGGGCCATCATGCCGCGCACGAAGGCCTTGGTGGCGTACACCGTGCCCCGGAGGTTCACGTTCATGACCTCCTCCCACTTCTCGTCGCCCATGAGGATGAAGGGGCCGTCCTGCCGGGTGCCGGCGTTGTTCACGAGGATGTCCACCAGCCCCAGCTCCGCCTTCACGCGATCCGCGGCGGCTTCCAGCTCCGCCTTCACGCGCACGTCCGCCAGCACGGCCATGGCCCGGCGGCCCATGACGCGGATGTCTGCAGCCACGGCCTCGGCCAGATCCAGGTTCTTCTGGGCGTGGACCACCACATCCGCCCCCCAGTGGCCCAGTTCCAGGGCGATGGCCCGCCCGATGCCCCGGGAGGATCCGGTGACGAAGGCGATGCGGCCGAGCAGGGGGGGCTGGTTGAAGGGCATGGCGCGATTCCGGGACAACGGATTAGGATGCCGCATGGGGGAAAGCATGTCCAAGGATCTGGTGAGCCCTGACGCCATGGAGGCCTTCCTCACGGCGCATCCGGAGTGGGTCGCGCAGGGGGATGCCCATGGCCTCACCCTGCGCCGCCGCTATGTCTTCTCGGCCTACCCCCGCGGCCTCGGGTTCGTGATGGCCGCCGCCGAGCACGCCGAGAAGGTGAACCACCACCCCGACCTGACCCTCGGCTACCGCTGGGTCGTGGCCGTCCTCACCACCCATGTCAGCCTCGGCATCACCCAGCGGGATCTGGATCTGGCCGAGGCCCTGGACCGGATGTACCAAGAACATATCTGACCGGCCGCCGGGACCCGGCCAGGAGGTCATGTCACGAGACGGCCCGGGGCGGACTCGGACAGGCGGTGAAGCCTCTAATGCCCCGCCGCCGGCACCCGCGGGGCCGGATTGAAGCGATCCTGCATGGATTTCACCCTGGTGAGATCCAGCTTCTGGGGATTGGACGGGTCGGAGAAGACCATCTCGCCGAGTTCGATCGCGCCGTGGCTGGGTGGTGGCGCCGCAAAGGCCCGCGAGAGGCGGTCCCGCAGGACCTGGAGGTAGACGCCGAAGGCTTCGCGTCGCGGCGTGTCCCGGTAGGCCAGGTCCCACACCTCCACCGTGGCGCCCGCCTGATCCCGCTGGACGGTGCTCAAGGGCCGGGGGGCGGCCTGGAGGATCAGGCCATCCCAGCACCCGGGCCGGACCAGGTGGACCTGGGCGCTGGGATCGGTGCCCAGGTCGGTGCGCAGGTCCAGACTCCCTGCCTCCTGGGCGGCCAGGAAGGGCGTGAGGAGGAGGCTGGCGAGCAAGGTGCGCATGGAAGAAGGATGAGCCGGGCCGGGGCCCGGTTCCTCAGGGCTTCCGGGGCTTGGGCTTGCCGGTGCGCGGCGCGGGCTTGCGCGCGGGGCGCTCGCCCGGGCCCTCCCGGCGCGGGCCCGCGGGGCGTCCGGCGGCGCCGAAGGTGCGGCGGGGCCGGGCCTCCCCCTCTTCCCGCCGGGGGCGGGCGGGGCGCTCGGTGGTGCCGGAGGCGCGGCGGGGGCGCTCTTCGCCGTCCTCGCGCCGGGGGCGGGCCGGGCGGTCGCCGGGCGTGAAGGGACGCCGGGGACGCTCGTCGCCGTCCTCGCGCCGGGGCCGGGCGGACCGCTCGGTGGCACCGAAGGTGCGACGGGGACGTTCGTCACTGTCCGGGCGGGGCCGGGCGGGACGCTCGCCGGGCGTGAAGGGCTTGCGGGGACGGGCTTCGCCGTCTTCGCGCCGGGGGCGCGCCGGGCGCTCAGCGGAACCGAAGGCGCGGCGGGGGCGCTCCTCGCCTTCGTCACGGCGGGGCCGGGCCGGGCGGTCGCCGGGCGTGAAGGGTCGCCGGGGACGTTCGTCACCGTCCTCGCGCCGGGGCCGGGCGGGCCGCTCGGTGGCACCGAAGGTGCGGCGGGGGCGCTCGTCACTGTCCGGGCGGGGCCGGGTCGGACGGTCGCCGGGCGTGAAGGGCTTGCGGGGCCGCGGGGTGCGCGCCGGGGCCTCCTCGCGGGTGTCGAAGCGCTTGGCGCGGGCCACGCGCTTGAGCTTGTGATCGCGGGTCTCGGTGGGCTGGAAGATGCCCTCCTCGCCTTTCACGCCGGTGACGGCGCGGACAATGCGGGCCTGGTTGCGCAGGGCCTTCAGGGCCGCCTCCATGTCCGCGGGCATGGGCGCCGTGACCGTGACCTGCTCCTCGGTGACGGGGTGCTTGAAGCCGAGCAGTTCCGCATGCAGGGCCTGGCGGTCCAGCAGCGGGCTCTCCACGCCATAGACCTGATCGCCCAGCAGGGGGAAGCCGCGGTCGGCGAACTGCACACGGATCTGGTTGCGGCGGCCCGTCTCGAGGCGCACCTCCACGACTGTGTGGCCGGGCAGGCGCTCGATCACGCGGTAGTGGGTGACGGCCTCCTTGGCGCCGGCCGGCATGCGCTTGCCACCGCCGGGGCCCTTGCGGGGCGTGGCCACAGACATCTTCAGGGACTTGGCGTGCTCGATGAGGTGGCCCGCCAGGGTGCCGCTGTTCTCGGGCAGCTCGCCCACCAGCACGGCGTAGTAGATGCGCTGGAGACGGTGCAGCTCGAAGTGCTTCTTCAGGCCGTGGAGGGCCTCGGGGGTCTTCGCGAAGACGAGCACGCCGCTGGTGAAGCGGTCGAGGCGGTGGACGATGTAGAGGTTGAAGCGCTTGAAGCCGCGGCGGCGGTAGGACTCGGTGATGGCCTCGGCCAGGCTGGGCTCGCCGCCCTGTTCCGCCGGCACTGTCAGCAGGCCCGCGGGCTTGAAGACGAAGAGGAGGTGGTTGTCCTCCCAGAGGGTCTCGAAGGGGCCTGCCTGGAGCTTCCGGGCCGCGGGCAGCACGTCGTAGGTCAGTTCGGGGTCGAAGACCACCTTCACCACGTCTCCGGGGTTGAGCCGGTGGCCGTGCTTCTCGACGGTCTCGCCGTTGACCGTCACGCAGTGGCCATCAATGAAACCCTTGGCCTGACGGTGGCTGATCACCATCACCTTGTGCAGTTCCGAGGCCAGCGCCGAGCCTTCGTGTTCCGCTTTCCATTCCCGTTCGATGCGTGCCATGGCAACGCCCTCCGTCATCGCCCCGCGTCACTCTCAACGCCGAGCGGACATCCAGAGAACCATGAAAGGCTTTTCCCACCTAGCAAAATGGGGGAGCGGCGGACCACTCCCCCATTTTGCTGGTGATGAATGGCTACTTCTTCTCGACCTTGGCGAAGTCGCCGGCCTTGACGATCACGAGCTTCGCGGGATCCAGGTGCTTCCGCAGCGCGGCGTTCACGTCATCCAGCTTCAGGGCCCGGACCTTGGCCTCCAGCTCCGCCTCGAAGAGCACGGACCGGCCCAGGTAGAGGGAGCTGCCCAGCCAGCCGGCGATCTGGCGATCCTCCTGACGCTGGGCTTCCTCTCCCTGCAGCCAGGTCTTCCGGGCGAACTCGAGTTCCTCCTGGGTGAAGCCGTCCTTCAGCGCCTTCTGGAGCTCCTCCTGGAAGGCGGCCTCCAGCTTCGTGGCGTTCTGGGGCGCGTAGATGGCGTAGGCCTGCCAGGAGGCAACGGGATCCTGGCTGCTGCTGCTGAAGTTGGATCCAGCGCCGTAGCTGAATCCCTCCTTCTGGCGCAGGCGGTCCGCGATGCGGTTCTTCAGGGCCCCACCGCCGAGAATCTGGTTGGCCATGAGGAAGGCCGGATAGCCTGGATCCGTGTCCTTCATGGCCCAGCGCTCCATGGCGACGAAGATGGCCATCTGCTTGTCAGGCGTCTCGAGGACCTTGGACTGGCCAGGGGCCTCCTTCAGGCGCGCGGGGATGCGCTCATAGGCCGAGGCCGACTTCCAGGAGCCGAAGAGCTCGGTCACAAGCCCCTGGAGCTCCTTGGCGTCGAAGTCCCCGGAAGCCGCGAAGGTCGCATGGTCCGCCCCGTAGAAGGCGGTGTGGAAGGCCTTCAGGTCCTCGACCTTGGCGGTCTTCAGGTCCTGGATCCGGGTCTCCAGCGGCCGGTAGGCCGAGGGGTGGCCCGCCGGGTAGGCATCGAAGGTCTGGCCCAGGAACTCCATGGCCTTGGCCTGGGGTTCCTGGCGCTGGGACTCGATGCCGGTGGTCTGCTGCTTCACGAGGGTCTCGAGCTCGGAGGCCGGGAAGGCGGGTTCGCGCAGCACCTCCGCCACCAGCTTCAGGGTGGCGGCCAGGTTCTCCCGGGGGACGGTGAGCCGGGCCTGCGCGGAGGTGGCGCCGCCTGTGACCATCACTTCCGCCTTCAGCTTGTCGAAGGCATCGACGAGCTCCTGGCGGGAGTGCTTGAGGGTGCCGCGCATGAGCATGGCGCCGGTGAGCTCAGGCGCGGCCTGCTTGTCGCGCAGGGAGGCCTCCTGGCCGAAGCGCAGGTTGAGCTGGATCGAGGCCATGCTGCCCTTGGTCTTCCGGGAGAGCAGGGCCCCCTTCAGGCCGTTGGGCGCCGTGAACCGCACGGTGCGCTGGTCCACGTTGGCGGGGCTGGCGTCGAAGGCTTCGCCCTGGGCGATGACCTGCTTGCCCACGTAGGCCTTCACATCGGCGGCCACGTCCGGCACACCGGGCACCTCGGTCCGATCGGGCTTCTCGGTGGGGATGTACTGCGCGAGGGTGCGGTTGCTGGGCTTGAAGTAGGCCACGGCGGCCTGCTGCACCTGCTCGAGGCTGGCGGCCAGGGTGCGGTCACGATCCAGGAACCATTCCCGCCAGTCGCCGGCGGCCATGGCCTCGCTGAGGCTGATGGCCATGTTCTTGGTGTCGGACAGGGCCTGGTCGATGCCTTTCTGGGTCTGCGCCTTGGCGCGGTCCAGCTCCGCCTGGGTGAGGGGCTTGTCCTTCAGCGTTTCCACTTCGCGCAGGAGGACCTCCTTCGCCTTCTCCAGGTCGCCGTCCTTCGCCAGCACCACGCCGAACATCTGGAGGCCGGGCTCGTAGGTGGTGAAGGAGAGGGGGAAGACCTGGGCGGCGAGCTTGGTCTCCACCAGGGCCTTGTAGAGGCGCCCGCTGGGCGCGTCGGTCAGGATGGAGGCCGCCAGGTCCGTGGCGCTGCGATCCGCCTGCGCCGAGGGGGCGACGTGGTAGCCGGCGATCAGGAGGGGCGTGCCGCCCACGCGCCGGATGGTGACGAGCCGCTCGCCGTCCTGGGTGGGCTCCAGGGTGTAGGTGGGCTCCAGGGTGCGGGCCGGCTTCGGGAGGCGCCCGAAGGTGTCGTTGATGTAGGCCAGGGTCTTCGGCTCGTCGAACTTCCCGGCCACCATGAGCACCGCGTTGTCCGGCTGGTAGTAGGTCCGGTAGAAGGCCCGCAGGTGGTCGACGTTCACATGCTCGATGTCGCTGCGGGCGCCGATGACCGGCTTGCCGTAGTTGTGCCAGTCGAAGGCCGCCGACATCAGCCGGAAGATGGCGGTGCGGAAGGGGCTGTTCTCGCCGGACTCGAACTCGTTGCGGACGACGGTCATCTCGCCGCTCTTGCCGTCCTTGCCCCACAGCGTCTCGGCCGTGAAGGTGCAGTTCTGCATCCGGTCGGCTTCCAGGCCCAGGGCCTTCCGCAGGTTCTCCTCGGAAGCGGGGAAGGACACGTAGTAGTTCGTGCGGTCGAAGTTGGTGGTGCCGTTGGCATCGCCGCCCAGCTCGTTGAGGATCTTCCAGGTGTCCGGGCGGTCCTTCGTGCCCTTGAAGAGCATGTGCTCCAGCAGGTGGGCCATGCCGGTCTCGCCGTAGTGCTCGTGCCGGCTGCCCACCAGGTAGGTGATGTTGGTGGTGATGGTGGGCTTGCTCGCGTCGGGATAGAGCAGCACCCGCAGGCCGTTGGCCAGGCGGTATTCCGTGATGCCTTCCACTGCCGTCACCTTGATGGGGGCAGCCAGCGGAAGGGCCTTCGCCGCTTTGACCTTGGAGGTTGCCTTGGATGCCGGACCGGCCGGCTTCGGGGCGTCTCCCGCCACCAGCGCGAAGGCCAGGACCCCGCACAGGGGCAGGATGAATCGACGGGAGACGGGCATGAGACCTCCAGGTTGTGAAAGATTCCGCACGGAAGCCCTCAGCATACGCGGCACACCGGAAGAGGCTTGTTAAGAAATGTTAAGAAGGGTCTGGAGCCGCTGCTCCCACTCGGCGCGGAGGTCCTCCAGCCGCAGGCCCTTCCCCTTGCCCGGCGCGGCCTGGAGCAGGCCCTGGGCGCTGGGATGGGGCAGGGCGTGCAGCTCGAAGGGGGGCGCGCCCGGCAACCGCCCCAGCACCCACTCGGCCCGCTTGCCGAAGGCGATGACGCGCAGGGAGGAGCCGCCCTCCGCAGCCCGGTCCAGCTCGGAGGCCAGTCGGGCCAGGTTGGCCGGGGCCAGCAGCTCTTTGTTGGAGGGCGCGTGGAAGTGCTCTCCGTCTTTCGTGGGGCAGGCGGGGCAGGCGTTGCTGAGGGCGGTGCCGATCAGGCGTGGCGCCAGGCCCAGGGCCTTGAAGCGGGCGCCGTTCCAGTCTGCCCAGGCGGCCTCGGGCACTACGGCGCGGCCCGTGGCGCTGAGGGCCCGGTACACCGTGATGCCGGCCCCGTCACCCCAGAAGGGGATGCCCGACTGGTCCGCACCCCGAGGCCCCGGGGCCTCGCCGAAGAGCATCACGGACACGGGGCCGGCCTCGGGGAAGAGGGCGGGGACGGGATGACCTTGGATGCGGGCCATGGTCAGCCGGGCTGCCCTTCCTTCATGAGCGCGGACAGGGCCTTGAACTGGGGATGGTTCTTGTCCCGGGCCCACTCGAAGGCCACGGACTCGTGGTTGGTGAGCGTCGCGCCGGCGGCGGCCATGCGGTCCAGCGCGTGCTGCCGGTACTCCTCGCCCCGGCCGCTGACGGCGTCCCAGCAGAGATGCACCTCGTGGCCCGAGCCCAGCAGCTCGAGCACGGTCTGCATGACGCAGACGTGGGCCTCGATGCCCGCCACCACGATCTGGCGCTTCGCGGGCGCCAGGCCGGGCCGGGCCTGCTGGAGCAGGGCCTCGAAGCCCGAGTCGCCGCAGCAGCCGAAGGCCGTCTTCTCGAGGAAGAACTTCGACGTGGCCAGGCCGTCATAGGTCGCGCGGATGCTCTCCTCCGTGGGGCCGATGCCCTTGGGGTACTGCTCGGTGAGCACCACGGGCACGGCGAAGAGATCCGCCAGCCTCATGAGGCGGCGCGTGGCCTCCAGCACCAGGGCCGGCCGGTGGACCATGCCCACGAGCTTGCCCTGGAGGTCGATGACCACGAGGATGCTGCGGCTGGAATCGAGAAGGGCCATGGGAGCCTCCTTGCCTGCTACCAGATCTTCACGCGGTCCGCGGGCGCCAGGTAGAGCTTCTGGCCCGCCTTCACCTGGAAGGCCGGGTACCAGGCGTCCAGGTTCCGCACGGTGGAGGGCCGGAACGAGGCGGGGGCATGACCGTCCGTGAGGATCTGCTGGCGGAGCAGGGGCTCGCGGGTCTTCTCGCGCCAGCTCTGGGCGTAGCTGAGGAAGAACTGCTGGTCGCCCGTGAGGCCCTGCACCACGGGGGCCTCCTGACCGCCCTGGGACAGGCGGTAGGCGTCGTAGGCCGCGGCGAGGCCGGCCACGTCCGCGATGTTCTCGCCCAGGGTCTGCCTGCCGTTGATGTGGAGGCCCGGGAAGGGCTCGTAGGCGTCGAACTGTTTCACCAGCTGGTCGGCGGAGGCCTGGAAGTGCTTCAGGTCCTCGGGCGTCCACCAGTTCTCCAGCTTCCCGGTGGCGTCGAAGAGCGAGCCCGAGTCATCGAAGCTGTGGCTGATCTCATGGCCGATGACCGCCCCGATGGCACCGTAGTCCATGGCCAGGGGCCGCCTGGGATCGAAGTACGGGGGCTGGAGGATGGCCGCCGGGAAGTTGAGGGCGTTCATCACGGGCAGGTTCACGGCGTTGACGGTCTGGGGCGTCATCACCCACTCGGTGCGGTCGATGGGCTGGCCGAGCTTCTTCAGGTTCCGCTCGTACTCGAAGCGCTCGGCCCGCTCGGCGTTGCCGAAGGCATCTCCGGCCACGATCTTCAGGGCGCGGTAGTCGCGCCAGCGGTCCGGGTAGCCCACGCCCACCTTGAGCGCGTCCAGCTTGGCGATGGCCTTGGCCTTGGTGGCGGGGGACATCCAGTCGAGGCGCTCGATGCGGGTGCGGAAGGCGTCCTTGATCCTGCCCACCATCTGCTGGGCGCGGGCCTTCTCCGAGGGCGGGAAGTACTTCGCCACGTAGGCCTTCCCCACGGCCTCGCCCAGGGCCTGATTGGTGGCCTCCACGCCGTAGGTCCAGCGCTCGCGCGGCTTGGCGGCGCCGCTCAGCACCTTGCCGTGGAAGGCGAAGGACTGGTCCGCCACGGCCTTGGGCAAGACCCGTGCCCAGTGGTCGAGGGCGTGGAAGGTGAGGTAGTCCTTCCAGACGTCGAGGGACACATGGGCGGCGAGGGTCGAAAGGCCCGTGACGGCGCCCGGCTGCCAGACCACGAAGGTCTCCGCCCGCGCCAGGCCCGCGGCACCAAAGAAGGCCTCCCAGTCCAGGCCCGGGGCCTTCCGGGTGAAGTCTGCGCGGCTCCAGTGGTTGTTGCCCTTCCGCACGTCGCCGGACGCCTCGCGGCCCGCGTGGGCCTGGGCCATGCGCGTTTCCAGGTCCACCACCGCCGCGGCGCGCTCGAGGACGTTCGACAGGCCCGCCAGCTTCAGCATGGCCGCCACATGGGTGATGTACTGCGTGCGGACGGCCGCCATGCCTTCGGAGGAATCCAGATAGTAGCTGCGCTCGGGCAGGCCCAGGCCGCCCTGGAGGAGGAAGGGCGCGTAGCGGTCGGGCTGGTCCAGGTCCTGGGCCACCCAGAGGCCGAGGACGTTGGCCGTGTGGTAGTTGGTGGCGTTCAGCACGTCCACGTCGGCGCGCAGGGTGGTACCCAGGTAGCGGGCCAGATCCTTGCGGTCGTGGATGGCGCCGATGGCCTGGAAGGTCGGCTTGAGGGGGGTGAGCCCTTTCGCCTCGATGGCCTTCTCGTTCATGAAGCTGGTGTAGCAGTCGCCGATCTTGCGCAGGTCGGAGCCCAAGGGCGCCTTGGCGGCCGCGGCGGCCTTGATGAGGGCGGCGGTACGGCGGTCCGTGAGGTCGGCCACCTCGTGCCCGACGCCGAAGGACCCGCGATCCGCGGGGATCTCCGTCCGCTTCACCCAGGCGCCGTTCGCATAGGCGAAGAAGTCATCACCGGGGGCCACGGCGCGGTCCATGCCCGCCAGGTCGAGGCCATGAGACGCGGCCTTGGGGGGCGTCGCCACCAGGGCCTTCGGGGGCGCCGCCACCAGGGCGTGGACCGCGAGACACAGGGAAAGGAGGGGCAAAGATCCGTGCATGGAGAACCTCAGGACCTTCCAGGGTGGCCTGAAAGGCCCGCTACGGGAAGATCCCGGGTCGGCAGGGGCGGATCCACCCCTGCCGACCCGGGAGTCGGGCATCCTCCGGGGCCCGGAGGCGATCAGCCGGGGCCCATGGGATCTCAGTCGAGCGGAACGCGGAGCGTCTGGCCCACCTGGATCTGGTTGGGGTCGCTGAGCTGGTCCTGGTTCGCCTCGAAGATGCGCATGTAGGCGCCGGCATCGCCGTAGAAGCGCTTGGCGATCTTGGAGAGCGAATCCCCGGGGTGGACTTCGTACGCGGCTTCCTTGGGCGCCAGGGCCGCGTTCACGTCGATGTCGCAGGTCACGTCATCCACGTTGGGGTTCACGGTTTTCAGGGCGTCCCAGACCGCGTTCTTCAGCTGCTCGGTGCCTGCGCTCGCCTTCAGGAACAGCTTGTCATCCTGCAGGTGGAGGTTGTGGACCTGGAACCCGGGGCCGTTCACGATGCTCAGGGCCGGCGAATAGGCGGACTTCAGAAGTTCGAAGCGATCCATGGTGGGGCTCCTTGGGAAGGGGTTGGGGTGGGACGCCAAGTGTAGTCCCGCAAGATCGCCACGCGTCGACCCGACTTGTGAAGATCGGGACCATTTGCGGGGCGGGAGGCTCAGGGGGTGGCCGGGACGGGGGGAAGCGCGTGGCGCCAGTCCCGTCCCGTCAGCAGGATCTGGGGCTTGCCGTCCCGGAGGAACACGGCGGTGTCCCACAGGAGGCCCGGGAAGGTGCGGACGGGGCCCGGCGCCGCGTCGAAACTGAGGCTGCGGGTGCGGAACCAGCGCCGGTAGACCAGGTGCCAGCTCCCGCCCGCCTGGACGAGGAAGGCCCCGTGGAACCGCGGCAGGCCCTTCACGCGGCGGGCGAAGCAGGGCAGAACCTCCGCGGGGCGCGTGGGCGCCAGCTCCAGGGCCTTCAGTTCCGCCCAGAGGGGGACCTCGTCGCGGGTGCCGCGTCCCACCAGGGAGCGCAGGGCGCCGCGGAAGCCCGTGAGCACGAAGGCCAGGGCCCGCAGCAGCAGGGGCAGCAGGAGGGCCGTGGCCACCAGCACCATGCCGATCACGGGCAGGGCGATGGCGGGATGGCTGTAGGCCAGGGCCAGCAGGGCCGCCACGCCCAGGTCCTCGGCCACGCTGAGGACGCTGTGGCTGGCAGGTTCGGGGGCCGTATGGGCCAGGAGCCGCACGCCCATCTTGCTGCCGTGCGTGCCCAGGGCGATGGTGCCGCCCGCCAGCAGGGCCAGCACCTTGGCCACGGGGTGCAGCTCGCCCGCGGCGCCCAGGGCCAGCAGGGCGCCGCCGATGGGCCGGATGAAGGTGTGGAGCCCGTCCCAGATGGGGGTGATGAAGGGCACCTTGTCCGCCAGGAACTCCAGCAGGAACAGCAGGGCCGCGACCCCCAGCACCACGGGGTGGCTCAGGATGGCGAGATCCGACGGCAGGCCGTGGATCCAGCCATAGCGCTGCCCCGCACCCACTAGGAGCACCGTGAGGTAGAGGTTGATGCCGGAGACGGTGGACAGGCCGAGGATGGCCGCCAGGGTCTGCGCTGGGCCCATCAGGCCGAGAACCGCTTGTAGAGGTGGTAGATGCCCAGCAGGATCACCGCGCCCACCACGGACATGAGGAAGCCGGCCCCCTGGCCTTCCTGATAGTGGCCCACGGCCCGCCCGATCCAGGTGCCGAGGAACGAGCCCGCGATGCCGAGGACCATGGTGATGATCCACCCGCCCGGGTCCTTGCCGGGCATGAGGAGCTTGGCCACGGCACCGGCGATGAGGCCGATGATGCAGGTCCAGATGAGGTGGAGCATGGGAACCCCCTGATGGATGGAGAGATGGTGGTCCACCCTACGCCCGGTCCGGAACCAGGGTCAATGGATTCCGGGCAGTTCCGAAATTATTTGCAATGGTCCTTGCCTCGACGGCCGTCCGGGTTGACCCTGGGGCTCCACTTCCTGAGGAGGATGTCATGGGTCTGCTGGACATGGTAGGCGGTCTGCTCGGACAGGGCGGCCAGGCACAGGGCGGCAACCCGCTCATGGGCGCGGTCATGGGCCTCATTCAGAATCACCCCGGGGGCCTTCAGGGCCTGCTGGGCCAGTTTCAGGAGAAGGGGCTGGGCGACCAGGTGGCCTCTTGGATCGGCACGGGCGCGAACCAGCCCATCAGCCCCGAGCACGTGCAGGCGGCTCTGGGCTCGGACCAGCTGCAGCAGCTGGCCGGCCAGCTGGGCGTCTCCCACGACCAGGCCGCCTCGGGGCTGGCGGATCTCCTGCCCCAGGTGGTGGACAAGCTGAGCCCCCAGGGCAGCCTGCCGGAAGGCGGCATGGGCATGGACCTGCTGAAGAAGTTCCTAAGCTGAGATCTACAACCTGAGCGCGGTCTCCGCCGCCACGACGTCCCGTTCCTTCAGGTGGTCGAAGAGGATCAGATACCATCCGAAGGCCGCCAGGATGGCGTGGCGGAAGCGCGCCGAGTGCGCCGAGTTCAGTTCCACATCGCCATGCTCGATGCCCGGAGGGGAGGTGAGATCCCTGCCGATGCGGGCATGGAGGCGGACCAGGGGGGTGCCTTCCTGATCGGCGAAGGTGCCGCCGGGCCCCGGCCCGGGGTGCCAGGTCCAGTCGAAGACCGCACCGTCCTGGAATTCCAGCTTCCCGTGCCGGAAGGTGTGGGGATGGAAGGTGGCCAGGTTCGCCTTCCCACCCTCCTCGCGCAGGGTCACCACCGGGTTCATGACGCCCAGGTGCTTGAGGGTCCAGGTCCCCTCGGCGGTCTCCGCGCGGGCCAGGATGTTCTCGTCATCCAGGAAGACGAGGGTGGCGAAGACACCTTCGTCGGTCCGCAGGTCGAAGCCCAGGGGGCGGGTGGCTCCCCTCCGCCACTCCAGGGTGCTGCTCGGGCATTCCGTGAGGGATTTCATGGCGTTCCGCCTGTTCTCGCGGGGGATGCATCCGCGTACCGGAAAGGTACGTCCATCCGGAGGGCGGGGTCAGGGGCCAGTCCCTGAAAAATCCAGGTCGATCTCAGGAGTGGCGGTGTTTGAGACCCTGTCCGATCTTCGCCTGCAGGAGGGACCCGCCGGGCCTTCCATCCCCCCCGGGCACCCGAGGTCCGGGTGCAGGAAGTCACGAAACCTGCACCCTGGGGCCGGGCCGGTGGCGCAGGGGGTCGGCAGGCCTATCTTTTAGATTTCACAGGGGAAAGAGATGGTCTTCGAGACACAGGGCGACCGGCGTCAGGCGTCGCAGTTGCGGGAGGGCGAGGGCCGTGGGGCCCTCTGGTCCCTGCCCGATGGCCACCGCCTGCCCAACCTGGTGGACGCGGCCCCCCTGCTGCTGGGGGATCCCGCCCATCCGGCCCGCCTGCGTCCCACGGACCTGGACCACCCCGAGGATTTCCACCACCGCCTCACCGCCTGGCTGTTGCGCCAGGGCTGAGTCCAGATCAGCCGGCCTTCTGGCGCCCCGCAGACCGGGAAGGCCGGGGCCCGTCCACGCACCGCTCGTGCAGGCGCGGGATGAGGTCGCCCAGCCGGGACTCGGGCACGAGGAAGGCGATGGAGACCGTGCTGCTGCCGGTGAGGAGGCCGCCCACGGGTTCCTGCCCCAGGGCGGCCAGGTGGCGCAGGGCCGCCAGAGGATCGGCCCGCAGGCCCTCGCCCACCAGGGCCACCACGGCCCAGCCGGTCTCCAGCTCCGGTCCTGAAGCGGCCAGGGTCTCCATGACTTTGGCGGCGGCCGGTGTGTCCGGTCGCACCGCCAGCAGCGTGCCGGCGGGGCTGGAGACCAGGCCGAAGCGCAGGGCCCCGGCCTCCTCCAGGCGCCGGGCGGCTTCCAGGGGTGGCTCCAGGCCCTCCGAGGCCGGGAAGCGCAGGAGGCTGAGGCCCTCCTTGTAGGCCACGGAGGTGACGGCCCCCGGCTCGCGGCGCGGGGGCACCGGCAGGATCTCCGTGCGGGAGGCGCTCGGCCGCAAGGTGTTGGCCACCACGAGCCGGAAGCCCGCCCGGCCCCCGGGGGCGAGAGAGTCCGCGTGGAGCACCTTGGCGCCGAAGGCGCTGAGCGCCTCCGCCTCGCCCAGGCTCATCTGGGGGATGGGCCGGGCCTCGGGCACCAGGCTGGGATCCGCCGTCAGCACGCCGTCCACGTCGGTCCAGATCTGCACCTCGTCCGCCGCGAGGGCCTCGCCCAGCAGCGTGGCGCTGGTGTCGGAACCGCCCCGGCCCAGGGTGGTGGTGAGGCCCTCGGCCGTGGCGCCCAGGAAGCCCTGGGTGATCCACAGGGCGCCGGCCGCCAGCGCCTCGCGCCAGGGGGCGGCGGCCGCGCGCAGATCCGCGAGCTGGGGCCGGGCCTTGCCGAAGCGGGCATCGGTCCGCATCACCTCGCGGACCTCCCGGAAGGTCCCGCCGAAGCAGGCCGCCGCCAGGTGCGCCGACAGCGTCTCGCCCACGGCCAGGGCGGAGTCCCGACCCCGGGAGGTGGCCTCGCCCAGCATGGCCATCCCCGTGAGCAGCTGGTCCAGCCGGTCGAACAGGGGCTCCCACTCGGCCGCGACGGTGTCCAGCAGCCCCAGGCCGGCGGCCGTCCCCCGATGCCGGTCGCGGAGCGCGGCCAGGTGGGCCTGGGCTTCGGAGACGCGGCCTGCGCCGGCGGCGGCGCAGGCGTCGAGGATACGATCCGTGGTGCCGCGCAGGGCCGATACCACCACGAGGCCGCCCGAGGGAAGCTCGTCCTTCACGATGGCCGCCGCGCGGCGGAGGGCCTCGGCGCTGCCCACGGAGCTGCCGCCGAACTTGAGGACCTTCAGGCTCATGCCTGCCTCCCTTCCACGGGGAGGAGGCCCAGGTCGAAGGGGGCCTCCTGGTAGACGAAGTAGTTCAGCCAGTTGGCGAAGAGCAGGTTGGCGTGGCCCCGCCAGCGGACCAGGGGCTCGCGGGTGGGGTCGTCGCCGGGGAAGTAGTTCTTCGGGATGCCGATGGGCAGGCCCTTGCCGAGGTCCCGCGCGTACTCGCCCTGGAGGGTGCCCGGATCGTACTCCGAGTGCCCCGTCACGAAGACCTGACGGCGGTCCGCGGACTGGATCAGGTAGACCCCCGCTTCGTCGGATTCGGCGAGCAGCTCCAGCCGCGGCTCCGCCAGGATGTCCTCCCGGCGGGTCTCCGTGTGGCGGGAGTGGGGCGCGAAGAACACATCATCGAAGCCCTGCACGATGCGCTCGTGGCGCGCCAGCGTCCGGTGGGGGAAGACGCCGAACAGCTTCTCCGCCAGGGGATGCTTGGGGACCCCGTAGTAGCGGTGGAGGGCCGCCTGGGCGCCCCAGCAGATGAAGAGGCTGGAGAAGACGTTCGTCCGCGCCCAGTCCAGCAGCTCCGCCAGCTCCGGCCAGTAGTCCACGGCCTCGAAGGGCAACGTCTCCACGGGGGCGCCGGTGACGATGAGCCCGTCGAAGGTCTGATCGCGCACCTCCGCGAAGGACACATAGTGCTCCAGCAGATGCTCCGCCGGTGTGTTCTTCGCTTCGTGGGAGGCTGTGTGGAGCAGCGTGACCTCCACCTGCAGGGGGGTGTTCCCCAGCAGGCGCAGGAGCTGCGTCTCCGTGGCGATCTTGGTGGGCATCAGGTTCAGGATCGCGATGCGGAGGGGGCGGATGTCCTGCTGGAGGGCGCGGGGCTCCTCCATCAGGAACACGTTTTCCGCTTCGAGGGTGCCGCGGGCCGGGAGGGATGCGGGGACCTTGACGGGCATGGCCGGGGCCTACGCTTTCGCCAGCGCCTGGTCCAGGTCCCCGATGAGGTCGTCGATGTGCTCGAGGCCCACGGAGAGGCGGATCAGGTCGTCGGTGACGCCGGTGGCCACGCGCTCCTCCGCGGACAGCTGCGCGTGCGTGGTGCTGGCGGGATGGATGATGAGGCTCTTGGCGTCGCCCAGGTTGGCCAGGCGCGAGAAGAGCTGCACGGCGTCGATGACGGCCCCGCCGGCCTTCAGCCCACCCCCCGATGCTGTGGACTTGAGGCCAAAGGTGAGGATGCCGCCGAAGCCCGCGCCCTTGCGGAAGTACCGGGCGGCGGCGGCATGGTTCGGGCTGGTGGGCAGGCCGGGGTAGTTCACCCAGGCCACCTTGGGATGCGTCGAAAGCCACTGGGCCAGGGCCAGGGCGTTGGCGCCGTGGCGCTCCAGGCGCAGGTGCAGGGTCTCGATGCCCTGGAGGATGAGGAAGGCGTTGAAGGGGCTCAGGGCCGCGCCGGTGTCGCGCAGACCCTCGATGCGGGCCTTGGTGATGAAGGCCGCGGGGCCGGCGAGGTCTGCCAGGATGGCGCCGTGATAGGCGGCGAAGGGCTCGGTGAACTCGGGGAACTTGCCGCTCTTCCAGTCGAAGGTGCCGCCGTCCACGATGAGGCCCGCCACGGAGGTGCCGTGGCCCCCGAGATACTTGGTGGCGCTGTGCACCACGATGTCCGCCCCGACCTTGAAGGGATTCAGCAGGTAGGGGCTGGGCAGGGTGTTGTCCACGATGAGCGGAATCCCCGCGGCGTGGGCGATGGCGGCGATGGCCTCGAAGTCGGGCACGTCCAGCTTGGGATTCCCCACGGCTTCGATGTAGATGGCGCGGGTCTCGGGCCGGAGGGCGGCGCGGAAGGCCTCGGGCTTGGTGGAATCCACGAAGGTGGTGGTGATGCCCGCCCGCGGCAGGGTGTGGCTCAGCAGGTTGTAAGTGCCCCCGTAGAGGTTGTTGCCAGCCACCACGTGGTCGCCGCCCCGCAGCAGGGTGGTGAGCGCGAGGGTGATGGCCGCCTGGCCCGAGGCCGTGGCCAGGGCCCCGATGCCGCCCTCCAGCTGGGCCACGCGCTGCTCCAGCACGGCCGTGGTGGGGTTCATGATCCGGGTGTAGATGTTCCCCGGCACCTCCAGGTTGAAGAGGGCCGCGCCGTGCTCCGTGCTGTCGAACACGTAGCTGGTGGTCTGGTAGATGGGCACGGCCCGGCTCTTCGTGTCCGAGTCCGGGCTGTGGCCCCCGTGGAGGGCGATGGTTTCGAAGCGGGGGGTGGTGGTGCTCATGGTGGCTCCTGGAAATGGGATGGGAAGGCCGAGGCCTCGTCTGTCCAAGCAAGTCCAGGAAAAGCAAAAGGGGCCCGATTGCTCGGGCCCCTTCGATGATTGCGTCAGCTCGACACAGCTCGACATCTCTCCGCGCTTGATTGCTCAATCGCGGCAGGAATTGGCACCTTGCTTTCGCAGGTTGCCAAGGTTTCACAGGGCCCGTCCCTCCACCTTTCTGGATAACTCGCTATGGAACTGGCAAGGATCTCGTAAGAGAACGGCCCCGAAGGGCCGGTGAAGAAAGGTATCGCCACGGGTCGGGAGATGCAACCCCTGTTGTCACGGGAATCGTGCGGCGGCTCCGGCCGGGAGCTACCGCAGTGGGATACCGGGTCTGCCGTGATCTGGCCTTTTATAAAACGCATTCATCACAAGGATGTGATTAGAAAAAATATGAATATGCATAAATAAAAACGAATAAAATCTGATAGTCGAACCGCCACTTAGACCTTTCGACGGGTCATCCCACGCGCACACTGCACCCTTCCCGCAGAACCTCTGCCCACCAGGGATCCAGCATGCTGATCTGCGGAATCAACGCGAGCCACACCGCCTCTGCCGCGCTCCTCCAGGATGGACGGCTGATCGGGGCCCTGCAGGAAGAGCGCCCCACGCGGGTGAAGAACCGGCGCGGGTTTCCGGAGCAGGCGATCGGGCGGCTCCTCGAAAGCCAGGGGCTGCGATGGCAGGATGTCGATGCCTATGTCTTCGGCGGCTACGGCTCCTACGCCGACACCGCCCCCGGGGTCAACGAGGCCGCGAGCCGGATCCGCAGCTACAAGGCTGCCTCGCGGCTGGACGGACGGATGAAGGAACTGCTGGAGAAGACGCCGGTCCGCCGCTTGGTCCACCGCTGGCGCCGCGAACGGCAGATCGAGCGGTTGATGTCCCATGGCGTCGAGCGGCGGAAGGTCTCCACCATCGAGCACCACCGCTGCCACGCCGCCACGGCCCACCTGGGCTGCGGGATCGACGAGCAGGCCCTCGTGATCACCCTCGATGGGGCCGGGGACTCCCTCTGCGCCACCGTGTCCCTGCCCAGGCCCGGAGGGAAGCTGGAGCGCATCGCGACCGTCCGCGAAGAGCACTCCATCGGCAACCTGTGGGAGGTCATCACCGCCCTCATGGGGATGGTGCCCATGGAGCACGAGTACAAGCTCATGGGCATGGCGCCCTACGCCAGCGGCGACCGGGTCGACCAGGCCAAGCGCCTGTTCCGCAGCTCCTTCGAGCATGCCGA
Source organism: Geothrix edaphica (assembly GCF_030268045.1). Classification (NCBI taxonomy): domain Bacteria; kingdom Pseudomonadati; phylum Acidobacteriota; class Holophagae; order Holophagales; family Holophagaceae; genus Geothrix; species Geothrix edaphica. Next base: position 159,720 of record NZ_BSDC01000001.1, read on the forward strand.
CGGCACCTGGCGCCGGGCCGCCGGCACCCCCAATCCCAGCTTCGCCTATGAGTTCTGGCGCAGGCGGCTGGAGTTCACCCGGTTCGACCATATCTGCGCGGGCCTCCAGGCGTTCACGGAAGAGTTCATCACCGAGTGGGTCCGGGACTGGCTGAGGCGGACCGGCCAGCGGAAGCTCCGGCTCTCCGGCGGCGTCTTCATGAACGTCAAGCTCAACAAGGCCATTGGTGAGCTGCCCGAGGTGGACGACCTCCGGGTGTTCCCCTCCTGCGGGGACGAGACCAACGCCCTGGGCGCCGCCTGGGCCTTCCTGGCGGACCAGGGGAAGGCGGACCTGATCGAGCCCCTGGAGTCCCTCTACCTCGGCCCGGAACCCGCGCCAGGCGACTACGACCGGGCCGCCCGGGAGGCCCGGGAGGCGGGATGGGAGGTCTCCACGCCGCCGGACCTCGAAGCCGAGATCGCCGATCTCCTCAGCCGGGGGGAGATCGTGGCCCGCGTCCATGGCCGGGAGGAGTTCGGCGCCCGGGCCCTGGGCAACCGATCCATCCTGGCGGATCCCACCCGGCCCGATGTGGTCCGGACCGTGAACAACGCCATCAAGTGCCGGGACTTCTGGATGCCCTTCGCGCCCTCCGTGCTGGCCGAGTGCGCCGACCGGTACATCCACAACCCCAAGGGTTTCGCGGCGCCCTACATGATCCTCGCCTTCGATTCCCGGAACACGGCCGAGGTCAAGGCGGCCTGCCATCCGGAGGACGGGACCATCCGGCCCCAGGTGGTGACCCGGGAGCAGAATCCCGGCTACCACCGCATCCTCGAGCGATTCCGGGAACGCACCGGCCGGGGGGCGCTCCTCAACACCTCATTCAACATCCACGGCGAGCCCATCGTTTCGTCGCCAGCCGACGCCATGGACGTCATGCGCCGGTCCGGGCTGCGCCACCTGGCCCTGGGGCCCTACCTCGTCACCAAGCCGCAGGCCTGATGTCGGCAGGCACTGCACTCAGGGCAGCTGGATCGTGCCGCTTCACCGGAATGCCCCGGGCCTGGGCGCGGGATCGGTTGTCGTGGCGCGCTTGGCCTTGGGTACCGGCCCGGATTCCGCCGCTCTCAAGGCCTGCTCCAGCGGCTGGATCCTGCCTCCTTCGGAGGTGAGGGCCTGGGTGGGTTCGAGCCCCTGGAACCGGCGGATCGTGAAAGGCTTCTCCTCTTCCACCACCAGATGCTCGAACCGGGAACGGTCCACCTGGGTGAATCGGGCGGTTGCGGGATCGAACCTCAGGAAGCGCACATCGTCCTTCCAGCCGACCTCCTTGTCGGCCGGCACCGGCCAGAAGCCGGACTGGATGAGCTCCGCCTTCCGGAGCTGGGGGAGCTGGGACCAGGCCAAGTCGATGTCCGCGCGGTCCAGGGGCAGAAACACCTGGGCCGGGACCAGGATGGATCCGTCCCCATCGAGAAAGGCCTGGCCGAACAGGGAAGGATTCTGGAACTCCCCCGTGTCCTTGCACAGGGTGACGCCGGCCTCGCCCCAAATATTGGCGTGGAGCAGGTCCACGGACCAGGGTTCCGTGCCCACCTGCACCCGGATGGTCTTTCCCGTGGCGGTGAACAGGTAGAAGGCATCGCGGGAAAACGCGGCGGTCATGCGCGCATCGCTGCCGACCTGCACCTCCAGGAGCCGTGTGGTTTCCCCAGTCAGCAGGTCCACCCGGACCAGGCACTGGGAGACGGCCCCGCCCTTGGGGGACGAGGCTGACCGGGGCTTGGCCTTGGCGTCCCGGCTCACCTGGAGGAACAGGAGACTGTCTTCCCAGGCCCCCAGGAGCTTCCAGCTTTCCCCTTCTTTGACGGGCAGGGGCTTCGGCTCCGTCCAGGACCACTGGCGCTCCCCGGCATCGGTGAAGAAGGCCTTTCCCGAGCAGGCCACCGGATGGCGGTCTTCCGTGAATCCGACCTGATACACCTTGGACCCGTCCCAGGCCACCTCCATGCGCGCCAGGGACCTCAGGCCGGGCCGGAAGTCCGGCAGGTCGGGGACCGGCGTGAACCTGGGCTCCGCAGCGGTCCGCCGCAGCACCTGGCCCTCCAGGATGACCTCCTGCCGATCCGCCAGCGCCACGACGGATTGCCCTGAGAGCAGCCGAGCCACCAGCAGCAGCCATCCACCCATCAGGGCCAGCCTCATGGTCCCCTCCCATGCCCGGTTACTCGACCATTGGAGCATGGCCGGATGGGCCGGGCCATCACACCGAGAAGTACCGCGCCTGGGGATGCCAGGCCACGAGGGCGCTGGTGCTGTATTCGGGGTCCATCTGGTGGCTGTCGCTGAGGTGGACGCCGATCTCGGCGCCATGGAGCAGGTCGAGGATGGGGCCGTTGCCTTCCAGGTCGGGGCAGGCCGGGTAGCCGTAGGAGTAGCGCGATCCCTGGTAGCCCTGGGCGAAGAGGGCGCGGCCCGGCAGGTCCTTGGCGTGGATGCCCAGCTCCCGGCGGATGCGGGCGTGGAGCCGCTCGGCGTAGGCCTCCGTCAGCTCCGTGGCGAGGCCGTGGAAGGCGAAGTAGTCCGCGTAGCCATCCTCCCGGTAGAGCTTGGCCGCATGGTCCGCGGCGGCCTGGCCCAGCGTGACGAGCTGGAGGGCCAGCACGTCGGTGGCCTCGGCCCGGAAGAAGTCGGCGATGCAGAGACGGCGACCAGCAGCCTGGCGCGGGAAGCCGAGCACGGCGAGGGTGCGGGACCGGTCCGCCGGATCGAGCACCCGCAGCGCGTCGCCCTCGGCCCGCACGGGGAAGTAGCCGTACCGGGCCTTCGGCTGGAAGACCGGAGCGGCCGCGAGGCGCGCCTTCCAGCGCGCCAGCTGGGGCTCCGCCTTGTCCCGCAGCACGGCGGCGAAGGCCTCGTCGCTCTGGCTGCCCTGGCTGAAGCCCCAGCGGTTGCGCACCAGGGCGAACTCGTCCAGGTGCGCGAAGAGGTCCACGGGCGCGTCCGTCAGCTCCCGCACGCCCCAGAAGGGCGGCTCCGGCGAGGGCGCGTCATGGCGCACCCAGCTGCTCTGGCCCGCTTCTGTGAGCGGCACCGCGGCGCCCCCTCGCTTCAGGATTTTGATATCGCCAGCCGCGGAGGCGGCGGTTGCAGGAGCCGGGACGCCGGTCTCCCCTGCCACCAATGCCTGCATGTGGCGCAGGCCCTCGAAGGCGTCCTCCGCGTAGAGCACCGCGCCCGAATAGGACCGCCGGCAGTCGCCCTCCACGTAGTCGCGGGTGAGGGCGGCGCCCCCGAGGATGACGGGCACGCGCTGGGCCTGCTCCTCCAGAAAGTGCAGGTTCTCCTTCATGATCACGGTGGACTTCACCAGCAGGCCCGAGAGGCCGATGGCGTCCGCGGGCCAGGCCGCCAGCTCCTTGAGGATGGCTTCGATGGGCTGCTTGATGCCCAGGTTCTTCACCTCGAAGCCGTTGTTGCTGAGGATGATGTCCACCAGGTTCTTGCCGATGTCGTGGACATCCCCCTTCACCGTGGCCAGGAGGATGCGGCCCTTCTGGTAGTTGGACTCCCGGGGCAGGTGGGGCTCGATGCGTTTGATGGCCGCCTTCATGGCCTCGGCGCTCTCCAGCACGAAGGGCAGCTGCATCTCGCCGGAGCCGAAGCGCTCGCCCACCACCTTCATGGCCCCCAGCAGCACCTCGTTGATGAGCTTCAGCGGGTCGTGGTCCTTCAGGGCCTCGTCCACGTCCGCGAGGATGGCCTGCTTCTCGCCATCGAGGATGCCGCGGTGCAGGCGCTCCAGCACGGGCAGGTCGGCGCGGTGGTCGTCGGCCACGGAGGCCTTGCGATCGCTGAAGCGCGCCAGGACGGCCTTGAGGGGATCGTAGCCCTCCGAGCGCCGGTCGAAGATGAGATCCTCGACCATGCGCCGGTCCTCGGGATCGATCTTGGCCACGGGGATGACCTTCGACGCATTGAAGATGGCCATGTCGAGGCCGTGCCTCACGCCGTGGTAGAGCATGAGGGCGTTGACCACGTGGCGGGAGGAGGGGTTCAGGCCGAAGCTCACGTTGCTCACGCCGAGGATGGTCATGACCCCCGGCAGCTCGGCCTTGATGAGCTTCAGGGCCTCGAGCGTCTCCACGGCGGAACCCCGGAATTCCTCGTCGCCGCTGCCCAGGGTGAAGGTCAGCGGATCGAGGATGAGGTCGCCGGGATCCAGCCCGTACTCGCCCACCACCAGGGCGTGCAGGCGCTTCGCCACGGCCAGCTTCTCCGCGCGGGTCTTGGCCATGCCCCGCTCGTCGATGGTGAGGGCCACCACCGCCGCGCCGTAGGTCTTGCACAGGTCCAGGATCTTCCGGGCCTTGCCCTCGCCGTCCTCGAAGTTGATGGAGTTCACCACGCACTTGCCGGGGCTGCGCTGGAGGGCTCGCTCGATGACGGGCACCTCCGTGCTGTCGATCATGAGGGGGAGCGTGATCTGGGAGACCAGCCGGCCCAGCAGCTCGTCCGCGTCGCGCACCTCGTCCCGGCCCACGTAGGCCACGCAGAGGTCCAGCAGGTGGGCGCCCTCCTTCTGCTGCTCCTTGGCCAGGGTGATCATGCCGTTCCAGTCCTCGGCGGCCAGCAGGTCGCGGAACTTCTTCGACCCGTTCGCGTTGGTCCGCTCGCCCACGATGAGGGGCGCGGGCTCCTGCCGGAGCGCGACACTCTGGTAGAGGCTGGCGGCGCTGCGCTCGAGCTTCGGCGCGCGCTTCGGCACGTTCAGCTGCTCCACGCCGGCGGCCAGGGCCCGGATGTGGTCCGGCGTGGTGCCACAGCAGCCGCCCACGATGGCGAGGCCGAACTCCGAGGCCGCATGCAGCACCTTGGGGGCGAAGGCGGCGGGATCCAGTGGGTAGACCACCTGGCCGCCCACGTTTTCCGGCAGGCCCGCATTGGGGAGGCAGCTGATGCGGAAGGGGCTGGCCTCGCAGAGGGTCTGGAGGTGGGCGTGCATCTCATCCGGCCCCGTGGCGCAGTTGAGACCCAGCACGTCGATGCCCAGGGGCTCCACGCTGGTGAGCACGGCGGAGATATCGGATCCCACCAGCAGCGTGCCCGTGGTCTCCACCGTGGCCTGCACCCAGAGCGGGACCTTGCGCTGCTTCGCGGCCATGGCCTCCCGGGCGGCCCGCACGGCCACCTTGATCTGGCCCAGGTCCTGGCAGGTCTCGATGAGGATGGCGTCGGCGCCGCCATCCAGCAGCCCGTCCATCTGCACGCGGTACGAGGCCAGCAGCTCGGCATAGCCCACGTGACCCAGCGTGATGAGCTTGGTGCCGGGGCCCACGGAGCCGATGACGAAGCGCGGGCGGTCAAAGCTGCGAGCCACTTCCTTCGCGAGGGAGGCGGCCTGCACATTCAGGTCGTAGGCCTTGTGGGACAACCCGAAATCGCCGAGCACCAGGGGGTTCGCGCCGAAGGTGTTGGTCTCCACCGCGTCGGCACCGGCCTTGAAATAGCTCTCGTGAATCTCGCGGATCCACTGGGGCCGCCGCTCCGTGAGCAGGTCCACGCAGCCCTCCAGCGCCGCGCCGCCGTAGTCCTCCACGGTGGGCGTGCGGGCGAAGATCTGCGTCCCCATGCCCCCATCCAGCAGCAGCACCTTGTCGTGGAGGAGCGTGTCGAGGGTCGTCATGTCAGAGCCCGAGGTAGTCGATGGCGACATCGCCGTGGACGACCACCTGGCAGGCGAGGCGCTGGTCGGAAGGGGCGTCCAGGCCCTGCAGGAAGTCGCGCTCCTCCGGGTTCGGATCGCTACAGTGGTGCAGCCCCTCCGCGACGCGCACGCGGCAAGTGCCGCAGGAGCCCGTGCGGCAGCCGAAGGTGATGTCGGCGCCCGCGGCGTCCGCGATGCGCTGCAATGAGGTCCCCGCGGGGGCTTCCACCAGCAGGTCTTCGAGGAGGAAGTGGACCTTCACGCTCATGTGTCCTCCCGCTTGGGCAGCAGCGGCGCGACAAGCTCCACCTGGCCGAAGGGGGCCGACAGCTGGAGGCCGCGGATGCGGGGGCGGATGGTCTCGATGATCTCCTGGGCGATGGCGAGGCCCTCCTTGATCTGGTCCTCGGCGCTTGACCACTTCGCCATGCGGGCCAGAAGGGCTGGCGGCATGAAGACACCGGGCACCTCGTTGGCCATGAACTCCGCGTTGCGCAGGCTCTTGAGGGGCCAGATGCCGGCGATGATGGGCAGGCCGCCCCTGCCGTCCAGGGACTCGGTGAAGTCGAGGAAGCGGAAGAGGCTTTCGGCGTCGAAGACGGGCTGGGTGATGGCCCACTGGGCGCCGGCCTCCACCTTGTAGCGGAAGCGAGCCTTCTCCCGCTCCAGGTCCGGTGCCACGGGGTTGGCGCCCACGCCCACGCTGAAGGAGGTGGGCTTGCCGATGCCGGCACCGCCCAGGTCGAGGCCGGTGTTCAGGCGCTTGAGCATGTTCACGAGGCCGATGGCGTCCACATCGAAGACGGCTGTGGCCTGGGGGTAGGGCCCCAGCTTCGGCGGGTCGCCGGTGACGGCGAGGATGTTGCGCAGGCCCAGGCCCGCGGCGCCCAGCAGATCGCTCTGCATGCCCAGCAGGTTCCGGTCCCGGCAGGCGTAGTGGAGGATGGTCTCCAGCCCCACCTGCTGCTCGATGATGAGAGCCGTGGCCAGGGCGGACATGCGGGCCATGGCGCGGGGGCCGTCGGGCACATTGATGGCGTCCACGCCCAGGGCGCGGCACTGGCGGGTCTTGGCCACGAGCTTGTCGTACTCCATGCCCTTGGGCGGCACCAGCTCCACGGTGTGGACGAACTCGCCCTGGGCCAGCTTGAGGCTGAAGCGACTGCGGTAGGCGAAGGGCACCTCGGGCTGGGGCTGCTCGTGGGGCTTCAGCTCGAAGCCGCCACCCCCCTGCACGAAGGCCCGCTCCTGGCGGAAGGCCCCGCGCATGGCGCGGATGTGGGCGGGCGTCGTGCCGCTGCAGCCGCCCACAGCGCGGGCGCCCGCGGCGAGAGCGCGGGCCGCGAAGCCGCCCAGGTACTCGGGGCTGGCCCCATAGATGAGGCGACCGTCCACCTGATGGGGCAGGCCGGGGTTGGGCTGGAGGACGATGGGCCTGGCGGTGACGGCCTTCAGACGCTCCAGCAGGCGCAGCTGGGGCGCGGGGCCGTTGCCACCGATGAGGCCCACCAGATCGGCGCCCCAGGTATCGAGCTGTTTGATGAACCACTCGGGCTCCGCCCCGAACAGGGCCTGGCCATCATCGTTGGTGGTCATGAGGGCCGCGACGGGCAGGCTTCCGACCTCCCTCGCGGCGAGGATGGCCTGGTGGATCTCGTTCAGATCCTCGAAGGCCTCCAGCACGATCAGGTCCGCGCCGGCGCCGGCCAGCGCTTCGGCCTGCTCGCGGAAGAGGGCGCGGGCCTCCTCGAAGGAGGTGGGTCCCCAGGGTTCGATGCGGACGCCCAGGGGCCCGATGCAGCCCGCCACCCAGGCGCGGCTGCCCTGCTGGGCGATGGCCTGCTTCGCGAGGGCCACGCCCTCCCGGTTGATGGCGTCGAGCTGACCCTCCAGTCCCCGGGCCGCCAGCTTCAGGCGGTTGGCGCCCCAGGTGTTGGTGGTGAGCACCTGGGCGCCGGCGGCCAGGAACTCGCCGTGGATGGCCAGCAGCAGGTCCGGCGCCTTGAGGTTGCACTCCTCGAAGCTGCGCTGGAGGGTGATCCCGCGGTCATGCAGGGCCGTGGCCGTGCTTCCGTCGAAGAGGAAGCACTCGCCCTCGTCGAGGGCCCGCTGGAAGGTGGAAGGGGTCATGGATGCGCCTGGGGGCGACAGTCCGATAACGGTATCCAGGGGGTCTCGGGTCAGTCTGAGTCGTTCGGTATCTTCCCCCCGGACACGCCGGGGGCAGGAGTTGGCACCTTGCTGTCGCAGGTTGCCAAGGTTTCACAGGGCCTTTCCCTCCACCTTTCTGGATAGCGCTATTGAGTGTCTGATGACGACCGGCTGCCTCGCGCGAGGCGTGCCGGGCGAGCGAGGCGAGGAAGGCGAGTCGAAGCGTAGCGGGTACTACGCGCGACGAGCGTGACGCGGCATCGCGACGCCCGCCACCCCTCGCCCGGAGGGATGAAGCCAGCCGGGCGCCCCGCCGTGTCAGGTCCCTTGAACAACGAACCACGTTGCCCTGCGGGCCCTTCCTTGCGGTGCATCCCGGCTGGCTTCATCGCGAGGCGGCCGGACGTCATCAGACACTCATGGGACTGCCAAAGATCGAGGAACCAGGATGGTCTGACCACGGTCATCCGTCAAGCCTGGGGCGGTTCCTCCGGAGCCGGGTGCGTGGTGAGGCCCTGGCGCTTCATATGGCCCCAGGTGTTCTTGCCGCGGATCCAGTCGTAGGTGCCCTTCAGGCGCCACCAGACCGTGAGCTGCCGGTAGCCGAAGTTCTCCGCCACGGCCCCCACGAGCAGCAGGACCAGGGCCTTGAGGCCCTGGTAGCGGTGGCCGCTGATCTCCTGCAGCACCACGGCCACCACGGAGTTCAGCACGCCGAGCAGCAGGGCGACGTAGAAGAACAGGAGGGCGAAGGTGCCGCCGACGGAGCCGGTCAGGATGGCTACCGCGAACAGCAGGTACCCGCTGACCTCGATGATGGGCGCCAGGGCCTCGAAGAAGATGAAGTAGGGCATGGAGAAGAGCCCGATGCGGCCGTACTTGGGGTTGAAGCACATGTGGCGGTGCCGCCAGAGGGTCTCCAGGAGGCCCCGCTGCCAGCGGTTCCTCTGGCGGCCGAGGCCGCGGAAATCCTCGGGCACCTCGGTCCAGCACACGGGGTCGGGCACCAGGGTGATGTGATGGGGGCGCTTCTCCTCGCGCAGGCAGCGGTGCAGGCGCACGACGAGCTCGAAGTCCTCGCCGATGGTGGAGGTCTCGAAGCCTCCCGCCGTCACGACCAGGTCCTTGCGGAAGACGCCGAAGGCGCCGCTGACGATGAACATGCTGTCCAGGGAGGCGAGGCCCACGCGGGTGAAGAGGAAGGCCCGCAGGTATTCCACGATCTGGAAGCGGGCCAGCCAGGAGTCGGGCAGGAAGATGCCACGGATGCCCATGGGCGTGACCTTGCAGCCGTTCAGGGGGCGGACCACGCCACCGGAGGCCACCATGTCCGGCCGGTCCATGAAGGGCCGGGCGATGCGCAGGAGCGCGTCGTTCTCCAGGAGGCTGTCCCCGTCCATGCAGCAGACCAGCGGGTAGCGGGCGAGGTTGATGCCGCAGTTCAGGGCGTCGGCCTTCCCACCGTTGGCCTTGTCCACCACCACCAGGTTGGGCACGTAGGCGCTTTCGTAGATGCCGCGGACCTCCCTGGTGGGCAGGAGCTGGCGCAGGACCCGCTGGCTGGGCTGGAGCTTGAAGGCCTTGACCAGGCGCTCCAGGGTGGCGTCCGTGCTGCCGTCGCTCACCACCACGACCTGGAACTCGGGATAGCGGAGGCTGATGAGGCTGTTGATGCTCGCCACGACCCCGGCCTCTTCGTTGTAGACGGGGCAGATCAGGGTGATGGGCTTGTAGTGGCTGGTCTCGAAGGCCGTGTCCAGGCGGTCAATCCCGACGGCATCCAGGTAGTTCCGGATGGAGAAGAAGGCGCGGAGGATCAGGGCCAGGTGCGTCAGGTTGGTGGCCAGGAAGTAGCTGAGGATGCTCCACTCGACGGTGGCGGTGAGGAAGGCCCGCAAGGTCACATGTGCCCCCGTTCATCCGCCCACTCGAGCCGCTCCCGGGCGATGTCGCGGGCGAAGCGGTCGGCGGCGGGATCGTTCGCCAGCCAGGTCAGGGCCGAGACGCCAGAGTGGCCGAGGTCCACGAGGCTCTGGGCGGCGTTCCGGCGCACTTCGTACACGGGATCGGCCATCAGGGGCAGCAGGTCGGGAACGGCGGAGGGGCCCCCCAGCACGCCCAGGGCCCGGGCGACCTGGGTCCGGATCTCCCAGGCGGGGCTAGAGGCGAAGCTGCGCACCTTCGGGTACACCGCCGGATCCGCGAGGATGATGAGGGCCTTGAGCACCGAGGCGCGCAGGTCCACGTTCGGAACCTCCAGCAGCCACAGCAGGCGCGGCAGGGATTCCCGGTGCCGGTGGGAGCCCGCCAGGAGGGCGTAGAGGATCCAGGGCTCGGGGTTCTGGTTCGGGGACTCCAGGTTCTCCTTCATCCAGGGCAGCAGGGTGGGGCCGAAGCCTTCGAGCACCCGGAGCAGCCGCTCCCGCTGGTAGAGCTCCTCGCGCATGACCCAGGCCAGCACGGGCTCGGCGTACTTCAGGCTCCGGCTGCGGGTCAGGGTCAGAGCCGCCGTGTGGGCGACGAAGGGGACGGGATCATCGAGGAGGGGCAGCACCTGATCGAGGTAGCCCTCCATGCGGACGCCGGGCTTCCAGCGCCAGGGCCGCTCCGTCACGGGTGGCGGCGCGTGCTCCGCCGGCTCGTCCAGGCGGAAGACGGCGATCTCCTTCGCCGCCTGGGCCCGGATCTTGGGGTCGCGGTCCTGCAGGCGCCCGGGCAGGGAGGTGTGGATGCCCATGCTCAGGTAGAGCTCCCGCAGCAGCTCGGATTCCTGTCCCGCGATCGTGGACTGGTAGCGCGCAAGGAAATCCCGGAACAGCCACCGGTCGGACCAGGCGACCTGCCCGAAGCCGTCGCGCTCATAGCCCCTCTTGAAGAGGTAGTCCGTGAGCTGGCCCTCCCAGGCCTGGTAACGGGCGATGCGATACCGGTTCCGCCGGTCCTTGAGGTACTGCATGATGACGCCCACGACCACCAGGGCTGCGACCAGACTGACCAGACCGAGGGTCGCCCAGTGGAGGATCGGCAGCAGCGTGCTGTGGGGCAGGTGGATGGGGAAGATAGATCACCCCGCGCGGTGGGATCGTTCGAAGAGCCGCCACAGCCGCTCCACCATCACCTGGACGGAGATCGGCTTGGCCATGTAGTCGTCCGCGCCGGCGGCGAGGCATCGCACCATGTCCTGCTCGCTGTGGTTGCTGGAGAGGAGCAGGATGGGGATGCGGCCCTTCGGGGGTGGGAGGTCCCGGACTTCCTGGACCAGACGGAAGCCGTTCATGGCCGGCATCATCAGGTCGGTGGAGATCAGATCGACCTTCTCCCGCTGGAGAACATCGAGGGCCTCCATGCCATTTCCGGCTACGAGGACCTTCAGCCCCTCCATCTCCAGGCGGACCTGGATGATCTTGGCAGTCGCAGGGTCGTCTTCGACCACCAGGACTGTCGTCTGTTCCGGCCAATGTCGGGTCATCGGAAAAAGTCTATCGCATTTCTACCAAATCCAGCGATTTCCACGGATCCGGATCCCGAAGCGGAGGGTGTGATCCCGATAGCTGCTGGGATCGAGGGGATCCGAGATGGGAAGTCCCGCCACGCTCTGGTCCCAGGAGGCGAAGAGGGAGGCGGCCGAGCCTCCGGGCGTCCAGGTCGCGGCCACGGTGTACCCCCAGGTGAACTGGCTGGAGGCCTGGTTCACCGTCTGCCTCCCGCCCCAGGCGTCGAGGGCGAGTTCCCAGCGCTCCTCCCGCCTCGCCGAGGCGCCGGCGGTGGCGCCGTAGTACCGGTACCGCTCGGGATTGAAGAACCCGAGCCGGAGGCTCCGGTCCTGGTCGATGAGGCGGCTCGACAGCCCCGCGCGCCACTCCCCCCCCTCGACGGGGAACCGTTGTCCAGCCTCGAGGCGGAGGCCCGTCCGCGCGGCGCCGGCGGAGAGGAAGGCGCGGTCCAGGGACAGGCCCACGTGGTCGAGGGTCTGGTTGAAGACCCAGTTCCCCCCCAGGGTCCAGGTCCGGGTGTAGGTGCGGAGGTCCACGGCCAGGGGCGTGGCCAGGTTCGGCGCGGCGCTGTGCGACAGGACCAGGGTCAGGCCCGGGGCGGCGCGCAGTCCCAGGGAGAGGTTGTGGAAGCTGGCCGGCTCGCCGCCCACGTCATCCACCCGGCCCACCTGGGCCGAGGCCCGGAGGCGGGAGCCCAGGGGATGGCTGATCCCCAGTGACCATTCCCGGGGTTTCCGCTCGGTCCCTCCACTCTGGCTGAGCAGATCGAAGGCGCCGCCCAGCCGCAGGCTCCCGTCGAAGAACGGGACTGCCGCATCCACCCGCTGGGCCTGGGCGCGCAGGCCCTCGTTGGAGTCCGTGCGGATCTGGGAGAGCTCGATCCAGGGCCCCTGGGCATCCACGAGGCCGCGCAGCCGGGACTGGGCGTCCTCGCGGATGTCCGGGTTGCCCAGCTGCGCTTCGGTCCGGGTCCGGGCCTGGCGAAGGCGGCCCATGCGCTGGTCGATCTGGGCGCGCAGGAGCTCGGCCTCGGGGGTCCTGGCGTCTTCGGGGCCGAGGCCGGCCAGGCGCTGGTCCGCCGCCTCGGGATCGCCCGCCCAGAGATCGAGCTGGGCGAGGCCCAGCCTCGCCTCCCGGTCCCCCGGACTCTGGAGGAGGACCTCCTGGTAGGTGCGCCGGGCCTGGTCGTGCCGTCCGCGCCAGCCCAGCACCCGCCCGCGGTTGATGAGGAAGTCCCGGTCCGCGGGGTGCGCCTTCAGCCAGGCGCCGGTCAGGGCTAGGCTCCGGTTCAGCTGACCGTCCCAGCTCAGGTAGGTGGCGGTATCCAGGGTGGCCTGGCGGTCCCCCCGGGCCACGTAGGGCTGGAGGATCCGGATGGCTTCCTTGAACTGCCGGGACCAGGCGGTCACCCGCGCCAGGACGGGCTCGGATTCCGCCGCGAGCTCCGGATGGACCTCCCGGTGCCGCTTGAGGTCGCGGATGGCCTCGTCGAACCGCTTCATCCAGCTCAGCGTCCGGGCCCGCTCCAGGAGCGCGTCCGGGTGGTCCTTCCACAGCTCCAGCATGCGCGTGTAGACCGCCACGGCCTCGGGCAGCCGCTTCTGCGAGCGCAGGTCCCGGGCCTGCCTTAGGAGGGTGGCGGCATCCGGCGTCGGCGCGGGTTCCTGCAGGGCGGGCGGTGCGGGGTGGATCATCGGGGCATCCTCGGTTCGTCGGGGGTGTCGGCCAGGGCCTTCTGGTAGATCGTGTAGGACTGCTTGCGGAAGCGGTGGAAGGTCGGCTGGGCCCAGGTGGCCCAGCTGAAGAGCGGCGGCAGGGGAATGCGCCCCCGGCTGGTGGCGGGCAGGGTCAGGCGGACGGTGCTCTTTCCCTCCCCCAGCGGTTTGTCGGCATCCAGGACCGCCAGCACGAATCTGAACCCCGGAGTGATGGTCGTCGCCAGGGGGCTGGGGGGCTTCGCCTCCGGATCGTCGAGGACTGAGCGGCTGCTGGGGTCCGTGACATGCAGCAGCGCCCAGGGGATCCGGGCCTCGAGGAAGCCCCGGCCATCCGGGCTCCGGCCCACCTGCCACTCGGCCCGGGAATCGAAGGCCGGGTCCGCGCGGTCCTGGGTGCCCTGGCGGAGCCAGCCGATCTCGGTGCTGTGGCCCGGGAACCGCGCGCCATCGCGGCCCATCCGCGGATGGTTGCTCTTCGCGGTGGCCAGGACGAAGCGGCCCTCGTCGTTGGCGAGGCTCCGGTAGCGCTGCTGGGGCATGGGCCGGTACTCGGGAACGGCGTAGGGTGCGTCGACGAACACGCCGGTGCGGCCCGGGCCCTGGAACAGGACCGCGAACTCCAGTCCCGCCTCGCTGCGGAGGTCCGGGGTCCAGGGCAGCCGGTGGTCGCCCCGGTCGGGGTCCAGGGTGTCGATGCCCACCAGGAAGGCCTGCTTCGAGAAGTCCACGGGGGCCGGAAGGAACAGGGCCAGGTGGAGCCAGCCCTCGTCCGCCACCACCTTCAAAGTGAGGCCGTCGCCTTCCAGGTAGACGGGAACCCGGGCCCAGTCCTCGGCCTTGCCGTCGATGAGGACGGTGGGCCCTTTCGTGCCTGGACGGTAGGCGATGAGCCCGTAGTTCTCCTCCGCATCCAGGACGTTGTACCAGAGGGGCTTCCGATCGGAAGGAAGTTCAAAGGGCAGGGTCAGCCAGTTCTTCTTGAACCATTCGTCGATCCAGGCGAACAGCACGCCCCCTGCGCAGCCCGCCTCGTAGATGTTGCGCTGGAGCCGGGCATCCTGCTCGCCCTGCTCCCGTTCGCTCTGGCCGCCGTGGGTCAGGCCCTGGGCCTGCCAGTGGGCGACCACACGGGAAGAAGGAACCCCGAACTCCGCGATGAGCACGGGGTGGCGGGCATGGTGCTTCACCAGGTCGGCGAGGTACCCGGCATAGTGGCTGGGCCCCAGGTGGTCCCTGGCCTGGGCGTAGCCGGGATCCAGGTTCATGAAGTCTGGATAGTACGGATAGGCGTGGTAGCTGGCGAACAGGCCCGCCAGGAGCTCGGGCGTCCCGGCGAACTTCTCCATATCCAGGCCGACCGCATCCTCATCCTCGGGTTCGGCGTTGATCTTCTCGACCGGCAGGCCCAGCTTCTGGCGGAGGGCCCGCTCCTCCTGCTCCGTGGGCTCCGTGATGTGGAAGAGGGGGTCCAGGGTGGGCCAGTTGGTGAAGGCGATGGGCCGCTGGGCGTGGAACCGGTCCCACTCGAGGGCCAGGAAGCGGTCCATGCTCCGGGCCAGGAACTGTTCCATGGCATGGCCGCCCCGCAGGGTGACGAAGCGGCCGGACCAGTCCGAATCTCCCGGATGCCGGCGGTTGAAGGCCACCACGCTGGAGGATTCCCACTCGCGGCCCAGGATGACGGCCAGGGTCCAGGGGCTGACATCCGCTCCGTAGACGCCATCGGCATGTCCCGGGCGCACGGGGATGCGGGCCCGGCCGTGGAGCACCTCGGCCACCTCCTGCATCTCCCGGTGCCACGCGGCGAGCCAGCCCGGGTCCAGGAAATCGTGGCGGGGGGGCAGCTCGGTCCAGACGCCGTGGATGAGCCATAGAGGTTTCCGGGCGGCGAGGTTGTAGGCGTGCAGGGCCTCGTAGAACGCGGGCGGGTGGATGGTGTAGACGCGGACGGTGTTGATGCCCGCTTCGGCCATCTCCCGCAGCCAGCCGTCGTAGGTGGCCCGGTCGGGGAACTCGCTGGGATACTTGCCGGGCAGGGCCGCGCCGAGGTTCATGCCCTTGACGTAGAAGGGCCGCCAGCCACCATGGCCATCGGCCACTTCCAGCCGCCGCTCATGGGCCCGGGCCGGGATCTGCGGCTGGGAGGGCCGGGGGGCGGGGGCTGTCTTCCGTGGCGGCAGGGCCCGCCTGGCCATGGCAGCGGTCCCCGGCCCTGGTTGACCAAGGGAAAAAACGAGACTCGCGCACAGCAGAACCGGTAATGGCAGGATCATTTGCCTTCATTAGACCGGATTTTTCTGAAGCCCGAGCATGAAATTGGTGATGAATGGGTTGAATCGGCTCCAGCGGCGCCGTCACCAGGCCAGGAGCCGCTCCAGGGTGGACCGCACCGTCTTCGGCCCTGGCAGGAAGGCCGCTTCCAGGGGCGGGCTGGCGGGCGTGGGCGTATCGGCGGCGCCCAGGCGCATGACGGGGGCATCCAGCCAGCCGAAGCAGGCCTCGCCGATGCGGGCCGCCAGCTCGGCGCCCGGGCCGTAGGTGAGGCTGGCCTCCGTGAGCACCAGGACGCGATGGGTGCGCTGCACCAGCTCGGCGATGGCCTGGTCGTCCAGGGGCCAGAGGGTGCGGAGATCCAGCACCGCCACGTCCAGATCGGCCACGGCCTCGAGGGCCACGTGCTGCGCGGCGCCATAGGTGACGATGCAGGCCTTGGAACCGTTCTTCCGCAGGGCGGCCTCGCCGAGCCGGGCCGTGGGAGCCTCGTCCCAGTGGTCCTTGAGGCGGCGGTAGAGGCGCTTGTGCTCGAAGAACAGCACCGGATCCGGATCATCTATGGCCGCGCGGAACAGGGCGTAGGCATCCCGCACGGTGCCCGGCGCCACCACCTTGAGGCCGGGGCTGCCCAGGAAGTGGCCCTCGGGGTTCTGGCTGTGGAAGGGGCCGCCGCCGTTGCCGCCGCCCGAAGGACCGCGGAACACGGCGGGCACGGTGGCCCCCCAGCGCCAGTGGGCCTTGGCCGCGAAGTTCACCATGAGATCCGAGGCCAGCAGGGCGAAGTCCATGAACTGGAATTCCGCCACAGGGCGCTGTCCCATCAGGGCCGCGCCGATGGCCGCGCCTACGATGGCCTGCTCGGAGATGGGCGTGTCGATCACGCGATCCGGGCCGAAGCGCTCCAGCAGGCCCTCCGTGGCCCGGAAGGCGCCGCCGTAGGCGCCGATATCCTCGCCCAGGCAGCAGACGCGCGGATCGGCCTCCATGGCGTCGAAGAGCGCCCGGCGGATGGCCTCGACGTAGGTGCCGGAGAAAGCGGTCATGCCTCTTCCAGCAGGCCCCGCTCCGCGAGCCAGGCATCGTTGAAGATGCTGCTGAGGTAGCGGCCGGCGCCGTCGGGGAACACGGTGACGATGCGCGCAGGGCGGTCCATGGGCGGCAGCTTGGCCGCCACCTGCCGCACCGCCCACAGCGCGGCGCCGCTGGAGCCGCCGCCCAGGACGCCCTCCTCCTTCACCAGCCGCCGCGCCTGGTGGAAGGCATCGCGGTCCGTCACCTGGACCATCTCGTCGATGAGCTCGAACTCCATGGTGGGGATGAGGAACTCGTCGCCCAGGCCCTCGATCTTGTAGGGTCCCGCCTTCGGATTCGCTTCGCCATGGAAGTGGGGGGTGAACACGGAGCCCACCGGATCCACGGCCACGATCTTGATGCGCGGGTCCTGCTCCTTGAGGTAGCGCCCCACGCCGCCAATGGTGCCGCCGGTGCCCGCGCCGGCCACCAGATAGTCGATGCGGCCCTCCATCTGCTCCCAGATCTCGGGGCCCGTGCCGGCGTAGTGGGCGGCGTTGTTCTCCCGGTTGCCGTGCTGGTCGGGGAAGAAGCAGTTGGGCGTCTCCCGGGCCAGGCGGGGGGTGATGTTGTTGTAGCTGTCCGGGTGTTCCGGCGGCAGGCTCGTGTCCACCTTGTGCACCTGGGCGCCGAGCGCCAGCAGTTGGTTCAGCTTCTCCTGGGAGATGGTGTCGCGCACCACCACCTTGAGCTTGTAGCCCTTCTGGATGGCCATGAGCGCCAAGCCCATGGCCGTGTTGCCGGAAGAGTTCTCGATGATGGTGTCGCCGGGCTTCAGTCGGCCGTCGCGCTCGGCGGCCTGGATCATGTGCTTCGCGATGCGGTCCTTGCTGCTGCCCATGGGGTTCAGGAACTCGAGCTTGGCGAAGACTTCCACCGGCAGGTCCGACACGACGCGGCGAAGCCGGACCAGCGGCGTGTTGCCGATGGCCTCCAGGACGCTGCCGCAGGGCTTCCGGTAGAGCATGAGATTCCTCCGGATGCCAGTATGACCGGGGAGTCGGCTGGAGGCTGGAGACCGGAGGCACCGCTTTTTGAGGTGGTGCCCCGCGCCGCGACTCCCTTTATGCGACAGGCGCATGCAGCGCATCGCCCTGATCCAGCAGCTGAATGTCATCGCCGCCGCCCCTGTTCCCCACGGCCTGGGCCAGGAGAGGAAATCCATTTGAAGGAGGCGCTCCTTCATTCTGATCTGGTGCCCTGCTTCAGACATCGGGTCGACATCGTTTAAACCAATTAAACTAATAATTTTAATACTTAGGCACAACCCTTGCACAGTCCCCCACGTGATCAGGGAGGCTCCATGGGCAAGAATCGTCCGACATTCGCTCATGCCCTCGGAGCCCTTGAAATTCAGGTTCGCGTCAGCCCCAGTGCGAGTCCGATTCGGGGTGGGACTTGGGATGCGGGGAACAACCTGAATGGGATCGGGCCAGCCGAAGGGTGATGTATGAGGCGCGGGCAGCCCACATGGAGAGCCTTGCCTGCCGTCTTGTGGCTGGGTTGGTGGCTTCTTGTAAAGAGCTCGGTTCTTGCCCAGGGAGATGATGTCCCCAGCCCCCCTCCTGAAAAACCGCCCAGCGCAGAGGGGCAAGCGATCCCACAAAAAGCGGGGGCCGCCCCCGTCGCCTCTGGGTCAACAGTGGATCTTCCCGCCGCCGACGCAGCATGGATGAAGGAACCGCCTGCAGGCAAACTCCAGACCCGCTCCTGGGGAACCGGTTCGAGCAAGAGTTACCTCATCCCGGCCCTCGAGATTCCGGCCTTCCTCGTGCTTCTCAACGGGTACGACCGGAAGGCCTACCCCAACCAAATGGAGGACGGAAAGAAGGTCTACAGCGTGAACCTCTCGACTTTCTGGAACCATGTCACGCACGGGCCGTGGGTGGTCGACAAAGACGCCTTCGCCATGAACCAGTTCAACCATCCCTATGGTGGAACGATGTACCACGGCTTCGCGCGATCCGCGGGCCTCAGCTACTGGGAGTCGCTGGCCTACGACCACATGGGCAGCCTGCTCTGGGAAATGGGTGGGGAGACCACGAAGCCTTCCTATAACGATCAGATCAGCACGGGCTTCGGCGGGAGCTTCCTGGGCGAGGTGCTCTTCCGTTTGTCCAACCTGGTGCTCGAAAGCGATGACAGCGGCAGCCTGGGATTCTGGCGCCACCTGGGGGCGACGATGCTATCGCCGGCCACGGGAATCAACCGGATGGCCTTTGGGGACCGATTCAAGCCCGTGTTCCCCAGCAACAACCCCAGCCTCCGCTGGCGCCTGCAACTGGGTGAGAATCTGCATTCGGACCTGAACACCCGGGGCGTCACCACCACCTCATTCAAGAAGGAAGCGGCGCTGGATTTCGATATGGCCTACGGGCTTCCCGGCAAGTCTGGCTACAGCTACGACCGCCCTTTCGACTACTTTGATTTTGAATTCCGCAGTCTGGGAAACCTCGACAACCCCGTCGACAACATCATGATCCGCGGTCTCCTCTATGGGACGGATTACGGACTTGGCGATTCCTATCAAGGGATCTGGGGACTCTACGGCGGCTACGACTACATCTCGCCCTACATTTTCCGCATCTCAAGCACCTCTGTGTCGCTGGGGACCACCTTTCAATGGCAGATCTCGCAGGCAGCGGCCCTCCAGGGTTCGCTGCTTGGGGGCGTGGGGTACGCGGCGGCCGGCAACGTCACGCAAGTGGGAGACCGCGACTACCACCTCGGTGTGGCTCCCCAAGGGCTCCTCGCGCTGCGCTTCATCCTTGGCGAAAGGGTCATGCTCGATGTCACGGGGCGCCGGTACTACATCACGGGCATGGGGGGCGATGATCCGGGAGGCCGGGAGGCCATTGTCCGCCTGAACATGGGCTTCACGATCCGCATCTACGACCGGCATGCCCTGGGCATCCAGTACATCGCCTCCAAACGAAATGCCCACTATCCCGACCGGCCCGACAGCCGGCAGTCGGTGGGAACCGTGGCCATCGTCTACAACCTTCTTGGCCACGCCGGATTCGGTGCAACCAAGTGAGATGCCGTGAATAGGGAGTCTTCCTCAACCGATAGAAACCACACTGGGACATTTTCCACATGATTCTGCTCCGCCCCTCATGGGCCCTCCCCCTCGCGCTCGCGTTCCTGCCCTTGGTTTCAACCAGCCCCCTGTTTGCCAACGAGACACCAGGCTTTGCCGCGCGCCCACTGCCTGCCGCCGTGGTCGATGCCATTCCAGTGCTGCTCGACACCGCGGCGAAGCAGAAGCTCATGGCCTCCGGCAGCTACAGCTCCTTCTCGGAGGGCCAACCCAAGGTTGACCTGTGCCCCGACAAAGCCGCGGGTGCCGACATCATCCGCACCCTCAATGCCACCCACCCCAACATCGGCATCCAAACCCTCGTGGTAGCGGCCATGCCCGCGGGCCTCATCGCCCGGACGGACCGGCCCCTCGCGCTCTACAACCTCATTCATCAGTTCCGCACGATGGAAGGCCTCCAGTATTTCTCATCCACACACAACAAGGTCCGGACTCTGTTCACCACCTCTCATCTGGTCAAGGCCCGGAAGGACCGCAACAGCCTGGGTGACCCACACTACTCAGCCATCGAACCCACCCACGATCTCTACCTCGAACAGGACGACACGACCTTCGGCAAGAACCTCTATGTGGTGACCGTGAAGGGGCACGAAGGTGGAAGCGTTGAACTCAGCATGAGCAACGCAGATCGCGTCTGGTGGGGCCTCGTGCCGGTGCTTGGTCCAGGCGCCCTCCATCTCACCCTGGTCATCCAGGCTTCGGCCGACGGGGGATTCCTCTATTTCTACGGCAATGTCGGCATTACGACCACCAAGGTCTTCGGCATGGAAGAGCAGGTCCGCACCAGCTTCTACAACCGTGTCATCGCCCTGTACAACTGGTTCTCCAAACAAGCTGCCGGTTCGTGATGGGCCATCCCCGGTGTCCCAATGATCTGTAACTTCCCCTTGGGTCTGGCGCTCCTCGCCTTGGTGTTCCTGCCCTTGCGGGGGCAGGAGGGAGTCCCTCCAGAGCCCAGGGCGGAGGAGAAGGACAAACCCTCCGAAGTCGCGACCACGGGAATCTCCGCCGTTCCGAAGATCCTGTGGGACGACACCTTCTTCATCCTGAAGTCGCCTTCGCGATGGGATAGGCAGGATTGGCTGCATGCGGGTGAAGGCTTCGCCGTCGTGCTGGGTACAGCTTTGTTGCTGGATACCCGCGCGCGCGACGAATCCCAACGACATCGCGGCACTGAAACGGACAGGGTGGCCAAGCAGATTCAACATTTCGGCACCAGCTACGCATTCCTGGCCGTGGGTGGTTTCTGGGTCTACGGCAAGCTCGCCGGGGCTTCGAACGCCGTGGACACGGCCCTCGACGCGGCGGAAGCCAGCTTCATCTCGGGTGCCGTCCTCAGCCCGCTCTTGAAAACGGCGGTGGGACGCAGCCGCCCCTCCGATGGACAAGGTGCCTTCCACTTCAAACCCTTCGGAGGAGGCGTGTCCTCCCCCTCGGGGCACACCACCGAGGCCTTCACCTTGGCCAGGGTCATCACCGAACACTATCCCCAGGCCTGGGTGCAAGGCCTTACCTATGGGATCGCGGCCCTCGTGGGGGCTTCCCGGATCCAGCAGAACGCTCATTTCGCATCGGATGTGGTGAGCGGGGCCCTGCTTGGAACGCTCGTGGGCCGCACCGTGGTGCGCCGCAACCAGAAGCGGCGTGAGGGGCCAAGTAAGGTCGCGGTGTCCATCAACGCCAGCTTCGGAACCGGATACCAGGGAGCGACCCTGTCCGTGCGTTTCTGAGGCATCATGCTTCCCCCCGTCAACGCCGCCGGAGCACCTCGGGCCAGAGCTGCCCATGCCTCCGAACTCCAGACTCGATCCCTGCCCTCCGCTAGACTGGTCCCATGCTTTCATCCCTGCGAATCCAGAATCTGGCCCTGGTGGAGGACCTGTCCCTGGAGTGGGGGCCGGGCTTCACGGTGCTCACGGGCGAGACCGGCGCGGGCAAGTCCCTGCTGGTGGACGCGTTGTCCCTGCTGGTGGGGGCCCGGGGCGACGGGGAGCTGGTGCGCCACGGGGCGGAGCGGGCCACGGTGGAGGCCGTGGTGGAGGGTCGCTTCGAGGCCTGGCGGGGCTTCCTGGCCGACCGGGGCCTGCCTGAGGACCAGCCGGTGGTGCTGCGCCGGGAAGTGGGGCCGGGCCGCAGCCGGGCCTGGATCAATGGCGCCAGCTGCGCCCTGGCGGATCTGCGGGAGGCCGGCCGCCTCTGGATGCGCCTCACGAGCCAGCACGACCACCAGTCGCTGCTGGGCGAGGACCGGCACCTGACGCTCATCGATGAGGTGCTGGGCCTCGACCCCGACCTGGAATCGCAGGCCGCCGCCGTGCGCGAGGCCGAGGCGGCGCTGAAGGCCCGGCGTCGCAGTGAGGCCGAGCGGGAGCAGCGCCTGGAGCAGTTGGCCGAGGCCCTGGCGGACCTGGAGAAGCTGGCGCCGAAGCCCGGCGAGTGGGCCCAGCTCAAGGCCGATCGCGAGCCCCTGCGCCATGCGGTCCACCTTGAGCAGGCCTTCCGGGAGGCGGCGGAGGCCCTGGATGGCGGCATTCCCAAAGTGGAGCTGGCCCACAAGGCCCTGATGCGCGCCGTGGCTCACTGGCCGGACGCGGTCGCCGAGCAGGATCGCCTCCGCTCCGCCGTTCTGGAGCTGGAGGACCTCCTGGCCCTGTCCCAGGACCAGGCCCTCCGCTGGGCCCAGGCCGGCGCCGACCGCATCGAGGCCATGGAGGCCCGCCTGGCCCTCTACGAGCGCCTGGCCCGCCGCCACCGCTGCGAACCCGAGGAGCTGGCCGCACGCCAGCAGATCCTCAGGGACGAGCAGCGGGCCCTGCTGGCCGGCGACGTCTCCGTGAAGGAGCTGGAGAAGGCCCTGGCGAAAGCCGCGGAGGCCTACCGGCAGGTGGCCGAGGCCCTGCATGGCCGCCGGTCCGAGGCCATCCCGAAGCTCGAAGCCGAGGTCCAGAAGCGGCTGGGCCGCCTGGGCATGAAGGGGGCGCGGCTCCAGCTGCGGCTGTCCCTGGCGGAGGAATCCGGCAGCCCCGTCCAGCAGAGCGGGCGGCCCGTCCGCGTGTCGGCCCAGGGCTTCTCGGCCCTGGCCATCTGGATCGAACCGAACCCCGGTGAAGGCTTCCGCCCTTTGGCCAAGATCGCCTCCGGCGGCGAGCTGAGCCGCCTCATGCTGGCCCTGGTGGGCGCGGGCCTGGCCCTGGGCGCAGGTGTGAAGGACGGGCTGACGCTGGTCCTCGATGAAGTGGACGCGGGCCTGGGCGGCGAGACGGCCCTGGCGGTGGGCAAGGCCGTGGCGGAACTCGGCCGGGCCCATCAGGTGCTGGCGGTGACCCATCTGGCCCAGGTGGCCGCGCGGGCGGATCGGCACGGCCGCCTGCACAAGGAGACCGAGGGTGGCCGCACCCGCAGCGCCCTGGGCTGGGTGGCCGGCGAGGCCCGCAACCGCGAGCTGGCGAGGCTCCTGTCGGGCCACCCTGACCGCCCCGAGGCCCTGGAGCACGCGAAGGTTCTGCTCGAAGGATAAAAAAGGGCCGCCCGGAGGCGGCCCTTTTCGTGGTGCAGATCGAGACTACTTGACGCTCACATCGTCGATGACGAAGGAGGTCTGGAGGCTGCTGTCCTCCACCGAGTAGAAGCGCAGGCGGATGGTCTGGCCCTTGTAGGCGCTGAGGCTCAGCGACTGCTGGGTGTAGCCCGTGTTCTTGTTCAGGTTGGAGTAGGTGGCCAGGGTGGCCAGCACGGTGCCGGAGGTGTTGAGCACCTGCACCTTCATGGTGTCGTAGGCGGTGGTGGTGGTGGTCTCCGCCGTGTCGACGTGGAGCCAGAAGGTCAGGGTCCCGGTGGCGGTGCTGGGGATCGCGATCTGCTGGTAGACGTAGTCGGTGTGGGCGGAGCCGTAGCCGCACATCCAGGCGTCGTAGGATCCGCCGTGGGCGGGTTCGCCGGTGAAGGTGCCGATGACGCCGGAGGTCTGCGTCCAGCTGGTGGCACCGCTCTCGAAGCCGCCGTTCAGGACCAGCTCGGCGCCGGAGGTGGCGTTGGACACCGTGAAGCTGACACCGGTGCTGGTGCCGACGTTGCCGGCCGCGTCATAGGCCTTGGCCGTCAGGGTGTGGGAGGCATTGGTCAGCGTGGTGCTGTCCAGGGTCATGCTGTAGGGGCTGGTGGTGTCGCTGCCCTTCAGCGCGCCGTCCACGTAGAACTCCACCTTGGTGACGCCGACGTTGTCGGAGGCGGTGGCGGAGAAGGTGATGGTGCCGCTGGTGCCGGACTCGGTGGCCGAGACGGTGGGAGCGGTGGTGTCCGAGGAGCCGCTGGTCCAGGCGGCGCCCACGTTGATGCCGTGGAAGGCGTTCCAGACGGCCTGTTCCTGGGCGCTGCCGGCCCCGTAGAGGTCCTTGGCGGCGTTGATGGCGGCGGTGCGGGCCCCGGCGTAGTTGGTGCTGGAGGTCATGTAGACCGAGAGGGCGCGGAACCAGATGCGGGCCGCGGCGTCATTGCCGATGCCGGTCATGCCACTGGGCAGGTAGGTGGTGCTGGTGTTGCCGCTGGTGGTGGCGCCCTGGCTCAGGAAGTAGAAGCAGCGGTTCATGGGGCCGCTGGAGTAGTGCACGTCCAGGTTGCCGACGGTGGAGGACCAGGCATCGGGGCTGGAACCGTCCAGGCTGGGCTTGTACATCCAGCGCAGGGGATTGGTGGCCAGCTGCTCGCCGATGGTCCAGTTGCCGCCGGTGTTGCCGATGGTCGAACCCGACCCGCCACGGGCGTAGAACTCGATCATGGTGCCGAAGATGTCCGAGTTGGACTCGTTCAGGCCGCCCGACTCGCCCGAGTAGGTCAGGTTCGCGGTGCGGGCGCAGACGCCGTGGCTCATCTCGTGGCCCGCCACGTCGAGGGCGGTGAGCGTGGTGAAGGAGGAACCATCTCCGTAGGTCATGCAGAAGCAGCTGTCCGACCAGAAGGCGTTGTCGTAGCTGTTGCTGATGTGGACGCGGCTGTAGGTGGCGGTGCCGGCACCGTCGATGCCATTGCGGGTATGGACGTTCTTGTAGTAGTCCCAGGACTTGATCATGCCGAACATGGCGTCCACGGCCGCGGTCTCGCCGTTGGCGGCGGTGGTGGAGCTGCCTTCGACGTAGTTGGCGCCATCGCCCCAGGTGTTGTCGGCATCGGTGTAGAGGGTGCCGGTGGCGGTGCTGGTGGTGGCGGCGTGGGCCATGTTGGTGACCACGTTGTTGCCGAAGGAGCCGCCGGTGCCGCGGGTCGTGTCGCGCAGCTCGTAGGTGGTGCCGGTGTAGTTGGTGGGCAGGGAGACCGTGCCGTTGTACTGGCTGTTGCCGGTGCCCGTGGCCGCGGTGGTGTGGAGGGTGTTCCAGGTCTTCAGGATGGCGCCGGTGTGGGCGTCCACCAGGTAGTCGGTGTGCTTGATGCCGTCCTGGTCATTCTCGAGCTCGGTGTGGACGTGATAGGCCAGGGTGTAGCGGAGCACCTGGCGGGACACATCCTCGGCGTTCAGGTCCGCGGTGGCCTTGCCCGCGCGGCGGACGACCTCGGCCATTTCGGGGTAGACCACCAGCTCCGTGGTCGGAGCGTAGGCGTAGGCGCCCTTGGGCGCCAGGTCCCCCTGGACCACGGCGAGCGCCTCGGCACTGCCGAGGGCCGGGGTCACATTGAGCTGGATGCCCTTGAGCAGGGCGTTGGTGAGCGGGAGCTCGGCGCCGTCCTTGCCGGTGTGGGTGATGACATCGCCGCCCCAGACCTTCACGCCCTTGTAGGTCTGCTGGAAGTGGGCGTGGGCCTGGCCGAGCTGGTCGGTGTGCGCGCCACGGAGCAGGAAGGCGTGATCGCCGTCCAGGCCCAGCTGTGCGCGGCTGGCCAGCAGCCGCTGGGCGGCCGCTTCACCGCGCAGCGAATCCTGGGGCAGGCGGGCGTTGAGGGTACCGGCGGCGAGGGCCGCGGCGAGGAAGGACAGGGCCATGCGGCCCGTGGCGATCGCCATGGAAGCTCCTTAGCTTGGGGGGGGGGAGGGCCTTCCCGCTTCGCAGTCGCGAGGGCGGAGGCTCGGTTGGGGGAAAGATCGGAAAGGCGGAACCAGAGTCCCCGCGGCCCGTCAACCCCTCAAGTTAAGGCTTGTTAATTTTCTTGAGAATCATTTCTATTAAATTTTGTAATGATCAAATCATTTTATTTGAATGATTAATAAACAATCGAGAGGTCCTGTTTGAGTGTTTTGGTCAAGGGACCCGACGGACGACCTTGCCACCCTGGAGCACGAAGGGGACGCGCTCCAGGGTGGTGATGTCCTTCAGTGGATCGCCATCCACGGCGATGATGTCCGCCGCCCGGCCGGCCTCCAGGGTGCCGACCTCCGAATCGAGCCGGAGCAGCCGGGCCGCGACCACGGTGGCGCTCTGGATGGCCTGCAGGGGGGTCATGCCGTAGTCCACGAGATAGCGGAAATCCATGGCCACCAGGCGGTGTTCGAAGACGCCGATATCGGTGCCGTAGGCGATGGGAAGCCCCGCATCCAGCGCGGCTTTGAAGCCCGCCCGGCGCAGGGGCAGGATCGTGCGGGCCTTGGCGATGGAACCTTCGGGGAAGTGGTAGGGGTTGCCGGGCAGCAGGATGGATTCGAGGGCGTACAGGGTGGGCACCAGGAAGGTGCCGCGCACCTTCATCTCCCGGGCCGTGGCGGGGCTCAGCAGGCTGCCGTGCTCGATGGAGCGCACGCCCGCCAGGGTGGCTTCGAGGATGCCCGCATCCCCGTGGGCGTGGGCGCAGACGTCCATGCCGCGGCGGTTCGCCTCCTCCACGATGGCCTTGAACTCGACCGGGCTGAAGCTGGGGGCGCCGGGATCGTCGTGGTTGGAGAGCACGCCGCCCGTCGCATGGATCTTGATGAGGTCCACGCCGCGCTTGCGCCATTCGCGCACGACGTGCCGGCCCTGGTCCGGAGAATCGACGATGTGCTCATCGCCGGTGTGGAGGTGGGGCGGGAAGCCGTTGAGGTCGCCGTGGCCGCCGGTGATGGACAGGGAGGGCCCCGCCACCAGCATCCGCGGTCCGGGGATGTCGCCCCGGGCGATGGCATCACGCAGGGCCACGTCGCCGAAGCCCGCGGAGGCGCCCACGTCCCGCACGGTGGTGAACCCGGCTTCGAGCACCTTCCGGGCGTTCACCACGCCATCGAGGAGCAGGGCTCCCTGGCTGCGCTTGAGGTAGCCCAGCTCTCCGAGGCCCGCCGGAAAGAGCAGGTGGGTGTGGCAGTCGATGAGGCCCGGTAGCAGGGTGCGGTCGCCCAGATCGAGGGTCTCGGCATTGGCGGGCGGCGGGCCGGGCTGGATCCGGCCATCCTTCACCCACAGCCGCCCAGGGGTCTCCACCTTCCCGGTGCGGACGTCGAGAAGCCTGGCCGCCTTGAGGAGGAGCGGCCGCTCCTGGCCGCAGAGGGCGAGGCAGAGAAGGCTGGCGAAAAGGCCGCGCAGGATCATGGGGACTCCGGAGTGTGGCCTACGATAGCCCACCCGCTCGCGGAATTCCTGCAACTTTGGAGTGGGACTACGGCCGCTTGGTGGACTTCTGCCGGACCCGCTTAGGCGGTGCGCTCTTGCCCTTCTTCGGGGCCTGCTTGGCGGCGGGCTTGGGGCCTTCCTTCTTCTTGGGGCGGGGCTTGGCCTTGACCTTGTCCACCCGCTGGGCCTGGAGCGATTCGTTGCTGCGGGAGGGCTTGAGGCCTTCGCCAGGATCCAGGATGCGGCGCACGGCGGCGACCTCCGCCTCCTCGCCTTCGCCCTTCTTCTTTTTCTGGACGCTGAGGCGCAGGGGTACGCCTGCCAGGCCGAACTGCTCGCGCAGGCGGTTCTCCAGGTAGCGGACGTAGCTGAAGTGCAGCCCGCGGTCGGTGTTGGCCTTCACCACGAAGCTGGGGGGCCGCACGCCCACCTGGGTCATGAAGTAGAGCTTGGGCAGCTTGCCGTCGATGGCGTGGGGGCTCATGGCGGCGACAGATTCCCGCAGGAAGCGGTTCAACTCGCCCGTGGAGATGCGGCGGCCGTGGGCCTCCGCCAGCTCGTCGATCATGCCGAACAGTTTGGACACCCGCTGTCCGGTGAGCGCCGAGAGGAAGATCATGGGGGCGTGGTGCAGGAAGCCCAGGCTCCGGCGCAGGTCTTCCTCGGCGCCGTAGATGGTGTGGGTGTCCTTCTCGACGAGGTCCCACTTGTTCACGACGAGGATGACGGCGGCGCCGGCCTCCTGGGCGTAGCCGGCGATGACGGCGTCCTGGTGGGTGGCGCCCTCCACGGCATCCAGCAGCAGCAGGCTGACATCGGCCCGGGCCATGGCCTGCTTGGCCTTGAGGATGCTGAGCTTCTCGGCGCCCTCGTGGGTCTTCCCCTTCTTGCGGATGCCGGCCGTATCGATCATCCGGTAGACCTTGTCCTTCACGTGGAAGACCGTGTCCACCGTGTCCCGCGTGGTGCCGGCGACCTCGCTGACGAGGCTGCGCTCATAGCCCAGCATGCGGTTGGTGAGGGAGGACTTGCCCACGTTCGGCCGGCCGATGAGGGCGAAGCGGAGCTCGTCCGAGAGCGAGTGGATTTGGGCTTCTTCCGGTGTCCGGTGGAAGGGCAGGTGGGCGCGGAGGGCCTGGATCAGCTCGGGCACGCCCGCCCCGTGGGCGGCGGAGATGGCAAGCACTTCATCGAAGCCCAGGCCGTAGAAGCCGGCGTCGGGGGCGCCGCCCTTCATGCCGTCCAGCTTGTTGATGACGAGGAGGATGGGCTTGCCCTGGCGGCGCAGGCGCGCGGCGATCTCCTCGTCCCCGGTGGTGAGGCCGTCGTGGCCGTCCACCAGCAGGATGGCGACGTGGGCTTCGCCCAGGGCGGCCTCGGCCATGCGGGTGATGCCCTGGGTGATGACGTCATCGCCCTCGAAGTCGAGGCCGCCGGTGTCCACCAGCTCGAAGATCTCTTCGGCCTCCCCTTCCTCGCTGAGGCAGGTGACGCGGCCGTAGCTGCGGTCGCGGGTCATGCCCGGCAGGTCGTGGACCAGGGCCGCCCGGCTGCGCGTTAGCCGGTTGAAGAGGGTGGACTTGCCCACATTGGGGCGTCCGCAGAGGGCGACGAGCGGCAGTTTCATATCTGTTCCAAGCCTTCCAGTCTATCGGTTCGGGCGGGAAAAGACAGGGAAGGAATAGAGCCGTTCCACCCAATCCGCTCTAAGCTGGGGTGGAGAAATCCGACGAGGTGCATCCATGAAGAGGATTCTGGCTGTCTTTCTGGTCGTGGCCGCCTTGTTTACCGCGGGCTACTACCTCTCGACGGGCCGCCTGCCCTGGGTGGCTCTCTCGACGGAAGAGCAGCAGGTGATCGATCTGGGCGAGGAGTTCGCGCGGGTCCGCGAGCAGTGGCAGGCGGCCGGACGGACCCAGGCGCTGGGCGTGGACGCATCCAGCCAGATCGAGGCGCCGCTGGCCACCCTGGACCGCATCGACAAGGAGCTGGCGGGTCTGACACCCCAGCTGAAGTCGACCGAAGCCAAGAACCGGGCCACGATCCTGCGGAGGGACATCGCGGCGTTCAAGAGCGAGATGCGGTAGGAGGGACTTTGACTGGGTCGTTCTCCGCCTTGTGCGCCGACCCATGCTATCGGGGGCTCGAACGCGCCCCCGTCGCCCTTCGGGCTAGGGCCCGCCGCGTAGCCGGCAGCTACCCCGGCCCTCCACTGGAGGGCCTTCGCTGACGCTGCCGTCTCCGCACTCGACGCTGGATCCCGGTCGCGCATGCGCGGCCGGGGCGGGTTCGAGCCCCATCGGCCCCGCGCTTCAGAACGAAAAAAGGGTCCCGCGTGGGACCCTTTTTTCGTTCTGGCGGGGCTGACGGGGCTCGAACCCGCGACCTCCGGCGTGACAGGCCGGCACTCTAACCGACTGAGCTACAACCCCTTGCTGTTCCTACTTTTTCACCAGGCTGGCTGGTGGGCGATGACGGGCTCGAACCGCCGACATGCTGCGTGTAAGGCAGCTGCTCTACCGACTGAGCTAATCGCCCGAATCGCCGAACCACGATCCTCACATGGGACGCCGGAAGGGTCAAGGCCAAAGGTCTGCATTGAGGGTTTCCGGCTGATCTGGTAAGGTTTTCAGACTTCCGTGCCAGGGGTTCCCGCGGACCTTTCGCTGGTGTCGGTGTGACCCTGGCCGATCCATCCGGCCGTGGCCTTGGGACGTTTCTGGAGGGTGGCCTGTGGCGCTGCTGGAACTGGCGAATCTGACGCTCCGATCACCGGAAGGGGACGGCCCCGTCGCGCGCATCCTGGCCCAGATGCCGGATCCCATGCGCCCGGACCTGCCGGCCATCCTGTTCGTGATCGTGCTCCTCGTGGTGCTCTACATCTACCTCAAGCTGGTGTTCTTCAAGCCCATCACCCAGGTCATGGACGACCGGGAGCGGGACCTGAGCGCCGGCGGGGACGCCAAGGCCCAGGCCGCGGCCCAGCTGGAGGCCCGCCAGAAGGACTACCAGGGGCGGCTGAAGGACCTCCGCGCCCAGGCCTTCGCCCGCCGCAAGGCCCTGGCGGATGCCGCGGGCAAGGACAAGCAGCGGATGCTGGACGAGGCCCGCGCCAAGGCCCAGGCCGAGCGCCAGGCCGCGGTGGAATCGCTGAAGGCCCAGCAGGCGGAGGCCAGGCAGAGTCTCCTGGCCCAGGTGGACGCCCTCTCCGAGTCCATGGCCCAGACCCTTCTGAAGCAGGCCTGAGCATGAAGACGCTGACCCGACTCTCCCTCGCCGCCGCCCTGGCCCTCGGCCCCCTCGGGCTCGCGGCCCAGACGCATGAGACCCACCCGGCTCCCGCAGCCGAGAGGCACGAGGCCCCTGCCGCCGGGCACGCAGCCCCGCCGGCCGAAGGCCATGCACCTGAAGCGCACGGGACGGAAGCCGCCGGCCACGAAGGGGCCGGTCACGAGGCCAAGGGCGGCGCCCATCACGGCCCGGCCATGAAGCTCTTCGGCAAGGAGTACGGCAATGGGGGGGCCTTCCTCGTCCAGCTGCTGAACTTCGCCATCTACGGCGCGGCGCTGTTCTTCCTGCTGAAGGGCGCGCTGTCCGCCATGTTCAAGTCCCGCAAGGAGGAGCTGGAGACCCTGCTCGCCCAGGCGGAGAAGGACAAGGCCGAGGGCCAGGCCCAGATGAGGGAGATGGAAGCCAAGATGGCCGGGCTCGAGGGCGAGCTGGCGGGTATCCTCGCCAAGGCCGAGACCGACGCCGAGGCCGAGAAGCAGCGGGTACTGGAGGCCGCGAAGGCCGAGGCCACCCAGATCCTCGCCCAGGCCCAGGCCGAGATCGGCTTCCAGAAGCGCCAGGCCGAGCAGGAGCTGCGGGCCCTCGTGGCCGAGCTGGCCGTGGAAGGTGCCGCCAAGCGCCTGGAAACCAAGCTCCAGGGCCCCGACGCCGCCCAGGCCATCGACCGTGCCATTCAGCAGATTGGAGGCGTGCAGTGAGCAACCGCCTGACCGCCCGGCGCTACGCCAAGGCCCTCCTCCAGATCGGCGACCAGCAGGGCAACGTGCCCCAGCTGCAGGAGGAACTCGACACCGTGGCCGCCGCCGTGGCCGCCAACGGCGACCTCGCCCGCCTCGTGGCCTCCCCCCTGGTGCTGCCCACCAAGAAGGCCGAAGTCTTCGAGGCCATCCTCGCCAGCGCCAAGGTCAGCCCGACGCTGCGCCACTTCTTCCGCGTGGTGGCCGAGGCCGGTCGCCTCAACCTGCTGGCGGACATCCACCGCACCTTCGCGGATCAGGTGGACGAGCGCGCGGGCATCGTCGAGGCCAAGGTGGCCAGCGCCCAGCCGCTGAGCGAGGCCCAGACCCGGGCCCTCGTGGCTTCGCTCACCGCCCGCACGGGCAAGACCATCCGCCTCACCTGGCACCAGGATCCCGCCCTCCTCGGCGGCGTGAAGGTCCAGGTGGGCTCCACGGTCCTGGACGCCTCGCTCCAGGGCCAGCTCCGCCAGCTCAAGGCCCAGCTTCTCTCGGCTTAATTCCTTTCGCATTCACCCGCAGGTTTGGAGGACTTCATGGACATCCGCGCGGAAGAGATTTCCCGCATCATCCGCAGCCAGATCGAGGGCTTCGACGCCCAGGTGGACGTGGCCGAGGTCGGCACCGTCATCAGCGTCGGTGACGGCATCGCCCGCGCCTACGGCCTCGAGAAGGCCATGGCCGGCGAGCTGCTGGAACTGCCCCACGGCGTGATGGGTCTGGCCTTCAACCTGGAGGAGGACAACGTCGGCATCATCCTGCTGGGCGATGCCGCCGCCATCAAGGAAGGCGACACCGTCAAGCGCACGGGCAAGATCATGTCCGTGCCCGTGGGCCCCGCCTTCGTGGGCCGCGTGGTGGATGCGCTGGGCAACCCCATCGACGGGAAGGGCCCCATCCAGGCCGTCCAGACCAACCCCATCGAGCAGATCGCCCCGGGCATCGTGGACCGCAAGAGCGTGCACGAGCCCATGCAGACGGGCCTCAAGGCCATCGACAGCCTGATCCCCATCGGCCGCGGCCAGCGCGAGCTGATCATCGGCGACCGCCAGACCGGCAAGACCGCCGTCGCCGTGGACACGATCATCAACCAGAAGGACACCGGCGTCATCTGCATCTACGTCGCCATCGGCCAGAAGCGCTCCACCATCGCCCAGGTGGTGAAGACCCTGGAAGAGTACGACGCCATGAAGCACACCATCGTGGTGGCCGCTTCCGCCTCCGAAGCCGCTCCGCTGCTCTTCCTGGCCCCCATGACCGGCGCCGCCCTCGGCGAGTACTTCATGTGGCACGGCCAGGACGGCAAGCCTGCGGGCAAGGACAACCCCGGTGGCCACGTCCTCTGCATCTACGACGATCTGTCCAAGCAGGCCGCGGCCTACCGCGAAATCTCTCTGCTGGTGCGCCGTCCTCCCGGACGCGAGGCCTACCCCGGCGACGTGTTCTACCTCCACTCCCGCCTGCTGGAACGCGCCTGCAAGTTGAGCGACGAGCGCGGCGCGGGCTCGCTGACCGCCCTGCCGGTCATCGAGACCCAGGCCGGTGACGTGTCCGCCTACATCCCCACCAACGTCATCTCCATCACCGATGGCCAGATCTTCCTCGAGAGCGACCTCTTCAACGCCGGCGTCCGTCCCGCTGTGAACGTGGGCATCTCCGTGAGCCGCGTGGGTGGTTCCGCCCAGGTGAAGGCCATGAAGTCCGTGGCCGGCACCATCAAGCTGGACCTCGCCCAGTACCGTGAGCTGGCGGCCTTCGCCCAGTTCGGTTCCGACCTGGACAAGGCCACCCTGGCCCAGCTGAACCGCGGCCAGCGCCTGGTGGAGATCCTGAAGCAGGGCCAGTACCAGCCCATGCCCGTGGAGAAGCAGGTGGTCATCATCTGGGCCGCCACCAACGGCTATGTGGATGACCTCCCAGTGCCCCAGGTGCGGCGCTTCGAAGCCGAGTTCATGGCCTACCTCGACGTGAACGCCCCCGAAGTGCTCCGCGGCATCCGCGACACCAAGGTGCTCAGCGACGATGCCAAGGCCCAGCTCAAGACCCAGGTGGCGGCCTTCAAGGAGACCTTCGCGGCCTCCCTGAACCAGACCGCGGGAGCCTAGTCCGATGGCCGGTCTCCAGGACATTCGCCGCCGCATCCGGTCGGTGAAGAACACCCAACAGGTCACCAAGGCCATGAAGATGATCTCCGCGGTGAAGCTGCGGAAATCTCAGGAACGCCTGGTGGCTCTGCGTCCCTACGCCAGCAAGATGATGGAAGTCGTCCGCCGGGTCGTGAGCCGCATCAAGGGTGATTCCGAGATCCAGCCGGGCCCCGCCGCCCAGGCCTTTCTGTCCCCCCGCGAGGAGAAGCGCATCCGCGTGGTCCTCGTGGCCTCCGACAAGGGCCTCTGCGGCGGCTTCAATGCCAACGTGCTCAAGGCCGCCAACACCTTCCTGGCGGAGACCACCGCCGAGATCGTCCACCTCGACGTGGTGGGCAAGCGGGCGGCCGAATGGGCGCGCAAGCGGGGGCTGACCGCCGCGGGCGAGTACCTGGGGATTCCCCTCAAGGGCCTGCAGCGCGTGGTGACCGAGATCTCCGAGGGCGCCGCCGCCCAGTACCACGCGGGCGAGATCGACGCGCTCTACGTGATCTACAACTACTTCAACAGTCCCATGTCCCAGACGCCCACGGTGTTCCGGGTCTTCCCCATGGAACTGGACCGGCGAGCCGAAGGCCGGGAGGCCGTCGAGGTGTCCCACCTGCTCGAGCCCGATCCCAACGCGGTGCTGGAGACCCTGCTGCCCCGCTTCGTGGAGACGGAGTTGCTCCGCAACCTCCTGGAGAGCAGCGCCTCCGAGCACGGCGCCCGCATGGCGGCCATGGACAAGGCCAGCAACAATGCCGGCGAGATGATCGCCAAGCTGACCCTGACCATGAACAAGATCCGCCAGGCCGGCATCACTAACCAGATCATCGAGATCGTGTCCGGCGCCAACGCCTAGTCCATCTGCCCATTCCTTCGTCGAGGTTCCCCATGTCCAACAACCTTCAAGGCCGCGTGATCGCGATCGTCGGTCCCGCCGTGGACGTCGAGTTCGGCAGCCACCTGCCCGAAATCATGAACGCGCTGCTCACCGAGATCAGCGGCGTCACGGTGACGCTGGAGGTGCAGCAGCACCTCGGCGAGAACCGCGTGCGCTGCGTCTCCATGCAGCCCACCGAGGGCATGGTCCGCGGCCAGATCGTGACCGACACGGGCAAGCCCATCAACGTGCCCGTGGGCCCCGAGACGCTGGGCCGCATCATCAACGTCGTGGGCGACCCCGTGGACGAGCGCGGTCCCATCGGCCACAAGATGACCCTCCCCATCCACCGCGAGGCCCCCAAGTACGAGGACCTGAACACCACCTCCGAGATGTTCGAGACGGGCATCAAGGTCATCGACCTGCTGGAACCCTACGCGAAGGGCGGCAAGACGGGCCTCTTCGGCGGCGCCGGCGTGGGCAAGACGGTGCTCATCATGGAGCTCATCAACAACATCGCCAAGGGCCACGGCGGCTACTCCGTGTTCGCGGGCGTGGGCGAGCGCACCCGCGAGGGCAACGACCTCTGGCACGAGATGATGGACAGCGGCGTCATCGACAAGAACGACCTGTCGAAGAGCAAGGTGGCCCTCATTTACGGCCAGATGACCGAACCGCCCGGAGCCCGTGCCCGCGTGGCGCTCACTGGCCTCACCGTCGCCGAGTACTTCCGCGACGTGGAAGGCAAGGACGTGTTGCTCTTCGTGGACAACATCTTCCGCTTCACCCAGGCCGGTGCCGAAGTGTCCGCGCTGCTGGGCCGCATGCCCTCCGCCGTGGGCTACCAGCCGACGCTGGCCACGGAGATGGGCGAGCTGCAGGAGCGCATCACCTCCACCAAGAAGGGCTCCATCACCTCCGTGCAGGCGGTGTACGTGCCCGCGGACGACTACACGGATCCCGCGCCCGCCACCACCTTCGCCCACCTGGACGCCACCACGAACCTCTCCCGTGAGATCGCGGCCCTGGGCATCTACCCCGCCGTGGATCCCCTGGCGTCCACCAGCCGCCTGCTGGACCCCCGCATCCTGGGCGAGCACCACTACAACACCGCCATGCGCGTGAAGCAGATCCTGCAGAAGTACAAGGAGCTGCAGGACATCATCGCCATC
The DNA here is from genome assembly GCF_030268045.1 of Geothrix edaphica. NCBI lineage: Bacteria > Pseudomonadati > Acidobacteriota > Holophagae > Holophagales > Holophagaceae > Geothrix > Geothrix edaphica. Next base: position 194,938 of record NZ_BSDC01000001.1, read on the forward strand.
CTCGGCATGGACGAGCTGAGCGATGACGACAAGCTCATCGTGGCCCGCGCCCGCAAGATCCAGCGCTTCCTCAGCCAGCCCTTCTTCGTGGCCGAGCAGTTCACGGGCATGGCGGGCAAGTACGTCAAGCTCGAGGACAGCATCAAGGGCTTCAGCGAGATCTGCGATGGCAAGTGGGACCACCTGCCCGAGCAGGCCTTCTACCTCGTCGGCACCATCGAAGAGGCCGTCGAGAAGGCTGAAAAGCTCGCCGCCGTCTAGTTCTGTCTTTCTCCAACTCGGAATCCGCGCGAGCGGATTCCGAGCCTTGAAAAGAGCCTGCCATGTCTCAATCCATCAAGCTGGAAGTGGTGACGCCGGAGCGGCCGGTCTTCTCGGCCGAAGTATCCGAGGTGCAGTTCCCCACGGCCACCCGCGGCTACTACGGCATCCTGCCGGGCCACACGCCCCTGATGACTGCCGTGGGCGACGGCCTCCTGTACTACGTCCAGGATGGCCAGAAGCACTGGATCACGGTCTTCGGCGGCTTCGCGGAAGTGGGCCCCGACCGGGTGACCATCCTTGCCCGGGAGAGCGAGACGGTGGACATGATTGACCTGGAGCAGGTCGAGGCCCAGCGCCAGCGGGCCCTCAAGCTCCTGAAGGAGGCCGTCACGGAGCACGACCTGGCCGCCGCCCAGGCCGCCCTCGATGCCAGCCTCATCCGCCTCCAGGCGGCCGGGCATCCCGCGGGCCACGGATTCTGACCTCACGGCCATCGCCTCGCCCCGCCTTTCCCACCCGACCTCATGGACCCGCCCCGGCTGGCCGATGAGGTCGGGTGAAGACTGTCTGATGGAGGAACCTTGTCAGGCGCTCCACTTCCCGTGATCGATCCCCGGCCCCTCCAGGACCTCCTGGAGATGGGGGCGGAGCCGGGCCTGGTGGGGGAGCTGATCGGGTTGCTCGAGGGGGACTTCCCCACCCGGCTGGCCTCCCTGCGGAAGGCCCTCGAGGCCTCAGACAAGGAGGCGGCCCTGCCGGAGGCCCACCAGCTGAAGGGGGCCCTGGGCACCTTGGGGCTCCCGCGGTTCGCCGACCTGGTCCGCCAACTGGAGGGGCACCTCCGGGAAGGGCGCTGGGAAGAGGCCCGTCGGCTGCTCGGGACCTTCCCGGCCGCCTACCAGGAGGCCGTGACGGCGCTCCGGGCGGCCTTTCCGGAAACGTGAGGGGTCACCAGGACAGCCGCTCGTCCTGGGCCAGCAGGCTGATTCGGGGATCGCCGAGGGCCTGCAGCTGGGGCAGCATGGTGTCCTTGTCGCCCGGAGTGAGGTGGTAGACCCGCACCGGCACATCCCGGTTGAGCTTCCGCAGCTCCGCGCCGAGCTTGGCGGGGGTGAGGTGCTTGGAGGCTTCGGCCAGCCAGGCCTGCTCGTTGGGGAAGCTGGCCTCGGTGATGACGAGCCGCAGGTTGGGCGTGGCGTTGGCCACCTCCCAGATCTGGTCGGTCTCGGCGGTGTCGCTGGTGAAGATGAAGGCGTCCGTCCCGTCGTCCACCTTGTAGCCCACGCAGGGCACCAGGTGGTTCACGCGGATGGGGGTGATATGCAGGCCGCACACGTGGTAGGTGTGTCCGGGCTCGATCTCGGTGTAGCGGATGGTGGGATCGTTGGGGCTGGGGATCACGCTGAAGTCGGGCCAGAGCTCGTCATTGAAGAGGTGGCGGCGCAGGGCGTCCAGGGTCTCGGGCAGGGCGTGGATCTCCACGGCCTCGTGGGTGTGCCCGAAGATGTTCTTGGTGAAGAAGGGCAGCGTGCAGATGTGGTCCAGGTGCGAGTGGCTGAGGAACACGTGCTGGATCCTCACCTGCTCCTCCACCGCCAGGGCCGCCGTGATGGAGCCGGCGTCGATGGCCACGCAGCCGTTCACGAGCAGCCCCGTCAGGCGCTCGCCATCGGCCTCCCCGCCGCTGCAGCCCAGGATCCGGAGTTCCATCGCCCCTCGGTGTAAGTGGACTCATCATACGAAAAAGAGGCGCCGGAGGCGCCCCTTTTTCGCGGAGGGGACAAACCCTAGAAGCGGATGCCGCCGTAGATGCCCACCTGCAACTTGGGTCCGAGGTCTTCATCGGTGAGGGGAACCGCCACCTCGAGGCCGATGAACGGCTTCACGATGGGCGTGGGGAAGGCATAGCCTGCGTTCACGCGCGCCCAGGGACGGCTGTAGGTCTCAGAGGAGGAATAGACGTTGGTGATCGTGCGTTTCTCGAAACGGTAATCCACGCCGGCGCCGACGGCGATCAGGGCCTTGAAGTTGAACATGGCCCCGACGGCCCAGTATTCGTTCCCCAGCTTGGTGGGGACCAGGAAGCCATTGGGCTTGAGGTCTGTTTCAACCTTGGGCTGGTAGGCGGCCGTGACCTGGAACAGGGCCGGGCCGAAATCCACCAGGGCGTAGCCCAGCCGCGCGGCGACGACCGTCTTGTCCTCGGCCTCGACCTTGGAGAGGGTGTCCCGGGAGGTGTAGCTCTGCCGGGAGACATTGAGGCCCAGCTCGAAGCTCTGGGCCGCGAGGGGCGCTGCGAGGAGCAGGGGCAGGACAAGCTTCTTCATGAGCGGGCTCCAGAGGGGTGAATGGGTAAACTTTACCCCATATGGCGCGAATGGAGGCGCCGAAATCCAGCTTCGCACCGGCAAAAGGAAGGGGTCCCATCCGGGACCCCTGTGAAGCAGAGACCCCGGCGGGGCCTCAGAAGCGGATGCCGCCGTAGATCCCGATCTGCACCTGGGGGGCCAGGGCCTCGCTCAGATCCTTGTAGGTGGCGGTGGTGTCCTTCTTGGTGAGGGGTGCGGCCACTTCCAGGGCGAAGAAGGGGCTCACGATGGGCGTGGGGATGCTGAAGCCCACATTGATCCGGGCCCAGGGCCGGCCCAGGGTGCTGTCGGTGCTGGGGCCGCTGGTGGGGCGCCAGGTGAGGTTCTCAGAGCGGTACTCCACCCCGGCACCCACATTCACGAGCAGCTTCCAGTTCACCATGGCGCCCACGGCCCAGTACTGGTTCTCCAGCTCGCCGTACTTGGTGCCGCCATAGGTGAGGTCGCCGGTGGTCTTGTTGTGCCAGGTGGCGTTCAGCTGGAGGGCGGCCACCTTCAGGTCCACCACATCGAAGCCGCCCCGGATGGCGAAGCCCGTGGGGCTCACAGCGTCGTACTTCTGGCCGGTGCCGAAGGAGGCGGCCTGGGCTTTGCCGACCTGCTTGTCCACAAGCACACCAAGCTCGCCGGCGGCAGCCGGCAAGGCGGTCAGCGCGGCGAGCGCCGAGAGAAAGAGCAGTTTCCTGCGCATGTGGTCCCCCAATTCGGCAGATAGGGCATCATCGTGCCTGGATTGGGTGCGGTCAACCTCCAATGGTGCAGTGGTTTTGCTAACCTCAGGTCATGCGGGCCCACCTTCGCTTCCTGATCCTGGACGGCTTCGACCCCGACACGGGCGAGCTGGCCCTGCGGGTGGCCTTCCAGTCCGGCCCGGAACCGGGCCTGGACCTGATCCGGCTGCGCCTCCACCTGGGCCGGGCCGGCAACGCCCTGGAACCCCTCAGCCGCCAGCTGCGCACGCACGTGCAGATGCCTGTGCCGCCCCTGTGGGAGCACGGCCTCCGGACCGTCATCCACGCCATCGAGGAGGAGCTGGCCGGACCGGAGGGGCGCAATCCCCTCCGCTACCTGTGGGTGAAGACCCAGCTGCTCCACCCCGCCGAAGCGGCGCGCTCCACGCCGAACCACCCCGTGGCGCGGCAGGTGGAGATCCTGCGGGACTGGGCGAACCGGCTGGACCAGGAGGGCCAGGCCCTCCGTGCCGCCGAGGTGCTGGATCGCCTGCTGCTCCTCGCGCCCAGGGACGTGGCCAGCCTCGCCTACCTGGCCGGCTTCTTCCGCGCCCAGGGCATGGCCGAGGAGATGGCGGCGGTGGCCGAGCGCTGGACCCGGGCCGAGCCAGGCCGGATGGAGGCACACCTGCGCCAGGGGGAGGCCCTCCTGCGCCTGGGCCGCGCTCCGGAGGCCCGGGCCGCCTTCGAGGCCGTCCTCAAGGCCCAGCCGGTGCACCTGCTGGCCCACCTCGGCATGGCCCAGGCCCTGGGGCTGCTGGGAGGGAACCCCTTCCCCCACCTGGATGCGGCCCAGGAGCTGGATCCCGCGGCCACGGCCTCGGTCCTGCGCGAGACCTTCGACTACCGGCTGCTGACCCCCCCCGCCGGGGACCGGGTCCACACCCTGGAGGCGCTGCCGCCGCTGCTGGGGGTCTCCGGCGCCGAGGTCCAGGACTACCTCCAGTTCCTGGGCCTGCCCCTCACGGGGCCCGACGGCACCGTGCGCGAGGCCGAACTGGCCCGCTGGACGGGGGTGATGAACCGCTACGCCCTGCTGCCGGGGGGGCTGAACTGGTCCGCCCCCACGCCCAGGCGCCTGCCGGATCTGGTCTAGGAGCTGTCAGCTGTCAGTGACTGACCGGTGACGGGCGACAGCTAAGATGGATCGATTCCGGAGGCCCCATGTCTGTCCTGCTCAGCACCGACCTGCCGTTTCCCATCTTCCGCCGGGGCAAGGTGCGCGATGTGTACGACCTGGGCAAGCAGCTGCTCATCGTGGCGACGGACCGCATCAGTGCCTTCGACTGCGTGATGCCCGAGGGCATCCCGGACAAGGGCCGCATCCTCACCGCCGTGGCCGCCTACTGGTTCGCGGCCACCGAGGACCTGGTGCCCAACCATTTCCGCGGCAACCTCGGCTGGCCCGCCGCCGTGGAACCCTACCGCGAGGCCCTGGCCGGCCGCGCCGTGGTCGTGGAGAAGACCCGTCCCCTGCCGGTGGAGTGCGTGGTGCGCGGCTACCTGGCGGGCAGCGGCTGGAAGGAATACCAGACCCACGGATCGGTGTGCGGCGTGCCGTTGCCCGCGGGGCTGCGCCTCGCGGACCGGCTGCCCGAGCCCATCTTCACGCCCTCCACCAAGGCCGAGGAGGGGCATGACGAGAACATCAGCTTCGAGCACATGGCCGGGCTCGTGGGCGCCGACCTGGCGGCCCGGCTGCGGGACCTGAGCCTGGCCCTCTACCGCCGCGGCGCGGAGCTGGCCGCCCAGCGGGGGATCCTGCTGGCGGACACCAAGTTCGAGTTCGGCCTAAGCGATGCCGGAGAGCTGATCCTTATCGACGAAGCCCTCACGCCCGACAGCAGCCGCTACTGGCTGGCGGACAGCTGGGCGCCGGGGAAGAACCCGCCGAGCCTGGACAAGCAGTTTCTGCGGGATTACCTCGAGACGCTGGCGGACTGGGACAAGCAGCCCCCCGCACCGCACCTGCCGGAGGCCGTCATCCAGGGCATCCGGGCGCGGTACCTGGACCTGGCGGCCCGGTTCGACATCCAGATCTGATCAGGGTTTCGCGGAACCGCCCAGCACACCGGTCCGCAGGCGGGCCGGATCGAGCCAGCGCCGGAGTCCCGCGTTCAGGGTCTCCACCGTGAGGGCCGCCATGCGGGCCGGGACGACCGCCCGCCCCCGGGTTTCCGCCAGGGCCTCGTCCACCAGGGCCCCCGGATGGAGGCCCGAGAGGGTCCGGCCGGCGGACCAGGCGGTCCGGGCGCGGCGCAGGTCCGCCTCCGTGAAGCCGCGCTGCCGCAGCGCCTGGAGGCGCTCCAGCAGGGACGCCTCGATGGCTGGAGCGGAGCCCTGGGCTTCCGCCTCCAGCGTCGCCACCAGGTCCAGCCCCTCCAGCCGGAGCTGGGCGGGGAACAGGACCGGGTCCCCAGGCAGGAGCAGGGCCAGCAGGGCTTCGACTTCCGGCTCCAGATCCTCCGGCTCCACGGCCACCGCCATGGCCCGCGGAGGGAGCCCGGGGGCTGGCAGCTCGACCCGCCGGACCGGCGGGGCTGCGGGCGAGGCGGGAGGGGACGGCGGTGTTGGAACGGTCGGGTGCGGCCGGACGGTCCAGGTCCCGAAACTCAGCAGCACGAGCCGCTTGGCCTGCTCCTGGCCCAGGTCGCCCTGGAGGACCAGCACGGCGCGGTCGGGCCGCATCATGCGGGCGAAGAAGGTGAGGAGATCCTCGTAGGTGACGGCCGTCAGGCTGTCGAGGGTGGGGGCCTGGAGGGTCCAATCCGGTTCCAGGAGCAGACGCAGCTTGGCTCCGGGCGTGGCCTCCAGCCGCTCCGTCTCCCGCCAGCAGGCGAGGCGCTCGGCCTCCAGGGTGGTGGGATCGAGGATCGAGCGGAAGGCCCGGTCGGCGAGCAGGCCCAGGGCCAGGTCCTGGTCGCGGCTGCGGGCCAGCAGGCTCCAGGAGAGGCCGTCGGACCGGAGGGCCGGGGTCAGCTCGATGCCCGCCCCCGCCAGGAGCTGTTCGAAGTCCCCGATCCGGAAGGCCCCCGCGTCCGAGTGCCCGAGCACGCGCAGGGCCAGGGGCGCCAGTCCGGGATGGGCGGCCGTCTCACGCTCCAGTGGCACGTGCAGGCGGGCCCGCACCAGGGGGCGCTCGTGGTCCTCCAGCAGGATCACCCGCAGGCCGTTGGGCAGGCTGAAGGTCTGAGTCCGGACCGGGGCCTGGGCCAGGCCCTGGACGGCCAGGAGGAACGCGACGAGGGCGGCCCGGGGCTTCATCGCTTCCCCGGGGCCAGCTGGGCCTCCAGCAGCTTGAGGGTGCGGCGGCGCTCCTCGATGCTGAGCATGCGGAGCTGGCGGAGCCCTTCCGAGACCATGTGCTCCCGCTGGGCCAGGTCCTCGATGCGGGTGGCGGCAAGGGCCTTCAGCACCCGGGCGGTCTCGGCCTCCAGGGGATCCTGGCCTTCGCCCGAATCGCCCTGCAGCCAGAGGGTGGTCCGGTGGCTGGGGTTCAGCCAGGTCCGGGCCGCGGCCTGCACGGCTTCGGGTCCGAGATTCCTCAGGCGCTGGAGTTCCTGCTCCGCCTGCCGCCAGTCCCCGGCCTCGGCCCAGGCCAGGCCCAGGGCCCGGGCGAGCGCGGCGGGTTCGTCCTGGACCCGGAGCTGCTCCACATCGATCTGGGTGAGGGCCCGCTGCCAGTCCTCCGCGGCGATGGGTTCCTGCTGGAGCCGCAGGATCTCCGTGTGGACCGCGCCCTCGACTTCCGCAAGGCTGTGGCCCTCGGCGGGGACCGCGCTGATCACCAGCAGACCCGGCAGCCGTCCGCCGGGAAGGTCCATCCGGACCTCCACGGACTGGGCGAGGACCTTCTGCCGCACCAGCCGCTGGGCCAGCCGGCCGGAGGGGCCACCCCCCAGCAGGCGGGCCGCGAGCCGCAGGGCCAGGTGATCGCGATGGGGGCGCGGGGGGATGCGCCAGCCCACCAGCAGCCCGGATCCTCCGCCCAGGGTCGCCTGGATGCGCCGGTCGCCCAGGTCCGCGGGAATCTCGGGGAGGAGGGGATCTTCAGAGCCGCCGCTGGCGGGCCCCGCGGGCAGGGCGCCGAAGTACCGCTCGAGCGGGGGCAGGGCCGTCTCCAGGCTGAAGCCGCCCACCAGCACCAGGGTGAGGCGGTCCGGGCGGCAGGCCTGGCGGGCCCAGGCCTGGAGGTCGGAGCGGCGCATGGCCTCCAGGGCGGGGAGGTGGTCCGCCAAGTCCCGGCCGTAGGGATGGCCGGGCAGGGCCGCGCCCTGGAGCAGCCCCAGGCTCTGGGCCCCCCGGGTCCGCAGCTCCGCCACCAGGGCGGCCCGGGCCTCGGAGAAGCGGCTGAGCTGGAGGACGGTCAGGCGCTGGGCCTCTGTGCGGCACCAGAACTCGAAGTCGGCCGTGGGGAGCTCGGTCTCCACCAGCAGGGCGTCCGCGCCGGCGGAGGCCGCCCAGCGCCCGCCCCGGGCGGCGTAGACATCCGTCAGGGGCGCGTGGGAGAACCGGGCCCGCACGGCCTCGTGCAGGGTCCACAGGTTGGCTCCCAGGGCCGGAAGCTGGCTGCCGCCCGCCGGGTCCTTCCGCTGGCGGAGCTGCTCCAGCCGCAGGGACTCGAGCAGGCCCTCCTCCTCCCTGAGCAGGGCATCGAGGGAGCCGGCCCCCTTGGCGGCGTCCAGGTCCTCGGGCCAGGTGGCTCCGTAGAGGGCCCGGGCCAGCAGGTCCGTGGCCCCGGCCAGGGCCGGGGCCTCCTCCGCCCGCCCGCCGCGGAACACCAGGGCCGCGTGGAAGGCGCCCAGGCCGCGCCGCTCCACCACCAGCACCCGGAGGCCGTTGGCGAGCCGGCGCTCCTGCACCTCGGCCAGGTGGGGCGCCTGGGCCTGCAGGCTCAGGGCGGCGAGGAGGAGCAGGGCCAGGCGTCGCATGGCCCGTAGAGTACTACTTCGGAGTGCTACTTCACCCGGATGCTGCCGTTGGTGGTTTCGAAGCGGATCGACTGGGTGCGCCCGGGCACCTTCACGTGGGCGCTGTGCTTGGTGATCTCGATGACCTGGGCGCCGGGCACCTTGATCTCCATGGACCCGTTGCTGTTCTCGGCCATGAGCTCGCCGGTGGCCTTCCCCAGCTCCGCCTCGATGCTGCCATTGGTGGATTCCAGGTGGATGCCTTCGCCCCAGCCGTCCAGGTTGCGGGCGCGGATGCTGCCGTTGGTGGTCTCCAGGCGGATGCCGCCTGCCACGTCCTCGAGGACGATGCGGCCGTTGGTGGTGCCGCCCTTGATCCGGGCCATCAGGTTCCGGGCCTCGATGGGGCCGTTGGTGGTGTCCACCAGGACTTCCCCGCGCACATCGGACACCAGGATGGCGCCGTTGGTGGCTTCGCACCGGGCGTAGCCCTCGAGGTGGTCCACGGCCACGGTGCCGTTGGTGGTGCGGAAGTGGCCCAGCAGCTTGCGGGGCACCTGGAGCGTCATCTCGCAGCGGGGGCTGATGTAGAGCCCGAAGCTCCAGGAGGGCTGCTGGAACATCGCCTCGATGTCCAGATCCTGCCCCTTGCGCTGGAGCACCAGCTCCACCCGGCGCTTGTCGCTGTCGCGGATCTGAGCGGTGAGGAAGACCTCCTCCTTGTCCCAGCCCGTCACCCGGATGCCGCCGTTGCGATTCTTCACCCAGAGCTTGGAGCCGTAGGCCAGCTTCTCCGTCCGCTGCTCGGTCCGGGAGCTGGAGGGGAGGTCCACCCCGACCATGGGCGCCGGCGGGGCCGGAGGGGCGGGCGGGGGCGGCGGTGGAACCTGGGCCAGCAGGGCGCTCCCGGCCAGGAACAGGGGAAGGCATCGGCTGGAGACGGTCATAACAGCTCCCGTGGGAGAAAGAACCAGGGCGGGCCTGGGTGTAGAGGTCACGATCCGGGGGCGGAAGCGTTTAGTCACATTACCCTGGATGCGGCCCGGGAATGCCATATCCCTCAAGGCCTTCCCCCCGATCCCACGGGGCCGGCGGGGGGCCGGGAGAGGGGTGGCGGGCGCCGCCGGCTCCTGGTGGCCGCGCCTTCGCGATACCCTGGGAGGATCCCTCCGGAGCCCGCCATGTCCGCCTTTATCCTCTCCGCCACCCGCACCGCCGTCGGCTCCTTCGGAGGTGCGCTCAAGCCTCTGAACGCCGTGCAGATGGGCGCCCTGGCCATCACCGAGGCCCTGAAGCGGGCCGGCGTGGCGCCCGAGGCCGTGGGCGACGTGGTCATGGGCAACGTGCTCCAGGCCGGCAGCGGCCAGAATGTCGCCCGGCTGGCGGCCCTCAAGGCGGGCTTGCCCTTCTCGACGCCCGCCCACACGCCGAACCAGGTGTGCGGCTCGGGCCTCAAGGCCATCGCCCTGGGCGCCCAGTCCATCCTGATGGGCGATGCCGATCTCGTGGTGGCCGGCGGCACCGAGAGCATGTCCAATGCGCCCTACCTGCTGCCCGCCGCCCGCTGGGGCGCCCGCATGGGCAACGCCCAGCTCATCGACAGCATGATCCAGGACGGCCTCTGGTGCGGCCACGGCGACACCCACATGGGCATCACCGCCGAGAACGTGGCCGCCAAGCACGGCCTCACCCGCGAAGCCCAGGACGCGTTCTCCCTCCAGAGCCAGCAGAAGGCCGCCGCGGCCCAGGCCGCAGGCGCCTTCGACCGCGAGGTGTTCACCGTGACCCTGGCCGGCAAGAAGGGCGACGTGCTCTTCAACCGCGACGAGTACATCAAGACCGACGCCTCCGCCGAGGGGCTCGCGAAGCTCAAGCCCGCCTTCAAGAAGGACGGCACCGTGACCGCCGGCAACGCCAGCGGCATCAACGACGGCGCTGGCGCCCTGGTGCTGGCCTCCGAGGCCGCGGCCAAGGCCCACAAGCCCATCGCCCGCATCCTCGGCTTCGCCCAGGCCGGTGTGGATCCCGCCACCATGGGCCTGGGCCCCGTGCCCGCCATCCAGAAGCTGCTGGCCAAGACCGGCGTGAAGCTGGCGGACATCGACCTCTTCGAGCTGAACGAGGCCTTCGCCGCCCAGAGCCTGGGCGTGCTGGCGGAGCTGCCGGAGCTCGACCCCGCCAGGGTGAACCTGCGGGGCGGCGCCATCGCCATCGGCCACCCCATCGGCGCCAGCGGCACCCGCATCCTCGTCACCCTCCTGCACCTGCTCCAGGACCAGGACAAGAAGCTCGGCCTCGCCGCCCTCTGCGTCGGCGGCGGCCAGGGCGTGGCCATGCTGGTGGAGCGGCTCTGAAAAGGGCTATCAGCTGTCAGCTTTCAGCTGTCAGCCTGAATATGCCTCGTCCCATCCCTACTGATAGCCGATAGCTGACAGCTGATAGCGTCCAAACCATGATCACCCTCACCCACGTCGGCAAGCAGTACGACCGCATCCACACGGCCCTGTCGGACGTGAGCTTCGCCATCGATTCGGGGGAGTTCGTGTTCCTCACGGGCCCCAGCGGCGCGGGGAAGTCCACGCTGCTGAAGCTGCTGTTCCGGGAGCAGATCCCCAGCAGCGGCGAGATCCAGGTGGCGGGCCATCGCCTCGCCGCCATGCCCGAGAAGGAGATCCCCCTGCTGCGCCGCAAGCTGGGCGTGGTGTTCCAGGACTTCAAGCTCATCCGCAGCCGCACCATCTTCGAGAACGTGGCCTTCGTGCTGCGGGTGCTGGGCGTGAGCGCCGCCGAGCAGAAGCAGCGCACCTTCCGGGCCCTCAAGATGGTGGGCCTCCAGCACAAGCTCAGCAGCTACCCGCTGCAGCTGTCGGGTGGCGAGCAGCAGCGCGTGGCCATCGCCCGGGCCCTGGTGAACGACCCCCTGGTGCTGCTGGCGGACGAGCCCACGGGGAACCTGGACCCGGACCTGGCCCAGGAGATCATGGCCCTCTTCGAGCGCATCAACGGCCAGGGCACCACCGTGATCGTGGCCACCCACGACCGCAGCCTCATCCAGCGCATGAAGAAGCGCGTCATCGGCCTCGACCACGGCCGCATCGCCTTCGATCAGCCGGCGCCCACAAGCCTGGTGACGGTGTAATTGGCGGTAGGCTGGAGTCTGTTGATCGGATTCCCATGGCCCAGCCCCTCACCGATGCCCGTTTCGTCACCTCCGCGGCCGACGCGAAGAAGCTCGGCGTCTGCCATGCGGAGGTGGCTTTCGTGGGGCGGAGCAACGTGGGCAAGTCCTCGCTGCTGAACGCCCTGGCCAACCAGAAGCAGCTGGCGCGGGTGTCCAAGACGCCGGGCCGGACGCGGCTCATCAACGTGTTCCTCACCGGCCCCGACCGCTGGATCGTGGACCTTCCCGGCTACGGCTTCGCCACGGGCCCCGCCGCCGAGCGGGCCACCTGGCAGAAGATGGTCGAGGGCTACCTCACGGGCCGCGCCACGCTGCGCATGGTCTTCGTGCTGGTGGACGCCGAGGTGGGCCCCACGAAGCTGGATCACCAGATGATCGACTGGCTCCGCTCCGAAAGCCTGCCCCACCGCATCGTGGCCACCAAGGCCGACCAGGTGAAACCCAGCAAGGCCCTCAAGCAGCGCAAGGACGTGGCGGCGGACCTGGGCCTCCAGGCCAATGACATCGCCTGGGTGAGTGCCGCGAAAGGCTCGGGCATTCCCGAGTTGCGGCGTGAAGTGGCGGATCTGCTGGACCTTTAAAGTTCCTCCACCTCGCCCATCCGCCACACCATGAACCGCCCCTCGTGGGCCCAGGGCAGGGCGATGCCGTTGGCTTCCACCTCGTGGGTGTGGAAGTGGCCGGTGAGGAAGGTGGTGCCTGCCTGGGCCTCGGCGGCGGCGCGGAAGGCCTTGCGGGGGAAGGTCAGCTTGTAGGCGGCATTGGTGGTCCGGAGCTTCCGTTCCATCCAGGCGGACACGCGGCGCGCCATGCCGCCGGGCATGAGCCGGAAGAGCAGCCACACCGCGCCCGAGCGCGAGACCAGGTTCCACAGGCGGTACTGGCGGTCGGCGGTGTTGATGAGGTCGCCGTGCTCCCAGGTCAGCGCCTCGCCTTCGAGCGACCCGCCGATGCCTTCGCCCATCAGGTCGAAGCGCCCGGCATGGCGATCCAGGAAATATTCCCGATTGCCCAGCCACAGGCCCACCCAGCGGCCCGCGGCGCGGCGCCCATCCACCCAGGCGAGGAAGGCGCGCTGCGGGTCCGTCTCCATCCCGGGGAACCCCACCCAGACATCGAACACATCGCCGAGGAAGAGCCAGTCGGCATCCGGATGGGCGGTGGTGGCGGCCTCCAGCCCCGTGAGCGTGGCACCCCAGTGGGGATCCGCCACAAGGATGAGCTCCCGGGAAAGGTCCGGCCGGCGCATCCGGCCGCGCCACCAGGAGAGGGCAGCCAGGCGCCGCGTCACGAGCAGGTGGAGGGAGCTGGCCGTGAGGGCCAGGGCGCCGCCCAGGGTGTCGGCCACCCAGTCGCCGAACGCGCAGTCCCGCCCCGGGACGAACCGCTGATGCAGCTCATCGGACACGCCGTAGAGCGCCACCGCGGCCAGGATAAGAAGATGGCGGCGGTAGAGGGGCAGGCCCGGCTGCGTATGGCGCAGGGCTAGGTCCATGGCCAGGGCCAGCACGGCATACACCGCCGCATGGGCGAACTTGTCCAGGGGCGGCGGGAGCTCGATCCCGCCCGGATAGTGCGATTGCGCACTCAGCCAGAAGATCGTCCCGGCCACGGCCAGGGGAAGGAGCCAGAATCCACGAAAGCGCATGATCCATCGAACCACAGGCGGGGGAGAGATGCGAATGCTCGTGATGGCGAAGTGAGGACTCCCGATCCCGACCTAGAGTAGGGCGATAGGCTCCGGATTTTGAGGGTCGTCGTCTTCAGCGAACGGCTGGGCCTCTCCGACAGGAGATCCAATGCCATGGTCCGTGAGCCCCGGCTCTCGGGCCATCAACTTGCGCAGAGGGTTGAGATTTGGCATTCCCAGCGCCTTGGAAATGGCTTCGTCAATCTCAGCCCGGACCGGGTCCTCCTCCAGTTTGGATAGGGCCATCAGTTTCTGGGCGCCGAGTCGGTCGTACGCGCCTGCGAGCGCCATCGCTTGTGCGTCTGAAAGAACGCGAACGTCCAGAACTGGCATACCTTCCCAGGCGGGCTGTTTCATCTTCATCCAAGCACCCTGCGTGACTACCCTCCTGCCGTAGAAGAGCAGCAGGGCAAGCGAACCATTCAGCCATAACAACATCGCTTTTCTTCGATTGGGGTCAAAGTTCGACCGAAGGGGCCACCAAGTGTTTGCCAGAACCGATTCATCCAATCCAATAGCCAACACGCGCTGACTGTTGGTCCTAAGACGTTCTACGAGCAGGATGTCGCCAGATCGTTCCCAAAGATGGGCCCCGTAGTTTGGCCCTCGTGGGGAGTCCTGCTTCACCACGAGGAAAGTATTGGGTTCCTGACGAATGGTCGTAATGGCTTGGGAATCGTGATTCCAGACGCCGCGATAGGGAGAAAACTCCTCTGTCGAGGGGTAGAACCCATCGTGGATCCGGCGCTGATCCGGTCCGAGATCACCGAGGGCCGCGAGAGGGCACAGAGTGACCGAAATAGGGGTTGCCTGACCAGGCACCTGCACCAGCCCATTCCCCAGGTGCCAGAACGTCCTTGCAAGTTCGGTCTGGCTAAAGAGGCCTCCCGTCCAGTTTTCGCTGCCCCGCGGTGCGGGCATGGACATCAGTTCACCCAACTTACCCTGGGGAGTCCGGATGGCCTGAGTGCCGGTTCCCTCCACATTGGCAGGCGGTGTGGCAAGAACGTGGTGGGCGAGGTCCAGGGCTTCGTAGATGGAGGTGGGATTGCGCCAGAGGTTGAGGTACTGGGTCCGTCCGGGAGTCTCGTAGAGACCATCCTTCTTGCGGGTGATGAACATGACTTCGGAGAGGTCCGTGTTCTCCGAGAAATTCGGTCGGCCTGCATCATGGCTGGTGATGACCATCTCCAGGTGGTGGCAGGTGGCGAGAAGTTCTCGGGTCGCGGCCCAGGCCTCGCCCGAGATCAGGGCGGCAGGGAGCACGAAGGCCATCCGGCCTTTCGGCTTCAAGCGCTTTTCCGCCACGGCTACGAAGACGGATCCGAGGCCTGCGGTGATGTTTGCGCTGAGCCTTTTGGACCGCTTCTTCAGTTCCTTCTGGAGGACCTCACGTTCCGCCTGGGGAAGCGACCCGAACAGAAGGTTGCCCCCCACGCTGCGGACGAAAGGTGGATTCATCACGCACAGATCCAGGTCTGGAAGGGTGGCTGAGGACGTAGAGACATGAGCGGCGCTGACCTGCTTGGCATCCATCCGGGCCCCATCAAGGGTCACTTCAGTGGGGATGGTGTTCCGGCCGATGAAATCCAGGCTGCCCAGCCGAATGCCTGACTGGCCGTCACCTACCCCCATGGGCATGACAAAGAGGTTCATCCGTGTGAAGGCCACCTCGGGAGCGAGGAGGGCCAATGTGGATGCCGTCAGGTGGAGGGCGGAGGGCAGGACATCATACCCATGGAGGATCCGTTCCATCAGTGCACGATGGAATCCCTGGAGATCCGGTGGATGGATGGGGAGGCCCTGCTCCGCCCTGGCTCGGATGTGCTTATCAGCCAAGGCCTGGGCTGCGGCCATGAGGAGGGTGCCCGTTCCACAGGTCAAGTCGGCGATGCGCAGATCCTCCAGCACCCGGAGATCTGCGTAGTCCCGATCATCCCCTGGGATGTCGGTAGCGAGCTTGAGGAGGAGGGTGGCCGCGGACACAGAGGTGTAGTAGGTCCCCAGAAACTTGGCCTGGTGCAACAGCCAGTGGTAGATCCGGCCCATGAGGTCGTGCCTCAGGGCGGTCTGCTTTTCGCAGATGCTGGCAGCCTCTTTCAGCAGGGCCTTGAATGCGACCGACGCATTCCGGGAGTTGGGGACCTCGCGGAGGATTCGTTCGCCAAGCTGGAAAATGGGGACGTAGTTGATGTTTTCCCAGATCCATTGCCAATGGTCGGCCACATCCTGGATGGGTGTCTTGCTCCGCTGGACCTGCCCGAGCGTCTTGATGCCGGTTCTCGATCCCGCCAGCTGCTCCTCGAAGATCAGGGCATTGGAAAGAGCCAAAGCCGCCACCTTGGCGGCTGTCACTCGGCGCCGTTCCCTGTCCTCGGGTTTCTCGTCTTCAGGGGGATGGATGCCGAGGAGGTCGGAAAGCCGATCACAGACATCGGGTTGCCCGCTCCAGAGCGCAGCAACGCCATCCAGCCGCGCACCGAGAGAGGTGGCCGTCTGTTCCACCAAGTCGTCCTGGGACAAGGTCTCCTGGGCGCGCCGAAGCGCGGCCATCAACTCTTCCGGGCTCCCCTTGGCCCAGGTCGGCGAGGTGGTTTCCGTGACGATGCAGAATTCGAGGGAGGCGTCCTGGAGGCGTTTTGCCAGCTGCTGAGTCGGGGCCGTCCGGAGATCGGCCGGGTAGACCGCCGCAGCGGCGATGTGGGCGATGCCATGGCGCACACGCCCCTTGGCGTCCTGGAACACCAGATCCTTGGCGCCGGGGGTATCCGCGAACTTCCCCTCGATGGCGATGCGCAATCCCCGGAGCGTGAACAGGACGTCCGGACGATCTTTCCCCTTGGCCAGGATGACCTCGGCCTCGGCCTGTACGCCGAGTTGGGAGATGGCCTGAGCCAGATAGGTGTTCACCGTTTCTTCGCGGTGGCGCATGGGGGTGGTCATGCCCTGGCTCCGGTTGAATTAAAATACGAATAAATCGTATATTTGATTCACCCTACCACGCCCAATCCCAACGCTGGATGAGGAAGGGTTTTCACCCTAAAGTCGTGGCATGGCGCCCCGCCAGCCTTCTCGCCCTGGAACCAAGGGCAGCAAGGCCGGTCGTTCGAAATCAAGAATTAACCGTCAATTGGCCAAACGGGGGAAATATAAACCCCGATCAGGGCCTGCGGACCCCAAGACACCCGGAGAACGGATCCGGGCGGCACGCCGGGCCTTGGGGCTCACACAGCGGGAACTTGGCGAGAAGCTCCGGACGGATCAGACCACTGTCAGCGCCTGGGAGTTGAACAAGCCCGCCAAGCTGGCGGGCCCATCACTGGTGGCGCTGGCCAAACTCCTTCAGACAAGTCCGGAAGCGATCCTCACTGGGAAAGGGTGGGCGCTTCCCTCAGCAGAACCCGGCGGTGAAGGCAGCGACAGGGTGGCAGAGTCTTACGCCGATGATCTGGTCCACCTGCCGCCGTCTCGGGCGAGTGAGGGGCAGGCCATCTGGATTCCGCGCGAAGCGCCTGGTGATTTCGAGGAGATGAAGGCAACCCTCATCCTGGCGAAGCTCAAGAAAGCCCTTGCCGAAAAACGGCCAGTTTGGGTGATCGTCGGGCAGTAAGAGCACGATTGGAAATCGTGTAACCACTGGTCAGGGCTGCTTCTTCTGTCTAGTGACCCCTTGCCACGGACCTTGAAGACCCTATCTTCCGAGCGCAGGGCCCTGGCTTGGCCAAGCAGAAGCCGGAGGTGCCATGACCAAGACCTTCGAATCGCTGATCCCGAGCATCGAGGCGCGGGAATCGGGCTGGATGCGGATCCGGGAGCGCCTCGCGCACCCCCACCAGGTGCCGTCCCATCCCTCCGTCACCATCTCCAGGCAGTACGGGTGCGAGGGCTACTCCCTGGCCCAGCGCCTGAAGGTGCTCCTGGAAGAGGCCTCGGGCCAGTCCTGGAACCTGTTCGACAAGGCCCTTGTGGACAAGGTCGCGTCCGACGAGCGCCTCTCCCGCCAGCTCCTGGGGCACCTGGGGGACGAGAGCCACGCCCAGGATGTCCTCCGGGCCCACTTCGGCCACCTCACCCACGATGACGCCTACGCCAAGCTGGTGGAGCACCTCGTCCAGATCGCCACGGCCGGTTGCGCGATCATCGTCGGCCGCGGCGGCGCCGTCGTCTGCCAGGACCTGAAGAACTGCTTCCACTTCCGCCTGGAGGGCAGCTTCGACTTCCGGGTCGCGACCCTCGCCCGCCGCCTCGAGGTGTCTCCGGCCGAGGCGGAGAAGCTGGTGCGCACCCAGTCGAAGCTCCGGGAGAAGTTCATCGGCGAGTGCCTGCACGCCGACATCACCGCCCCCCACTGGTACGACGCCGTGTTCAACAACGAGCGCCAGAAAGTGGAGACCATCGCCCAAGCCTGCCTGCGCATCGTGATCTCCGGCTGGCCCGACCAGGACTGCTTCAAGCACGATCCCCTGCGGGCGGTCGTGGCGGCCCGCAGCTGATCCGGGCCAGGGTTTGGGCCATGGTCTGGGCCTGGCACGTCGGGCAGTGGCCCGCGCAGGTCCAGGAGCAGACCGGGCGCGTCGCCTTCGGCGCCGGGGGCGGGGCGGGAACGGTCGCGGCCATGGCCATACGATAGCGCCGCCTGCCCGGGCTTGGCCCTACCTGCACGCCAGCCGTGATTTCGATTCCCCTCGGGACATGAAAAAGGCCCGGCTTGCGCCGGGCCGTGTTGGTAGTCCCAAGGGGAATCGAACCCCTGTTCCCGCCGTGAGAGGGCGGTGTACTAACCGCTATACGATGGGACCATCAAACAAGTTGTGAGTGGTTGGGGAGGAAGGATTTGAACCCTCACCTGACGGTACCAGAAACCGTTGTCCTACCATTAGACCACTCCCCAACGAGTGGAAGATTCAATGTACCAGATGTTGGGCAAAAGACAAGAGGTGGTTCTGGCGGTGGGGATGTAGTCTTCCGGACAAATGAGGACCTCCTGGAGGATCCATGACGCGCAAACGTCCTGCCTCGCCTCCCCCCCCGCAGGCACCCGTGACCGCGGACATGCCCACGATCGCGGGGCTCCTGGCGGGGGACGAGGAGCCCACCGCCCCGTCGGAGTGGGCCCTGGTGGCCTACGCGGGGGCCGCCCTGGGGCGGATCTTCCCCCTGCGCTCCGGGGCCTCGCTCATCGGCCGGGCGCCGGATGTGCAGGTGGCCCTGCTGGATGGGGAGGTGAGCCGCCACCACGCCCGGATCGCCCTGACCGGCGGTCAGGTGTGGCTGGAGGATCTCGGGTCCACCAACGGGACCCTGGTGAACGGCGAGCGGGCTGATGGCGTGGTGATGCTCCGGGCCGGGGACCGCCTGACCTTCGGCGGCCACGTGCTCAAGGTGGTGGCCATGGACCCTCTCGAACGCGCCTTCCACGAGACCCTGCTCGACCTCAGCACCAAGGATCCGCTCACGGGCCTGGCCAACCGGACCCGCGCCCTGGGGGAGTTCCAGACCCGCTTCGGCCTCAGCGTGCGCTACCGCCGGCCCCTGTCGGTGCTGATGTGCGATCTGGACCACTTCAAGCAGATCAACGACGCGCACGGCCACGGCGCCGGGGATTTCGTGCTCCAGATTTTCGGCGAGCGCCTCCGGGCCACCCTGCGCGAGGCGGATGTGGCCGGCCGCATCGGCGGCGAGGAGTTCCTGGTGATCCTCCCGGAGACGGACCTGAATGGCGCCCAGCCCTTCGCCGAGCGGCTCCGGAAGGCCATCGCCGCCGCCCCCGTGCCCCTGCCCGGGTGCGATCTGGAGGTCACGTGCAGCCTCGGCATCGCCGAGCGTGTCCCCGGGGATCTGGATGCGGGCCACATGCTCGCCCGCGCCGATGCGGGCCTCTACCGGGCCAAGATGGAGGGGCGGAACCGCGTCTGCGTGGGCTGAGCGCGCCGGCCCGCCCCCCTTCCGGCGCCTGGTGTCGCCGCCGGCCCGCCCGGGCTACCATGGGCGCTTCCCGGTGGAGGCGCGGATGGTCCTGTTCTTCCTCATCATGGCCTTCGCCATCGGGCTGGCCGTCCCCCTCCAGTCGGCGGTCAACAACGCGCTGAGGGCCTCGCTCCACAGTGGCTCCGGGCTGGCGGCCCTGGTGTCCTTCGCCGTGGGCACCCTGGCGCTGCTGGGGGCTTCCGCCCTCGCGGGCCAGCCTTTCGCGTCCCTGGCCGGCCTGCCGCGGGTGCCCTGGTGGCAGTGGCTCGGCGGGTTCCTGGGGGCCTTCTTCGTGTTCGGGACGACCCTCCTGGCCCCCCGCATCGGCCTGGCCGCCATGGTGTCCCTCATCGTGGCGGGTCAGGTGTGCTCGTCCCTCGCCTTCGACCACTTCGGCTGGCTCGGCCTCCCGGTGCGCGGCCTGTCCTGGGTGCGCCTCGCCGGCACCGCGCTCATCCTGGCGGGCGCGGTCCTGGTGAACTTCGGCGACCGCTGGCTGGGGGCCTGGCAGAACCGTTGAAGCTTAGAGGTCAGACCTCTTAGTCCTTCCGCACGCGCTCGGCCACGCGGTCGAGCATGTCCCAAATCTGGTGGCAGTCCTCGCAGGAGGAGCGGGGATCGCCGCAGGGGAAGCCCTCGATGCCGATGCCCTGGCAGCGGGGGGTGCGGAAGAAGAACAGCAGCTCGCCCAGGGAGGTCTGCATGCGGTCGCGGAGGGCCGCGTCCGGAAGGGAGCGCAGATCCTGGATGAGCTTCCACTCGGCGGGGCTGAGCTCGGGGCGGTCGATGGTCTGGGACATGGGGGACTCCGCGCGCCCCCAAGTATACGGAGAACCCCAGAGGGTCCCTAAACTCCCTCCGAAGGCCTTCGTATCACTGGTCACGATCTCTGACATCGCAGGAGGCTTCCATGTCCCTCATCCGTCCCTTCGCCGCGGCTGTGGCCGCCGTCCTCCTCTGGGCCCCGCTCGCGGCGCAGACCCAGGTGGTCCAGCCCGCCAAGGCGGAAAAGACCACCGAGACCCGGACCGTGCCCCTGGCGGCCGGCTCGGCGCTCAAGGTGAAGAACATCAACGGCTTCATCCACGTGGAGGCCTGGGATCGGGAGGAGGTCCAGTTCACGGGCGAGTTCAAGCCCAGCAGCCAGGACGAGCAGGTGAAGGTGGTGATCGAATCCGGCAAGGGTAGTCTGGAAATCCGCGGCGAGTATCCCAAGCACACCGGGTGGGGCCCGTACCGGGGGCCCTCCTGCCAGATGACCCTCAAGGTGCCGCGTCGGGTGGCGCCCTCCCTGGAGAGCGTGAACGGCGAGGTGGCCCTCAGCGGTACCCAGGGCGCCGCCAGACTCACCACCGTCAACGGCGGCGTGCGCGCCACGGAGCTTGGGGAGGACTTGAAGGCCACTACGGTGAACGGCGCCATCACGCTGACGCAGGTGCGCGGGGAGCTGGTGCTTGAAACGGTGAACGGGGCCATCAAGGGCACGGGCCTGGACGGCCAGGGCAAGGGGCTCAAGGCTTCGACGGTCAACGGCTCCATCCACCTCCAGGCCACGGGCCTCAAGGGGCGCCTGCGGGCCAGCACCGTCCATGGCGGCATCACCTTCAAAGCCCAGGGCGCGGAGCAGGTGGAGGTGAAGAAGCACTCCGTCAGCGCGGTCTTCTCCGGCGGCGGCCAGGGCATCGAGCTGGAGACCGTCAACGGCGCGATCACACTGGACTGAGCCGTACCTGCATCTCGAAAAGGGCCGACGCCGCCGGCCCTTTCTGTTGGCAAAAATAAGAGGCGAAGCGCAGGTCATTTGATATCGGATTGACAGGTCTTAATTTTATCGCATCCTGTTCCGGTGGCGGGGACAGACCCCCGCGCATCGGATGGATACCCTGTGAGCGGAAAGCGTCGCCTGATCCTGTTGAGCGTCCTGGCCAGCGTCTTCGCGGGCGTGTTCCTGGGTTCCGGGGCCTACACCTTCGTGTCGGCGAACGGCACCTCGTACCTGTCGAACAACCCCGAAGTCTGCGTGAACTGCCACATCATGCGCACCGAGTACGACAGCTGGCGCCACGGCTCCCACCATGCGGTGGCCGTGTGCAACGACTGCCACCTGCCCCACAGCAATGTCGTGAGCAAGCTCTACGTGAAGGCCAGCAACGGGTACCACCACTCCAAGGCCTTCACGCTACTGAATTTCGCGGAGCCCATCCGCATCAAGCCCGGCAACGCCCAGGTCCTGGAGGACAACTGCCTCCGCTGCCACGGCGAGCTGACGAGCGAGATCACCGCCCACGGCACCCTGGGCGTGCCCACGGACCCGACGCGGAAGGCCGACCTCTACGGCTGCGTGCGCTGCCACCAGGAGGTGGGCCATGGGCCCATGGGCTGATTCCCCGACCATCCATCCAACCCCTGATCTCACCCCTAGGCGCGTGGCCCGCCACGCGGGAGGAACCCCCCGATGAACGACAACCCCACACCGCTGCTCTCCCGTCCGCTGGTCCGGATGGGCCTCATCGCCGCCGGCGCCGCCCTGGCGACGGTGCTCGTGATGGCCCTGTACGCCAGCATCTCCAGCCGCAAGGCCGAAGCGAAGCAGACCAGCTTCAAGCTGGTGGACCTCGACGAGAAGACCGTCGATCCCGCCCAGTGGGGGAAGAACTTCCCCCGCCAGTTCGACGCCTACCTGAAGACCTCGGAGAAGTACAGCACCAAGTACGGCGGCGCCGGCAGCGAGGGCCTGCCCAAGAGCCGCATCAAGGAGGATCCGCGCCTGGTGACGATCTTCGATGGCTACGCCTTCGCCATCGACTTCAACCAGCGCCAGGGCCACGCCTACATGCTGGACGACCAGCGCAACACCAAGCGCGTCACCGAGCGCAAGCAGCCGGGCTCCTGCCTCCACTGCCACGCCTCCAACACCGTGGCCTTCCGCGAGCTCGGCCTGAAGGGCGGAGCTCCGGGCACCCTCGACGAGGCCTTCAGCAGCCCCAATGCCCAGGCCCAGCTGATGGCGGGCTTCGAGGCCCTCTGCAAGATGCCCTACGCCGACGCCACCAAGCTCGTGAAGCATCCCGTCGCCTGCATCGACTGCCACGATCCCAAGAACATGGCCCTGCGTGTCACCAAGCCCGGCTTCATCCGCGGCATCGTGGCCCTGGCCAACAGCGCCGAGCCCGTGCCGCACCTGCCCTCCATCGAGAAGTGGCGCAAGGGCGACAAGTCCGTGGCCTATGATGCCAACCGCGACGCCTCCCGCCAGGAGCTGCGGTCCATGGTGTGCGGCCAGTGCCACGTGGAGTACTACTGCGGCCCCAAGGTCACGCTCTTCTTCCCCTGGAACAAGGGCCTGAAGGTCGAGCAGATCGAGGCCACCTACGACGAGTACAAGTTCCCCGACGGCCACCGCTTCTTCGACTGGCAGCACGCCAAGACCGGCGCCGAGGTCCTCAAGGCCCAGCACCCCGAGTTCGAGATGTGGAGCCAGGGCATCCACGCCCGCTCCGGCGTCTCCTGCGCCGACTGCCACATGCCCTATGTCCGCGAGGGCGCCCTCAAGATCAGCGACCACCAGGTGCGCAGCCCGCTGCTCAACATCTCGCGCTCCTGCCAGACCTGCCACCGCTTCCCCGAGGAGGAGCTGAAGGCCCGCGTCACCTCCATCCAGGACCGCACCAAGGCCCTCATGGACCGCGCCGAGGACGCCGTGGTGAACCTCATCGACGACATCGCCGCCGCCAAGAAGGCCGGCGTGGATGAAGGCAAGCTGAAGCCGATCTACGAGCTCCAGCGCAAGGCCCAGTGGCGCGTGGACTTCGTGAACGCCGAGAACTCCATGGGCTTCCACGCGCCCCAGGAGGTCGCCCGCATCCTCGGCGAGGCCATCGACTACGGCCGCCAGGGCCAGGTGGCCCTCCGCGACCTGGGCGTGCCGAAGGTGGCGAAGAAGTAGCTCCAGTCCGGAAGAGGGAAGCAGGGCCGGCAGCGCCGGCCCTGCTTGTCATCTGGAACCGCTTGACGGCAGGGGACGACCTCCCGAGGCTGGAGCCACCCATCCCAAGCCGTCCGGAGGTCCCATGCCGAAGTTCCTCGTCGTCCCGGCCCTGCTCCGCCTCATCTCCGAGGGCAGCTTCTTCAAGCAGGTCTTCGCCTGGCTGCTGAGGCTGTGGACCGCCGCCGCCGTCGTCGCGGGGATCTGGCTCTCCATCGAGCTGTGGCGGGGCGGGGGCACGAGCAGCCAGGCGGTCTTCGGGCAGCTGGTCTTCCAGGTCGCCCTGGTCGTGGCCACCTACCTCGTGGCCCACCTCAGCTGGGTGCGGGCCCAGGATGTGGCGGCCATGCCCCAGATCGCCGGCGAGGTGATCATCCCCCTCGCGCGCCTGTTGCTGCGGCTGGGTGGGGAGCTCTACGCCAGCCTGCTGGCGGTGATCAGCACGGGTGGGGCCCTCATGATCTGGATCAGCGCGGGCGAAGCCCGCCCGTACCTGGCGGAGCTACGCCTCCTGCTGCCCGGAACGGGGGGCGACCCCTTCCCGGCCGGCCTCGCCATGCTGCTCATCGGCCTCGCCTCCGCCGCCCTGGGCCTGCTGGGCGGCTACCTCGCCTCCGAGCTGCTGGGGCTGCTCTGCGCCATCGAAAGCAACACCCGGGGCGGGAAGCAGATCTGAGCTCTACCGGTAGCGCGCCGCCATGGCCTTCAACGTCGTCGCCAGGTGGGCCCGCAGGGCCTTCGGCACCAGCACCTCCGCCTCGGCGCCCAGCTGGAGGATGTAGCGGGTCGGGCCGTGGAGGTCCGTGGCCAGGAAGCTGAGCAGCACGGTGCCGCCCTTCTCCTTGCGGACTTCGACCCGGGGCAGGGCGGGGGGGGCGTCCAGCAGGGCCTGGGGCCAGTTGGAGCCGCCGACCCGCACCTGCACCTGGAAGGGCGCCGCGGGGCTGAACCAGCCGCCGATCTGCAGGTCCCGGGCCTGTTCCAGGGGGCGCTTGTCGGGGATGAGGCCCCGCTTGGGGAGCGCCTTCGCCTCGACGATGCGGGCCAGGCGGAAGTGCCGGGGCTCCTGCTTGGCGGGGTCCCAGGCCAGGAGGAACGCGCCACCGGAAAACACGTCGTGGGTGAGGGTGAAGGGCACCACCGTGCGGGTGCCGGTGCGGCCCGTGGAGGCGGCGGCGTAGGTCAGTTCCAGCTCGCGGGGGCCCTCAGGATGGCCCAGGGCCATGAGCACCTGGGAGAGCATCTTCGTGTCGAGGGCCTGCTGGTCGTCAGCGCCGCCCCGAACGCACACGTGGGCCTGGAGCGCGTCGAAGAGGTTCCGGTCGCGGCTGCTGAGGTGGCTGTCCGCCAGGGCGCGCAGGCCCTCCAGCTGGTCGTACCACATCTCCGTGGCCGTGCCCTCCAGGGCCATGAGCGCCACCTCCAGGGCCAGGCGGGCGTGGGGCGTGATCTTGCTGTCCCAATCCGGCGCCTTCTCCAGGGTGAAGTGGATGACGGCGGGCCGGCCCTCGCGTTCCTTGCCGAAGCGGGCGCCCTGCTCCTCCAGCAGCACGATGGCGCGGTCCACGGTGCGCATGGCCACCCCGCCCAGCTTCCGGGCCAGGCCGGCCTTGGTGATGCCCCGCTCGCCCGCGTCCCGGATGGCCTCCAGCACCGCCTGGAGCCGCTCGGGCTTGACCAGGCTGCCGCCGTCGGGGCGGGGTGATTCAGGAGTCTTCCGGAACGAGGAACGGGCCATGGCGACCTCCGGGTCCAGGATTGGCCAGAGACTGTCAAAGGGCAAGGGGAAGCCGGGCTTCGCCCGGACAGCCGCTATGATGGGGCATGGACACGTCGGCAACCCCTGACCCTGGATCTTGGGCGAACCTGTTCCGACGAGGCCGGCCCAGGCGGGTGGGCCACTTTCCCATCGATGCCTTTCCAGCGATTCCCGTGAGCGCGCAGGCCGTGCAGGTGCTCTCCGGGCCTCCGGCGTTCCGGTCGGTGCTGCTGGAGCGCATCGCGGGGGCCCGGCACCGCATCATCCTGGTGTGCCTGTATCTCCAGGACGATCCTTCCGGGCGCGAGATCATGGAAGCCCTGTATGCCGCCCACCGGACGAACCCGGGGCTGGACATCCAGGTTCTGGTCGACACGCACCGCGCCCAGCGGGGCCTCATCGGGAAGGCCAAGAGCCCGGGCAATGCCGCCATGTACCGGGATTTCGCCTCCCGGTACGGGCCGGGCGTCCGGATTCTCGGCGTGCCCGTCCAGAGCCGGGAGCTCTTCGGCGTGCTCCACCTGAAGGGGTTCATCTTCGATGACAGCGTGCTGTACAGCGGCGCGAGCCTCAACGATGTGTATCTCGGCCAGGGCGGGCGCTACCGGCTGGACCGGTACCACCTGTTCGAATCCAAGATCCTGGCGGATTGCCTGGCGGATTTCGTCCGCGCCACATTCCTGAACCAGGCCGCCGTGACCTCTCTGAATGATCCAGCCGACGCCGTCGAGGGGGGCTCATCGCACGACCTGAGAACCTTCCGCCGGGGGCTGCGGGCAGCCCAGTACACCTTTGAAGGCGGCCCGGTCCGCCCCGGCGAGGTGGCCGTCACACCCCTGGCCGGGCTGGGGGCGGGCAACCGGCTCAATGAAACCATCCTGGCCCTGCTGAAATCCACCCAGCGGAAGCTGGTCATCTACACGCCCTACTTCAATCTGCCGGGGGAAGTCCGCCGGGCCGTGTCCCGCCAGCTGGCCCAGGGCCGGGAAGTCACGATCGTGGTGGGCGACAAGGCGGCCAATGACTTCTTCATTCCGCCCAGCGAGCCTTTCAAGGTCATCGGCCTGCTGCCTTATCTCTACGAGGCCAACCTGCGACGCTTCACCAAGGCCCACCGGCAGGCCATGGCCGATGGCCGGTTGAAGGTCTACCTGTGGCACCACGCGGACAACACCTTCCACATGAAGGGCCTGTTCGTGGATGACAAGATCGCCGTGGTGACCGGGAACAACCTGAACCCCCGGGCCTGGAACCTCGATCTGGAAAACGGTCTGGTGATCCAGGATCCGCGTGGGCTGCTGCGCAGCCAGCATGCCCGGGAGCGGGCCTCCATCCTGAAGCACGCCACGCGTCTGGCCAGCTTCCAGGATCTGGAGACCCCCAGTGCCTACCCGCCCAAGGTGCAGCAGGCGCTGAGGCCCATGAACCGCACCCGCATCGACCGG
Source organism: Geothrix edaphica (assembly GCF_030268045.1). Taxonomy (NCBI): domain Bacteria; kingdom Pseudomonadati; phylum Acidobacteriota; class Holophagae; order Holophagales; family Holophagaceae; genus Geothrix; species Geothrix edaphica. The sequence goes on from NZ_BSDC01000001.1 coordinate 221,239, forward strand.
CTGCTCAACCGGTTGCTTTGACGCACTCTCAGGCGGTCCAGAAACGGGAGAAGGGCTCGGGATCCCAACAGGCCTCCCGCCGTCGTCGAGCCAGGAACCCAGTGGCAGCAGGTGCCTCGCTGGCCAGCACCGCGTGGGCGCCGGCGTAGAGGGCGCTCCAGAGGGCGGCGCGCAGGGCGGGCTCGGCCAGGCGGGCCAGGGGAAGCTCCACCCGGGTGTCGTGGTCCCAGCCAAGGACGGTGTTCAGGCGCCGCAGGCGTGCCATGAGCTCCCCCTGGCTGAGGCCCGCGCCAAAGGGGGTGGCAGTACTGACGACCTGCTCGCGGGCGTGGTAGGCGCCGCGGCCCGCCTCGGCGTTGAAGCGGGGGCCGCCCAGGGCCTCGGGCGGCACCGGTTGCCCTGTGTCGTCCCAGGCCAGGCCCGAGGCGGCCACCGCCAGCTCGGCGGCCCAGTCCCAGGGCGTGCCCGTGGCGGAGTGCAGGGCGGGCGGCGTCGGGGCGGCCAGCAGGCCCAGGGCCACGCCCTCGGCGCGGTTGCGTAGCTGGGCATATGTGAGGGTCCCCCAGTCCGGGGCGGTCAGGGCCGGGCGGTCCTGGAGCCGCGCCGCACGCTGGATGAGGAGGTCCCGGAGGGTGGAGGCCATGGAGAAGTGTCGCAAGATGAGGGCGGCCTCCGCAAAATGAAACCCGCCATCAACCCTTTTCCGGAGGCCTGGGTCAGAGGGGTATCCGCTTTCCCATCCCGACCGGAGCCCGGCTCCGTCCCCTGGAGATTCCCATGCGCCCCGTCCTTCGCACCTTCTCCCTGCTGGCACTGCCTCTGGGCCTCAGCGCCCTGGCCCTCAGCATCGCCTGCAGCGGCAGCTCCTCCGCCGGCTCCAGTGCCTCCGCCACGCCCATGGGCACGGCTTCCATCATCCTCACCGACGCCCCCTCGGATCAGTGGTCGGCCGTCGAAGTGGTGGTGACGAAGGTGGCCTTCCTGAACAAGTCCGACCATACCAAGGAGGTCGTGGCCTTCCAGGGCGCCAGCGCCAAGATCAACCTGGTGGACCTGGACAGCGTGGGCGAGCTGCTGGCCTCGGCCCAGATCCCCGCGGGCACCTACGACGCCCTGCGCATCACCATCGATCCGGCCAGCGTCAACCTCGTGAAGGCCGACGGCACCACGGTGGCCGCCAACCAGATCCATGTGCTGGGGTCCAGCGTCCTGGTGGGGCTCAGCACCGACCTGGTGGTGACCGCCAACGGCAGCAACGCCGTGCAGCTCGACTTCGACCTGGCCCATCCCCTCTTCCTCGTGCAGCTGCCCGATGGCAGCTGGGCCATGAACCTGCAGGTGAGGCACCGGCCCAATGCGAACGGGATGATGGGCATGGCCCAGCTGATGTTCCGCCACCGCAAGGGCACCGTGGCGTCCGTGGGGGCCTCCAGCTTCGTCCTCCACACCGACAGCGGGAACGACCTCACGGTGAACGTGGATGCCGGCAGCTGGTTCTTCGATGCCGACGCGCGGGCCCAGGGCAGCTTCGCGGGGCTCGCGGCCGGCAAGCATGTGCTGATCTCCCTGCGCATGCAGCCCGACGGCAGTCTCTGGGCCGTGCGGGTGTGGTACAGCGTCAATGCCCTGCCGACCTGGACGCCGGAGGGCCACCTCTACGGCGTGGACCGGGTCAACAACCGGCTGCTGGTCAGCACGAGCACGGGCGCCCCCCGCGCCATCGCCATCGACTCCGATACCACCTTCACCTACCGCACCAGCCTGAGCCTCGGCACCGGGACGGCCACCCTGGCCAACCTGTGGTCCGGCTTCAAGGTGCAGGTCCAGGTGAAGGATCCCCTGGCCACGCCCATGCACGCCCAGTCCGTGAACATCCAGCGCGCGGTGGACGCCGGCCAGATCAGCGCGGCGGACGCCACCCAGCTCACCTATGCGCACCCCATCGCCGGCGATCGCACCTACGCCTACACCAGCCCCTTCTCGTGGTGGTACGTCGGGCTCCCCGGCCTGTCCTCCACCAGCACCAGCGCCTTCGCCAGCGCCGTCACGGGCGCGGGGGACGTGCGGGTGCAGGGCCTGAGCGACCTGGTGTGGAACGGCGGCACCGGCGCCTGGAACGCCGGCAACGCCATCTTCCTGCCCGTGGCCCTGCCCCAGGGGACCATCAGCGGCTCGTACAGCGGCGGCCAGCTGGGCTTCACCTTCACCAATTCCACGGGGGCCAGCCAGTCGATCTCCGTCAGCCTCAACCCCACGGTCGGCCTGCAGCCCGCGGTGCTGGAGGTGACCAACCAGTCCGGCGTGGTGACCGTGGCGCCCATCCCCGTGACCGACTGGGCCGCGAAGCTCGTTTCCCCCGCCAGGGCGCGCGTGGCCGTGGTGCCCAAGCCGGATGGCAGCTTCGCCGCCTATGCGGTGGTGGTGTTCAGCGGGTTCTGAGGCCATTCCCGGCTTCAACCAACGAAGCGGCGCCGTTGCGCCGCTTCGTTGGTTGAAGTCAGACAAAAGCTGACATGGCGCCCACGGTGAAGCCGGGATGGCGGTCCATGAGCGGGCGGGGCGGGGGGACGTGCTGGATCTTCGTGTACCCGGCATGGGCCAGGGCCTGGTCCCAGGCTTCGGGGGTGAGGAAGCCGTGGCGGGGCCGCCAGCGGGGGTCGAGCTTCACGCTGGTGAAGGCCTTGATGAAGTTGAAGAAGAACTCCAGGTAGAGCGGCGCGTCGAGGCTGGGCTTCAGGCATTCGCCGACGACGAGCCGCCCCCCGGGCTTCAGGTGGCCGCGGAGGTCGCGGAGCGTAGCCTCGAGATCCTGGGCCACATGCAGCACGTTGATGCCCACGATGGCGTCGAGGCTGGCGGGGGCGATGCCCTGGGCCTCGAGGGGCCGGTTCAGGTCCAGGGCCTGGAAGGCCAGGGGCAGGCCGGGCGCGGCCGCGGCCAGGTTCCGCTGGGCCCGGCGGAGGAAGGTGGGCGCCACGTCGGTGAACCGGTACTCGGCGATGCGGTCCAGCCATCCCTGCCCGGCGCCCTGCTCCGCCACCAGCTGGGCGAAGGAGCCGGCCCCGCCCCCCAGCTCCAGCACCCGGGCGCCGGCGGGCAGGCCCTCGCGGAGGGCCAACAGCGTCAACCAGTTGTTGGGGAAATAACCCAGGTTGCCGTTGCGGAAGTAGGCCAGCCACAGGGGGAACAGGGCCAGGTCGAAGAGCAGGGCATCGCCGTCCTTGCCTTCGGTGAAGAAGGGGCGGATGTGGGAGCGCACGCCGTCCAGGAGGTCGAAGTTGCTCGCATGGCCCGGCGCCTCGAGTTCCACGGCCTCGCGGATGCCCGCCAGGTCCAGGTCCGGCTGGCCCGTGAGGACGTACCTGTCCCCCTGCCGGGCGAGCATCCCCTCGACCGCGAGGAAAGGCAGCATCCAGGCCAGGGGCTTGCGGGCCTGGCCAGGCAGGTCTTCGCAGAGGCCGTCGAGGGTCACGCCGTCCCTCAGGCGGGCCTCCCAGCCCAGGTCGAAGAGCAGCAGGAGGCAGACGCGGGCGGTATATCGCTCCGCGGCCCGGTGCAGGACGAGGAAGGGGCGCGTGAACAGGGGCGCGATCTCCGCTCCCTGGGGCCCCAGCAGGCCAAGGCCCGGGGGCGCCTCGATGGGACCGAGGCGCTCGACCATCAGTCCATCATCTCGCTGATGCTGCGGCCCCCGTGGATGCGGAGGATGGCGTCGCCGAAGAGGGCGGCCGTGGAGAGCACCCGCAGGTTGGGCAGGGCCTTGGCGCGGTCGGGTGGGACGGGAATGCTGTCGGTGATCACCAGCTCGTCCAGGTTCGCCGAGTTGAGGGTCTCCACCGCGTTTCCCGAGAGGACGCCGTGGGTGACGCCCACGCGGACCGTGCGGGCGCCGAACTCGCGGAGGATGCGGGCCGCCTCCTTGATGGAGCCGCCGGTGGCGATCTCGTCATCGTAGATGATGGCGTCCTTCCCCTTCACGTCGCCGATGAGGGCCACGCTCTGGGCCTTCTCCGTGTCGTCGAAGCGGCGCTTGTCGATGATGGCCATGGGCACGGACAGCCGCTTGGCGAAGTGCCCCGCGAACTTGGCGGCCCCCGCGTCCGTGGCCACCACCACGGCGTTGGAGAGGTCCTTGGTCTTGAAGTAGTTCGTGAGGGTGGGCGTGGCCAGCAGCTGGTCCGCGGGCTTGCGGAAGAAGCCCAGGATCTGGGGGGCGTGCAGGGTCATGGTGAGCACGCGGTCGGCGCCGGCAGTCTCCAGCAGGTCGGCCACCAGGCGGGCCGTGATGGAGATGCGCGCCTCGTCCTTCTTGTCGCTGCGGGCGTAGGGGAAATAGGGCAGCACCGCCGTGATGCGGGCCGCGGACGCGAACTTCAGGGCGTCGATGAGGATCAGCAGCTCCAGCAGGTTGTCGCTGACGGGCGGGCAGGAGGTCTGGATCACGAAGACGTCCGATTCCCGGACGTTCTCCTCGATCTTCACCTTGATGTTCTCGTTGGAAAATCGAGTGATCTTGAGCTTCCCCAGGGGCATGCCCATGTGCGTGGCGATGCCCCTCGCCAGATCCGGGTGGCTGCTCCCGGAAAACACCTTCATCTCGCCGAACATGGATCCCCCGATCTCGCCCCCAGTGTAGCCGAGGGGTCGGGCCGTGGCCGTCACAGGGATATCGCCCCGGATAAAACCCGCGGCGCCCCGGGGTGGGAGGCGCCGCGGGGGCGGGCCGGAGGCCCCAGCCTGAAGTGGCCTGGGCTGCGCCAGTGGGGCGACTCAGCCCTCGTCGGCGCTGGGGCCGTAGATGGAGGGCACCGGGACGTCGAGCAGCCGGAGGTAGACGGCCACCTGAGCCCGGTGGTGGATGAGGTGGTTCATCACGAAGCCGCGATAGACGGCGATGCGGGGCATGGCGAACAGGACCTGGCCCTGGTTCTTGAGCGTCCAGACCACGTGGAAGTCCTCGTCCGAGGCGCCGTCCAGGGCCTTCAGGGCCCCTTCCACCCCAGCGTCCAAGGTGCGGAGCAGCCCCTCGGTCGTCGTGCTGGGCTTGGGCTGCCGGGCCTGGGTTTCGGGCAGGCCGAAATCCAGCTCGGTCTCGGTCATGGTGCTGATGGTCCAGCCGGGGATCGTGGCCAGGTGGTTCGCGAGGTCGCCCAGGGTGAAGGACTTGGGATGGGGGCGGTAGTCCATCCGGCCCGCGGGGATGCGCTCGAGCACGCGGCGCAGGGTGGCCATTTCGTGCTCGAACTCGGGGAGGAGGGCTTTGGCGAGGGCCATGGAGGCTCCTTGGGAAGTGGAAGGACCATGGTGCCCCCGACTCCTGACAACCTGGTGGCAGGAGTGTTTGGACAGGCGCTTTTAGATCTGGTTCTTTTCCGTCCGGATTTTCCCCAGGTAGTCCTCCAGGCCCCGCCCGGGGAGGGCTTCGAAGGGACCGAGCAGCTCCGTGGACTGGATCCGGTCCACCCGGAAGGTGCGGAGCGCCTCCCGGAGCTCGCACCAGGCGGCCAGGTGCCACCGGTAGCCCCAGAAGATCACGCCGAGCGGCTGGAGGACCCGGTCCGAGCAGGTCCCGTCGGCCCGGGCGTAGGTGACCCGCACCCGGCGCTGCTCCCGCAGGCCCTGCCGCAGCTCCCCCAGGAAGCGGGCGGTCTCCGGCGGCACGTGGAAGTCCGGCACCAGGAAGGGGAGGCCCGACAGGGGCTGTTTCCGGTCGGGCGGAAGGACGGCCTCCACCTTGCGGAGCACGCTTTCCGCCGCCTTCCGCAGCGAGGGATCGCCCCAGGCCGCCACGACCCGGGCCCCCAGGAGCAGGGCCTCGCCCTCCTCGGCATTGAACATGAACGGCGGCAGGTCGAAGTGGCGCGGCAGGCTGTAGCCGACGCCGGCCTCGCTCTCGATGGGCACGCCGGAGGCCATGAGGTCGGCGACGTCACGGTAGAGGGTGCGCTCGCTGACGCCGAGCTCCCTGGCGAGGCGCGCGGCGGTGCTGATGCGGTCCCGCCGCAGCAGCTGCACGATCTGGAACAGGCGGTCGGCGCGGCGCATGGGGGTCGGGATCGGGACAGGTCGGACGGCGCCTAGACCCTGCCGCCGCCCACGCGCTCGATGTGCGCGCCCACGCCCTGGAGCTTCTTCTCCAGGCCGGCGTAGCCGCGGTCGAGGTGGTAGATTCGGTCCACGATGGTCTCGCCTTTGGCCACGAGGCCGGCGATGACCAGGGCCGCGCTGGCGCGGAGGTCCGTGGCCATCACGGTGCAGCCCGTCAGATCCGCGGGGCCCGCCACGATGGCCGTGTGGCCGTCCGTGCGCAGGTTGGCGCCCAGGCGCTCCAGTTCCATGGCGTGCTGGAAGCGGTTCTCGAAGATGCCCTCGTTGATGACGCTGATGCCGCAGGCCTGGGTCATGACCGCCATCACTTGGGCCTGCAGATCGGTGGGAAAGCCGGGGAAGGGCAGGGTGGTGACATCCTTCGAGCGCAGCTTCTGACCGCACTCCCGCTGGATGCGCAGCTGGCGGCCGTCCTGACCCTCGCGTTCGGTGATCACGCAGCCCGAGCGCTCCAGCAGGTCCAGCAGCGACCGCAGGTGCTCGGGCTCGCAGCGGTCCAGCACCACGTCGCCGCAGGCCGCGGCCACGGCGCAGAGGTAGGTGCCCGCCTCGATGCGGTCGGGGATGACCGCGTGCTCGCAGCCGTGGAGGCGCTCGACACCCGTGATGGTGAGGGTGCCCGTGCCGATGCCCTCGATCTGCGCGCCCATCTCCACCAGGAGGCTGGCCAGGTCGCCGATCTCGGGCTCCAGGGCGGCATTGCGCAGGACCGTGGTGCCCTGCGCCAGGGCCGCGGCCATGAGGATGTTCTCCGTGGCGCCCACGCTCACCTTCTCGAAGGTGTGGTCGATGCCCTTCAGCCGGCCCTTCACCGAGGCGTGGATGTAGCCGTGGCTGATCTCGATCACGGCCCCCATGCGTTCCAGGGCCTCCAGGTGCAGGTTCACGGGGCGGGCCCCGATGGCGCAGCCGCCGGGCAGGCTCACGGTGGCCTTCCCGAAGCGGGCGAGGAGGGGCCCCAGCACCAGGATGGAGGCCCGCATGGTCTTCACCAGGTCGTAGGGCGCCTTGGGGTCGTCGCTGCCGGTACAGGCGAGCTTGGCGACCAGCTCGAAGCCCTCGCCTTCGGGCTCCAGCGTGGCCTCCGTGCCCAGGGCCTGGAGCACCTTCACCATGGTGCGGATGTCCGCCACCGCGGGCAGGTTGGACAGCACGACGGCATCCGGGGTGAGCAGGGCCGCCGCCAGGCAGGGCAGGGCCGCGTTCTTCGCCCCGGACACCCGGATGCGCCCCCGCAGGGGATGTCCACCTTGGATCACCAGTCGGTCCATCGAAACTCCAGCCCTCTAGCGTAGCCCAAGCAGGGCGTTCGAACTCCACCCCACGGTGGGAACCGTGGGGTGGGTCATGCGCCCGGAGGTGGCCAGATCGGAGCGGACCCCCTACTTCTGGCGGGTGTAGGTGATCTCCATGGTCTTGATCTCTTTCCCGCCCCGGGATTCGTACCACTCCATGACATGGGAGTCGTCGCTCAGGATCTTCACGGTCTGACGGACTTTGACTTTCGTGCCCGGCTTCATCATGTCGTCCATGTCGCCTTTGTAGGTGAAGGTCTTGGAGGTGGGGTCGTAGGTTCCCGTCATGAGCATGATGGCGGTGCCCATGTTGTCGGCCCAGGTGGCGGTGAAATGCCTGGCCACGTTGTCATAGCCCGTGAGCCCGAGCCCCTGGAAGGCCATTCCACCGAATGTGCCCGTGTACTCGCCCTGGATGAAGCGTCCGTCCATCAAGGGGGTGTAGACCGCGGAGCCCGTGGACATCTCCGGCGGGGCTCCGGGTTCCATCCACATCTTCGTGGCGAAGGTCCACTGGCCGGTGAGCCCGGCGAGAAGCTTGTGGTTCGAGCCCGGCGTGGCGGCCTTTTGCCAGGCTTCCATCATCGCCTGCTGAGCGGCCGTGGGCTTTTTCTCCTTCGCTTCCTGGGCCAGGAGTGGCAAGGCCATGACCATGCTGGCGGCGGCCACGATGCGCGTGAAGAGATGCTGCAGGGACATGTGAGCCTCCTACAAGATGCTCGGTACGAGCGGAGGGATACCGTACCACAATCAAGAAAAATAAAATCCATTTCGATGAAATGGCGTTTTTTTCGTCATTCATGGACCCACCCAGGGGCCTGTGCGTGCGAGATCATTCTTCCCTGCCGCGGGCTCGGCGGTGGGCGTTTGCTTTAGAGGATGCGCGCCCGCAGGGCTTTCGCGGGCAGCGGCCCCCAGCTCCGCCCGTCCTGGCTGTCGGGCCGGTTGTCGCCCAGGACCAGGTAGCCGTCCCCGCAGCCCGTCCGGCCCCGCCCCTCGCGCTCCGGATGGACAACCCAGGGCTCATCCAGCCGCTGGCTATTGACCCAGAGATCCGGGCCGGTCCAGGCCACGCTATTGCCGGGAAGCCCCAGCACCCGCTTCACGGTGGGGCCGTGAGGCCCTTCCACCAGCCAGATCTCGCCCCGCCGGGGGGCATGGCTGACCCAGGCCCGCAAGGCCAGGCGCAGGCTCCCATCGTGGAGCGCCGGTTCCATGCTGCGTCCGGACACGCGGACGGGATGTACCACGGCCAGGGGGGCCAGGGCCAGGGCCAAGGCGGCGGGAAGGATCCAGGGTTTCATCATGTGCTCACCAGACATCAGTCCCGCCATCAGCCCCGCACTGCCAGCCGCCGTCCGCGCCCATCCGTCAGGGCGAGCTCCTTGAGGTGGGCGGGGGCTGGGACGAAGGGGGCCAGGTCCGCCAGCAGGCGCCGGGCCAGGGCCAGGGGGCCGTCCAGGTCCAGGTCCGAGAGGAGCTTCCCCTGGAGGGGCGCCAGGCGGCGATCCAGGGCGGCCTCCAGGTCGCGGAAGTCCACCACCACATCGAAGCCGTCCAGGCCCGGGCGCGCGGCCACCACCTCCACCGTGTAGTCGTGGCCCTCCCAGGCCTCGCCGGCGCGAAACACCACCGACAGGGGGCGGGTCACGGCGGCTTCGAAGATCAGGGGGGATGGGGCGGTCAAGACTGACTCCAGGTCGGGACTTCAGTTTGTCACGGCCATGGCTACACTGTCCCTTCGACCGCATACCTGATAACTGGGTGAGACAATGCCAGGGCCCCAAGCCCCGCGCTGTGGCCCACTCTGAACGTCGACTGCTGGGAGGGACCGCCATGAAGGCCCTGGAAATCGCGCTGTTCTGGATCATGACCCTGGCCGCGGTCGGATTCTTCGCCTGGACCATCCGGCTGCGGATCGCCACCCTGAAGGCGGGCCTGCCTGACAACCGCTTCGACCAGCCCTGGGTGCGCCTGAAGGGCGTGTTCACGCTGGCCATCATGCAGAAGCGCATGGTCCGCGACAAGTACGCGGGCTTCTACCACATCCTCATCTTCTGGGGCTTCTGCGCCCTGGCCCTGCGCTCCGTCGGCCTGGTGCTGGAGGGCCTCTTCCCGGCCTTCCACATGACCGAAGCCCTGGGCGCCTTCGGCCTCGGCTACCAGACCACCAAGGACGTGTTCGAGGTGCTGGTGCTGCTTGGCCTGGGCCTCGCCACCTTCCGCCGCCTGGCCGCCAAGCCCTGGCGCCTGGAGAACTCCTGGGACGCCTGGGCCACCCTGAGCCTCATCGGTGGCCTCATGGTCACCGACCTGCTGGCGGACGGCGCCTACGTGGCCCTACACCATCCCGCCTGGGCCGCCTGGTCTCCCGCCGGCGTGGCCGTGGCCGGCTGGCTGGGCGGCCTGAGCCAGACCGGCCTCATGGTGCTCTACAAGACCATGTGGTGGCTGCACCTGGCCACCCTCTACTTCTTCGCCAACTTCCTGCCCTACTCCAAGCACTTCCATGTCTTCACGTCGCTCTTCAACATCTACTTCCGCGAGCTGGAGCCCCAGAAGAACCTCAAGCCCATGGACATGGAGGCCGAGCACTTCGGCATCAACAAGATCCAGGACTTCACCTGGAAGCAGATGCTGGACTTCTACACCTGCGTGGAGTGCGGCCGCTGCCTGGAGAACTGCCCCACGACCCTGACCGGCAAGCCGCTGCGTCCCAAGGATTTCGGGACGGACCTGCGCGACTACCTGAAGGCCACGCCCCTGGAGCAGATGGGCCAGGACAAGCCCGTGCCCGAGGACCGCAAACTCATCGGCGGCCCCGTCCCCGAGGGCTCGTACTGGAAGCGCGATGACGAGCACGCCCCCTGGAGCAAGGCCCAGCTCGAGGGCTGGATCAGCCAGGACACCATCTGGGCCTGCACCAGCTGCGGCTACTGCGAATGGGCCTGCCCCCTGCAGATCAGCTTCGTGGACAAGCTCGTGGGCATGCGGCGCTACCTCACCCTGGAGGAGAGCGACTTCCCCGCCGAGGCCCAGGTGGCCTTCAAGGGCATGGAACGCCAGGGCAATCCCTGGAACCTGCCCCAGGCCGACCGCGCCAAGTGGGCCGAGGGCCTCGAAGTCCCCACCTTCGCCGAGCACCCCGAGGCCGAGTACCTCTTCTGGGTGGGCTGCGCCGGCAGCTACGACGCGGCTGGACAGAAGGTGTCCAAGTCCCTGGTGAAGCTGCTCAAGGCGGCCAACGTCTCCTTCGCCATCCTCGGCACCGAGGAGAGCTGCACCTGCGAGTCCGCCCGACGCCTGGGCAACGAGTACCTCTACCAGTCCGCCACCGAGGCCAACATCGAGACCCTCAAGGGCCATGGCGTGAAGAAGGTCGTCACCAACTGCCCCCACTGCCTGAACACCCTGAAGAACGAGTACCCGGCCTTCGGCGGGGACTTCGAGGTGGTGCATGGCACGGAGCTGGTGGCCAAGCTGATGGCCGAAGGGAAGATCAAGCTCGAGCAGACCGTGGAGGCGGACCTCACCTACCACGACCCCTGCTACCTCAGCCGCATCAACGGCCAGGTGGAGGCCCCCCGCGCCATCCTCGACGCCATCCCCGGCGTGAAGCTCACGGAGATGGAGAAGCACGGCGAAGCCACCATGTGCTGCGGCGCCGGCGGCGGCCGCTTCTGGCTGGAGGAGCACCTGGGCAAGCGCGTGAACCACGAGCGCTTCGAGCAGGCCCTCGAAACCAAGGCCACCACCATCGCCGTGGGCTGCCCCTTCTGCAACGTCATGCTGAACAACGCGGCGGGTGAGACCAACCACGAAGGCGTGGCCACAACGGACGTGCTGGAGCTGGCGGCGAAGGCGCTGAAGGCGTAGGTCGTCCCTTCCTGCGAGACGAGGGGGCGCAAACACGCCCCTTTGTTTCGTTGGAGGGCCCCCACCCCCCGAGGGGCCGCGTTCAGCGGGCAGGGGTGGATCCCTTCTGGCTCCGCAGGTGCTTCCGGATCCTGCGGGCCCAGTCCTTTTCGATGTCCGTGCGCCAGAAGCCCTTGGACACCTGCATGAGGCCGAGGACCTGGCCGGTGGCGGGATCCCAGAGTCTGACGCGGCAGATGGGTCCGTTTCGGGGCTGGGCCTCGCCTTGGAGGAAGAGGGTGCCTTCGGTTTCGGACAGGGTGGGCCCGCCCTTCTCGGCCTCCGGTTCGGCGAGCTTCCGGGGCATGCGGTTGGCCTGGAGGCCCCACTTGAGTTCCTTCTCGCCCAGTTCGGAGTCCAGGGACTGACCGGCGAGCCAGCGCAGGCAGTGGATGCGGGCCTGGCTCAGATCCAGGCCCGAGCTGAACCAGACCTTATCGCCGTCCGCCTCGTGGAGTTCCCTGGCGGGCCACCAGGTCGCTTCGGCCACCGGTCCGCCCGCCAGCTCCCAGATCGCCGCGGGAAGGCTGGTGGGAGACTGGAGGCTCTTGAAATCCAGCCGGTCCTGGAGCGCCAGGACGGTGCCTCCGGTGCGGAGATCCACCGCCTTCACCTGGAACAGAACGTCCGTGCGGTAGCCCGACACGCCGCTGATGAAGAGGGGCTGGTTCAGGGCGCCGTTGGAAAGAAGCAGGAGGGCCAGGTTCACGGGGACCAGGGCGATGTTCCCCGCCACCTGGCCGGCCTTGGCGGCCACCCGGGCCTGGCGATCGAAGGCGAGCACCCGCCCCTGGACCCGATAGACCGGTGGGGCCGCTCCCGGGGGGCTCCACTGCTGGGCCAGTGCGAAGCCCTCGGCGGCGAGGACCTGGAGGACCTGGGTGACCTGATCCCGCTTGGTCGTCCAGGGACCGCCTGCCTCAGCACCCGGAGGCGGAGCCGCGGGGACTTCCCAGGGGGCCAGTTCCATCGGCTGGCCCCGCAAGTCGAGACCGGGCCGGGCCCAGGCGAACGGGACGCGACCGAGCGGCGCCGGTCGGACGCCCTCGCCGAACCAGGCCGGATCCTGCAGGACCGGCTGCTCTTTCGGTCCCTGGGGCAGCGTGGAAGGCGGCGGGTGGCAGGCCGGGAACATCAGCAGGATGACCAAGCCGAGATACCACCTGCCCTTCCGGACCGGTGCAGGGGGAGCGGGGAGCGCGGCGCTGGCGGACATGGGGCCTCGTGCGGCGATTATCCCACCCTGGCGGTAGTGCCTGATCCGGGCGGTCTCAGAGAGCGCCGGCCTTTCAGGAGGCGTTCCGCCGCTTCGGCAGGTGGTCCTTCAGCAGGGCTCGGGTCTCGCGCAGCATGGCGGCGGTGTCGTCCCAACCCAGGCAGGCGTCGGTCACGGAGCAGCCGTAGCGCAGGGTGGCGAGGTCTGCCGGGATGGGCTGGCTGCCCTCCTCCAGGAAGCTCTCCACCATCATGCCGACGATGGAGCGGTTGCCCCGCAGGATCTGGTGGGCGCAGTCCTGGAGGACCAGGGGTTGGAGGCGGGGGTTCTTGTGGCTGTTGGCGTGGGAGCAGTCCACCACGATGTTCTCGGGCAGGCCCGCCTTGCGCAGGGCGGACTCCGCCAGGGCGATGCTGACGGTGTCGTAGTTGGGGCGGCCCCCGCCGCCACGCAGCACCAGGTGGCCGTGGGCGTTTCCCTTGGTGCGCACGATGGCCGCGGAGCCCTGGTCGTTCAGCCCCAGGAAGCTGTGGGGGCGCGAGGCCGAGAGGATGGCGTTCACGGCGGCGGCCAGGTCGCCGTCCGTGGCGTTCTTGAAACCCACGGGCGTGGACAGGCCGCTGGACATCTCGCGGTGGGTCTGGGACTCGGACGTGCGGGCGCCGATGGCCGTCCAGCTGATGAGGTCGCCGATGTACTGGGGCGTGTTGGGGTCCAGGGCCTCGGTGGCCGTGGGCAGGCCGACCTCGCCGATGCGGAGGAGGAACGCCCGGGCCTTCCGCATGCCTTCCTCGATGTGGAAGGAATCATCCATCCGGGGGTCGTTGATGAAGCCCTTCCAGCCCGTGGCGGTGCGCGGTTTCTCGAAGTAGACCCGCATCACCAGCAGGAGCGTGTCGGAGACTTCATCCGACAGGGCCTTGAGCCGTTGCGCGTAGTCGAGACCCGCCACCGGGTCGTGGATGCTGCAGGGCCCCACCACCACCATGAGGCGGGGATCCTCCCGGGTCAGGATGCGCTGGAGGTCCCGGCGGCCCCCGGCCACGGTCTCGGCCACGGCGTCGGGGACGGGCAGGGCGGCATGGACCTCCGCCGGGGAGGGCATGCGGTCGAACGAATCAATGTTGAGGTTCTCGAGCGCCTGGTGGGTCATGGCTGGGCCTTTTGGAAGAAAAAGAAAAACCCCGATTCCTGGGGAGGATCGGGGTGGTCAGTGGGATGTTCCAGGATGTCAGGCTGGACCCTCGCCGTGCCACGCACGATCCGCGCGCGGGAACCAATAATAGGTGTGGAAGCGGGGCGTCATGGGCGGTCCAGGGTGTTCCATCCTGGACCGGGGGGCCGGGACCGTCAAGGTCGGGCGGGCACGGATGGGGGCCCTGGCCGCGGGGCGCTCAGCACGATAATACAAAAATGTCTGCAATCCATGGTGATGTTACAATTTTGTATAACCACCCCCTTGGAGCCCCCATGGCCGCCCCGGAGGACGTCCTTCACCTCTCGCCCCTGCTGGAGCTGAGCCAGGCCCTGGCCGCTTCGGACATCCGGGCCTCCCTGCCGCGGGTGCTGGAGATCCTGGCGGAGGCCTTCGGGGCCCTGAACGGCGCCATCCTGCTGGCGGACGAGGAGGGGACCGCCCTCCGCATCGAGGCGGCCCGGGGCCTGTCGAGCCAGGGGGTGGCCCGGGCCCGCTACCGCGTGGGCGAGGGCATCAACGGGCGGGTGCTGGCCAGCGGCAAGGCCATCGTGGTGCCCCAGGCCAGCCAGGAGCCGCTGTTCCTGGACCGCACCGGCGTCCTGAAGGAGCAGAGGCGGAAGAAGTCGGACATGTCCTTCTTCTGCATCCCCGTGTTCCTGGACCGGAAGACGGCGGGGACCCTCTGCCTCACGGTGCCCTACGACCGCCACCGCGACTTCGACCGGGACACCAAGCTGCTCCAGATCGCGGCCTCCATGGTGGGCCTGGCGATGAAGGTGGCGAAGCTCGTGGCGGCGGACCGGCAGCGGCTGGTGGAGGAGAACCAGCAGCTCCGCCTGGAGCTCCGGGAGCGCTACGACCTGCACCACCTCATCGGCCACAGCCACGCCATGCAGCGGGTCTACGAGGCCGTGGCCCAGGCGGCGCCCAGCAGCACCACCGTGCTCATCCGCGGCGAGTCCGGCACCGGCAAGGAGCTGGTGGCCCACGCCCTCCACTACAACTCGCCCCGGGCCGAGAAACCCTTCATCAAGGTGAGCTGCGGGGCCCTTCCCGAGACCCTCATCGAGTCCGAGCTGTTCGGCTACGAGCCCGGCGCCTTCACGGACGCCCGCCAGCAGAAGAAGGGCCGCTTCGAGCTGGCCCACGGCGGCACGCTGTTCCTGGACGAAGTGGGCGAGCTGTCCCCGGCCACCCAGGTGAAGCTGCTGCGGGTCCTCCAGGAACGGGAGTTCGAGCGCCTCGGTGGCGTGCGGCCCGTGAAGGTGGACGTGCGGCTCATCGCCGCCACCAACCGGAACCTGGAGGCCGCCGTGAAGGCCGGCACCTTCCGGGAGGACCTCTACTACCGCCTGCACGTCTTCGAGATCTTCATGCCGCCGCTGCGGGAGCGCCAGGCGGACATCCTGCTGCTGGCGGACCACTTCGTGGAGAAGATCGCCGCGGCCCAGGGCAAGGACGTCCGCCGCATCTCCACCTCGGCCATCGACATGCTGGCGGCCTACCACTGGCCCGGCAACGTGCGGGAGCTGGAGAACGCCATCGAGCGGGCCGTCCTCGTCTGCGAAGGCGGCGTGATCCACGCCCACCACCTGCCGCCCTCCCTCCAGACCGCCGAGGTCTCGGGCACCGTGCCGGGGGCGGCGCTGGGCGACGCCGTGGCCGCCTTCGAGCGGGACCTGCTGCAGGACGCCCTGAAGTCGGCCCGGGGGAACCGCTCCCGCGCCGCCCGCCTCCTGCAGACCACGGAGCGCATCCTGAACTACAAGGTGCAGAAGTACGGGCTGGAGCCGGAGCGGTTCCGGTCATCTTGAAGGAAACTTACAAATTTGTAGTTTTATTTAAATTTTTGTACATTTTTGTAAAATCATTTTGGGTAAAATTCGGCGTTTTATTTTCAGGCATCTCGTTTTATTTCAGCGTTTGAATTTCACGAGTTGCCGCTTTCCCAAAACCGGCACACTCCCTGCTCTGTCTTAGGGCACAGGTGGCCGATGGTCGGCTCCTGGACTCAGGGAGGAATGGAACCGATCGTGGCCTGGACCGTCCTAACGGATTCCCACGGCAAAGGCCACATCGCTCCTCCGGCCCGTTGAAGGAGGCTCTCCCATGAACCGCCGAACCCTGTCCAGGGTCCTCGCGGTGGCCGTGGCCCTGGCGGCCATCTCCCCGCTGCTCCTCGATCTCGGCGGCGGCCTCCAGCAGTTCCCCTCCTGCGCCGCGGACCTCCCGTCGCTGGTCCTGGGCTCCTCCCTCCCGCACTGACGCCCGTCCCCATTCCGATGCCGCCAGGGACCATCCAGGTCCCCTGGGGTCGCTCTAGCCCGGTCTTCCGGCCCCCATCCCGAGCCCGGGTGCAGACCCGGACCTTCTCCTTCCTGGAGCACGCCATGCACTTTCTCAGGGCCCTTCCCACGCTCGCCACCCTGGCGGCTTCCCTCGCGGCCCAGAGTCCGGCATCGCCGGCCCCACCTCCTCCCCCGGCCCTCCTGGGGTTCACCCTGGGCGGCTCGGCCACCCTCGGCTCCCAGTACATCTTCCGCGGGCTCACACAGACTGACGGCAAACCCACGGTCCAGGCGGAGCTGGACCTGGTCCACCCCACGGGTTTCTACCTCAGCACCAGCCTCAGCAACATCTCCTGGTTCACGGACCAGAACGCGGGCCTGGCCAGCGCGCCCACGTCCCTGGGCTCGCCAGCCGCCGTGGGCGCGCCGCTCTACCGGGCGGGCAAGGTGAACTCCGCCGGGGTGGAGCTGGATCTGTTCGGCGGCTACAAGTGGGGCTTCGCCAAGGACTGGACCCTGGATGTGGGGCTCTACCGCTACCTCTACCCGGGCACCTACGAGAACCTCGGCGCCTACCGGAATCCCGCCACCACCGAGGCCTACCTGGGCCTGGGCTATGCCTGGGCGAGTCTGAAGTACTCCCAGGTCATCAGCGCGAACACCTTCGGGGTCAACAACTCCGGCGGGACGAGCTACGTCGACCTCACCCTGGCGATCCCCCTGGGCGCAAGCGGGTGGACGGTGCTGGCCCACGGGGGCCACACCACCTACGCCGACAAGGCGAACCCCGGCTACTTCTCCAACGGGAGCACCGTGACGGGCGAGAACTCGCTGTTCAGCTACTCGGACTACAAGCTGGGCATCGCGAAGGAGATCAAGGGCTGCACGCTCGCCCTCGCCGGCACCTATGCGGACACGAAGGCCCGCGCCGCCGACGACGACGTGACGGTCTACGAGAACGCCATGGGCCGGAACATCGGCAAGGGGCGGCTGACCCTGACGCTCACCAAGGCCTTCTAGGCGGGGCCCCGCCCTGCCGCATTCGAACACCCTCACCGCCTCTCTTTTCATGGAGCCCGCCATGGCACGGATCACCCACGAGCGAGACAAGCTCTCTTTTGCCGGGAAGCTGGCCCGGCTGTCAGCCCGCCTGAGGGACCCGGAGTGGCGCCGCTACGGGTTCGTGCTGGCCTCGGGCAAGCTGCTGGGGCTGGCCACCATCCTCGGCATGATGATCCTCATTCCGCTGCTGCTGAACGGCAGCTCGGTCCGGGCGGACGTCCCGCCCGCGAACCCGCCCGCCGCCGTGGCCACGGCCGCGCCCGCCGCAGCGCCGGTGCCTCCGGCTGCGCCCGCGCCGCCGGTGGTCGTGGCCAAGGACATCGTCAACCCCCTCAACACGGTCTGGACCCTGGTCGCGGCCTTCCTCGTGTTCGGCATGCAGGTGGGCTTCGTCATGCTGGAGGCCGGCTTCTGCCGCTCGCGGGAGACGGTGAACGTGCTGGTGGAGTGCGTCTTCGACACCTGCCTGTGCGGCATCCTCTTCTGGGCCTTCGGCTACGCGTTCATGTTCAGCGAGGGCAACGGCTTCATCGGCACTCACTGGTTCTTTCTCAAGGGCGCCCCGGTGACCTACGGAGCCACCGGCGTGGCCATCCTGGCCCACTGGCTCTTCCAGTTCGCCTTCGCTGACACCTGCTCCACCATCACCTCCGGCGCCATGATCGGGCGCACGGACTTCATCGGCGACATCCTCTACAGCTTCGCGGTTTCGGGCTTCATCTATCCCATCATCGGCCACTGGGTCTGGGGGCCCGACGGCTTCCTCGCCACCATGGGCAGTGCCGGCAAGTTCCTGCCTTCGCTGGGCATGAACTTCCATGACTTCGCCGGCTCGACGGTGGTGCACACCATCGGCGGTGCGGTGGCCCTTGCGGGTGCCGTGGTGCTGGGCCCCCGCCTCGGGCGCAAGTTCAAGCGGGACGGCGGCGGGCCCATGACGCCCCACGACCTCACCATCGCCGTGTGCGGCGGCCTGTTGCTTTGGTTCGGCTGGTACGGCTTCAACCCCGGCAGCACCCTGTCCGCCATGGACTTCGAAGGCATCGGCCGGGTGGCCGCCAACACGACCCTCGCGGCCTGCGCCGCCGGCCTCACGGCGGTGTCCTACATCTACTTCCGCACGGAGAAGTGGGATCCGGGCTCCATCACCAACGGCTTCCTGGCGGGCCTGGTGGCCATCACGGCCCCCTGCTACTGGGTGAGCCCCTTCGGCTCGGTCCTGATCGGGGCCATCGCCGGCGTCATCGTGATCCTGGGCGTGGACCTGCTGGAGTACCTGCGCATCGACGATCCCATCGGCGCGGTCCCGGTGCACATGATGAACGGCATCTGGGGCACCCTCGCCCTCGGCCTCTTCGCCAGTGGGCAGTATTCCGCCATCGGCAGCGATCCCATCTCGCCCGACCTCTCCACCAGGCTCACGGGGCTCTTCTACGGCGGCGGCACCAAGGTCCTGGCCGCCCAGGCCATCGGCAGCGCCATCGTCACCTCCGCCACGCTGGCCGTGTCCTTCGCCGTGATGCTCGCCATCGACGCCAAGGGGCTCCTGCGGCTCCATGAGGACGCCGAGCACGATGGCCTGGACATCCACGAGCACGGCATCTCGGCCTATCCCGAATATGTGATCTCGGCGCTGGCCTCTCCCGCGGGCGCGCCCCTGCGGGTTCCCGTCCACAGCGAGAAGGCCAGCGGAACGCCCACTCCCGTCCCCCAGTCCCTGTAGGAGGAGCCGACCATGAAGATGATTGTCGCCATCATCCGGCCCGACAAGTTCGAGGCCGTCCAGGCCGCCCTGGTGGCCAAGGACATCTACCTGATGACCGTGTCCGACGTGCGGGGCTGCGGCACCCAGAAGGGCTTCGCGGAGCAGTTCCGGGGCAGCAAGATCGGCCTCATCCGCCTGCTTCCCAAGGTGAAGCTGGAGATCGCGGTGAACGAGGAGTTCGTCCAGCCCGCGGTGGAGGCCATCATGGCGGCCGCCAAGTCCGAGCCCAGCCACCTGGGGGACGGGAAGGTCTTCGTCCTGAACCTGGAGGAATGCTACCGGGTGCGGACGGGCGAAACCGGCGGCGCGGCCATCGGGCCGTGAGTGGGGGTGAGTGGTAGGGGGGCGCCTGGAGCCGTTTCTGGTCCGGGCGCCCCCTGACGAGCCACGGCCTCCCGTCGCCCGGGATTCCGATAAGCTGGTCCCATGCCGCTCGATCCTCGCCTCCTCGAGATTCTCTGCTGCCCGGCCTGCCACGGGGACCTCGTGGAGAAACCGGAGGGGCTGCACTGCCAGACCTGCGGGCTGCTCTATCCCATCGAGGACGGCATTCCCGTGATGCTGGTGGACCAGGCCAAGCAGATGGGCGCCAAGAAGGTGCAGCCGTGAGGCTCGACCGCGCCCAGGCCGAGTCGCTGCTCCGCCGCATGGAGGGCCGCAAGGTGGCCGTGCTGGGCGACGTGATGCTGGACGAGTACCTGTTCGGCGAGGTCAGCCGCATCTCGCCCGAGGCGCCCGTGCCCATCGTGCGGGTGGTGCGCGAGCAGGCGGTGCTGGGCGGGGCGGCCAATGTGGCGGCCAACCTCAAGGCGCTGGGGGCGGAACCGCTGCTCATCGGCACGCTCCAGAAGGATGTGGCCGGCGACCGGCTGCTGGGCCTGCTGGGCCGCCTGGGCATCTCCATCTCGGGGCTGGTCCTCGATACGTCCCGGCCCACCATCATCAAGACCCGCGTCGTGGGCCAGCAGCAGCAGATGCTCCGCATCGACCGCGAGGAATCCGGGCCGCCGGAGGCCGCGGTGCTGATGGGCCTGAAGACCCGGCTGGAGCAGGCCCTGGCCGAGGCCTCGGCCCTCATTGTGTCCGACTACGCCAAGGGGGTGGTGAACGCGCCCGTGATGGAGGCGGTGCGGTCCATCTGTGCCGCCAAGGATCTGCCCTGGATCGTGGATCCGAAGCCCGCGCACAAGGCCCTCTACCAGGGCGCGACGCTCATGACGCCCAACACCAAGGAGGCCTCGGAGCTGGCCCAGCGGCCGGCGAAATCCGATGCGGACGTGGCCGACGCCGGCCGGGCCATCCTCGCCGAGCTGGGCCTGCAGGGCCTGCTGGTGACGCGCAGCGAGCGGGGCATGGCCCTCTTCGCGCCGGACAGCGACCACATGGCGCCGTGGATGGTGCCCACGGAGGCCCGGGAGGTCTTCGACGTGAGCGGCGCCGGCGATACGGTCATCGCCGCCTTCAGCGCCGCCATCGCCGCGGGGGCCGATTGGCGCGAGGCCGCCATGCTGGCCAACGCCGCCGCCGGCGTGGTGGTGGCCAAGGTGGGCACGGCCACCGTCACCCCCGCCGAGCTGCTGGCCCACTACCACGATCAGGAAGCGAATTAGTTCCGCAGTTCGATGGCCAGCACGAAGCGGTCGCCCTTGGCGAGGCGCTCTTTCACCTGGGTGAAGTTCAGGTCGAAGGCCTCGGTCTCGCCGGGCTTGATGGTGCCGACCTTGGTGCCGCCGGAGGCCACGCCGAGCAGCCTGCCGTCCCTGTCCAGCACCGCCACGGCGAAGCCCGGGATCTTCGGGTACTTGGCGGTGTTCGTGACCTCCACCTGGGCCCGGGTCCCGAATTCGGCGCCTTTGAGGAGGTTGAAGAAGCCGGGCTCGATGACGCGCCGGTTGAAGAAGATGCTGGTGACCTTCAGGCCGTCCAGGTTCACGGTCAGGGGGATCGTGCGATCCCAGGCGAAGGGGAAGCTCTCGGAATAGTAGGAGAGTGAGGTCTCGGCGGCGGGGGCGGCCGCGGGAGCCTGGACCGGCGCGGTCGGGGCCGGCGCGGGGGTCGGAGTCTGGGCCAGGCAGAGGAGGGCGGCGAGGGCGAGGGTCTGCATGTCAGTTCTTCCCGAAGAGGCCACCGAAGAGGCTCTTCTTCGGAGCGATCTCCAGGATGGGGGAATCGAAGGCGGGAGCCGAGCCGCTGCGGTCGCGCCGCAGGCGCTCGAAGACCGGGCGCAGGCCGGGCACCTTGTGGGCCTCCAACCAGTTCTCGCTGTGCTGCCGCGCGACCAGATGGTGCTCCAGGATGCGGCCTTCTTCGATCCAGGCGGTCAGCTGGGCCATGGTGAGGCCCGGGTAGATCTCCTCGCCGATCTTCAGGCGCAGCCGCTCGGCTCCCGCGTCCTCGAGCGGGGCCGTGGGCTCCATGACCGGGCTGGCCGCAGCCTGCTGCTCCGGCAGGGGAGCCAGCAGGTCCGAGGGCCGCAGGGCCTCGGTGGGCTGCTCCGGGGCTCCGGCCCGAAGGGCGGCCCGGAGGTCCTCCTGGGTCAGGCGCAGCGTGGTGGTGGAAGGGGCATGGAGGTCCTCGGGGTGCAGGCCGGAGGAGGTGGGCTCATCGCCCTCGGGTGCGGCGGAGCCGCCCGGAGTCGCGCCGCCCTTGCCCAGGGTGGCCTCCAGGGCCGACAGCGTGGCCTCCATGTCCATGGAGGAGGGCTCCTTGGGGGCCTTCGGCGCCTGGGGGAGCTCCGGCATGCCGGCGAACAGCTTGCTGATGGCATCCCGGGCGGAGCTGTACGTGCCGGTCAGGGTATCCTCGCCGGCCTCCGGTGGCAGGGGCTTGGCCGCGCCGATGGCGGCGGCGGGGGGCGCCTCGACCGGGGCTTCGGGCATGGGGACTTCAGGCAGGGAGGCTTCGGGCACGGGATGGCCCAGGCCCGAGAGGGTCTTTTCCAGGATTTCCGCGTCGGTGCCCTCCAGATCGCCCAGGGTCAGCGAGGAGGGGACGGCCGGGGCGGGATCGAGGGGAGCGGCCGGCATCTGTTCCAGCGCCGCCGCGACTTCCGTCAGGTCGAAGCGGCCGGTGGCGGCCGCGGCCTCCTCTACTGGCGGAGCGATCGGCGCGAGGCGGCCCAGGGGGAACACCTCACCGCAGGAGAAGCACCGGGCCCGCCGGATGGAGGGCTTCAACCGCTCGGGACGCAGGCGGTAGCGGGTGGAGCAGCTGGGGCAATGGATCGCTTCGGCCACCTGGAACTCCTGGAGTTTCAAGCAGGATAGCACTGCCGCGGGAGGCGGCCAAACCGCAGGGGCCCGGCCCCCGGGTATCCTCATCGGACGGAGGTCGGTTTGCGGGGCGTGTTCATCACCATCGAGGGTGTGGAGGGTTCGGGGAAGTCCACCCAGCTGCTGCGGCTTTCCGAGCGGCTGCGCCACCTCGGCCTGCCCCTGGTGGTCTCCAAGGAGCCCGGTGGCACGGCCCTGGGCCGGGAGCTCCGCCGCCTCCTCCTGGAGCGCCACAGCAGCGGCGAGACCTGGTGCGCGGACGCCGAGCTGCTGCTCTTCTACGCCGACCGGGCCCAGCACCTGGAGACGGTCATCCGGCCCGCCCTGGCCGAGCGGAAGGTGGTGCTGGTGGACCGCTTCGAGGACTCCACGCGCGCCTATCAGGGCGCCAGCGGTGTGTCGGAGGCCACCCTGGACCGCCTCAGCGAGCTGGTGCTGCGGGGGCTGCGCCCGAACCTGACGGTGCTGCTGGACATGGATCCCGAGGTGTCGCTCCAGCGGGTGGAGGTCCGCAACCTGTCCCTGGGGGCCGAGTTCGCCGAGACCCGGTTCGATCAGGCCGCCCTGGAGTTCCACCGCAAGGTGCGAAACCGCTTCCTGGTCCTCGCCCAGACCCATCCCACCCGCGTCGCCATGGTGCCGGCGCGGGATCCGGTGGACCAGGTGGAGGTGGCCATCTGGGCCCGGGTGGCGCCGCTCCTGCGCAGCGCCGGATTCGTGGTGGACTGATGTTCGCCCCGGACCTGGCCGGCCATCACGCCATCCGCCAGCGCCTCCTGGCCCGCCTCCAGGCAGGGCAGATCCGCGGCTCGCTGCTCTTCACGGGGCCCGAGGGCATCGGCAAGCGCCGGGTGGCCCTGGAGCTGGCGCGGCGCGAGCTCTGCTTCCGCCGCAATGCCTGCGGGCAGTGCGAGGGCTGCCGCATGGTGATGGGCGACGACCTGCCCTTCGAGCTGCCCAACCTGCTGCGCATCGTCCCCGAGGGCAAGGCGGGCGTCATCCGCATCGACCAGGTCCGCGAGGGCCTCGATTCAGACCACCAGCCGCGCTTCAGCCGGGGCGTCATCGAGTGGGCCTCCCTGTCACCCCCCGTGGGCTGCCACCGCTGGATCCTGGTGGAGGAGGCCCACCGCCTCCATGAGAACAGCGCCAACCTCCTGCTGAAGACCCTCGAGGAACCGCCCCCGGACACCCACTTCATCCTGGTGACCCATCGCCCCGAGGCCCTGCTCCAGACCATCCGCAGCCGCTGCGAGCGCATCCCCTTCGCGCCCCTCGGGCCGGAGGAGGCCTGGGCCGTCGCCGTCCAGAACGGCTGGACCGAGGCCGACCGCCCCCGCTGGACCGCCCTGGGCGAGGGGGGCCTGCGCTTCCTGGACGAGGCCGCCTTCCGCCGCGCCGAGGCCCAGGTTGAGGCCTGGCTTGCCTTGCTGCAGGGACGCCCCTTCAGCGAAGCGGGCCAGGCCCTGCTGCCCGAGAAGGATTCCCCGCTGGCCCAGAGCGAGCAGCTGCGGCAGCCCCTGGAGCTGCTCCTGCGCCTGCTGGCGGACCTGGCGCGGATCCGCGCGGGCGAGGCCCCGGGCCTGGACCCCTGGCGGGCGGCCCTGGAAGACCTCGCCGCCCAGCCCCGGGACCTGAGGCCGCCCCAGGAAGCCGCCCTGGAGTCCCTGCGCCACCTGCCCCGGAACCTCAGCCCCGAACCCTTGCTGCGGGAAGTGGGGCTGTCCCTTCAGGGCGCGTGACCCCCGTCACGAACGACCCAGGTAGACTTGGTTCAGGAGCCACGACTCCTGAACTGGAGCCCGCCATGTCCGAACCCCTCTACGGCCACGACCTGCTGTCCCTGCTGGTGGAGAAGGGCGGGAGCTGCCGCCTGGAGGAGCTGCGCGCCGCCTCCGTCGCCGCCCACGGCCCCGCGGCCACCTACTGCAACTGCCATGGGGACACCTTCGACTTCGATGGCGTCCTGGCCTTCCTGGGCAGCAAGGGCAAGATCCAGGTGGCTGGGGGTACGGTGACGCTGGGGATGGCCCCCGCTTGCCAGCACTGACCGGCCGGCCGGAGAGGGGCGGTCCCCCCTCGGGAGGGTGGTTGCCCCGGGTTGCTAGGATCTCCCTTTGACCTCTCCCGCGGATCCCATGGAACCTTTCCAGGACGCTCCCATCCAGACCTTCGCTCCCAAGCGCTTCCTGCTGGGGCTGCAGGCCGGGGTCCTGATCCTCAACCTCTTCGTCATCCTCATGGCGGGGATTTCCGTCTACAAGGGCCTCCAGAGCCGCCGGGACCTGGCCATCGCCACGGCCCAGAACCTGAGCCTGGTCCTCGACCGCTATGTGGCGGAGACCTTCAGCAAGGCCGACCTCGCCGTGCTGGCGGTGAAGGAGGAGGTCGAGCGGGTGGGCATGGATTCCGCCCGGGGACGGCAGGACCTGGATGCCTTCATCCGCCGCCAGCATGAGCGGGCTCCGGAGCTGCTGGCCATCCGGACCACCAATGCCGAGGGCGTGGTGGACCACGGGAGCGGCGTGGGGTCGAATGCCAGCGTCAACCTGTCGGATCGCGAGCACTTCATCCGCCTCCGGGACGTTCCCGGGGCCGGCCTGGTGATCTCCAGGCCATTGATGGGGCGGCTCACGGGCACCTGGGTGATCATCCTGGCCCGGCGCATCGAGCGCCCCGATCACAGCTTCGCGGGGATGGCGCATGCGGTCATCCCCCTGGACCAGTTCACCCGGGCCTTTTCGGCCCTGGATGTGGGGCCCCACGGCTCCGTGGCCCTCCGGGACCTGGACATGGGCCTGATCGCCCGCCACCCGGAGCCCGTGAGCGCCGGGACCGCCATCGGCCAGCGGGTCGTCTCCCCGGAGTTCGTGGCCTTCGCCCAGTCCGGCCGGGGTGCCGGCACCTACCGGGCCGTCACGCCCTTCGATCACGTCGAGCGCACCTTCGCCATCCGCCGGGTGTCCGGGCAGCCCTTCTTCATCCTGGTGGGCCTGGCCGACCGGGACTACCTGGCGGACTGGCGGCGGGACGTCGCCCAGGAGGTCATGGAGGTGCTCCTCTTCACCTGCCTGACGCTGGTCGCCTCCTGGATGGTGCACCGGGCCTGGGTCCGGCAGCAGGCGGTCCATGCGCGCCTGGAAGCCCTGCTGGCCGAGGTGAAGACCCTCGGCGGCATGCTCCCCATCTGCAGCCACTGCAAGAAGATCCGGGACGACAAGGGCTACTGGAACCAGATCGAGGCCTACCTGAACGAGCACACCGACGCCGAGTTCACCCACGGCATCTGCCCCGACTGCGCGAAGGAGGTCTTCCCCAGATCCGGGAAGCACACGGCCATCTAGCTCCGCCCTACACTGGTTCCGGGAGCCCCTTATGAGCACGCAGCTGGAGCGGAGTGCCACTTTGGCGAAGCCGAAGCCCGCAGGGCGCGGCACGGGAGGTGCCGCGTGAAGCTGCTGCGCATCAACCACCTGGGCATCGCGACGCCGGGCCTGGACGAGGCCATGGCGCGCATGGCGCGCCTCTTCGACATGGGCTCCGACCACACCGAGGCCGTGCCCGAGCAGAAGGTGGCGACCGCCTTCTTTCCGGTGGGCGAGAGCACCCTGGAGTTCCTGGAGAGCACCGATCCCGAAGGCCCCATCGGCAAGTTCCTGGCGAAGCGCGGCCCCGGCATCCACCACGTCTGCTTCGAAGTGGACGACATCGACGCCGCCGTGGCCGGGCTCCTGGCCAAGGGCGTGCGCATGATCGACCAGGCCCCGAGGAACGGCGCCCACGGCTGCCGCGTGGCCTTCATCCATCCCGCGGAGACCGGCGGGGTGCTGATGGAGCTGAGCCAGCAGGGCTGAGCGTCTCTTCCAGGGCATCCAGGCGTCCCACATCCAGTTCAGTCATGCCGTCTGTCGCCGCGAAGATCATGGGTTGGAACCGGGTACCCCACTGGACCTCATCGGCGGTGTAGGAGGTCCGGGCGTAGATGGTCTGCGAGAAAGTGTCGTCGAAGGCCTTGATGAGGACGATGAACTCGGCCTTGGCGCGGCGCAGATCCTCGGCGGTCATGCCATGCAGGGGGCTCCCCTCGTCGATGGGGTGCACCACGGTCCAGTTGGATGGGAAGAGGTGGATCTTCGAGCGCTCGAGCGGCAGCAGGGTGTACCGGCGCATGCTGGAGCCCGGATCCTCGAAGGACAGGCTCACCGTGGCCTCCACTTCGATGAGCTGGTTGCTGCGCATGTTGACGAGGCGGAACATGAAGCCCGTGATCTGCCGATAGGGGGCCACCACGGCCCTGGTGCTGAAGCGCAGGCAGGCCTGAGGTCGGGAGAATCGCCCATACAGGAGGCCGGTGGCCAGGGCGAAGCTGAGGAGCCCGAGGAGGGACTCCAGGGCCGCCGCGGAGCTGGCGAGGGTCCCCCTGGGGCTGATGTGCCCGTAGCCCACGGTGGTGAGCGTCTGGGCGCTGAAGAAAAACGCATCTTCCAGCCGGCCCGGGAGCGTCTCGCCGCCCGGCCGGGTGAAGTGTTCCATCCCGATGCCGAGGTAGAGCAGGGCGAATACGGCGTTGGTCAGGAGGAAGGCCAGGAACAGGAGCCCCAGGAAGGGGCCCCAGCCCATGGTGATGAGGTGGTGGTAGAGGTCGTAGGCCCGGAAGCGGGGAAGGCCCAGGCGGCGCACGTTGAAGGAGCCGTCCTTGTTGACCCCTCGACCGGCCCTCCCCTGTAGGCCCAGGCCGAGGTCGTCAGGGAGAGAGGGTCCGCGGAAGGGGGAGGCCATGGCGTCCTGCGAAGGAAGGGAAAGCCCAGATTGTAGCGACGGGGGGCCAGACTGCCAGAGGCAGGCCGCGTCTCCTTCTCTCGCGGTCGGCGGGAAGCCGGATCAGCCCACCACGCCCAGGTACCCCAGCCACAGCGCCCGCCCGAAGAACACCACCATGGGCGTGGCCAGGGCCAGGAAGCAGCCGAAGGGCAGCATGGTCTGGCCCCCGGAGCGGCGGGTGAGCATCAGGGGCAGCCCCACGGCGGCGCCCAGGCCCGCGCCCAGGAAGAGGACCCCCAGCATGGGGGCCCAGCCCCAGAAGGCGCCAAGCCAGGCGAGCATCTTGAAGTCGCCCATGCCCAGGCCGTCGGTCTTGCGGATGGCCTTGTAGACCAGGTTCAGCAGGGCTGGCGCCCCATAGCCGATGGCCAGGCCCAGGAGGCTGGCCTGCCAGGTGACCGTGGGTTCGAAGCCGTGGTAGGCCGGGGCGGGCTGGAGGCCGTTGTGGAAGGCCAGGGCCTGGATGAGCGTGTCCCCCCGTCCCCAGGCCTTCACCAGGGTCTCGGGCCAGGCCAGCTGGGGCAGGGCGCAGAGGACGCCCAGGACCATCAGGGGGAACTGGATCGCATCCGGCAGGATCATCTCGGTGAAGTCCGTGAAGAAGAGCACCAGCAGGGCGTAGGCGCAGATCACGGCCTTGAGCCAGATGAGCGTGCCGAAGGGGAAGAGCCAGTGCGCGCCGCCCAGGATCAGGCCGCCCAGCAGCTCCACCAGCGGGTAGCGGAAGGGGATGCGCCAGCCGCAGGCCGCGCACTTCCCCCGCAGCCACAGCCAGCCGAAGAGGGGCACGTTGTGCCAGGGCTTGATCTTCGCCTTGCAGGACGGGCAGTGGCTGGCCTTCGTCACCACGTTGCGATCCTCCGGCGCCTCCTGGGGCAGCCGGTGGATGAGCACGTTGGAGAACGAGCCCAGGAGCAGCCCGAAGGGCGTCAGGAAGAGGCTCAGGATCCAGGGCGGGAGGTCGAGGAACGGCATGGGACAACGATACCGGGGACTTCTTCCGCGTTCGCGGCAGAATGGAAGGGAACGCCCCCAGGAGTCCCCGTGTCCCGTTTGCTGCCCAGCCTCGTCCTCGCTGTCTCCCTGTCCGCCCAGGCGCCCGTCCCGGCGCCCACGCCAGCGGCCACGCCGGTGCCTGTTCCTGCGCCCCTTCCCGCGCCCCTGGCCAAGCCGCGGGTGCAGCTGCTCACCAGCTACGGTCCCATCGTGGTGGAGCTGGAGCCGGAGCTGGCCCCGAAGACCGTGGAGAACTTCCTTCAGTACGTGAAGGATGGCCACTACAAGGGCACCATCTTCCACCGCGTCATCGAGGGGTTCATGGTTCAGGGCGGCGGCCTGCTGGAGAACCTGGAGGAGAAGCCCATGCGGGCGCCCATCCTCAACGAGGCCCCCCAGACCTTCCGGGCCGGCTTGAAGAACACCCGCGGCACCATCGCCATGGCCCGCACGGGGTCGCCCCACAGCGCCACGGCCCAGTTCTACATCAACACCGTGGACAACAAGGCCCTCGACCACCGGGACCTGAGCGAGGAGGGCTACGGCTACTGCGTCTTCGGCCGGGTGGTGGCGGGCATGGACGTGGTGGACAAGATCGAGAAGGTGCGGACCGAATGGCGCAAGGGCCAGTCCGGGGTGCCCCAGTACCCCGTGCGGCTCAAGGACGCCGTACTGCTGCCGCCGCAGTAGGGGCGATGGCGGGCCGTCCTCTCCTCCGTCCCCTTCTGGTCTGGATCTTCGGCGCCCTGGCGCTGGCGCTCTCTGTGTGCCTCTGCTTTCTGCTGGCGCCCTTCCTCGGCGGCCCGGGGGCCTTCTGGCTCGTGGCGCCCCGCTACATCCGCGGCACAGCCCGGGCCTTCGGCATCCGCCGGGAGCTGGAGGGCTGGGAGGCGCTCCCGCCTGATCTCCGCAGCGGCGGACGGCCCGCCGTGTTCATCGGCAACCATACGTCGCTGTTCGATCCGCCCCTGATGATCTCCACGCTGCCCTGCCGCCCGGTGTTTGTGGCCAAGCGGGAGCTGGCGCGGGTCCCCTTCCTGGGGTGGGTGATCTGGCTGGCGGACTTCATCTTCATCGACCGCCGCGACCGGAACGCGGCCCTGGCGAGCCTGGAGGAGGCCGCCGTCCGCATCCGCGCGGGCCAGAGCATCGTGGCCTTTCCCGAGGGCACCCGCAGCCAGGAAGGGTGCCTGCAGCCCTTCAAGAAGGGGGCCTTCGCCCTGGCCTTCGAGGCCGGCGTGCCCGTGGTGCCCCTCGCCATCCACGGCGGTCCGGAGATCCTGCCCAAGGGCGGCTGGCGCGTGCGGGGCGGCCTCTACCGCATCACCATGGGTTCGCCCCTGGAATCCAGCGCCTACCCCGACGCGGAGGCGCTCCGCCTGGCCGCGGAATCAGCGGTGCGCGAGCTCCTGGGGAAGGGCGACGGTCGCTGACCCCAGCGGTGCCGGGCTCAGTTCACGATCTTGATGGGCGGAGGCGGCCCCTGCGGACGCCGGCGGTCCTTGGGGATGAAGATCGCGCCGAGGACCGATGCGATGACGCTGCTCACCAGGGCGCCGAAGAAGCCGGCCCAGAAGCCCGGGACGGTGAACCCGAGGCCGAGCCGCGAGGACAGCGCCCCGGCCAGCCAGAACACCAGGCCGTTGATGACCAGGCTGAAGCAGCCGAAGGAGCAGGCCACGGGGACGAAGGCGATGAGCTTCAGGAGGCTGCCCACGGTGGTGTTCAGGGCGGCCAGGATCACGGCCACGATGAGCAGATCGAGGAAGGTGCCGTGGCCCAGGCCCGGCACGAAGGCGCAGGCCACCAGCAGGCCGACGGCCGAGAAGAGGAAGCGCAGGAGGGTGGTCATGCCGGCATTCCGTCCTTTTCCTTGGCCTGGGTGATGATGCTGCCCGGAGGCACGCTGCGGGTGAGCCACACGTTGCCGCCGATGGCCGAGCCCTTGCCGAGGGTGATGCGGCCCAGCACCGTGGCGTTCGAGTAGATGATCACGTCATCCTCCACCACCGGGTGGCGGGGGACGCCCTTCACGGGGTGGCCCTCCGCATCGAGTGGGAAGCTCTTGGCTCCCAGCGTCACGCCCTGGTAGATCCGCACGTTGCGGCCGATGATGCAGGTCTCGCCGATGACAACGCCGGTCCCGTGGTCGATGAAGAACCGCTCGCCGATCTGGGCGCCGGGGTGGATGTCGATGCCCGTGAGGCTGTGGGCGAGCTCGGTGATCATGCGGGGCAGCAGGGGCACGCCCAGCTTCAGCAGCTCGTGGGCCAGGCGCTGGCTGGTGATGGCCACCATGCCCGGATAGCAGAACAGCACCTCATCGGGACTGGTGGCCGCCGGATCGCCCTCGAAGCCCGCCTGGATATCCGTGGCCAGGAGGCGCCGCACCTCGGGCAGCCGGGCCAGGAAGGCCCGCGCCAGGTCCAGGGAACGCTCGCCGCAGTCGCCGCAGGCCGGATCGGAGGCCATCATCCCCCGCTGGATCTGGTCGCAGAGCCCGTGGAGCACCCGGTCCATGCGGGCGCCCAGGTGGTAGCGCAGAGTCTCGGCCTTCAGCTCGGAGGCGCCGAAGTAGCCCGGGAAGAGCAGGGCGCGCAGCTCTTCCACCAGGGCGGCCAGGGCCGTGCGTGAGGGGAACTCCCGCCGGCCCAGGGGCATCTCCGTGAGCGCCGAGGAGGCTTCGGCCAGAGCCTCGACCACGGCGTGGAGGTCGGGCCGTGGCTCCGGGTGTCGCTTGCTGGGCATGGGGACTCCAGGATCCATCCGGACCGCGGAGGGCCGGATGGACTAGGATGCCGCAGAATCACTCCCGCACGTAGTGGCAGGTGTAGCCGCCGGGGTGCTTGATCAGGTAGTCCTGGTGATATTCCTCGGCCGTCCACCACGGCCCGGCCGCGGTGATCTCGGTGACGACGGGCCGCTTCCACTTGCCGCTGGCGTCCACCTCGGCCTTCACGCGCTCGGCGGTCTGCCGCTGGGCCTCGCTGTGGGTGAAGATCGCGCTGCGGTACGAGGTGCCCACGTCGTTGCCCTGGCGGTTCAGGGTGGTGGGGTCGTGCATGCGGAAGAAGAAGCGCAGCAGGGCCTCGAAGCTGGTCTTGGTGGGGTCGAAGCGGATCTGCACAGCCTCGGCGTGGCCCTCGTGGTGCTCGTAGGTGGCGTTGGGCACGGTGCCCCCGGTGTAGCCCACCTCGATGCCGAGGACGCCGGGCTGCTTGCGGAGGAGGTCCTCCATGCCCCAGAAGCAGCCGCCGGCGAGGGTGGCGATCTCCTCCTTGGCCACCGGCGCCGCCTTGGCCGTCCGGCCGAACAGGGGCAGGAAGCGGCCCAGGCCCTCCTTCTCCAGGTCATCCACGGGCACGAAGCGGAGGGAGGCCGAGTTGATGCAGTAGCGCAGGCCGCCCTGGTCACGGGGGCCGTCATCGAAGACATGGCCCAGGTGGGAGTCGGCGCCCTTGGATCGCACCTCGGTGCGGATCATGCCATGGGAGATGTCGCGGTGCTCGACCACCTCCTCGGCCGCCAGGGGCTTCGTGAAGCTGGGCCAGCCGCAGCCCGAATCGAACTTGTCCTTGGACGAGAAGAGCGGCTTACCGCTCACCACGTCCACATAGATCCCGTCCCGGTGGTCGTTCCAGAACTCGTTCTGGAAGGGGGGCTCGGTGCCGGCCTCCTGCGTGACGCGGTACTGCATGGGCGTGAGCTTCTTCTTGAGGGCGTCAGGGCTGGGCTTGTCGGGCGCGGTCACATTCACCTCTCGATCGGTCGGGGTAGGAGGATGCCCCGGGTGGGGGAGGGCCAGGGCCGCGCCCGCCAGCGCCACTGCTGCGGCCACCGCCAACCAGATGCTCCGCCTCCGCATGGGTCCTCCGGATGCAGGTTGGATGCCGCCAGGTGCCCGGGCGTTTCCGGCTGAGGGACAATGGGCCCCTTGGGGGGCTTCCATGCGGTTCATCTTCGAGCAGATCCGGGTCGGGGGCGATCGCAACTTCGGCTATCTCCTGGGGGACCGGGAAGCGGGCGTGGGCGTGCTCATCGATCCCTCGTACACCCCCGAGACGGTGGTGGAGCGGGCCCGGGCCCAGGGGCTGCGGATCACCCACATCCTCAACACCCACGGCCACGCCGACCACGCCAACGGCAACGAGGGGGCCAAGGCGCTGACCGGGGCGCTGGTGGCGGGAGGCCCGGGGCACCCCGGGCCCACCGACCTCACGCTCAAAGATGGGGACCGGGTTCCCTTCGGCGCGTATTCGCTCCGGGTGTGGCACGTCCCCGGTCACTACCACGACCACCTGGCCTTCCTGGTGGAGGGCGAGGGCGCCGGCTTCACCGGGGACCTGCTCTTCGTGGGTAAGGTGGGCGGTACCCAGACCGAGGCCGACGGCCGCACGGAGTGGGACAGCCTCCAGCGCCTGCTGCGGGAGTGGCCGCCCCACACCACCCTCTGGCCCGGCCACGACTACGGCGCCCGCCCCAGCTCCACCATCGAATGGGAACGGTGCTACAACCCGTTCCTCCTGTGCCCTGATGTGGAGGCTTTCCTCAAGGCCAAGGGCGAGTGGGCGGGGTTCAAGGCGAACCACGGGCTGCGCTGAGCGCTGGACCCGATCGCCATCTAATTTGAAGGACTTCTTCTCCATTTTGATGGAATCCGCCGGAACGGCAGGCCCAATATGGCTATGTAAGTTATTAATATAAATAAATTTAAGTTGTGGCCTGGAATGTGCACCTCAGAGCCATGGTTGGCGGGTCGGACCTCACGGTCCGGGCCCTCGATCTGCCGTCGCCCCATTCCCCTTCCTGCTTAAGGAGCAGCCATGAATGACTTCAAGCGTTTCGCCCCGGGTGCCTTGACGGTGCTGGTGGCTGTCGGCTTCACAGCCTGCCAGCCCAAGGCCAGTGATGCCACCGTCCAGGCCCAGGTCGCCGCCCAGCTGCAGGCCAAGGCCGCCGAGGACCGGGTGGCCATGCTGGAACAGCAGGTGGCCGACATGAAGGCCGGCAAGAACCGCGCGTCCGGCGACCAGGAAGCCATCAACCAGGTGTCCCTGGCGCACATGCGCGCCCTGGACCGGCAGCTGGCGGACGCCCGGCAGCGGGCTGCAGAGCGCCGCAAGGACGCGGCCACCTTGGCCTCGACTCCGGTCGCCCAATTGCCACGGGTGACCATCGTGGAGGTTCCCAGCGGCACCCGCATCACCGTCAGGATGGGCGCTGAGCTGGCCACGGATCGGGACCAGGCCGGAGATCCCTGGTCCGGGACCCTGTCCGAGGACGTGATGGTGGGGAACACCGTGGTCTGGCCTGCGGGCACCAATGTCAGTGGTGTCGTGGCGCAGAGCACCCCCGCGGGGCGCCTGTCCAGCGGCAATGGTGGGCTGGGCATCCGCTTGACCACAGTGGGCCACAACGGCGTGGATGCCGGAACCTACATGGTGGTGGGCGACACCCGCGGCAAGCGTGACGCCAAGTTCATCGGCGGCACCGCGGCCCTGGGCGCCCTGGTGGGCGTCCTCACCGACAAGAACCACCAGGGTGATCACGCCCTGGGTGGGGCGGCGGCAGGCGCCCTCGCCGGAACCGCGCTTGCGGCCGGTACCGCCGACACCGTGATCCGCATCCCCTCCTCCCAGCTCGTCACCTTTTCCCTGACCGCCCCCGAGCCGGTCTCCGTCAAGTGACTGGCGCATTGTCCAGGAGATGAGAACCATGGTTGCGACCAGGAAGACCATCCAGATCAAGAAGTCCCATGAGGGGCGGCTCCACAAGGACCTGAACCTCCCCATGGGCCAGCCCATCGAGGCCGCCAAGCTGGAAGAGGCCCTGCATTCCAGCGACCCCGTCGTGCGGAAGCGGGGCCAGTTCGCGAAGAATGCCCACCATTTCCATCACCCCAAAAAGGGTCAGTAGATCAGCGCAGAGGCCGCCAGGAGGGGCTTTATGATTCAGGGAGGCCTGGTGGGCTGCCCTGAAAGGATTGGCGCTGTGAACCTGTTCGACGTGCCCAGCGAAGCACACACCGCCGCGGTCGATGCCGCCATCACCAGCCGCCGCTCCATGCGTGCCTTCCTGCCGACGCCCGTGCCGCGCGAAACCGTAGAGGCCATCCTGCGCGTGGCTTCGCGGGCCCCCTCGGGCACCAACATCCAGCCCTGGCAGGTCCATGTGCTGACTGGCGCCGCCAAGGAGCGGCTCTGCGACCGCATCCTCGCGATCTACGAGGATCCCGACGAGCTGGCCCGCCACGAGCGGGAGTACGAGTACTACCCGAAGGAGTGGGTCTCGCCCTACCTCGACCGGCGCCGCAAGGTGGGTTGGGACCTCTACGGCCTCCTGGGCATCGCCAAGACCGACAAGGCAGGCATGCACGCCCAGCATGGCCGCAACTTCCGGTTCTTCGACGCCCCTGTGGGCCTGATCTTCAGCATCGACCGCCGGATGCAGATGGGCAGCTGGCTTGATTACGGCATGTTCCTCCAGAACCTCATGGTGGCGGCCCGGGCCCGGGGCCTGCACACCTGCCCCCAGGCCGCCTTCATCCAGTTCCACCGCGTCATCGCCGAGGAGCTGGCCTTCCAGCCCGGGCAGATGCTGGTCTGCGGCATGGCCCTGGGCTACGCCGACCCGGCGTCTGTGGAGAACAGCCTGGAGACCGAGCGCGCTCCCGTCGCTGAGTTCACGCGATTCCTCGAGGATTAGCCCGGGGCCCTCAGCCCCCACCCACCAGGGGGAAGAGGGCCAGGGTGTCGCGCTCGCTCAGCGGATGATCCAGGGGAGCGTGCTGGCCGTTGACCATGACGATGCCCATCTCGCCCAGCCGGAAGCCCAGCCCGAGGATGACCTCGCGGCAGGCCACGCCGGGCGGGAACTGATGGTCGGCCTCCTTGAACCGGCCGTGCCGGAAGTGGGCGAAGAGCTTGATGGTGACGGTGATCGGCGCCATCTCAGAAATCCCAGAAGGCGTCGATTTCCTCGTTCGTGAAGTCCCACACGGCCTGGTGGGGCGTGACGGGATCCGAGCTGAAGAACTCCGGCAGGCGGTCATCGGCGCTGGTCAGGCCGGCCGCCAGGTTGAAGGCCCGCTCGAGCTTCAGGACCGTCTTGCCCAGGCCCGTCACGTCCTCGCCTGTGAGCTTTGCGCCGAACCGGGCGTTGATCATGGCGATCAGCGCCGGCAGGCACTCGGGAATGTCCAGGGCCGGGAAGGCGATGAAGATGCACATGCCCGTGGAATCGATGGCGGCCGTGGCGATCTGCAGGTTCCGGGAGAGCTCGACCTGGCCCTCCTTCTTCAGCGGATCCACCTGGCCGCCCACGTTGAGGATGTTGGTGGCGATGGTGTAGCCCGCGGTGTGGTCCGCGCCCATGGGGCTGGTGCAGTAGGTGATGCCGATGCCCTTGACCGAGCGGGGGTCGTAGGCCGGGATGGCCTGGTTCTTCACCACGGGCACCCGGGTGACGCCGTAGGTGCGGCCCACGGCGCCTGCGCCCGAGCCGATCACCCGGCCCAGGGCGGTGCCCTTGCCGATCTCCTCGCGCAGGATGCGGACCACTTCCTTCCCGTCGCCCCAGGGGAGGAGGCCCGCTTCCATGGCCACGCCGAAGGCCACGGCGGTCTCGATGGAGTCGATGCCGAGGTCATCCATGAGGTTGTCCGCCAGGGCGATGTCGTCCAGCTCGGCGATGAGACAGTTGGCGCCCAGGCCCCAGATGGTCTCGTACTCGAAGCCGGAGGTCAGGTACTGGCCCTCCTTGTCGTGGTAGACCTGCGAGCACTGGATGACGCAGCCCGCGTGGCAGCCGTGCCGGGGCTTGCCCCCGCGGGCCACGATGGTGTCGTGCATGGTCTCGCCGCAGATCTGCTCGTGGCCGTCGAACTGGCCGTGCGTGAAGTTCCGGGTCGGCAGGCCGCCCGCCTCGTGGAGGATGTTGACCAGCACGTTCGTGCCGTAGGTGGGGAGGCCCTGGCCGCTCACGGGGTGGTCCATGAGGGCCTTCGTGAACACGCGGGAGGCGCGCTTGAAGGCCTCGGGATCCGCGAGCTGGATGCCGGGGGCGCCCTCGTCATCAATGGCGATGAACTTGATCCGCTTGGAGCCCATGACGGCGCCAAGGCCGCCGCGGCCGTGGCTGCGGATCTTGCCCGAGGGATCCTTCACCGAGATGTTCGCGGACGTGAGCTTCATCTCGCCGGCGGGGCCGATGGCGATCACGCCGGTCTTCTTGCCGAGGAGCGCCTGGAGGGCGTCGATGACGGCGAAGTTCCCCAGGCCCAGGAGCCCGCGCTCCTCTTCGATGGTGACGCCGTCCTTGCCGACCTTGAGGGCGTACCAGCCCTCGCCTTTGGGCATGCCCTCGACGATCAGGGCCTTGATGCCCAGGCGCGCGAACATCTGGGCCGCCGTGCCGCCGACGTTGCTCTCCTTGATGCCCCCCGTCAGCGGGCTCTTGGCGCCGGCGGACAGGCGACCCGAGTTGGACGCCGCCGTGCCCGAGAGCAGCCCGGGCGCGAACACCAGCTTGTTGTTGGGCCCGAGGGCGTGGCAGGTGGGCGGGACCTCCTTCGCCACGATGGTCGACGTGAGGGCCCGGCCGCCGAGACCGGCCCACTCGGCGGGCACCTCCTCGACCGCGGTGGTCAGGTCGGTCATGTTCACGCGCAGGATCTTGTCCATGGTGGGCTCCCCTCAAGGTCTCGGATGGATCCCTGACCAAGGCAGGAGGTGTGCCGGTCGCCGGAGGCGGGGGGCTATTCTTGACATAGGTGTCCGCGAAGCCCCGGCCGGCCCGGTCGGGAATGGGAAAAAACGAAGGTCCAATCCTCCGGAGCCGCCCCCGATCCTCGGTTTGAAACGTTACTTCTTGATCATTTATGTATCGAATCGTTACCATGATGGAACAGTTTGGCGCGACCCGCGACCGGACTGGCCTCCGGAGGGGCCATGGCGCAGAGGGAGGGGCAGACCACGGAGCGCTGGGCGGTCTGGGACCGCTTCATCCGGGCGGGGAAGATCGAACCCGGAACGCTGGGCCCTGAGCTGGAGGCCTCATGGCGCCGCTGCCAGGCCGCGGGTGTGGATCCGCTGGCCGGGCGCTCCACGATGGTACTGGGGTCCGCCGAGTTCGCGGCGCTGGCGGAGCGGAAGCAGGACCTGATCCGGGTCGCCAAGCCCTTCATGGAGAACCTGTACAGCCTGGTGGCGGGCTCCAGCTTCGTGGTGCTGCTCTTCGACGAGCAGGGGTACCTCCTGGAAGCCGTCGGCAACCCGGACCGCATCCTCGCCTCCCAGGACCTGAACCTGAACAAGGGCGCGCTCTGGGCCGAAGCCGAGGTGGGCACCAACGGGGCTGGCACGCCGCTGGTGCTGGGCCGCCCCTTCCAGGTCTCGGGGGCGGAGCACTACTGCCAGAAGCACCACCGGTGGACCTGTTCCGGGGCGCCCATCTTCGACCCCCGGGGCAAGACCATCGGCCTGCTGGATATGACCGGCCCCGTGGACGAGACCCACATCCACACGCTCGGGCTGGTGATGGCCGCGGTGGAGGCCATCCAGCACGAGCTGGAGGTGGGCCAGAAGAACCGGGAGCTCCGGCTGCTGAACAACCGGCTCTCCAGCATCATCCTCACCGTCACTGACGGGGTGCTGGTGCTGGACGTCGATGGCGTCCTCGATCAGATCAACCCCGTGGCGGAGCGGCTGCTGGGCGTCTCCAGCCAGCAGGCCGCGGGCAAGCGCATCACGGAGCTGGTCCGGGACCTGGGGCCCATCCGCGAGCTGCTGGCGTGGGGCCGGGAGTTCCTGGACCGGGAGCTGGAGCTGACCTCCGGCCGGGGAACCCTCCAGTGCGTCGCCAGCGGCAAGCCCATCCTGGACGAGGGCGGCGTGGTTAAGGGGGCCGTGCTGTTCGTGAACCCCATCAACAAGATCAAGGGGCTCATCAACCGCTTCAGCGGGGCCCAGGCCACCTTCCGCTTCGAGGACATCCTGGGGCAGGGGGAATCCCTGCAGCGGGCCGTCCAGCTGGGCCAGCTGGCCGCGGCCAACGAGAGCAACGTGCTGCTGACCGGCGAAAGCGGGACGGGCAAGGAGATGTTCGCCCACGCCATCCACAACCAGTCGGAGCGCCGGAAGGGGCCCTTCGTGGCCATCAACTGCGGGGCCATCCCCCGGGAGCTCATCGCCAGCGAGCTGTTCGGCTACCAGGACGGGGCTTTCACAGGCGCGGCCCGGGGCGGGCGCCCGGGGAAGTTCGAGCTGGCCAGCGGAGGCACCCTCTTCCTGGACGAGATCGGCGACATGCCCCTGGAGCAGCAGATCGCGCTGCTCCGGGTGCTCCAGGACAAGACCATCACCCGCCTCGGCGGCGACCGGCCCTTCGTGGTGGATGTACGGATCATCTGCGCCACCCACAAGGACCTGCGGGAGGAGATCCGCAAGGGGACCTTCCGCCAGGACCTCTACTACCGGCTCAACGTCTCCATGATCAGGCTGCCGCCCCTGCGGGAGCATCCGGAGGACATCCCGGAGCTGCTGGAGGCCTTCCTCCACAAGTTCGCCACCCGCAAGGGGGTCGCGAACCTCCGCATCGATCCCGGCGTGAGCGGTGCCCTCCAGGGCTATGCCTGGCCCGGCAACATCCGCGAGTTCCAGAACGTGGTCGAGCGGATGGTCCATGCCATCAAGGGCGAGGTGATCACGCTGGGGGACATTCCCGAGGAGATCCTGCGAGCCCCGGACGCCGCGGCAGCCGTCGCGGCCCCCGCGCCTCCGGGCCCGGCCAGGAATCCGGCGCCCGCGAACCTCCGGGAGCAGCTGCTGGAGGAGGAGCGGGCGCAGATCCAGGCCTGCCTGCGCGCCTCGAAGGGGAACATGAGCAAGGCGGCCCAGGAGCTGGGGATGGCCCGGAACACCCTCTACCGGAAACTCCAGAAGCTGGGCATCTGAGCCATGGGACAGTCCTGGGGGCTCGCAGCGGGAGGCCAAGAGGCGGCGCTGGCCTACCTGGCGGGCATGGCCGCGGCGCTCTGGCTGCTGAACCGGGCCCGGCGCTCCTTCTGGCTCTTCTCCCTGCTGGTGCTGCCCGGGACCTTCTGCCACGAGCTCTGCCACTGGCTCGCGGGGCATCTGCTCAACGGGCGCCCCGTCCACTTCACCGTGCTCCCGCGGCGTGAAGGCCGCGGCTTCGTGCTGGGGGCCGTCACCCTCTCGAACCTCCGCTGGTACAACGCCTTCTTCATCGGCCTCGCGCCCCTGGCCCTGCTGCCCGCCGCCTGGGGCCTGCTCCTGTGGCGGCTCGGCGGCCGGCCCGCCCTGGGCTGGCCCGAAGTGGCCATGGGGTTCCTCCTGGCGAACCTGGTCTTCGCCTCCGTGCCCTCCTGGCAGGACCTCCGCATCGCGGCCCGCTCTCCCATCGGCTGGTTGCTGCTGGCGGGGGCGCTGGCGTGGGGGTGGCTGCGGGACGCGAAGCCGGGCTCCGCCCCGGCTCCATCACGCCCGGGTCACGGCAGGAAGAGCGCCTGAGGCGGACTCCGCCCAGGCCGCGATGCCCTCGGCCAAGTCCGGGATGCCCGGCCCGAAGCGCGCGGCGCCCAGCCAAACCAGGCCCTGGGGGAGGCCGGCGAGCACCCGCGCCACCTGCGTGCCGTGGCCCGGCTCCAGCAATGGGAAGGCCCCGGGGCAGACTTCCTCCCGCACCTGCACGGCCTCGGGCAGTTCCGGCAGCCAGTGGCGGAGCTCGGCGAACACGCCGGCCCAGGTGTGCAGCGCGGGGGCCACGGGATAGGCGCCGCCGAGGTAGGTCCGCAGCTGGAGCAGGCCGGGCACGCCCCGGGGATCGTCCGCCGCGAGGGACACGGCCCCCAGGAGGCCCCGGCCCTCCGGCGGGTGGATGAGCAGGCCGAGGCCCCGCTCCCAGCCCGGAACCATGGCATGGCGGCTGTGCCAGACGCGGAGCTCCAGCTGGGGGACGTCCGCCAGGATCCGGCTCGCCGCGGAGGCCACCGGCGCCAGCAGCGAGGACGCGGCCTGGGCCGGCAGGGCCAGCACCACGGCCTCCGCCTCGCAGCTGAGGCCCGCCCCGTGGACCCGCCACCGGCCCTGCGTCAGGGGTTCCAGGGCCTGGGCGGGTCGGTGGGTGTGCACGCAGCCGAGCCGCTCCGTCAGGTCCCGCGCCAGGGCGCCGGTGCCTCCGACGGGCAGGCGCGTGCGCTCCGGGCCCGCCCGCAGGCCGCCGAGAAGCAGGCCTCCCCGGGCCTCCAGGCGCTGCAGGCGGGGCAGGGCCTCCAGGCCGATGCGCTCCGGCGGTGCCGCCAGCACACCGGCCACCAGGGCCGGCAGCAGCTCGCGCGCGAAGCCCTCCCCCAGGCGGCGGGCGAAGAAGGCGTGCAGGCTTTCGTCGGTCGCGGTCCCCGCCGGAATGAAGGGTTCCGCCAGCATCCGCAGCTTCCCGCCGGGCCCGAGGCCCGGCGCACGCAGCAGCCCCGTCAGCGTGGCTGGGCTGGGCTCGCGCCTCCCGCCCCGGCCCAGCCAGCGGGGGCCTTTCGGCTGGGGAGGGCGCAGCTCCAGATCCAGGTCGTGCAGCAGGCGATCCAGGGCGCCGTCCCGGCCCACCAGGAGCCCCTGGGGACCCCGCTCCAGGAAGCCCGGCTCACCGGCCGGACCAGGCCAGGGCAGCGTCTGTGCCCAGCCGCCCGCCGCGTGGGAGGCCTCCCAGACCTCGACCTCGCAGCCGCGCCGGCGCAGGTGCCACGCCGCGAGAAGGCCGGAGATTCCGCCCCCCAGGACGAGGATGCGCGCGCTGTTCCTGTTCCCTTCCACACCACCCCGTGGCCCGCCCGCCATCGCCCCACCGCAGGAGCCCGGGCATCGCCAGACCGACTATATCGGGGGCGGGCGCCGATCCTTCCCCGTTTTCTGCCGAGGCCAGGAAACCCCGGTGCGATCAGCTCACCCGCGTTCCTTGTCCTTGTCCTTGTCCTTTTCCGGATCAGGCTTGGGCTTGGCTTTGGGGGCCGGATCAGGCTTGGGCTTGGCTTTCTCCACGGGATGAGGCGCGGGTTCCGGCCGTCGCTCGAGCTGCGGTTGGGGCCTGGGAGCAGGCTGTGGATCAGGCCTCGGCGCGGGTTTCCGATCAGGTTCAGGAAGAGGGCGCGGGGCCGGCTCCGGGCGGCGCTCAGGCGCGGGCCGCACGGGCGGTTCTTCCTTGGGCCTGGGGGTCGGATGCAGGGTGGGCTCCCGGCTGGGTTCCGGGGCTGGCCGCGGGGCCGGCTCCGGGCGGCGCTCAGGCGCAGGCCGCACGGGCGGTTCTTCCTTGGGCCTGGGTGTCGGATGGGGCGCAGGCTCCCGGCTGGGTTCCGGGGCGGGACGCGAGGCCGGCGCGGGCTGGCGCTCAGAGGCAGGGCGCCCTTCCGCGGGGCGCGGCTTCGATTCCTGTGCCGGGCTGGCGGGCCTTGTCGCAGGAGTCGGGCTCTTCACGGGCGGTGGCAGGGTTTTCGGCGTGGCCTTCAGGACGGCCTCTGGCACCTGCCCACCGGGGGCCTTGGCCGGCACCACGCTCCTGGGGGAGAAATCGGCGGGACGCACGGTGGCCGCCACGGGCGGTTTGCCGCGGTTCACCGAGGCCAGGAGTTCCCGGTTCTGGCTGGCGACCTCATGATGCCGGGTCTGCTCTGCGGTGGGCTGCACGTGGGCTTCCCGCGCCCACGTCCGATCCCGCTCCGTGGGGGCGACATTCACGCCTCCGGTGCCGCCGTTGTAGGCGATGTAGGTGTTGTTGTTGACGACCGTCTTGTTGTAGACGTAGGTGATGCTGCTGGTGTTCACATTGGTGACGGAGCGGTTGTAGTAGTAGTCCTGCCCCTGCCAGTAGCCGCCTTCGAAGCCATCACCTCCATAGCCATGGCCGTAGTTGATGCCGCCGTAGAAGCCCACGTGGAGCCCCCAATAGCCCCGGTGGAACTCGAAGAATTCGCCTTCCCACCCCCAATAGCCGGGCGTCCAGAGCAGGCCTCTCTGGGGGATCCGCACCCAGGTGCCGGGAACCCAGTAGTAGCCATCGCCGCCCCAGGCCCAATAGCCAGGTGTCCAGGCGTACCCGTACTCGGGAACCATGGGCTGTTCGTAGATGGGAATCGGCGGGGGCCCGATGGTGATCTGGATGCTGATCTGCGCGAGCAGGGCGGAGGGCGCGGCCATCGCCAGAAGGACGTAGGTGAGCCGGGGAAGGAATCGCTGGGCAAGCATGAGGTGCTCCTCCAAGAATCGTTGGGCCGCAGAGGGGTGGTTCGGAGCGGGAGACGATCCACCCCCGCTCCGCCTGATGGCGAAGATCACGGGAAGCACGACCCCCAAAGGGGGCAGGGCCCTTCCGCGAACGTGGATAAGCAGGTTCCGAGCCGCCGCCATAAACATCATTTTTGAAGTTGTTTATGGCTTCCCGATACCCGGTGGCGCGGGCGGGCCCATCAATATGGAGGGGGCTTCCCCCTCAATTTGAAGGAGTAGGAGCCGCCGCCCGCTGCCCCTGGGGCCGGGGCGGCTTCAGGGGCCCGGGCGTCTCAGCGCTTCCCCACCTGGATGCACTCTTTCGTCTTGGGGGTCATGGCCCGGCTGACGGTCAGCTCCACCTTGGGGGCGACCATCACCTTGATCCGCCCCACGGAGGCCGGGCGGATCCCCTTGACCATCCCGGGGCGCAGCAGCAGGTGGCGCTGAATGCGGACCATGCCGTCCTCCGGGAAGGTCTGCTCCACCTCCGACAAGGCGGCCCAGCGCGTCAGATAGCGGTTCTGGCCGCGGCAGGCCCAGACCTGGTTCTGCTCCAGTTCGAAGTGCGTGACCAGCTCCAGCTCCATGTAGATCTCCCCGTCGCCGGCCCGGATGGGGAAGCGGATCGGGGGCGGCACGAGGGCCTTCAGTTCGGTCGGGCTCAGGGGCCGGATCAGCCGATCCCGCAGGCGCTGCAGGCATTTCGCCAGCCGGTCCTCGAACACCGGTTTCAGCAGGTAGTCCACGGCCGCGAGCTCGAACGCGCGCACCGCATAGGTGGAGTAGGCCGTCACGAAGACCACGGGCGGGGTGTCCGGGGCCTCCGCCAGCACCTCCAGACCGCTGAGGCCGGGCATCTGGATGTCCAGGAAGATGACATCCGCTTCGTGGGGTTCCTTCAGCCACTGGAGCAGGGCGACGCCGTCACCGAGCTCCGCCACGACGGTGCAGCCGGCCTCCAGGAGCAGCCGCGAGAGCCGCTCCCGGGCCAGGGGCTCGTCATCAACTACAAGGGCCTTCAGGGACTTCATGGGGGAATTCTACTTGGATCGCCTCGAATCGAATGCAGGCAAGGGTGCCCGTGCCCGAGGGCCCGATGGACAGCCGGGCGCCATTGCCGAAGTGCAGGGCCAACCGGGAGCGCAGGTTCTTGACGCCGATGCCGTTCCCGCTCCCGTGGACCGGGAAGGGCTGCCCCGAATTCCAGACCTCCAGGAGGATGGCCCCCTCCTGGGCCCGGGCCCGGAGCACCAGGTCGCCTCCGGGGATGCTGGGCGCGATGCCGTGCTTGATGGCGTTTTCCACCAGGGGCTGGAGGAGGAGTGGGGGCAGCTCGATGGAGTCCAGCCCTTCGTCCCACTCCCAGACGACCCGGAGCCGGCTGCCCAGCCGGATGGCTTCCAGGGCCAGGAAGTCGGCGATGATCTTCCGTTCTTCCCGCAGGGGCAGGCGCACGTGCTCCGACGCGACGAGGATGCGCCGGAGCAGGTCGGAGAGATGCCGGATGGCGCCCTCGGCGGCCTTGGGATCCTTGTGCACCAGCTCCGCCAGGCCGTTCAGGGCGTTGAACAGCACATGCGGGTGGATCTGGCTCTGGAGCAGCCGGTTCTTGGCGATCTGGGCTTCGGCCTGGGAAGCCTCCCGGAGCTCCTCCGAGCGGGCCCGCGCCGCGACAAGTCCCCCGACGACCATCATGGCTGGCCCCACGAGTGAGGTGTAGAGCTGCACGAGCTTCCGCAGGTTGAATTTGACGTTTCCTTTGGCAAGAAACCATCCATCGATAATGGGGAGAAGAACCGCAACCAGCTCACAGGCAACCACTGAGAGCACGAACCCGAGAATGAAGTTCCAAGGAGTAGAAAGCCGTCGAGGCAGGACCCAGGGCAGAGGGGCCAGGAAGGCGAAAGCTCCAATGTGCGTGAGCGGAGAGGAGAAGGCACTGGCCAGCCACCATCCGGAGCCGATCCGATGAGACGTCCAATGATCGTACAGAAGGAGGATGACCCACAGGGAATAGCAGGCTCCGATGGCCCGCCAGTTTTTGGCCAGCGGAAAGGCTGAAACCCATGGGTTCGCGGGGCCCATGCCCCCTTCTTCCCCCCACTCGGCGAACCCATGTCGGTTGTCAATCAATGGTGGTGAGTGAGGTGGTGAGGGTGATCGGCCGCTGGCCCCGCTCATGCTTCGGCCCCTGGCCTTCCGTGAAGGGCGCTGTGGGTCGGCTGGCAGCTTCGCTCATCTGGCTCGAGCGCTGGATGGATTCTTTGCGGAAGGAGAGGCTGGTGTTCACGGGAGCTCCCAGGTGGCGCCGCAGGGCGCGACCTTGTTTTTGAACCCTCCCGAGACGGGAACCAACGTCTTTCCATGAACGGTATGTAACCACACCTCCAACCGTTGGGACCCCTGCATGCCACCATTCGGAGATTCCGGGTGGTGCGCGGTCGGGAGATGATTCCCTGGAGCGGTCTCCCAACGAAGGCATCCGGCCCATGTCGCACCAGCCCACCTGTCGAACCGCTGACTTTTTTGTGTTACGTAGCCCGAGCCTCCCGCTG
The DNA here is from genome assembly GCF_030268045.1 of Geothrix edaphica. NCBI lineage: Bacteria > Pseudomonadati > Acidobacteriota > Holophagae > Holophagales > Holophagaceae > Geothrix > Geothrix edaphica. The sequence goes on from NZ_BSDC01000001.1 coordinate 266,003, forward strand.
GATTCGCTGGATCCCCGGAATCCTCCGGAACGGGACCGGGAGGCCCTGCGCGGGATCCTCCGCGAGCTGGCCGGACGCGACGCCGTGCGGGAGGCCCTGGCGCTGGCCTCGCCGGACCTCGCCGCGCGGCTGGACGCGTGGCGGTCGGGAGCCCTGGAGCCCCCGGCGGCCCGCGGCGTCGAGCGGGCCCTGCTGAAGTACCTCGGCCGCATGAGCCGCCGCGCGACGCCCTTCGGCCTGTTCGCGGGCGTGTCGACGGGAACCTGGGGCGCCACGAGCCAGCTCGCCGTGGCCTCCTGGCCGGAGTGCCGCAAGGCCGTGCGTCTGGATTGGGGCGTCCTGGAGACCCTGGTGGCACGCCTGGAGCAGGCGCCGGAGGTGCGGTCCCGGACGGTGTACCGCCCCAACTCCAGCCTCTACGGATGCGGGGGCTGGTACCGGTACCTGGAGCACCGGGAGCAGCCCGGAACGGGGCGGACCTACCACCTGGAGGCGGTGGAGGCCACGCCCCACCTGGACTTCGCGCTTCAGGAGGCCCGGGATGGCGTGCGCCTGGAGGACCTCGCGGAGCGGCTGGCCGGTCACCTGGAGGTGCCGCCGGCGGAGGCGCGGGCCTTCCTGGAGCAGCTCGTGCAGGCCCAGGTCCTCTGCGGGGATCTGCTGCCTCCGCTGAGCAGCCGGGATCCCCTGGGCCACGTGGTCTCCGCCCTGCGGGCCGAGTCGGCCACGGCCCACCACGCGGAGCCCCTGGCGGCCCTGGGCCTGGGCCTGAAGCGCCTCCAGGAGGCCCCGGCCGGTTCGCACCCCCGAGGCGATCCGGGCCTGGCGGCCGCCCTGCTCGATCTGGGGATCCCCGCGGAAACCCGGGATGTCCTCCAGGTGGACCTCTTCCGTCCCGCCCCGGACCTGTCCCTGTCCCCCGGAGTGCGGCAGGCCCTCGAGGAGGGCGCCGAGACGCTCCGCCGCCTGACGCCGGCCCCGGCCGAGGGGGCGCTGGAGCGGTTCCGGGCGGCCTTCACCGCGCGGTACGACGCCCGCTGGATGCCGCTGCTGGAGGTCCTGGACGAGGAGCGCGGGATCGGCTTCGACGGGGCGCCCGTCTATGACTCGCCACTGCTGGAGGGCCTGTCGTTCCAGAGCCCGCCCGCCCCGGCCCCGCTGTCCCGCCGGGACCGGTACCTGCTGGCGCAGCTGCCCCGCTGGCAGGGGACCCAGGCCTGGGAGCTGGAGGAGGCGGACCTGGCCGCCCTCGCCCACCCGGATCCCCAGCCCTTCCCGCCCTCCTTCGCCGCGCTGGCCACCCTGGCGGCGGCCAGTCCGGCCGCCCTGGACCGGGGCGAGTTCCAGTTCTGGATGGAGCACCACTCGGGCCCCACGGCCGCCCGCTGGCTGGGGAGGTTCGCCTCCGGGGATCCCGAGCTGGAGGAGGCCCTCCAGCGGCACCTGCGGAAGGAGGAGGCCGGGCGCCCCGAGGTGGTGTTCGCCGAGGTGGTCCATGTGCCTGAGGGCCGCATGGGCAACGTCCTGGCCCGGCCTTCGCTGCGGGACTACGAGATCCCCTTCCTGGCCCCGTCCGGCGTCGCCGCCGGGGCGGCCATCCTCCCTGCGGACCTCCAGGTGGCCGTGCGCGGGGAGCGCGTGGTGCTGGCCTCGACGCGGCTGGGGCGGGAGGTCGTGCCCCGCCTCTCCTCGGCCCACAACTTCGCCCGCGGGCCGGTGGTCTACCGGTTCCTGGCCCGCCTGCAGGACCAGGATGGGCGTCCGGGCGGGTGGTCCTGGGGCGCCCTGGCGGAACAGCCCTTCCTGCCCCGGGTCACGCGCGGGCGCCACGTCCTCAGCAAGGCCCGCTGGCGGGTGGAGGCCCGGGAGCTGAAGGAGGCCGCGGCAGGCCCGGGCGAGGGTGCCTGGGGCGCGTTCCAGGCGCTGCGGGAGCGCCGGGAGCTGCCCCGGTTCGTCGTGCTCACGGAGGCCGACAACAGCCTGCTGGTGGACCTGGACCAGGCCCTCTGGGTGGAGACGCTGCACCACCTCGTGGCGAACCGTCCGGGCTTCATCCTCACGGAGTGCTTCCCCGCTCCCGGCGAGGCCCTGGTCACCGCGCCGGAGGGGCGGTTCGCCCATGAGCTGGTCATCCCCTTCGAGGCGACCGCCCCGCCCAGGCCCCAGGCCATCGCCCTCCCGTCGGCGCTCCCCGCGTCCGAAGTCCGGACCTATCCCCCGGGGTCGGAATGGCTCTACCTCAAGCTCTACGGCGGGCCGGCCAGCGCGGACCGGCTCCTCACGGAGCTGGAGCCACTGCTCCGGATGACCGGGGCGCAGGGGCTTTGGGACCGCTGGCACTTCATCCGGTACCGCGATCCAGACCCGCACCTGCGCCTCCGCTTCCACGGCGTGCCCCTCCGGCTCCTCGCGGAGCTGCTGCCCCTGCTCCACAAGTATCTGGAAGAGCGCCGGGCCCAGGGGCTCCTCCGGACCTGGCAGGTGGACACCTTCGAACCCGAGTGGGAGCGCTACGGCGGCGCCCTCGGCTTCTCCCTGGCGGAGGCCTGGTTCTGGGCGGACAGCCAGCAGGTCCTGGCGCACCTGGCCGCGGGCATGACGCTGGAGCAGCGCTGGCGGACGGGGCTGCACGAGGTGGACGCCATCTGGGCGGCCCTGGGCCTGGACCGTTCAGCACGGAAGGCGCTGGCCCAGGCCACCCGGGAGCGTCTCCGGAAGGAATTCGGCGACACCGGGGCGGAAAGCGCCCAGCTGGGCGTGCGGTTCCGGGGCCTTCGGAGGGAGCTCGAGGCGGGGTTCCCCGCGAGCACCGGGGCCTCCGGGGCCCAGCACCTTCGCGGCCTGGACCGGATCCGGGCCGCCTCCGCAGAGGGGCTGCTGCAGGAGAGCCTGACCCGCATCGCGGGGAGCCTGGCGCACATGCACCTCAACCGCCTGTTCCGGAACCACCCCCGGGAACAGGAATGGGTGCTCATGGAGTTCCTGACCCGCCTCTACGACTCCCACCTCGCGCGGTTTCCGGAGGGCTCCGCCGGATCGGGAGGGTAGGGGGCCGGGCCTACCGTTCGGCCGGGAAAAGCGACCGTTCGACCGGCGGGCGGCCCGGCTCCCGCGGCCACTGCTAGGATCCGCTCCATGGAGGTCCTATGCACGAGAACCTGGAGATCCGGGGAACGGAAAGCCAGGAATGGATCAACGTCCACGAGCCCTACGAGCTGCGGGACTGGGCCATCTACTTCAGCGTCTCGCGGATGAAGATCGCCGAGGCGGTCATGGCCGTGGGTCCCATGGTCGAGGATGTGAAGCGCTACCTCGGGAAGTGAGCCACCCCGCCGGCGCCTCCGCCTGCCGCAGGGCGATGGACCGCCGGCTGCAAGCCCAGCACCCCTAGAGGCCTGGGGCGTCTGCCAGGATAGTCGGGAACCTTGCGGTTCCAGAGGCAGGCATGAGCTACGACCCCTTCGACGGTGTGCTGTTGGATGACCCGAGGCTGCCGGTCCCGGGCGCCCTGGGCATGATGCTGCACCTGCGGGTGGCGCGCCGCCTGGCCAAGTCGAATGGTTGGTCCAGGCCGAGTCTGGATGGCCTGAAGGCCCGGGCCGGGGCCTGCCAGGAACTCCTGGCCCAGGGCCTGCTCCCCGCGACGGTCCGGGCTCTGCGGGCCCATGGGCTGGACCTGGGGAATCCCACGACGCCGCACAGCCTGGCGAGCCTCGTGGCCCACCTGGAGGCCTACCTCCTGGAGGTGGACCGCGCCGGCTACCTGGAGCCCGACGTCGCCCTCTGGCGGGCCGTGGATCTGGAACTGGCGGGCCTGCGGGGATTCTGGATCGAGCGCACGGCGGAAGACGGCCCCATCGCCGCCGGCCTGCGCGACCTGGTCCCCGCCCGGCTACGGGCCCTGGCCTGCGTCCCGGGCCTGGAGGGCGCCGCGTTCACCCTCGCCACCCGCAAGGGGGACGCCACCTCCGGGCTCTTCGGCAGCCCCCAACCGGTGGTGGAGTGGTTCCTGGATGGGCTGGAGGAGCATGGCGGGGGCCTGCCCAACGCGCTGGATCTCGCGGAACCGGATGGCTGGGGCTCGGCCCCCTGGGTCCCGGCCCTGGAGAACCTCTTCGAGGGACCCCTGGACCTCGCAGGCCACGAAGGCTGCTTCCAGCGGGGCCTGGTGGAGGGCCCCGTGGACCTGCTGCGCCACGGGGCGGAGCAGGTCTGCGCCTGGCTGGACGAGGGCATCCCCGCGAAGGACATCACCCTCATCCACCCGGAGCCGCACAAGGTGGGCCTCTTCCTGGCGCCCATCCTGGCGGCGGAAGGGGTGGCCCTGCATGTGCGCGGCGGCCTGCTGCCCCTCCTCGCCAGCGAGGCCTGGAGCCCCCTCTGGACCCTGCTGGAAGGCGTGCAGCGCCTGGATCCCTGCGCGGTCTCCGCGGGCCTGCGGGCCTCCCGCCGCGACGACCTGCGCCGCTGGGCCGACCTCCTGGCGGTGGCGGACCAGGACGGGCCGCTCTCCTTCGAAGGCAGCTTCATGCACCTGAACGACTGGGCCAGGGCCGGCGCCCAGGCCACCTGGCGGGAGCTGGACGCCCTGCGCGGCCGGACGGCCGCCGCCCACGACTGGGCCGCGCGCCTGGAGGCCCTGGCCGCGGCCCTGCGCCTGCCCACGGATCCGGAGGACTTCTTCTCCCCGCTGGGCCTGATGAAGGAGGCCTGGGGGAACGAGGCGTGGTCGTTCGCCGACATGCTCACGGCCCTGGAGGCCTTCCTGGAATCCGCCCGCAGCAGCCGGGTGCCCCGGTCGCCCGAGGGCCTGCGCCTGGTGACGCCGGACACGCTGCTGGAGGACTGGTCCGGCGCCCGGGCCACACTGATCCTCGACCTCTCCGAAGGCGCCTGGCCGGGCCGCGCCGCCGACAACCCGGACCTGGACTGGAACCGGAAGGCCGCCCTCAACCGGGCGCTCCTGGAGGCCACCCGCGCCGCGGAGGGGGACGCCGTCTTCCCGCCGGCCCTCCAGCGCTTCTGGCTGCCCCGCAGCGAGCACGGCGACCAGATCCCCCGCACCTTCCAGATGGAGGCCTACGCCTTCAACAAGGTGCTGGCCATGACGCGGGAACGGCTGGTGGCGCTGAGTCCCGGCCAGGATGCCGAGGGGCGCCTGCAGGCCCAGGGGCCGTTCTGGAACGCCCTGGAAGGGGCGGCGCCCTGGGCGCCCCAGGCGACCGCCGTGCACAGCGGCCTGCGCTGGCTGTGGGAAGGGCGCGAGGCGGATCCCCGTGCCGAGGCCCGCGCCACCGCCGCCCTGGCGCGCCCCGAGAAAGACGCGCTGACCACCCAGGCCCCGGAACCTGATCGCGTGTCCGGGGTGCGCGAGGTCTGGCTCAAGGGCCGCCCCGGCGCCAGCCCCACGGCGCTCGAGGGGCTGGCCCGGTGCCCCTTCCGCTCCCTGGCCGAGCGCGTGTGGGGGCTGGCGAGCTTCGACGCCCGGAGCCGGCTCTCCATGGCCGTGGGCACCCTGGTGCATCACGTGCTGGAAGCGGCCCTGACACCGGTGGTGGGGATCGAGGACTGGCCCGCCGCCTTCCTCGCCGGGGCGGGCGTGGCGCCCGAAGCGGGAGCCGACGCCCTGCTGCCGGTGCTCCAGGACCTCTGGACCGCGAACCGGGAGACCTGGCTGGCCGGGCTGGGTGACGCCATCCCCCAGGAGCAGTGGCCCCAGGCCGTGCTGGACCTGGAGGCCCTGCTGCCCAACGCCGCCGCCGCCCTGATGCTCGATGCCACCACCCCGGGTCCCACCCGGTGGGAGATCGCGTTCCTCTATCCCGAGCGGATGCCCCTGGCGGAGGCCGCCAACTGGCGGAAGACGCCGCCCCTGCAGGAGGGCTGGACGCGGACGCTGTTTTCCCTGGAGGGGGAACTGGGTCCGGTGGATTTGGACCTGGGGAACGGCCGGAGCCTCGCCGTGATGGGGAAGGTGGACCGCATCGAGCGCTGGGACCACGTGGAGGGCCTGTCCTTCCTGCGCGTCACGGACTACAAGACCTCGAAGAAGACGAGCCTGGACGCCTACGCCGAGGCGGGCGCCCCCTTCGCCGCCCACCTGCAGACGCCCCTGTACATGCTCATCGCCGAGGCGGCCCTGCCCGGGAGCCTCAGCACCGCGGCGCTGCTACCCCTGCGCGAGGAGGAGCCCGCCCCCTTCACGGAGCACCTCCGGACCCTGGCCGAGGCCGGCGACTCCGGGGCCTGGCGCGCCCGGCTGCGGGAGAACCTGGCCCGCTTCGACGCGCGTCTGGAGACCGGGGACTTCCCGCCCACGCCCGGAGACCACTGCCAGCGCTGCGAGCTGGGCGCCCTCTGCGGCCGGCCGGTGGATGTGACCGTCGAGACCGACGAAGGAGAGGACTGATGCGCAGCCTCGACCTCCGCGATCCCCGCGTCCTCGACCAGTCCCTGGTGGTCAGCGCCAGCGCGGGCTCCGGCAAGACCTTCACCCTCACCGTCCTCGTCACCGCCAATCTGGGCCGCGGGGACATCCGGCCCTACGAGATCCTGGCCACCACCTTCAGCGAGGCGGCGGCGGCGGACCTCCGCGAGCGCCTGCTGCGCCCCCTGGACCTGCTGGCCGCCCTCGACGAGCCCACCTGGCGGGAGCTGCGACCCCTCCTGGGGCAGTCAGACAGCAAGCCCGTCGAAGCCCTGCTGAAGGCCCTGCCTCTGGCGGACCGCCTGCGGAAATCCGCCGGCGAGGTGGGCCTGGCGGCCTGCCACTGGGGCGGCGCCGCCTGGGCGGATTCGCCCGCCAAGGCCCGGGCCTTCTGGCGCCGCACGCGCCGGGAGGCGGAGCTGCTGCAGGTCTCCACCATCCACAGCCTGGCCCTGCGTCTCCTGGGCCGGGGCGAAGGCGCGCCGGAGAGCCTCCGCGACGTGGCCCATCCCGCCCTGCTGCGCCTGCTGCGCCAGACCGTGCGGGAGGCGCTGACCCTCCCCGAGGCGCACCCCGACCAGGTGCCGGCCCGGCTGCTGCTGGCCTGGGCCGAGCGGAACTGGGAGGACCTGTCGCGGGGGCACGACCAGCACCGGGATGCCCTGGGCCACCTCGACCCGGAAGATCCCGCGCCCCACCGGGCCGCGCTGCGGGCCGCCCTGGCCGCGGCCGCGCAGGCCCTGGCACCCTACGCGGCCAACCCGGTGCTGGCCCAGGATCAGGCCAGCCGCTCCCGGCATTTCTTCAAAGCCTCCTGCATCCTTCCGCTCCCGGGTGCGGGTGCGGACCTGGCCGCGTGCCTGCGCTGGGCCGAGAGCCAGAGCCGGCGCGCGGACGCGGAGAAGACCTACTTCACCCCCGAATTCCGGGCGGCCATGGCCACCTTCGGGCCCGTGGCCGATGCGCTGGAGGCCTGGCTGCGTTGCCTGCTGGTGGAGGCCCTGCGGCGGTTCGAGGCGCGCAAGGCGGAGCAGGGACAGGCGACCTTCGGCGACCTCGTCCGCCAGGCCCTGCTCGGGCTGCGGGAAGGCCGGCTGGAGACCACGCCGCCCAAGCTGCTGCTGGTGGACGAGTACCAGGACACCTCGCGCTCCCAGGACGCCTTCCTCACGGCCCTCGGCGCCGGGCGCATCGTCCGCGTGGGGGACGTCAAGCAGGCCATCTACGGATTCCGTGGGGGCGATCCCGACCTGCTGCGCGATCACCTGGCCGCGGCCGGGGACCGGGCCTTCCGGCTTCCCTCCAACTTCCGCTCCACCCCCGAGGTGGTGGCCCTGGCCAACCGCTACGTGGACGAGGTCTGGCCCCGGCTCGCCCCGGCCATGGACGGGCTGGACGGCCTCCAGGAGGCCGTTGGCCCCGAGGCGCTGCCGGTGGGGCTCGTCCGGTCGCCGGCCCCGTCTTCGGGAACGGATCTGCCGGCCCTGTCGGACTGGATCGCAGGGCTCTCCCGAGAGGCGGGCTGGCGGCAGTGTCTGGGCGCGTCCGCGCGGCCCGGCCCTCGCCGCCGGACGCTGCTCCTGAAGCAGCGCACCAAGCTGCCCGCCCTCCTGCAGCGCCTGAAGCACCAGGGTATCCAGCCCTACGTGGTGGCGAAGGCGGGCTTCTGGGACAGCCCCGGCGTGCGCCTGGTCATGGCGGCACTGGAGGCGGTGGCGCATCCCGAGCGGCCGCTGCCCTGCGCCGCGCTGCTCCGCCAGGTGGTGGGGCTCAGCGACGGGGAGCTCACGCGCCTCGCCGCCGCCCACGAGGGCCGGCCGGCCCTTCCGGGCCTGGGCTCGCTCGATCCAGAGGCCCTTCCCGAGCCGCACCAGGACGGGGCCCGCTGGCTGCTGGACCTGCGCCAGGCCTCCACCCAGGAGCTGGCGGGGCGGCTGCTGAGGCAGGGGAGCGTGCTGCGGGCGCTGGGTGCCCTGCGCATCCACGGGGCCATGGAGCCCCTGCGGGCGCGGCGGAACCTCGCGGCCCTGCTGGCCCTTCTGCTGGACCTGCCCGCCAGCCCCGCCGTGGCCTTCGCGCTGCTGGAGGATGAGCGCGCGGGCATGGAGCGGGGCGACCTGCCCGCCTCCGCGGAGGACGCGGACCTGCTCATCCAGACTGTGCATGGCAGCAAGGGACTCGAGTACGACGATGTCATCCTGCCCCTGCTCCACGCCCGACCCCGCGCCTTCCGCCGCGGCGAGCTGCGCACACAGCCGGACACCGGGGACCTGCTGCTGGCCTGGAAGCTGGGCGACCACCCGGGCGCCGCCTACCGGGCACTCAAGCCGATCGTCGAGGCCCGCCAACGCCGGGACGAGCTGAACCTCCTCTACGTGGCCCTCACCCGCGCCAAGGAGCGCCTCTGCCTGCTGCTGCAGGAGCCGAAGGACAAGAAGGATCCCGCCGAGGCGAAGACCTGGGCCCAGTGGGGCCAGCACCTCGCCGAGGCCCATCCCGAGCTGGAGCTCCTCCAGGCCCCGCCCCAGCCCGCGCCGCTTCCACCCCCGGAGGCCCCCGCCGCGCAGGCCCCCGCCGCCAGGCCGGCCCTGCCCGAAGGCGTGACGCCTCCGGACGCCCATGCCGGCACGCCCGCCGACACCCGCGCCAGGGCCCGCCAGGAAGGCGAGGCCGTCCACGCCTTCCTCCGCGACCTCCTGGTGCGCTGGGAGGACCCGGAAGCCCTCGCCGCCTGCCTCGCCGCCACCCCTGCGATCGCGCAGCTGCGCGAGAACGCCCTCCGCTTCCTGGCACAGTTCGAGGCCCGGGGCTGGCGTCCCCTCCGCCGCCGCACCGAGCTGCCCCTGGCCGGGGCTGCCGCCAGCGGCGCGCTGGGCCGCGCCGACCTGGTGGTCTGGGCGGACGACCGCATCCACCTCCTGGACTTCAAGCACTCCAAGGCCTTCGGGGAAGAGGAACTGGCCGGCTACCGCGACCAGCTCGCCCGCTACGCCCGCGTGCTGGAGGACCAGGAAGGGAAGGCCGTCGAGGCCTGGCTGGTGGCGCTGAAATCGGGCGATTGGGTGCGGGTGTAGGCGTTCCCCTGCCGATGCGCCGGAAGAAGCTGTTTCGATCGACTTGGAAGTGAGGGGAAGTAGACTGGTTACATTCAACAGGCCGGATTCCTCGACCGCAGGGAGAACGGATGGCTCAGGTACGCAGCGTCATCATCGGCACGGGCAGCTGCCTTCCCCTGCGCCACGTCCCGAATGACGCGTTTCTGGAGCATGCCTTCTTCGAGGGTGAAGGGCAGCCCTATCCCGCCGGGGAGACGGCGCGGATGGTGGCGAAGTTCCAGGAGATCACTGAGATCGCCGAGCGGCGCTACGCCTCGGAGGATCGGGTCGCCTCGGATCTGGCCCTCGAGGCCGCGAAGCAGGCCCTGGCCGCGGCCGCCATCGACCCGGAGACCCTGGATTACGTGATCGTGGCCCACAACTTCGGCGACGTGACCGCGGGCAGCCGGCAGTCCGATCTCGTCCCCACCCTGGCCGCGCGGGTCAAGGCGAGGCTGCGCATCGCCAACCCCTTCTGCGTAGCCTACGACCTGCCCTTCGGCTGCCCCGGCTGGGTCCAGGCCGTGATCCAGGCCGACTACTTCCTGCGCTCAGGGGACGCGAAGCGCGCCCTGGTGATCGGCGCCGAGACCCTCTCCCGCGTGTCCGATCCATGCGACCGCGACAGCCTGATCTATGCGGATGGCGCCGGGGCCGTGGTGCTGGAGGCCCAGGCCCACGACGAGCCCGTGGGCATCCTAGCGCACGCCACGAGGACCGACACCCTCGACCACGGCGGGCTGTTGCGGATGGGCCGCTCCTTCGACCTGGACCGCGGCGATGGCCAGCTCTACATCAAGATGCAGGGGCGGAAGCTCTACGAGTACGCGATCGCCACCGTGCCGGGTCTGGTGCGCCTGAGCCTCGAGCGGGCGGGCCTCTCCCTGGAGCACGTGGACAAAGTGCTGATCCACCAGGCCAACGGGAAGATGGACGAGGCCATCCTCAAGCGGCTCTTCCGGCTCTACGGCATCGCGGAGCTACCGAAGGGGATCATGCCCATGACAGTCTCCTGGCTGGGCAACAGCTCCGTGGCCACCGTGCCCACCCTCCTCGACCTGGTGGTGAGGGGCCAGCTGGAGGGCCACACCCTGCACAGCGGCGACCATGTGGTGTTCGCCTCCGTGGGCGCCGGCATGAGCATCAATTCTGTGGTCTATCGGTGGCCGTGATTCATCCCGGTGCAGGAGGCTTCATTGCGGCGATCTTTCCGCGGTCAGGATTCTCCTTGATCCAGATCTGGTAGCCTGGCCCGCATGGCCAATGCGGTGCTGACGACTTCGGTCGGATCGATCTATGACGATCTCCCCGAGTTCCGCTATCACTTCCCCAGGACCTACCTGAACCAGGTACAGGCTGCGGTGGGTGACTGGGTGGTGTATTACGAGCCGAGGCGCAGCCATGGTGGTGGCCGTCAGGCCTATTTCGCGATGGCACGTGTGCTTCGGGTGGAACCAGATCCAAATCTTCGAGACCATTTCTACGCGTACATGGATGGCTATCTGGAATTCGAACAGCCTGTCGGCTTCCAGGGAGCGGGGAGATACTGGGAATCCACACTCCAGAAATCGGACGGAACCACGAATAGAGGGGCTTTTGGGCGGGCGGTCCGGCTGCTGCCGGAGGCCGAATTCGAGGCCATTGTTCAGGCGGGCTATCAGCGGAACCTCGAACCTTGGGAGGCTATGGATGTGGCTCTGGCCCAAGGCGTTGCTGAAGAGACTTTCGCCTATGACGCACGTCCGATGGTCGAACAATGGGTGACGCGGCCTTTTCGTGAGGAGGCCTTCCGCCGCAAAGTTCGTGAAGCCTACAAGAACACATGCGCTTTTTCAGGGTTGTGCCTCGTCAACGGCGGCGGCCGGCCAGAAGTCCAGGCCGCGCACATCCGTCCTGTGGCCTCCAGTGGGCCTGATTCTGTGCGCAACGGCCTGGCGCTGACGGGCACCCTTCATTGGCTTTTCGATCGGGGGTTGCTGGCTGTGGGGGAGGACCTTGAAATCCTGGTTTCGCCCCAAGGCGTTCCCGATGGTCTCAGTCGGCTGTTGCGACCCGACCGGCGCCTGGTTGTTCCCGACGCTCCAGACTCACGCCCCCACGCGGTATTTCTCGCCTGGCATCGGGAGAATGTATTTAAGGGTTGAAGATGCCGGACGAATCGCGGAGTGACGCACATTGAGGAAGAGAGTGTGCGAGACAAGCAAAAGGCCCGGGAAACCGGGCCTAAGTGCTTTATTTACTGGTAGGGCTAACGGGATTTGAACCCGTGTTACCGCCGTGAAAGGGCGGTGTCCTGACCCCTAGACGATAGCCCCATGGGGTGGAACTTGGTGGGCCCTGCGGGATTTGAACCCGCGGCCAACGGCTTAAAAGGCCGCTGCTCTACCGCTGAGCTAAGGGCCCTTGCCGGTGGTTCCAGGCCCGCGTGCCCTCGAGCGCGCGGTGCACGCGAGCGTGCGATGCCTGAATGGGCAGGACGACCAGTGTGCCCGTGATAGAGCCCAGGGTCAAGCCAGCAGCGGCTCCAGGAAGGTCCCGGGATAGACGCAGCCCTCCTGGCGATCGGGGCCGGTGCTGAGGTAGGCGATGGGCACTTCGACGCTCTCGACCAGGGCCTCGAGGTAGGCGTGGGCCTCGGCGGGAAGCTCGCCGTGCCTGGTGATGCCCCGGGTGCTGGCCCAGCCCTTGAAGTACTTCACCTCGGGCTTCAGCTCCTTCCAGTCGGCGGCGCAGCTGGGGAGCTTGGTGGTGACGGTGCCTTCGCCGGTGCGGTAGCCCACGATGAGGCCCACCTCGTCCAGGCCGTCCAGGACGTCCAGCTTCATGATGGCCAGGCCATCCACGCCGTTGGTGCGGCAGGCGTGGGCGGTGATGGGGGCGTCGAACCAGCCGCAGCGGCGGGGCCGGCCGGTGGTGGTGCCGAACTCCTTGCCCACCTGGCGCAGGCGCTCGCCGGTGGCGTCGTGCATCTCGGCGGGGAAGGGGCCGGAGCCGACGCGGGTGGTGTAGGCCTTGGCGATGCCGAGGATCTTGTCGAGGGCCTTGGGGGACAGGCCGGTGCCGGTGAAGAGGCCGCCCAGGCTGCAGTTGCTGGAGGTGACGAAGGGGTAGGTGCCGTGGTCGATGTCGAGCAGGGCGGCCTGGGCGCCCTCGAAGAGGATGCGGTCGCCGCGCTCCCAGGCGGTCACGAGATGGCTCTGGGTGTCGCCGATGAAGGGCAGGAGCGGCTTGGCCGTGCGGAGCAGGCCTTCGACGATGGCATCCAGGGTGGGCAGGTCGGCGGCCCCGGCGCCCAGGCGCAGGCGGACCTCCTCGTAGCCGTGGCCGATGCGCTCGGCCAGGGTGTCGGGATGGAGCAGGTCGCCCAGGCGTACGCCCATGCGGCCGGCCTTCATCTCGTAGGCGGGGCCGATGCCGCGGCCCGTGGTGCCGATCTTGTTGGCGCCCCCCTCGCGCCAGAGGTCGAGCGCGATGTGGTGGGGCAGGATGATGTGGGCCCGGTCGGACAGCATCAGCCGGCCGGTCAGGTCGAAACCGCGGGTTTTCAGGCGATCCAGCTCCTGCTGGAAGACCTCGAGGTTGAGGACGACGCCGTTGCCCACCACCAGGAAGCAGCCGGGATGGAGGGCGCCGCTGGGCACCTGATGCAGTGCGATGCTCTGGCCGTCGACCACGACGGTGTGGCCGGCGTTGTTGCCGCCCTGGAAACGCACCACCTGATGGAAGTGCGGGCTGAGGAGGTCCACGACCTTGCCCTTGCCCTCGTCCCCCCACTGGAGCCCCAGGATCGCCAGATTGGTCCTAACCAGGCTCATGTCGCCCTCCCAGCCCTCCAGTCTACCGTTCCGACAGGGTTCTGTCCCGGGTGGAGGCTGCCTTCCGGCCCGGCTCCGGGCTCGGTTCTGTCCCAGCCGGGCCGGGACAACCCGGGGGGAAGGCGCTACCCTGGTAGGCCTCCCTGGAACCATCCCGGCCCCGGGGTCATCCAATCATCCGCAAGGATGATCTGCAGCTAACCCGAAAGGGTGTCCCGTGTTCGAAAAATTCACCGAAAAAGCGCGCCGTGTGATGTTCTTCGCCCGCTATGAGGCGAGCCAGTTCGGTGCCGAGAGCATCCAGAGCGGCCACCTCCTGCTGGGGCTGCTCCGGGAGTCGGAAAAGACCAGCACCCAGCTGCTCGAGCGCATGGGCGTGCAGGTGAGCGCCCTGCGGGAGCGCCTGGTGGCGGCCCTGACCCCCAAGGACAAGAAGATCACCCCCAGCAGCACCAGCATCGACATCCCCATGGAGGAGGAGGTCAAGCGCATCCTCCAGCACGCCACGGCGGAGAGCGCCAAGCTCAACCACAAGCACGTGGGGGCCGAGCACCTGCTGCTGGGCATGCTGCGGGAGGAGGGCTGCCTGGCCGGGCGGCTCCTGACAGAGGCGGGTGCCGACCTGATCGCCGCCAAGGAGATCCTGCTGGAGAGCAGCAAGGAAGAGAAGATCGCGAAGAAGAAGAAGGAGCACCCGCTCCTCTCCGAGTTCGCCCGCAACCTGTCGGAGATGGCCGAGCGCGGCATCTTCGACAACCTCATCGGCCGCGAGTCGGAGGTCGAGCGCATCATCCAGATCCTCAGCCGGCGCCGGAAGAACAACCCGATCCTGCTGGGCGAGGCGGGCGTGGGCAAGACGGCCATCGTGGAGGGCCTGGCCCAGAAGATCTACGAAGGCGTGGTGCCTCCCAGCCTGGCGGACAAGCGCATCTACGCGCTGGACCTCAGCCTGGTGGTGGCCGGCACCAAGTACCGCGGCCAGTTCGAGGAGCGGCTGAAGTCCATCATCGCCGAGGCCAGCAAGGATCCCAGCGTGGTGCTCTTCATTGACGAGATCCACAGCCTCATCGGCACGGGCGCCGCGGAGGGCAGCCTGGACGCCGCGAACATCCTCAAGCCGGCCCTCAGCCGGGGCGAGATCCAGTGCATCGGCGCCACCACGCACAAGGAATACGCCAAGTACATCGACAAGGACCGCAGCCTGGTGCGGCGCTTCCAGCCGGTGACGGTGAACCCCCCGGACGAGGCGGAGAGCCTGCGCATCATCGAGGGCATCCGCAGCCGCTACGAGCTGTTCCACCGGGTGCGCTACGCCGCCAAGACCATGGAGGCCTCGGTCTACCTGTCCAACCGCTACATCACGGACCGCTTCCTGCCCGACAAGGCCATCGACCTGCTGGACGAGGCCGGGGCGCGGGTGAAGCTGCGGGTGGGGCCCGGCGGCTCGGACACCGAGGGCCAGTCCCACGAGGAGGAGCTGCACCGGGTCATCAACGAGATGAACGAGGCGGTCCTCAGTCGCGATTTTGAAAAGGCCGTCCTGCTCCGGCAGCGGGAGCTGCAGCTCCGCGACGAGCTCCAGAAGGATCGCGGCGAGCTGACGGACGAGGACTATGCCCGCTTCCCCGAGGTGACCGAGCGGGACATCGAGGACGTGGTGGCCAGCTGGACCGGCATTCCCGTGACGGCCCTCAAGGGCGACGAGAAGGCCAACCTGGTGAACATGGAGCCCCGCATCAACGAGCGGGTCATCGGCCAGCCCGAGGCGGTGAGCGCCGTGGTGCGCGCCGTGCGCCGGGCCCGCACGGGCCTCAAGAACCCGAACCGGCCCATGGGCTCGTTCCTCTTCCTGGGCCCCACGGGCGTGGGCAAGACGGAGCTGGCCAAGACCCTGGCGGCCTTCCTCTTCGGCGACGTCAAGAAGATGATCCGCTTCGACATGTCCGAATACATGGAGAAGCACGAGGTCTCCAAGCTGCTCGGGGCCCCTCCGGGGTACGTGGGCTACGAGGAGGGCGGCATGCTCACGGACCGCATCCGGCGGAACCCGTACTGCGTCCTGCTCTTCGACGAGATCGAGAAGGCCCACCCTGACCTGATCAACATCCTGCTGTCGATCTTTGACGACGGTCAGGCTTCGGACGCTTTCGGGAACCTGGTGGACTTCAAGAACACCATCATCATCATGACGTCCAATGTGGGCAGCCGGGAGCTGCTGGCGGAGAAGGGGCTCGGCTTCGTCGAGCAGGACGCCCGTCCCGACGCGAAGTCCAGCGACGCCATGAAGGTCCTCAAGCGGACCTTCCCGCCCGAGTTCCTCAACCGCATCGACGAGATCGTGGTGTTCAACCGCCTGGGCGACGAGGAGCTGCGCAAGATCGTCCGCCTGCTGGTGGAGGACCTCAACGTCACCCTCCTGAAGCACAAGCTCTCCGTGTCCCTCACGGATGCCGCCTGCGATTGGCTGGTGAAGACCACCCTGCGGGACCGCGCCTACGGCGCCCGGCCGCTGCGGCGGGCCATCCAGAAGCAGGTGGAGGATCCCCTCGCCGAGCTCATGGTGGGCCAGGACACGGTGCCCTCGGGTCTCGTGAAGTTCGATCTGGTGGACGAGAAGCTGGTCCCCACCCTGTCTGATTCCGGAGACGTGGCCGCTGGCCAGGAAACCCATCTGGTCGGAGCGCCTGAATGACGCAGCGGAACATGGTTTGGAACCGGGTCCAGCCCCGGTGGTGGAAGGGCGTGCTGCCCCTGACCCTCGTAGTCCTGGCGGCGGGCTTCGCACTTCCGCTGGCGGCGCAGGACATCGAGCCCATCGTCAAGATCGAGGTGGTGGGGGCCCAGAAGCAGACGGCCGAGACGGTGATCTTCAAGTCGGGTGTGCATGTGGGCGACGATCTCCGGAACGTCGATCTCAGCGGCGTGATGAGCAGGCTCTGGGCCAGCGGCGGCTTCGATGACATCAAGCTGGAGCTCGAGGATGCCCCGGGCGGCAAGAAGCTGGTCATCCGCATCAAGGAGCGGCCCCTCATCAAGGAGATCGACTACCGCGGCGGCACCGAGGTGGGCATCACCAACATCAAGGACAAGGTGAAGGAGAAGAAGCTCACCATCAACCCGGACACGATCTACGATCCCGAGGCGGCCCGGAAGATCAAGAACCTGATCGTGGACCAGGCCGGCGAGAAGGGCTTCCGGAACCCGGTGGTGGACATCACGCTCGAGCCCATGGGCCCCGGCGTGGCGCGCCTGGTCTTCGAGGTGAAGGAAGGCGGCAAGGCGAAGATCTACAAGGTCGAGTTCCGGGGCAATAAGGTGTTTTCCAGCTCCCAGCTGCGCAGCGTCATGAAGAAGACGCGCAACCACTGGATGTTCAGCTGGCTCACCACCCACGACCTGCTGGTGGACAAGAACCTGGAAGAGGATCTGGAGAACCTCAAGAAGGCCTACTGGAAGCTGGGCTACAAGGATGTCTTCGTGGGCAAGCCGGTCATCGAGGTGGAGGACCGGACCACGGCCAAGCAGAAGAAGAAGAACGAGAAGCGCATCAAGGAGGCGAAGTCGCCCAAGTACGACCTCCGCGCCACCCTCACCATCCCCGTGCTCGAGGGGCAGCAGTACTTCGAGGGCACCTTCAAGGCCGAGGGCGGCAAGCTCTTCCGCGAGACCTACTACCCGATGAAGTACGCGGAGGTGAAGCGGGACAACCACTCCATCCTCAAGAAGTTCTTCAACATCCGGCCCTCCCTGGAGACCCCCAAGGCCGGCGCCAAGCCCGTGCCCTTCGACCTGGATGCGGTGAACCAGACCGTGGACAAGATCAAGGAGGCCTACAGCAACCAGGCCTACATCATGTTCCGCGCGGAGAAGAAGTTCGAGATCCGCGAAGAGGACGGCGTCAAGAAGGTGGACACCACCCTGAAGCTGGACGAGGGCGAGCCCTACACGGTCCGCCGCATCGAGTTCGAGGGCAACCTCACCACCAAGGACAAGGTGCTGCGCCGCAGCATGATGCTGAAGGAGGGCGACCCCTTCCGCATGGATATCTTCAAGGACTCCCTGCTGGGCATCAGCCAGCTGAGCTTCTTCGACGTGAAGACTTCCGAACCCAAGGTGGACCTGGTGCCGGATAAGCCCCAGGTGGATGTGGTGGTGCGCGGTGAGGAGGCCGGCGTCAACGAGCTGCTCTTCCAGGGTGGCTACGGCTCGCTGTTCGGTTTCTCCCTGGGCGTGAGCTTCTCCACTCGCAACCTCGGCGGCGGCGGCGAGACCCTGTCCATGAGCTACAACGGCGGCAAGTTCTCCAAGAACGTCTCCGTGGGGTTCACCGAGCCCTTCGTGTTCGACCTGCCCTACTCCTTCTCCACCTCCGTCTCGAACGGATCGGCAGACTACGACGCCTCCCGCGTAGGTGTTGCGAACGCCTACAAGCAGTTCACCCGCAGCCTCGGCCTGTCCGTGGGCGCGCGCCTGAGCAACTGGTTCCCCAACCAGCCCTGGGCCTTCTTCACCACCTATTCCACGGGCTACAGCTTCCGCCTGATCCGCATCGAGGGCGGCCGCAACTACTACTTCCGGGACCTGAGCAATCAGCTCACCTCCACCTTCAGTCAGAGCCTGGCTTACAGCACCGTGAACCACCAGTTCAAGCCCACCCAGGGCACCCGGGTGTCCTTCGGCCTGGAGTACGGCGGCTGGCAGTTCGGCGGCGACAAGCCCTTCCTGAGGGCCACCTGGGACTTCGCCAAGTTCACCAATCTGGCGGAGCGGCACATCTTCGCCATGAACCTCAGCTACGGCTACCTCCAGAACATGGGCCGCGAGGAGCTGCCGCTCTACGACCTCTACCGGCCCGGCGGCGAGAACAGCATCCGCGGCTATCGCTATGGCCAGGTGGGCTCCGTGCTCCTGGACAACAACGGCCAGCCGGTTGTGGTGGGGGGCAACAAGCAGTTCATCGCCAACCTGGAGTACCAATTCATGATTGCCGACCAATTCCGGCTCGTATTCTTCTACGACGCGGGTAACGCGTGGGGCAGCGGCACCAAGGTCTTCAGCCGCGACATGGTCCCCTACAAGGACGCCGCAAATAACCAGTATTCTTACAAGAGCCCGTCCCTCGTAAGGTCCATGGGCCTGGAGTTCCGGTTCTTCCTGCCCATCAGCCCGGCCCCCCTGCGCCTGATCTGGTCGCGGAAGCTGAACCCCTATCCCTTCGACTTGGAGGGGCAGAACGACTTCCAGTTCTCCATCGGCACCACTTTCTGATGAGTGGGGGCCGGGTCCCCCACGCTACAATGAGCCTTTCCCCCTGGAGCCTTCCCATGCGTCTGCTTGCCCCGTCCCTGGCCGCCCTCTGCCTGTCCGCCGCCCTCGCCGTGCCCGCCGCGGCCCAGGAGGCGCCCCGCTTCGCCTTCTTCAGCATCAACCAGCTGGTCCGCAGCTCCAAGAAGGCCGGCGCCATCTTCTCCGAGCTGGAGATCACCGGCAAGAACCTGCAGGAGAAGCTCCAGGCCAAGGGCCAGGAACTGCAGACCCTGCAGCAGCAGCTGAACTCCCCCAGCATCGACCCCGAGAAGAAGGAGGCCCTGGCCAAGAAGTTCCGGGACCTGGAGTTCGAGGCCAAGAAGATGCAGGAGGACAGCCAGGCCGAGTACCAGCGCGTGGAGAAGAAGGTCGGCGAGGCCATCACCAAGCTGGCCGGCCCCATCGTCGAACAGCTGGCCAAGGAGCAGAAGCTCCAGATGGTCTTCTCCGATCAGTCCGTGCAGATCCTCTCCTGGGCCGACGCGGAGTGGATGAAGGGCTTCACCGCCGAAGTGGCCAAGCGCCTGGACGCCAGCGAGGGCGCTGCCGCTCCCGCGCCCAAACCCGCCGCGCCCAAGCCCGCCCCCAAGAAGTAGTCAGCCCCATCGCCTGACGAGATGACCGCCGCGCGACGGCTGCTCCTGCTACTCACCGGGATCAACCTGGTGAACTACCTGGATCGGTACGTCATCGCGGCGATCCTCGATCCGCTGGGGAAGGAGCTCCGCCTCTCGGACGCCCAGCTGGGGCGGCTGACCCTGGTGTTCCTCCTGGTCTACATGTGCGCGGCGCCCCTCTTCGGGTATCTGGCGGACCGCCTCCACCGTCCCCGGCTGGTGGCGGCGGGCGTGGCTCTGTGGAGCCTGGCCACGATGGGCGCGGCCCTCGTCCACAGCTATCCGGCCCTGCTGGTGACCCGGTCCCTGGTGGGCGTGGGGGAGGCCGCCTACGCGACCCTCGGCCCCGCCATGCTGGCGGACGGGTTCGCGGAATCGGACCGGGCGAAGTCCTTCACCTGGTTCTACCTGGCCATTCCCGTCGGCAGCGCCCTGGGGTACGGCCTGGGCGGCCTGGTGGCCGGGGCCTGGGGCTGGCGGGCCTCCTTCCTGGTGGCGGGCCTCCCGGGGCTGGCCCTGGCCCTCTGGATGGCCTTCCAGGTGGACCCGGAGCGCGGGGCGATGGACGGCGTCCGCGACCTGGGCGTGGGCGAGTCCTTCCGGACGCGGCTGGGGCACATCTTCCTCAACCGGGTCTGGCTGGCCTGCACCGCCAGCTACGTCGCCTACACCTTCGCCATGGGGGCGCTCAGCCTGTGGGGGCCCACCCTCCTGCAGCGCCGCTTCGACGTGAGCACGGCCCGGGCGGGGCTGGCCTTCGGCGGCCTGGCGGCAGTCACGGGCCTCGTCGGAACGTTCCTGGGCGGGTGGCTCACGGACCGGTGGCAGAAGCGCAGGCCGGATGCCGGTGCCTGGATCTCCGGGATCTCCCTGCTGGCCGCCGCCCCGGTGGTGGTCTGGGCGCTCGGCGCCCGCAGCCTGGGCGCGGTCTATCTGGCCTTCTTCCTGGGCATGCTCCTGCTCTTCGTGAACACCAGCCCGGTGAACGCCATGACGGTCAGCTCGCTGCCCGCTTCGGTGCGCGCCACGGGGGTCGGGCTGAATGTCTTCCTGATCCACCTGATGGGGGACGCCATCAGCCCGGAGCTGGTGGGTCGCCGGGCGGATGCGCTCCACGCGGCGGGGCTGTCGGGCGGGGACGCCCTGGCCCGGGCCCTGGTCCTGGTGCTGCCGGCCATCGTCCTCAGCGGCGCGGCCCTCTGGTGGGCCCGGCACCAGCCGGCGCAGGACTGACATGGCCGGCAGCAAGGTCGCCCGCCTGCTGGGCCGGATCTGGTTTCGCGCCCTGCGGCGGGAAGGTCCGCCCCTGCCGCCGGGGCCCTGCCTGATCCTGCTGAACCATCCGAACGGCCTGCTGGATCCCCTCGCGGCCGCGGCCCTGCTGGACCGGCGCGCCGGCTGGCTCGCCAAGGCCACGCTCTGGAAGCTCGCCCCCCTCCGCCCCTTCCTGGCGGCCTTCCGGGCCATCCCCGTGACCCGGCCCAAGGACGGCGGCGCCACGCCGGAGTCCATCCAGCAGTGCTTCCGGAAGGTCCACGAGGTGCTGGCCCGGGGCGGGTCCGTGGCCATGTTCCCCGAGGGCGTGAGCCACTCGGAGGCGGACCTGGCCCCCCTCAAGACCGGGGCCGCCCGAATGGCCCTCTCCAGCCCCGTGCCCCTGTCGCTGGTGCCGGCGGGCCTGGTCTACGGGGACCGGGCCACCTTCCGCCACAGCGCCCTCCTGCGGCTGGGCGAGCCGGTGCCCTGGGAGGACCTCGCCGCCCAGGGCGCGGAGCCCGAGGCCGTCGCCGAGCTGACGGTGCGCATCCGGGCGGCCCTGCAACCTCTCACTCTGCATGACGCCGAAGCGCGCGTGCTGGCCCTGGCCCAGGACGTGGCCTGGCTCCTGGCGGAGGCCCCTGGCAGCCGCGTGGACCTGGAGGCCCTGCGCCGCCGCGTGCGGGCCCTGGTGCCGCATCTCGCCGCGCTGCCCGGGGGGGAACGGGCGGCCCTGGAGGCCCGGGTGCGGGAGGCCCAGACCTGGCTCCGGGCCAAGGGTCTCCGGCCCGACCAGGTGGGCTATCCCTATCCGGGGGCGGAGATCCGCCACTGGCTGCCGGGCGCGGCCCTGCGCCTGGGGCTGGCGGTCCTGCTGCTGCCCCTGGCGTTGCTCTTCTGGCCCTCGTACCGCCTGGTGGACTGGGCGGCCGGGCGCTTCACCGATGAGGGCGACCAGGCCGCCACCCTGAAGCTGCTGGGTGGCCTGCTGCTGCATCCGCTCTGGGCCGTCCTCCTGGCGGTCCTCTCCGGCCTGTGCTGGGGTTGGCCCGCCGCCCTGGTCCCGCCCGTGGCCCTGCTCCTCGCGCTGCTGGGGCTGCCGGTGCTGGAACGGGCCAGGGAGGACCTCCAGGCCATCCGGGGGTTCCTGAGGCGCCGGGACCCGGCCGTGCCCGACCTGCTGGAGGCCCGGAAGCAGCTGCTGGCGGCGTTCCCGGAGCTGGGTCAGTAGGCTCAAAACAGAGGCGGGGCCGAAGCCCCGCCTTTAATGACCCGAGGAAGGCTATTCCTTTGTCGGGTAGTTGATGACCAGGCTCTCGGGCCCGTAGGGGCTTGGTAGATGGACGGGAAGCAGTGTATTGGTCTGGATGCTGGGGTAACCATTCGTAGCATCAGCACCATCCGCGACCTTACCCGTCAACACCCAAATTGCAAGTTGCCGTTGGGCTGCAGCTGTGTCCGCGAGAATCGCGCCATCCAGCAGAAGGCCGTGAGAGGCCGGAGAAGTCAGGGTGCCGTACTGCATGATGCCCTGAGTGGGGTGAGAGGATCCGGTTGTGGTTTCCGGCGCCACGGCCGACTTTTTGGTGGTGAAGTCGGCCAGGGTGCTTCCGCCGAAGATGTACTTATTGGCTGGATCAGTGGTATCCGTGGTCCTGAGGACGTGTGTGAATCCGACGCTGGGATCCGCGCCGAACTGGGGCTTGCGTCCTGCGAGGGCATTCACGAAGTAATTGCCACAGGCATTCTGGATGACAGTATCGCCGATCGCTTCCTGGATCAGGATGCGACCGTTCCCCAGGCGGGAGGCAGAAGTAAGGGAGGTCGGAGTCGCCATGGTGGCGGGGTCGATGGGGTCGGCCACTGCCTGGGCCAGGGCGAAGAACTGGAAGAAGGCCGTGCTATTGGTCGGCACTTTGGCTAGGGCGAGGCCACCAGCCACGGTGGTAGCGAAGGAGGGGCTTTCCTTCAAGATCCAAGCGAGCCGTCCACCAGGAACACTGAGAAGCCCTTTGGGGTTGTTACCGCCGGTCTGGCTGCTGTTACCGGCCAGGAAGTAGGTACCGGTGATGCTGCCGAGGCTCTGGCCGATAAACTGGGTGGCACCGGCGGAAGCACTTGTCGGGGCGGTGTTGTTGAGGGTTTTGCCGGCGGCTGCCATGGCAGCCTGGAGGCTCGTGGTATCCGCCGCAGGCTGGATGAGAACCCTCTGAAGGCGCCAAAGGTTGAAGGCGCTGGTCTGCACGTTGGTGCGCGCGGTCAGGATAGAAGGCAGCATGAAGAAGTTGCTGGCCCACTCGGCCTGGGGACGACCATTGCCGCCGCCCGTGGTGATTCCGGTCGGTGTGAGGCTTCCCGGCCCACCCGGGAATCCGTGAACGGCCTGGTCGATGGAAACCACAGCGAAGCCAGCGGTGCAGAGCGTATTGGCAACGGGAAGCACGTCTTCCTTTGAGCGACCGATCCCATGCATGAAGATCGCGACAGGGAAGCCGCCAGCAGGAGCGTTCCCAGCGGGTGTGATGATGACGAAGGGTACGGTGCGGGTCTTATGGTAGAAACCACGCAAAACACCAGAAGGGTTTCTTGTGGCGCGGAGGAGGCCGGTTCCAGGAGTAGTACTGGTGCCAGGGTTGTAGATGGCTGGGGTGGTGCCAAAGACCGTGTCCATGTTGCCGCTGATGCTGGGATTGGCGTGGGCGTAATAGGGATCCATCTGGAAGTCGGCGCCCTCGAAAGAACCCCAGGCCACCTGGCCAACACTGCTGTGGGGAATGTACTTGAGATGCCCTGGATTATTGGCGTCAGCGGTGCGGAAGATGGATCCGATGGAGCCAGAGCCCGTGACTTCCGCATCCGCAGAGGCTGCGTCGGGAACAGCATTGGTGCCGACCACAGCGAAATTGCTCACCGAGTTGGACCAGGCTCGGCTTTCACTGGTGCTGAAATCCACTAGGTTTAAGCCAGGAGCAGCGGCATTGGGAACGGCGGCATTATTGGCATAGGCCCAGAGAGACATTTCCACCGGAATGCGCACTGCGGCAAGGGCAGGTGTGGCATTGAGAGGATCGGTCGGAATGTAACCAGCTCCTGTGGTGATGAAGCGGCCCATCAGCGCGATGTCGCTGCGACTTGTAACTGTGGTGGTGGTGTGGGCTGTAATGAGGTCATCCATGACCTTTTTGTAGCCCGACAACTGAATATTGGTGGTGCTGCCTGTGACCATGGCGTTGGCCCGGATGGGTTCCAACTTGCCGAAGGCCCCGGAGAGGGGGGTGACGGACTTCAGAGCCTCGAAATAGGGCGAAGCCGAGATTGGCTTTCCGGCCGAATCCAGCACGCGGTTGGTGACAACGTAGAGATAGCGGGTTCCTGGAAGAAGGGGCAGCTTTGGCATGGCATAGACGCCCCAGGCATTTGCATTGGTGACCGTGACACCATTTGCTGCATAGGTTGGGGCGGCGAAACTCGTGAAGGTGAATTGTCCAGATATATCAGTGAATGTAAGTGCATTATTTTCTGTGCTTGCGGGGTCGCTTGTATTGTCTGGGGTGATCTTGAAGACCTTGATGTTGCCATCCACCGTGCTGGTGTTGAACGGCGTGCTGAAGGCGATAAAGATCGGGGCATTCAGGCCAGAGACAGCATGGGTTCCGCCCACTTCTGCGAAGTTCACATAAGCCAGGGCCTTGTCCGGGGTGAGGGGGACCCCCGGGTTGATGTTCAGGTCACCTGCTACTCCCGATGGGGTTGCCGAGTAGGTGAGTTGGCCTGGGGTCCCGTCCACATGAACATACGAGGCGGTCGCCAGGATGTTCGGCAGGGGAACCGCGCCGTTCGCAGGGTCGAACACGGCCGTGGTCGCGCTCGGCATGCTGGCCGGGCCCGTGACGATGGTGGGGGCCTTGGAGTCGCCGCCGCCGCTGCAGGCGAGGAGTGCCAGCAGGGAAGCGCCGAGGACCGCTTGATTCAAGCGTGGAAGCATCGCGTCACCTCATGGGTGGGGTTTGGGAAGGGTTCGAGGATTGGTTTGATGACAATAGGCGGCCCGAAGGGGAATTGCCACACAAAAGGCGAGGCCCCCGGAGGGGCCCCAGCCTTACTTTGGGTAGGACTATCGTAGATCAATCGGTGACGGCAAAGACGACCTTGTCGTTCTTGAAGCGGCTCACGGTGATGAGCTCGATGGTGGCCGTCTGCTTGTCGGCGCTGATGGCCAGCTTGTAGTGCTCGTCCTTCAGGTACGAACCGGGCACCACGTTCACTTTGCCGATCTTCTTCAGATTCAGGTCGGAGGCCTTGATGGTGATGGTCTTGGCGGTGCGCAGGTCCAGGCTCTGGGTGAAGACCTCGTCGCGCCAGTTCTTGCCGGCCCGGTCCTTGGCGAAGACGGGGATCTCGATGATGCCCTCGGCCTTCAGGGTGTCGCGGACGCCCACGACGTAGTGCAGCGAGTTGAGCTTGGCCAGCTGGGCGGTGTTGTCGGCCTGGAGCTTGGTGCGCTCCTCGATGAGGTTGGCGCGCTCGGTCTGGAGGCCGGCGATCTCCTCGGTGATCTTCTGCTTCTGGCTCTCGAGGTCGGTGACCTCCTCCTGCAGCTTCTCGTTCTGGGCCACGGCCTCGTCGCGCTCGCCCTCGATCTTCTCGCGCTCCTGGCGCATGAGGTCATTGGGGGTGATCTTGGCCCGGCCCTGGGCAACCCAGGTGCCGTAGGTCCCGTTGGCGTAGAAGTGGTAGACCTCGAAGCCCGGCGCCAGCTTCTCCAGAATGGCCACGCGGCTCACCAGCTTCTTGGCCTCGGCCTCGGGCACGCCCTTCTTCTTGAGGAAGCGCATGGCCATGCCGTAGTGGCTGTCATTGGGCTTGGCCAGGTCGGGCTTCGGCAGGTCCGCCTTCAGCTTGGCGACCTTGGAGTTGAGGTCCTTGATCTCCTTGTCCTTGTCCAGCACTTCCTGGAGCAGGGCCTGGTAGGAGCTGTTCTTCTCGTTCTTGATGCGCTCTTCCAGGGCCTTCTTCTGCTCGTCGGTGAGCTGGAGGGTCTCGGCGTTGGGCTTGATGTCGTTCACGCCGGCCTGGGCCAGCTTCTTCTGCTGCTCCGTGCTGGCCTGGTTCAGCTGCTGGCTGGCCTTGTCGGCCTCGGCGGCCTTCTGGGTCAGCTCCCGGATCTGGGGGTCCTCGCGTTTGCAGGCGGTGGACACCATCAGGATGGACGCGGCCATCAGGGCAAGGGCCAGCGTCGGACGGCGGAAGGCAATCATGGGTTCCTCCACTGAGGGGGCTTGGGATAGGCGCTTCGGAGATGGGGCCATCCCACCTTAGTCCCCCAGGCTAGGGCATGGCAAGGTTTCCCGCGTCATCCAAAAGATGTAGGAGCAGCAAGCTCACGATATACTTTCCGTTTCCCCCGGAGGATCTTCCGGGGGGATTCCTAGGAGTCCCGAATGGCCGCCCAGGGGCGTCACCTGTTCACTTCCGAGAGCGTCACCGAAGGCCATCCCGACAAGATGGCGGACCAGATCTCCGACGCCGTGCTGGACGCGGCCCTCAAGGACGATCCCCGCAGCCGGGTCGCCTGCGAGACCCTCCTCACCACGGGCCTCGTCCTGGTGGCCGGGGAGATCACCACGGAGACCTACATCCCCGTCGCCGCGCTGGTGCGCGACGTGGTGAAGGACATCGGCTACGACCACCACATCAAGGGCTTCGACTATGCCACCTGCTCGGTGATGGTGACCATCGACCAGCAGAGCCCCGACATCGCCATGGGCGTGGACACGGGCGGCGCCGGCGACCAGGGCCTGATGTTCGGCTACGCCTGCCGGGAGACCCCGGAGCTGATGCCCGCGCCCATCCACTTCAGCCACCTGCTGACGCGGAAGCTCTCCGAAGTCCGCAAGAGCGGCCAGCTGCCGTGGCTGCGGCCGGACGGCAAGTCCCAGGTCACCGTGGAGTTCGACGGGGACAAGGTGCAGCGCATCCACACCGTCGTCATCTCCACCCAGCACGACGAGCACGTCACCCAGAACAGCATCCGCGACGCGGTGATCCAGGACGTGATCAAGGCCTCGCTGCCCCAGGACCTGCTGGACGCGCAGACCATCTTCCACGTGAACCCCACCGGGCGCTTCGTGGTGGGCGGTCCCATGGGCGATACGGGCCTCACGGGCCGCAAGATCATCGTGGACACCTACGGCGGCAGCGGCCATCACGGCGGCGGCGCCTTTTCCGGCAAGGATCCCAGCAAGGTGGACCGCAGCGCCGCCTACATGGGCCGCTACATCGCCAAGAACATTGTGGCGGCGGATCTGGCGGACCGCTGCGAGATCCAGCTGGCCTACGCCATCGGCGTGGCCGAGCCGGTGTCCATCGCCGTGGACACCTTCGGAACCGGGAAGGTGTCGGACGCGGCCATTGTCCGCGCCGTGCGCGAGGTGTTCAGCTGCACCCCCAAGGCCATGATCGAGGCCCTGGACCTGCGCCGGCCCATCTACCGCGCCACCGCCGCCTACGGCCACTTCGGCCGGGCGGAGTTCAGCTGGGAGAAGACGGACAAGGTCGCTGCGCTGCGCGCCGCTGCCAAGTAGCTGTCAGCTATCAGTGCTAACGGATGCGGCCCTTCGGGGCCGCGTCTGTTTCTCTCGGCTGACAGCCGATCGCTGATAGCTACTCCGCCCGTTCCACCCGGTTCCGGCCGCCCTGCTTGGCGCGGTAGAGGGCCTCGTCGGCCAGCTTCAGGAGCTCCTCGGCGTCGGGGCTGCCGGCCTGGCCTTCACGGGCCGACACCCCCATGCTGACGGTCTTCCGGATGGTGGCGCTGCCCAGGAGGTGGTCCATGGCGGCGAACTTCTGCCGGAGGTTGTCCGCGACCCGCAGGGCGGCGGCGGCGTCGGTGTAGG
The DNA here is from genome assembly GCF_030268045.1 of Geothrix edaphica. Taxonomy (NCBI): domain Bacteria; kingdom Pseudomonadati; phylum Acidobacteriota; class Holophagae; order Holophagales; family Holophagaceae; genus Geothrix; species Geothrix edaphica. The sequence goes on from NZ_BSDC01000001.1 coordinate 293,417, forward strand.
GCAGCACGAGGGTGAGTTCCTCGCCGCCGTAGCGTGCGGCCAGGTCCGTGGCCCGCAGGTTGGAGTTCAGCAGGGTGCCGATGTTGCGCAGCACCACATCGCCCATGGCATGGCCGTAAGTATCGTTCACTTCCTTGAAGTGGTCGATGTCGATCATGACCACGGCCAGGGGGACCTGGGTGCGCCGGGCCCGCCGCACCTCCTCGTCCAGCCGGGTGACGAGGAGGCGCCGGTTCGCCAGCCCCGTGAGGGCGTCGGTGACGGACAGCGCCTCGAGCTGGGCGTTCATCTCCCGCAACTCATCCTGGAGCCGCTTCAGCTTGGTGTGGATGCGCACCCGGGCGAGCAGCTCCTTCTCATGGAAGGGCTTGGTGACGTAGTCGGAGGCGCCCCGCTCCAGGATCTCGGCCTTGCGGTCCAGGTCGTCCTCGGCGGTGAGCATGATCACCGGGATCTGCTCCAGCTCCTTGCGGCTGGCCTTGAGGCCCAGGAACTTGAGGCCGTCGAAGCCCGGCATCACCAGGTCGCAGAGCACCAGGTCCGGCGGAGTCTCCATGATGGTCTTGAAGGCGGTGAGGCCGTCCGCCGCCTCCAGGAAGTGCGTGAACCCGCCGTCCTTCATGAGGACCGCCTTGATCTCGGTGCGGATCATGGCGTTGTCGTCGACGATGAGCACCCGGCCGGCCATCAGGCCTCCCCGGCGGTGGTCTGGAGCCGCCCAAGCCAGGCCTGCCAGGCCCGGGCATCGAAGGGCGCGGCAGGCACCAGGTTCCGGCGCATGGCCCGGGCGGCCTGGAGGGGCACCCGGTACAGGGATTCGGGCAGGCGGCCGGCGGCTTCGGCGCAGGCGGTCCAGCCCTCCGGGGTCTGGCAGACCAGCAGCCACTGGTGCCCGGCCTCCAGAGAGAGGCGCACCCGGTCGTCCCAGGTCCAGTCGGCGCAGCCGCCCATCTCCAGGTCGTCGGGGAGGAAGCGGCCCTGGATGCCCCAGGGGTTTTCCACCACGGAGCCGCGGTGCAGGCTGGCGGGCAGGGGGGCCGAGGCGGGCGTGCGGAGGTGCGCCACCATCACCAGCCGGTCCGCGTGGGCCAGGGGGATGAAGGCCGCAGCGTTGCGGTCCACCCGGGCGGCCTCCTCCAGGGCCGGCAGGCCCAGGTGGCTGTCCAGGGTGGTGCCGCCCAGGCCGGGGAAGTGCTTCAGGCAGCCCCGGACGCCCGTGGACTCCAGGCCGTGGAGGAAGGCCCCCGCGGCGCTGGCGACCTCGGCCGGATCGGCGCTGGCGGCCCGGTCCCCGATGCCCGCCTCCGGGTGGCCGTCCCAGAGGTCCACCACTGGCGCGAAGTCCACGTTGAAGCCCAGCAGGTGCAGCCCCTCGCCCCAGAGCCGGCCCCAGGCGGCGCATGCCTCCGCGCCGCCGCGGGTCCACACTTGTCGCAGCGGTGGCGTGGCCCCCACCCAGGGGCGCAGGCGGCTCACGGGGCCCCCCTCCTGATCCAGGGCCACGGCCAGGGGCAGGTCCGCGCCGAAGCGGGCCTGGAGGCCGTCGATCAGGGCCCGGCAGCGGGCGGGCCCGGCCTCCGGGTCGGGATCCAGGTTCCTGGCGAAGAGGACGAGGCCACCCGGCTTAAAGGGCAGTGCCACCTCCGGGGCGTCCAGGCCCCGGAAGCCGGTCCACAGAAGCTGATGGGGGCTTGTCATGCGATCACTTTATCCAGAGAGCGGGCCGCCGGCGCCGGGCCGGGACCGGTCATGGGACAGGCGTTATACCGCGGCCCAGGGTGAGCTCGTAGATCCGGGCGTCGATGAAGATGCGCAGGGCCTCCTTGTCCAGGAGGTTCACTCTGGCCTCCTGGTCGAGGATCTCCAGGCTCCGTTCCACGCTCACGGCGGCCTTGTAGGGGCGGTCGGCGGCGGTGAGCGCATCGTAGACATCCGTCACGGCCATGAGCCGGCTCTGGATCGGGATGTCCGGCTCCTTCAGCCGCCGCGGGTAGCCGCGCCCGTTCAGCCGCTCGTGGTGGGCATAGGCGATATCGGGCACGCCGGCCAGCTCGGTCGTCCAGGGGATCTGGGTCAGGAACCGGTAGGTGTGGGTGACGTGGCTTTCGATCTCCTCCCGTTCCTCGGCGGACAGGCTGCCCTTGGGGATCCTCAGCAGGTCGAGGTCGCTGGGCTCGAAGAGGATGCGGGGGTCCCCGCTCCAGTGCTGGTAGGTGAGGTCTTCCAGGGTGTCGAGCTCCCGCGCCACCTCCTGGGGCAACACCGTGGGCTCGTTGCTCCGCCGGACCAGGTCCATGATGTGCCGGGTCTCCTCTTCCTGGCGGCGCAGCAGGTTCCCGACGTGGTCACGGTCGAAGGGCTGCCCCTGGCTCCAGGCTTCCAGCATGCGGTCCCGCATGGTCTCGAGGGTGCGCTGATGGAGGCGCTGGTAGATGCTCTCCAGGCGCTCGCCCTGGAGCTTCTTGGCCTTCACCAGCACCTGCTCGCGGACGCCCACCTTGCCGAAGTCGTGGAGCAGGCTGGCGTAGCGGATCTCGCGGATCTGGGTGGGGGTGAAGGTCAGGGCGCCATACGGGCCGTTGGGCGTCCGGTTCACGGCCTCCGCCAGGCCCACGGTGAGTTCCGCCACGCGGCTGGAATGGCCCGAGGTGCTGGGATCGCGGGCCTCAATGGCGGTCACGGAGGCGTTCACGAAGCCCTCGAAGAGGCGCTCGATGTCGTTCTTCAGGCCCAGGATCTCCTCGGTGCGGGCCTCGACCATGCACTCCAGGTTCTGCTGGTATTCCTCGTTCTCCCGCAGCAGCCGGTAGTGCTCCAGCGCCCGCTCCAGGCTGGCCTGGATCTCCACCAGCTTGAAGGGCTTCTGGATGAAGTCGTAGGCGCCGCGCTTGAGGGCCTGGATGGCCGCCTCCGTGGTGGCGTAGCCGGTCATCAGGATGCCCAGGGTCCTGGGGTCCTCGTCGTGGATGGCCCGCAGCAGCTCCAGCCCGGAGAGCCCGCCGGGCATGTTCAGGTCCGTGAAGATGACGGGGAAGTGCTTCTGGTGTACGAGATCGAGGGCCCGGGCGCCGTTCTCGGCGCCAGCCGCGGCATAGCCCTCGTCCGTCAGGGCCTCCACCAGCAGGTTCCGTAGGTCCGCCTCGTCGTCCACGATGAGGATGGGGATGGGGGGAGTGAGAGGCACACCGGCTCCGTCGACCTGGACCTCATCGGAGGGGGCCAGGGGGATGGCAAGTTTCGCATGGTGCGGTCTTATTTGCCCAACCCACCGCCGACGCAACACCTACTGGACGGCCTCGCCCTCGACCAGGAGCTGGCCGTCACGGATCGAGAGCAGGGCCCGGCCGCCGGGCTGGAGCTGACCTTTGAGGATGAGACGGGAGAGGGGATTGACCACGGCCTGCTGGATGAGGCGCTTCAGCGGCCGGGCGCCGTAGTGGGGGTCGAAGCCCTCCTCGGCCAGCCAATCCAGGGCCGCCTCCGGCACCTCCAGATCCAGTCGCTGCTCCTGGAGCATGGCCTCCACGCGCTTGAGCTGGATGCGGGCGACCGCCTTCATGTCGTCCCGGCTGAGAGATCGGAAGATCACCACCTCGTCCAGCCGGTTCAGGAACTCGGGCCGGAAATGGCCGTGCAGGGCGGCCTGGACGGCGGCCTCGGCCTTCGAGGGCTCGCCGCCGGCATCGAAGATGGCCTGGCTGCCCAGGTTGGTGGTCATGAGCACCACCGTGTTGCGGAAGTTGACCGTGCGGCCCTGGCCGTCCGTGAGGCGGCCGTCCTCCAGCACCTGGAGGAAGAGGTCGAAGGTGCGCGGGTGGGCCTTCTCCATCTCGTCCAGGAGGATCACGGCGTAGGGGCGGCGGCGGATGGCCTCGGTGAGGCGGCCGCCCTCCTCGTAGCCCACGTAGCCCGGCGCGGCGCCGATGAGACGCGTGGCGTCGGCCTCGTGGGTGAACTCGCTCATGTCGATGCGGACCAGGGCGTTCTCGTCGTCAAAGAGGAACTCCGCCAGGGCGCGGGCGACTTCCGTCTTGCCCACGCCCGTGGGGCCCAGGAACAGGAAGCTGCCGATGGGCCGCTTGGGATCGCCCAGGCCGGCGCGGTTGCGGCGCAGGGCGTCGGAGATGGCCGTGAGGGCCGGGTCCTGGCCCACCACGCGCTCGCCGAGGCGGGCCTCCATCTTCAGGAGCTTCTCCACCTCGCCTTCGAGGATGCGGCTCACAGGAATGCCGGTCCAGCGGCTGACAATGGCGGCGACATCGGGCTCGCCCACCTCCAGGCGCAGCATGGCGCTCTCCTTGGGCGAGGTGGCGGCGAGCTGCTTCTCCAGGGCGGGGATCTCGCCGTACTCGAGCCGCGAGGCCCGCTCGTACTCGCCCTTCGTCTTCGCCTGGTCCAGCTCGATGCGCAGGTCGTCCAGCTTCTTCTGAAGCCCGCGCGTGCCTTCGATGACCTTCTTCTCGTTCTCCCACTGCGCTCGGAGATGGCTCAGTTCCTCATTCAATTCCGCCAGTTCTTTTTCCAGATCGGCCAGCCGTGCGCGGCTGGCCGCGTCCTTCTCCTTGGTGAGGGAATGCTTCTCCAGCTGCAGCTGCATCTCCCGGCGCTCGCGCACGTCAATTTCCGTGGGGCGGCTGTCGATCTGCATGCGCACGGCGCTGGCGGCCTCGTCCATGAGATCCACGGCCTTGTCCGGCAGGAAGCGGTCGGAGATGTAGCGTTGGCTGAGGTGGGCGGCGGCCACCAGGGCGGCATCCTGGATGCGCACGCCGTGGTGCAGCTCGTAGCGCTCCTTCAGGCCCCGCAGGATGGAGATGGCGTCCTCCACGGAGGGCTCGTCCACCAGCACCGGCTGGAAGCGGCGCTCCAGGGCGGCGTCCTTCTCGATGTGCTTGCGGTACTCGTCCAGGGTGGTGGCGCCGATGCAGCGCAGCTCGCCTCGGGCCAGGGCCGGCTTCAGCAGGTTGGCGGCGTCCATGCCGCCCGACACCGCGCCCGCGCCCACCAGCAGGTGCAGCTCGTCGATGAAGAGGACGATCTGGCCCTCGGCCTTCTCGACCTCCTTGATGACGCCCTTGAGGCGCTCCTCGAACTGGCCGCGGTACTGGGTGCCGGCCACCAGGGAGCCCATGTCCAGGCCCATGACGCGCAGGCCCTTCAGGCTCTCGGGCACGTCGCGCTTGTGGATGCGCTGGGCCAGGCCCTCCACGATGGCGGTCTTGCCCACGCCGGGCTCGCCGATGAGCACGGGGTTGTTCTTGGTGCGCCGCGAGAGCACCTGCAGCACGCGGCGGATCTCCTCGTCGCGGCCGATCACCGGGTCCAGCTTCCCGGCGGCGGCCAGGGCCGTGTAGTCCTTGGCGTACTTCTCCAGGCTGGCGAACTTCTCCTCGGCCTTCTCGTCCTCCACCTTCGAGCCCTTGCGGGTCTCGCGGATGGCGGCCTCCAGCGTCTTCCGGTCCAGGGCGAAGCGCTCCAGCACCTTCTTGGCGTCCGTGTGGGCGTTGCTGAGGGCCAGCAGCAGGGCGTCCGTGGCCAGGAAGCGGTCGCCCAGGCCCCGGCCCGTGTCGCTGGCCACCTCCAGGAAGTGCCGGAAAGCCGCGCCCACCTGGGGCTCGGCGCCTCCGACGGCCCGGGGCAGCTTCGAGACGAGGCCCTCGGCGGCGTCCAGCAGGCCCTGGGTGGATTCGGGCGTGAGGCCGGCCCGCTCCAGCAGGGGACGCAGACCCGCTTCGGGTGCGAGCAGGGCCAGGAGGAGGTGCTGAGGCACCAGCTCCGGGTGCTGGTCCGCCACGGCCCGCTCGCGGGCGGCTACCAGGGCGTCATTGGCTTTCTGGGTGAAGGGAAGGAGGGACACGGAACACCTCGGGTTCCATGATGGGACAAATGTGATGTTGATGCACTAAAATTTTCTTCTAATTTGAAGTATGGCCTTTGGGTGGGGGTTCAAGTCAGGCCCCGTCGATGGGCCTCCCGCTTCAAGGTCGGGTTGATGCCGAGGGCCTTCGCCGTGAGGGCCCGGGCCTCCTCCAGGTGGCCGTCCCGCTTCAGGCGCTCCGCTTCCAGCAGCTGGGCCCAGCCATCCCAGGGGCGGGTCCTGGCGGCGGCCCGGAGGGCGGCAACCGCGCCGGGGTCCAGAGGCAGCCCCCGCTCCCGGGCGGCCTCGAGGGCCAGGGCCCCCCAGGCGAGCTGGAGACCGGGGTTGCGGGGGGCGGCGGCCACGGCGCGCTTCTGGAGGGCGAGGGCCGCGCGGGCGGGGAGGGAGGCCTGGGCCGCGCGGGCCGACAGCATCCGCTCCCGGGCGCTGGCCGCCAAGGCGTCGGCCTGGCCGGGCCCCTTGGCGAGGACGCCAGCGATTTCCCTGCGGGCCTCGGCCAGGTCGGCTGCGGGAGTACGGTCCTGGTCCAGGTCCGAGGCGGCCCGATCCAGGAGGGTCGCGGCCAGGCCCAGGCGCGAGAGCCGCGAGGAGGGCTGGAGGGCCAGGCCCTTCCGGTGGCAGCGCAGGGCCTCCTCGAGGGCGGGGCGGGGGTCGGCGCCGGTCCAGGCCCGGTACTGGGCCAGGGTCTGGTAGGCGGCCCCCTCGCTGTAGTCGTGGCCCACCCAGGGGCGCAGGGCGGACGCCGCCTCGAGATGGTCCGCGGCGGCCTTGACCTCGGCGGCCGGGTCCTGCCCGGTCTGGAGCTGGCGTTCGGCCCGCAGGGCGTGGATGTTGCCGAGGGCGTCCAGGAGGAAGTCGTGCAGGCGCGGCTGGCGGAGCGCCGTCTGGAGCCCGGCCTCCGCCCGCGCCAGGAAGGGCTCCGGATCCCGACCCTGGGCCATCTCCCGCTCGGCGCGGTTGCGCAGGACCGTGGCCCAGTTCACCCAGAGGGTCGCCTCGACGGGCCGGAGCGCCAGGGCCTGCTCGGCGTCCGCGGCGGCGGCGTCGAGCTCAGGGCTGGGATCCTCGCCGCGGCCCAGGAGGTACGAGGCCCAGCGCCGATGGATGGCAGTGCTGTAGCTGTGGGCCCGCCAGCTGTCGGGGGCCACGGCCAGGGCCTCGCGGACGGGGCCGAGCGCCCAGTCGCGATCTGCCGGGGTGGCCTGCCCCTGGTCCACCTTCAGGCCCAGCAGGGCGAAGCGCCGCTGAGCCTCCTCCACCAGGGGCTCGGGCGCGCTGCGCGCGCGGTCCTGGGCGGCCGTCAGGGCGGCGCCCTCGATTTCCATCTGGGCCAGGGCCTCGTCCCGCCGACCCGCCGTGAGCAGGCCGAAGGCGATCTCCTGGCGGACTTCGGCCTCCAGCAGCCACGGTTCCGGGAACCAGGGCTGGCGGGCCTGGGCCTCCTTCGCCTTCCGGAGTGCCTCGTCGAAGCGGCGTTCGACCAGGGCGAGCAGGCCCTCGGCGTAGGCGGATCCCTCCAGGCTGCGGCCCTGGGCTTCGCGCAGGAGGGCCAGGGCCGGGTTGCGGAGGGTGGGCTCCAGGTCCCGGCGGCGCTCCTCCAGGGCCTGGCCATGGAGGCCTTCGAGCTCCGCCACGTAGAGGCGCGCCAGGGTGGTGCCGAGGGCCTGGGCGGCGTCGGGATCCCGGGGCGCGGCCTTCCGGGCCGCCTCGAGCTGGGTGCGGGCCTGCTCCAGGTCACCCAGGGCGAGGTAGCCCCGGCCCAGGGCCAGCCGGGCCGACCCCTGGGCCCACCGGCCCTGGCTCTCGGTCTCGGCCTGGAGTCGCGCGAGCGCGGCCCGCACCTCGTGGAGCTCGGGGCCGGCGGGATGGCGGGGCAGGCTGCGCACCTGGAAGATGCGGCTGTTGAGCCGCTCGACCTCCTGGGCCAGCTGCTGGGCGAAGCGCGCCTGGGAGCGGGCCCTCAGGGCGGAGAAGAGGCCGTAGACCGCCGCCAGGAGGAAGCAGGTGAGGAGGGCCGCCACCGGGCGGTTCCTGCGCAGGAGGCGATCCGCGCGGTAGATGAGGGAGGGGCGCCGGGCCTGGATCGGGTCGCCGTCGAGGAAGCGCCGCAGGTCCTCGCCGAAGGCCCGGGCGGAGTCGTAGCGGCGCTCAGGCTCCTTCTCCAGGGCCTTGAGGATGATGGTCTGGAGGTCCCGCGGGAGCCCGGGGGCGAGGCGGGAGGGTGGCACCGGCTCGTCCTCCGCGATGCTCTTCAGCAGGGCCAGGGGCGTCGCGTCCCGGAAGGGGGGCGCGCCCGCCACGCACTCGTAGAGGAGGGTGCCCAGGGCGTAGACATCCGAGCGGCGGTCCACCTTGTCCGCCCGGCCCTGGGCCTGCTCGGGGCTCAGGTACCTGGGCGTGCCCATGATGGCGTGCGTGTGGGTGTGGGAGACCGCATCCAGGTCCCGCGCCACGCCGAAATCCATGAGGTAGGCGTGGAGGCCCTTGTCGGTCCTCTGCAGCATCACATTGCCGGGCTTGACGTCGCGGTGGACGATGCCGGCGCGGTGGCAGGCGTGCAGGGCCTCCGCGGTCTGGAGGATCACTTCCGCCTTCTCCCGGAGGTTGAGGTTCCCGGAGGCTTCGCGGAGGGTCGGGCCGTCCACGAACTGCATGACGAGGTAGGGATGGCCGTGGGCCTCGCCGGCCTCGAAGATGTGGCAGATGTTGGGGTGTTCCAGCTGGGCCTGGACCCTCGCCTCCTGGAGGAAGCGCTCCGTGTCCTCCCGTTCAAGCCGCTTGAGGAGCTTGATGGCGACCGTGCGCTGCAGCTGGCGGTCGAAGGCGCGGTAGACCACGCCCATGCCACCCTCGGCGACGATCTCCAGGGCCTCGTAGCGGTCCTGGCTGGGCAGGGGGAAGCGGGCCATGAGCTCCCCGGGGCTCAGGCCGGGGGTCGGGGCACCGGAGGACGGGTCGGCCCCCTGGAGCTGGGTCGCATCCTGGGGTGGCGTCGGGCCCGCGGCCGTCCAGTCGTTCCCGCTTCCGCCGGGATTGGAAGGTGGCAGCGATGGGTCCGGGATGGGATCGGCCATGGGTTGACCTCAGCATAGTCGGCCCCGGGGCTTTGGCCACTCTGAAGCCGTCAGGGGCCCCGCCAGCCACGGAGACGGCCTAGCCCGCCGCCTCTTCCGCCAGGGCCAGGCAGGCCGTGAGGCCCGGGGACTCGATGCCGAGGAGGTTCACCAGGCCTGGGACGCCGTGGGCGTCCTCCCGCTGGATGAGGAAGTCCGGCGCAGTCTCTCCGGGACCGTGCAGCTTGGGACGAATGCCCGCGTAGGCCGGCTGGAGGGCCCCGTCCGGCAGGCCGGGCCAGTACTTGCGGACCTCCGCGTAGAAGCTGTCGGCCCGGCGCGGGTCCACATCGTAGTTCTCGCGGTCGATCCACTCCACATCGGGACCGAAGCGGGCCTGGCCCGCCAGGTCGAGGGTGAGATGCACGCCCAGGTGGCTCTGGTCCGGGATGGGGTACACCAGCCGCGAGAAGGGTGCCGCGCCGGCCAGGCTGAAGTAGTTGCCCTTGGCGAGCAGCCGGGGCAGGGGCGGAAGGGCCTCCAGGCGGATCCCGGCGAAGGCGCGGGCCAGGGCCAGGGCCCCCAGGCCGGCGCAGTTGAAGACCTGCTCTGCCATGAGGCTCATGGGCTCCGCGCCGCCCACGTCCACCCGCAGGCCATCGGCGGTGGCCATGCCGCCGGTGACGGGGCTTTTCAGCACCACCGTTGCGCCGGCGCCCTCGGCGTCCATGCGCAGGGCCCGCATGAGGCCGTGGCTGTCCACGATGCCCGTGCTGGGGGAGAGCAGGGCCGCGGCGCAGCGGAGCTGGGGTTCCAGGTGCCGGGCTTCAAGGGCGTCGAGCCACTGGAGGTCAGCCACGCCATTGGCTTCGGCCCGGGCGCGGAGCCTCTGGAGCTCCTCCACCTGGCTCTCGTCCGCGGCCACGATGAGCTTGCCGCAGCGGCGGTGGGCCACGTGGTGCGCCTCGCAGAAGGGGTAGAGGGCCCGGTTGCCGGTCACGCAGAGCCGCGCCTTGAGCGAACCCGCCGGATAGTAGATCCCTGCGTGGATGACCTCGCTGTTGCGGGAGCTGATGCCTGTGCCGATGCGGTCCTCCGCCTCCAGCACCACCACCTCGCGGCCGGCCTGGGCCAGGTGCCGCGCCAGGGCCAGGCCCACGACGCCGGCTCCGATGACGATGCAGTCCACGCGTTCCATGGCTCCATCTTCGCGGCAGACACGGCTCTGTGGGAAGATCGGAGACTCGCCTTTTCCGATCCTCCGACCCTCTGACCCTCTGATCGCCCACCCATGTCCACCCCGATGCTGCAGCAGATCGCGGGCCTCAAGCGCGAGGCGGGCGAGGCCGTGCTGCTCACCCGCATGGGGGACTTCTACGAGATCCTGGGCGAGGATGCCGTGCGCGCCGCGCCGGTGCTGGAGATCGCCCTGACGATGCGCGGCAAGGGCTCCGAATCCGAGACGCCCATGTGCGGCGTGCCCCACTTCGCACTGGAATCCTACCTTCCGAAGCTGCTGGCGGCGGGCTTCTCCGCGGCCATCGCCGAGCCCACGGCCAAGGCCGAGGAGGTCAAGGGCCTGCTGCCCCGCGCCATCAAGCGCATCATCACGCCCGGCACCTGGCTGGACGACGACGCCCGCTGGCTCTGCGCCCTGCACCGGCACGGCGGCACCTGGGGCCTGGCCCTGCTGCAGCTGGCCTCCGGGGCCCTGCGGGTGCTGCCGGGCGAAGGCGAGGAGGCCCTGCGGGCCACGCTGGAGCGCCTGGGCCCCCAGGAGCTCATCCTGGCCGAGGGCGCCGAGGATCTTCCGGATCTGGAGGCGGCGCGCACGCGGCTGCCGGCCTGGCGCTTCGAGCCGTCGAGGGCGAAGCAGCAGGTGCTGGCCTTCTTCGGGTGGCAGCATCTCGAAGGCGTGGGCCTCGATCCCCACCCGGCGGCCCTGGGAGCCCTGGCGGCCCTGCTGGATCACGTGGAAACCACCCAGAAGGGCCGCCCCGCGCACCTCCAGGGTGTGTCGCTGGAGCTCGGCGCCGCGGGTCCCCTGCTGGACGCCACCAGTGCCCGGCACCTGGAAGTGCTGGCCAACGGCCTGGACGGCGGCCGGGCCGGATCACTGCTTGCCCTGCTGGACCAGTGCCGCACCCGCCTGGGCTCCCGCCTGCTGAAGGCCTGGCTGGAGCAGCCCCTGCGGGACCGCGCCGCCCTGGAGCGTCGCTGGTCCCAGGTGGCCTGGCTCACGGAGGACCGTCGCCGCGCGCCCATCCAGACCCTGCTGGGCCAGGTGCCGGACCTGGACCGCCTGCTGGGCCGCGTGGCCCTGGGGCTCGCCACCCCGCCGGAGCTGGCCCAGCTCCGCGAGGGCCTGGCCGTCCTCCAGAAACTGCCCGCGCGGATCCAGGACGAGGGCTGGGCCAGCGAGGTGGCGGACCTGGGCCTGTGGCCCGGCGACACGCCCCTCTGCACGCCGCTGCTGGCGGAGCTCCAGCGCTGCCTGGCCGAGGCGCCGCCCTTGGATCTGGAGAAGGGGGGCGTCATCCGCGAGGGCGTGGACGCGGAGCTGGATGCCGTGCGCCGCCTGGCCCGGGATGCCAAGCAGGTGATGCTCGAACTGGAGGAGGAGGAGCGCGCCGCCTCCGGCATCAACAGCCTGAAGATCAAGTACAACCGGGTGTTCGGCTATTACTTCGAGATCACCAAGGCCAATCTGGGGGCCGTTCCCGCCCACTTCCTCCGCAAGCAGACCCTGGCCAATGCCGAGCGCTTCACCACAGAGAAGCTGGTGGCCTTCGAGCAGCGGCTCCTGAGCGCCGAGAGCGACCAGGGGCGCCTGGAGACGGTGCAGTTCCAGCGCCTGCTGGCCCTGGTGCTGGAGCACCGCGCGGACCTCACGCGCCTGGCTCGGGCCGTGGCCGCCCTGGATGTGCTCGCCGCGCTTGCCGAGCGGGCGCGATTGTCCGGCTGGACGCGACCCGAGCTCGGCGAGGATCGCGAACTGGTGCTGGCCTCCGCCCGCCACCCCATGCTGGAAGCGCGGCTGGGCCGCGAGTGCATCCCCAACGACCTGCAGTTCAGCGGGGCGCAGCCCATGGCCGTGGTGACGGGCCCCAACATGGGCGGCAAGTCCACCTTCCTCCGCACGGCGGCCCTCCTGGTGGTGCTGGCCCAGACCGGCTCCTTCGTGCCCGCGGAGCTCATGCGGTTCGGGCTGGTGGACCGCATCTTCACGCGCATCGGCGCCTCGGACCAGCTGGCCAAGGGCCAGTCCACCTTCATGGTGGAGATGACGGAAACCGCCCGGATCCTCAACCAGGCCACGGCCGCCAGCCTGGTGATCCTGGACGAGATCGGCCGCGGCACCTCCACCCGGGACGGCCTGGCCCTGGCGGAAGCCATCGCCGTGTTCCTGCGGGACCTCAAGGGCGGGGCGCCCCGGACGCTCTTCGCCACGCACTATTTTGAAATGACCAAGCTGGCGGACGACAGCCGCATCCAGAACCTCCACGTGGAGGTCCAGGAGTGGGAGGAGCAGCTGCACTTCCTCCACCGCGTGGCGCCGGGCCCGGCCGACCGCAGCTACGGCATCCAGGTGGCCCGGCTTGCGGGCCTGCCCAAGGCCGTCATCCAGAAGGCCCAGCGCCTGCTGGCCCAGGCGCCGGAAGCCCCGCCCCGGGCGCCCTTGCCGAGCCAACCCGCGCTTCCCTTGTTCGAACCGGAGCCGGACGCCCTCCGTGCCGAGCTGGAGGCCCTGGACCTGAACCGCATGACCCCCCTGGAGGCCCTCAATTGGATCGCGAAGCAGCGGGCATGAGCGCCCCCCACCATCCCATCCGCCGGCGCGACCGGGCGCTCGAGGAGAAGGAGACGTTGCGCCTGCTGGAGGAGGCCGAGTGGGGCGTGCTGGCCACGGTGGATGCCGATGGCTGGCCCTACGCGGTGCCCGTGAACCACGCCGTGGTGGACGGGGCCCTGATCATCCACTGCGCCACGGTGGGCCACAAGCTCGCCAACCTGGCCTTCAACCCGAAGGTCTCGTACTGCGCCGTCACCGTGGCCGAGGCCCTGCCCGCCGAGCTGGCCACCCGCTACGCGAGCGTGGTCGTCTTCGGCGTCGCGCAGCTGCTCACGGACGAGGCGGAGAAGCGCGCGGCGCTTCGGGCCCTGGGGTTGCGCTTCGCCGCGGAGCACCCCGAGGTGGTGGACCGCGAGCTCGACAAGGACCTCTTCCGCACGGCGGTGCTGCGCGTCCGCATCGAGCGGGCCACGGGAAAGGCGCGCCGGTGAGCGGGCAGACGCGGCCCCAGGCCGATGGTGTGCCCATGATCTATTGGATCGCCCACACCCTGTCGCGCGTCGTCGGCCACCTTGTATTCCGACACCAAACCCTGCACCGGGAGTTCCTCCCCGAAGCCGGGGGAGCCCTGATCGTGGCCAACCATGTGAGCTTCCTGGATCCGGCGGCCGTGGGGGCCGCCTTCCGGAAGCCCATCTACTACCTGGCCCGGAAGACCCTGTTCAAGGGGCTCCTGGGCTGGCTGCTCCCGCGGATCCAGGTGCTGCCCGTGGACCTGGGCAAGGGCGATCTCGCCAGCATGAAGCGCATCCTGGGCCTGCTCAAGGAGGGGAACCGGGTGCTCATCTTCCCGGAAGGCACCCGCTCGCCCGATGGCACCCTCCAGGAAGCCGAGGCCGGCATCGGCTTCATCATCGCCAAGGGCGAGGTGCCCGTGGTCCCAGTGCGGATCTTCGGGGCCTTCGAGTGCTGGGGCCGCGAGGCCCGATGGCCGAGGCCGGGGCGGATCACCATCGTCGCCGGGCCGCCGGTGGATCTCTCCGCGCTCCCCGCCGAGCTCACCGGCCGCGCCCGCTATCAGGCCTGTGCCGACCTGGTGATGAAGGCGCTGTCGGACATCCACCTCGAGGCGTGAGCTCCGATCTTCCACACCTCAGGTTCCAGGGCGTAGACTTCCCCCATGCCCAGGCCCCTCAGCAAGACCCGCATCCGTGTGGCCTGGGCCATCGCCCTGACCGTGGACGCCATCCAGGTGCCGGCGGATCTCTCGGGCCCCATGGGCTGGTTCCTGGGTGCCGGCCTCGATCTGATCACCATGGTCGTCCTGTGGGCCATGCTCGGCTTCCACTGGGCCTTCCTGCCGTCGTTCGTCACCGAGGCGGTTCCGTACCTGAACCTCGCCCCCCTCTGGACCCTGGCCGTGGCCCTGGCCACCCGGGGACGGGGCGGGGAGGGCCTTCCCCAGCCCGGCACCCCTGCAGACCCGAAGCCGCCCCTCAAAATCCTGAACCCTGAGGACTGAAGCCCGGAGACCGACCTCAGTCCACCGCCGCGCCGCGGAACTCGTCCTGCTCGTGCCGGTTCTGCTCTTCCATGAGGAGCAGGCTCAGCTCCTTCTTCAGGGCGTTGAAGGCCTGACTGGCCACGTCGCGGGGGCGGGGCAGGTCCACGCGCAGGTCCCGCTTGATGGTGCCGGGGCGGTAGGTCATCACCACGGTGCGGTCCGCCAGGTAGAGGGCCTCCTCGATGCTGTGGGTGACGAAGAGGATGGTCTTCCTCAGTTCGGTCCACAGGCGCAGCAGCTCGTCCTGCAGGTTGCGGCGGGTGAGGGCGTCCAGGGCGCCGAAGGGCTCGTCCATGAGCATGATGGGCGAATCCAGGGCCAGCACCCGGGCGATGGCCACGCGCTGGCGCATGCCGCCGCTGAGGTCCTTGGGGTAGCGCTTCCGGAAATCCTGGAGGTGCAGGAGCTCCAGCAGGCTGCCCACCTTGGCCTGGATGGCCGCCTTGGTCTCGCCCTTGATCTGGAGGCCGAAGGCGATGTTCTGCTCCACGGTCATCCAGGGGAAGAGGGCGTATTCCTGGAACACCATGCCGCGGTCGGGGCCGGGCGCCGAGATGGCCGCGCCTTCCACGGTGATGGCGCCGGAGCTGGGCAGGCTGAAGCCCGCCACGGCGTTCAGCAGGGTGGACTTGCCGCAGCCGGAGGGACCCAGCAGGCAGACGAACTCCCCGCGGGGGATCTCCAGGTCGATGGCCTTGAGGGCGTAGACATCCTGGCCGCCGCTCTGGAAGACCTTGTGGACGCCCTGGATGGAGATGTGGGAGGCGGTGTGGGTCATGTCCGTCATCCCTGCTCCAGGCCGCGATGCCACCGCAGCAGGCGGGAGCTGAGGCGGCTCATGACCGTGTCGATGCCCAGGCCCAGGAGGCCGATGGTGAACATGCCGGCGATGATCTTGTCGGACCAGAGGTACTCCCGGGCTTCGAGAATGCGGTAGCCCAGGCCGTTGTTCACGGCGATCATCTCGGAGACGATCACCACGATGAAGGCCGTGCCCATGCCGATGCGGGCCCCGGTGAAGATGTAGGGCGTGGCCGCGGGCAGGATGATGCGGGTGAACTGCGTGAACCGCGAGGCGCCCAGGTTCCGGCCCACCCGCAGGTAGATGCTGTCCACCGTCTGCACGCCGGTGACGGTGTTCATCAGCACGGGGAAGAAGGCCCCGATGCTGATGAGGAACACGGCCGGCGGGTTGCCCAGGCCGAACCAGAGGATGGAGAGCGGGATGTACGCGATGGGCGGGATGGGCCGCAGCACCTGGATGAGGGGGTTGAAGAGGCCGTAGGCCACCTTGCTGTAGCCCATGGCCAGGCCCAGGGGCAGGGCCAGGCCCGTGCCGATGGCGAAGCCCAGCAGCACGCGGTAGAGGCTGCCCATGGCGTCCTGGATCAGCTCGCCGGTGAAGCACCACTTGAGGTACGACCCCTGGCTGGGATCGAAGGCCTCCAGGGGCCGCAGGTAGGCCCACCACTTGGTGAGCACCTGCATGGGGGAAGGCAGGATGGTGGCGTTCACCCAGCCCTTGGCGGACAGCAGGTGCCAGAAGGCCAGGGCCGCCAGGGGGACGAGGATGCCGGAGGCGGCGTGCTTGTATCGCTTCACTACTTCACCTTCAGCCGCTTCTTGGCCTCCGCCAGGAGGTCGAGCTTCACCCAGTCGCCGGCCTTGGGCGGATTGGCCATCTTGCCCACGCCGTACTTGGCCATCAGGTCCGTGGTGACCTGCACGTGCGACACGGTGATGTCATAGCTGAAGGGGGAGTTCCCGATGGCGTCCAGGTAGTCCTCGGCGCTGATCTGGTTCTTGAACATCGTCTCGCGGACATACTTCTCAGCGGTCTTGGGCTCGTCGATGAACTTCTTGGTGGCCTCCACGAAGCAGAGCAGGAAGCGCTGGGCCACATCGCGGCGCTCCTTGTAGAGCTTCTCCGTGATGACCAGGGCGCGGATGGGCTCGCCGAGGGGCGTGTCGTACGGCTTGAGCAGCTCCACGCCGAACTTCCGGTTGATGGCCTGGGAGCTGTAGGGCTCGCTCTGGCACATGGCGTCGATGTTCTTGGCCATGAGGGCCTGGTTCAGGTCCGCGAAGGGGAGGTAGAGCACCAGCACATCCTTGCCGGGCCTGTCGGACCAGGTGAGGCCGGCCTTGGCCAGCTCCGCCAGCAGCAGCAGCTCCTGGGCTCCGCCGCGCGCCACGCCCACCTTCCGGCCCTTGAGGTCCTTCAGCGACCGGATGCCGGAGCTCGCGTTCACCACGATGCGCGCGCCGCCCCGGGCGAAGCCGGCCACCACGTAGATGGGCACGCCCGCCGCCCGGCCGGCGATGGCGGCATCCAGGGCCGCGGCGCTGGCGTCGATCTCGCCGGCCACGATGGCCGGGTTGATGTCGATGCCCTTGGCGAACATCCGCTCATCGACCCGCAGGTTGTACTTCGGTGCCAGCTCCTTCATGTAGGACACGGCCCCGTAATGCGCGAACTTCAGGTTGCCGAGACGGACCACATCCTGGGCCAGCAGACTCAGGGAGGACAGGGCGAGCAGGAAGGCCAAAGGCTTCATTCGCATGGGGTACTCCGGGGGTTTGGACCATTCTAGGCCAACGGTTCCCGGAGATGCACCGGTCAATCCTGCCGGCGCCTCGCCACCAGCAGGAACTCCCGCCCCAGGCGGCGCGGATGGCTGTTTGTTGCGTGCGCAAGATGCAGGATCTCGAAGCGGGCTTCCGCAAGAAGGCGCATCTCCGACATGGAAACGGCATGTGGAGGTCCCGGCCGTCCGTTCACGTCATGGAAGACCACGGCCATCCAGAGGCCGCCAGGCCGGAGGTGGTGCGCGCAGGCATCCACATAGGCTGGCCGCCGGGCGGGATCCATGGCCACGAAGCAGGTGTGGTCGAAGATCGCGTCCCAGGGCCCGAGCTGGGTGCTGAACCAGTCCGCCTGCGACCACGCGACTCGGTCTCCATAGCGCTTCATGGCGCCCTGGATGGCCAGGGGCGCGAAGTCCAGACCCGTGACCGCGAAACCCCGCGCGTCCAGTTCCACGGCATCGTGGCCATAGCCGCAGCCCGGCACCACCAGGTCGCTGCCCGGGCGCAGGCCCAGGGGAAGGGCCAGATCCAGCATGTCGCGCACCAGTGGCGTGGCGCCGTCCATGTCCCAGCCAGGGCGGCCCTGCTCTTCGTAGAGGCGGTTCCAGTAGTCGGGGTGGTCGGTCATGGCAGCTGGATCTCGTCTGCGCCCACGAACCCTGCCAGCCGCTCCAGGGCCTCGTCCAGACCGCGCTTCCGGGCCTTCGTGGCCTTGACGCCGGGCTCCCACCAGAGGCCCTTGATCTCCAGCAGGCCGCGGTCGCGGTGCAGCTTGGGATCGAGGCGGCCCACCAGGCGGTCGCCCTCGAGGATGGGCAGCACGAAGTAGCCGTACTGGCGCTTCGGCCCAGGCACGAAGGCCTCGAAGCGGTAGTCGAAGCCGAAGCGGCGCAGGGCGCGGGCGCGGTCGCGGAGGATGGGATCGAAGGGGCAGAGCAGGCGCGTGCGGTCCGGCGGATCGGGCAGCTTCGCCAGGCGCGCCTCCCAGTCCGCCAGGGCGAAGGCGGGGCGGACCTCGCCATCGGCCCCCTCCACCTCCACGGGGACGAGGCGCCCTGCCTTCGCCGCGGCGGCGCACCAGGCCCTGGCTTCGGCGGCCTCGATGCCCGCCCAGAACTCCGCCAGTTCCTTCGGAGTGAACACCCAGAGCCGCTCGGCGGCGCTGGCGCAGGCCCACTCCTGGTGTTCCTGGGGATCGGGGCAGGGCCGCGCGTGGTGCTCCGGCAGCACGCGCTCGGTGAGGTCGTAGAGCTTCTGGAAGCCCTCGCGCCGGGGGACCATCAGCTCGCCGCTGCGCCAGAGGAAGTCCAGGGCGGCCTTCTGCGGCTTCCAGCCCCACCAGGGGCCGCGCTTCTCGGGGTGCTCGAAGTCCGAGGACTTCAGCGGTCCCTCGCGCTCGATGCGGGTCTTCACGTCCTGCACCACCCGGGCCCCGTCCGTGCCGCGGAAGTGGTGTTGCCACCAGGCGTGGGCGCGGATGCGCTCCCGGTCCCGCGCGAAGCGGGGTTTCCAGTGGGGGAAGAAGGCCGTGGGGATGGCGGAGGCGTCGTGGGTGAAGCCTTCAAACAGGCTCCGCCTGTCCTCCAGCAGCTTCCTCAGGTGCTCCGGCTTGTAGCCGTCCAGGCGGCTGAGGAGGGTGAGGTCGTGGGCCCGGGCCACCACGTTGATGGTGTCCATCTGGACGAAGCCCAGGCGCTCGAGGAGGCCCTGGACCGACGCCGCGGTGGCCCGGCGCGCAGGGTCATCCAGCAGGCCCTGGGCCCCCAGGAAGAGGCGCCGGGCGGCGGAGGCGGGAAGGAGAGGGAGGGAGCCGGGCATTCAGATCTTCGCCGCCAGCTCGGCGCCCTGGCGGATGGCGCGCTGGGCGTCGAGCTCGGCGGCGAGGTCGGCGCCGCCGATGAGGTGGACGGACACGCCGAGGGCGGTCAGGGGTTCCGCGAGGCTGCGCTCGGACTCCTGCCCGGTGCAGAGGATGATGCTGTCCACGGCCAGGCACTTGGAGCCGGCATCCTTGCCATCGCGGATCCAGAGCCCTGCATCGTCGATGCGCTCGTAGTGGATGCCGCCCTGCATCTTCACCTTCATGGCCTTGAGGCCGGCGCGGTGGATCCAGCCCGTGGTCTTGCCCAGGCCGGCGCCCATGCGGTTGGTCTTGCGCTGGAGGAGGAAGACCTGGCGCGCAGGCGGGGGCGGCTGGGGCGTGGCCAGCAGGCCGCCCCGGTGGGCGTGGGCGCCGTCCACTCCCCACTCGTTGAGGTAGCGCCCGCGATCCGGCGTCGGATCCGGCTGCACCAGGAACTCCGCCACGTCAAAGCCGATGCCTCCGGCGCCGATGACGGCGACGGTCTGCCCGGCCGTCTTCCGGCCCGACAGGAGGTCCGGGTAGCTGATGACCTTGGGATGGTCCACCCCCGGGATGGAGGGCGTGCGGGGCAGCACCCCCGAGGCGAGGATGACCTCCTCGAAGCCGGTCAGCGCCTCCACGGTGGCCCGCTCGCCCAGGCGCACGGTGACGCCCGCGGTGGCCAGGCGGCGCCCGAAGTAGCGCAGCATCTCGTAGAACTCCTCCTTGCCCGGCACGTGCTTGGCCAGGTTGAGCTGGCCGCCCAGCTCCGCCTGGGCCTCGAAGAGGGTGACCACGTGGCCGCGCTCCGCCGCGTGGCACGCGAAGCTCATGCCCGCCGCACCGCCGCCCACCACGGCGATGCGCCTGGGGGCGATGGCCGGCTCGAAGACCAGCTCGGTCTCATAGCAAGCGCGGGGGTTCACCAGGCAGGTGGCGCGCTTGTTCTGGAAGACGTGATCCAGGCAGGCCTGGTTGCAGGCGATGCAGGTGTTGATGTCCAGGGCGCGATCCTCGGCGGCCTTGACCACGAAATCGGCGTCCGCCAGCAGGGGCCGGGCCATGCTCACCATGTCGGCGCAGCCCCCGGCGAGGAGCTCCTCGGCCACCTCGGGCGTGTTGATGCGGTTGGTGGTGATGAGGGGGATGCCCACCTCGCCCTTGAGCTTCTGCGTCACCCAGGCGTAGGCGCCCCGCGGCACCATGGCGCCGATGGTGGGCACGCGGGCCTCGTGCCAGCCGATGCCGGTGTTCAGGATCGTCGCGCCGGCGGCCTCCACGGCCTTGGCCAGCTGGACCACCTCCTCCCAGGTGCTGCCCTCGGGCACCAGGTCGAGCATGGAGAGACGGAAGATGACGATGAAATCGCTGCCGACCGCGGCACGCACCGCCTTCACCACCTCCACGGGGAAGCGCATGCGGTTCTCGAAGGACCCGCCCCAGGCGTCCGTGCGGCGGTTGGTGCGGGCGGCGATGAACTCGTTGATGAGGTAGCCCTCGCTGCCCATGATCTCCACGCCGTCGTAGCCGGCCTTCTTCGCCAAAGCCGCGCACCGGGCGTAGTCGCGGATGGTGGCCCGGATGCCGCACTGGGAGAGGGCCCGCGGCTTGAAGGGGGTGATGGGACTCTTCACGGCGGAGGGGGCCACGCTGAGGGGGTGGTAGCTGTAGCGGCCCCCGTGCAGGATCTGGAGGGCGATCTTTCCGCCTGCGGCATGCACGGCCTCCGTCACCAGCCGGTGCTTGCCCACTTGCCACGGCCAGGAGAGCTGGGAGCCGAAGGGCGCGAGGCGGCCCCGCAGGTTCGGCGCGATGCCCCCCGTGACGATGAGGCCCACGCCGCCCTTGGCGCGCTCCGCGTAGAAGGCCGCCAGCTTGACGAAGCCGCCCTTGGCCTCCTCCAGGTTCGTGTGCATGGAGCCCATCAGCACGCGGTTGCGCAGGGTGGTGAATCCCAGGTCGAGGGGGGCCAGCAGGCGGGGGTACGGCATGGAAGCTCCGGGGCTGGTGGCAGTGTACGGTGAGTCGGGAATCCGTGTTCCCAGGCGGCTTCGCCACGGGGTGTCTCTTGCCTGGCCGGGTTTTCCCCGGGGCGGTTGCGCTGCCATTGACTCTCCGCCGGACTCTTATTCGCCCTCTTGACCCGGCCAGCCTTGGGCCTTCCAATGGTGGACCGTTCCTTCCGGCCCCCCTTGATTGGTAAGACCTTGGCCATGCCCTACTCAGCCTTTCCCGCCCGTCGTCCCGCCCCCGCCTCCGGCGTGGCGGAGGTCCGGGCCTGCGGGGCCCAGGAGCGCCCATGAGCAACCTGCGGGGACTCCTCGAGAGCATCAGCATCACGGACGTGGTCCAGATGCTCCACCTGAACAAGAAGACCGGCCAGCTGCTCCTGCAGAACGGCCGCTTCCAGGGCGTCATCTACGTGAGCGGCGGGGCGGTGGTCCACGCGGAGACGGGCCGGACCACCGGCGAATCCGCTGCCTTCGAGCTCCTGGCCTGGGAGCGGGGCGAGTTCGAGTTCCAGGCGGTCCCGGTCAAGCCCGTGGGGAGCATCCGGAGGAGCGTGCCCGATCTGCTCATGGAATCGGCCCGCACCCTGGACACCCGCCGGCGCCTGGGGGCCTACTTCCCCTCCCTGGACGCGGTGCCCTGGACCTTCCTGCCCGAGCCCGCTCTCACGGCGGGCCTGAAGCTGTCCGCCGACGCCCTGAAGGCCATCCCGCACTTCGATGGCTACCAGGACTTCCATCAGGTGATGACCACCACCCAGCTGAACGAGACGGCGGTGCTTGAAGCCGCCTTCGCCCTCCTGCAGGCGGAGCGTCTCCAGGTCTTCGAACCTGCCGTCCCCCTGGCGGTGGAGACCCTGAAGACCGGCCTCTTCAAGAAGGGCGACCACGTGGAGCTGGGTGTCATCCACGAGTCCCGCTGGCGGGGCCTCCAGCCCTACAGCCACGGCCTCATCACCCAGGTGAGGATCCAGTGGCGCGGCGGCGTGGCCCACGAGGATGTGCGCTTCGTCCAGGGGCTCGCGGATGGCGTGCTCGCCGCGCCCGAGCCCTTCCTCCAGAGCTGGGGCGTCGGCCCCTCCGACATCGTGGTGGTCCGACCCGCCCCCTGACCTTCCCTCCCCGGAGCACGTCCTTTCCCTTGGAGCCAGCCATGGTCCAGACCATCGCCGACCTGTTCTACCAGGCCTGTTCCTTCCAGTCCCCGGATGCGCTGGCCTATCGGAAGGGGGGCGTCTATGTGCCCATCTCCCACCAGGAGCTGCAGGCCAGGGTGGAGCGCCTGGCCCTGGCCCTGGAGGCCCGGGGCCTGAAGGCGGGCGAGCCCGTGGCGCTCATCTGCGAGAACCGGCCCGAGTGGGCCGTGGTGGACTACGCCTGCGCCATCTCCGGCCTGCCCACCGTCCCGCTCTATCCCACCCTGAACGCGCCCCAGAGCGCCTTCATCCTCCGGCACTCGGAGGCCCGCATCGTCTTCTGCTCCACCGCCGACCAGGCCCGGAAGGCGCTCACCGCCAAGGGACCGGACTCGGCGCTGACCTGGGTGGTGCAGATGGACGGCATTCCCGCCGATCCCTCCGTGATCCCCTTCTCCAGCCTCATGGCCGAGGGCGAGGCCCTGGAGGCCCGGCGCCCCGAGGTGCGGGCCTGGGCCCGCCAGCGGAAGGCGGAGGAGCTGCTGACCATCATCTACACCTCCGGCACCACCGGCGATCCCAAGGGCGCCATGCTCACCCACGGGAACCTGGTGTCCAACGTGGAGCGCACCCTCCAGCTGCTGCAGCTCAAGAAGGGCGACCGCTGCCTGTCCTTCCTGCCCCTCTCCCACATCCTGGAGCGCATGGCGGGCCACTACTCGACCATGCGCATCGGCGCGAGCATCTACTACGCGGAGAGCATCGCCACCGTGGGCGATGACCTCCAGGCCACCAAGCCCACCATCATCATCAGCGTGCCCCGCATCTACGAGAAGATCTACGCCCGGGTCCGCGAGGGCGTGGCCTCCAGCAGCATCGTGAAGCGGTTCATCTTCCACTGGGCCATGTGGGCCGGGGACATGTCCGTGCCCTACCTGTACGAGAAGCAGAAGATCCCCCTCTGGCTCCAGTTCCAGCTCTGGTGGAGCCGCCACCTGGTCTTCCACAAGATCCTGGCCAAGACCGGCGGGAACATCCGCTTCGCCATCAGCGGCGGCGCGCCCCTGGCGCCCAAGGTCATGGCCTTCTTCTGGGCCATCGGCCTGCCCATCACCGAAGGCTACGGCCTCACGGAAACCAGCCCCGTGGTCTCCTTCAACCGCTTCGGCGAGGTGGTGCCGGGCAAGGTGGGGCGGCCCATCTACGACAGCTGGGAGGGCAAGCCCTACGTGAAGATCGCCGAGGACGGCGAGATCCTCGTCCAGGGCCCCAACGTGATGAAGGGCTACTGGAAGAACCCCGAGGGCACGGCGGAGGCCTTCGACAAGGACGGCTACTTCCGCACCGGCGACATCGGCGAGCTCAGCGCCCGGGGCCTCCTCAAGATCACCGACCGCAAGAAGGAGATCATCGTCACCAGTGGCGGCAAGAAGGTGGCGCCCCAACCCATCGAGGAACTGCTCAAGACCGACAAGTTCATCACCCAGGCCGTCCTGCTGGGCGACCGGCGCAACTTCATCTCGGCCCTGCTCATCCCCAACTTCGACAGCCTCCACCGCTGGGCCCACCAGAAGAAGGTCCCCTTCTCCAACAACCGCGACCTGGTGGCCCGTCCCGAGGTGCACCAGCTGATGATGGAGCGGGTGGAGCAGATCAACCAGCAGCTCTCCAACTTCGAGCGGATCAAGAAGGTGGCCATCCTCGATCACGAGCTGAGCCTGGAGACCGGCCAGCTCACCCCCAGCCTCAAGGTGAAGCGCCGGGTGGTGAACGAGATGTACGCCACCCTCATCGAATCGCTCTACAAGGGGGCCTGAATCAGGCAGAGAAGAAGGGCCCCCGGAGCGCCAGGCGCCCCGGGGGCCCTTCTCCTGCGTGTGCTAGAAGCGGATGCCTGCGTAGAGTCCGAACTGGCTCTTGGGCGCCATGGCCTTGAGCGCGTCCGCGCTGCTGGCACTGGGATCCACTCCGCTGCTCTTGGTGGTGAGGGGGAAGGCGACCTCGAGGCCCACGAAGGGCTTCACCACGGGCGAGGGGATGGCGAACCCGGCGTTCACCCGGGCCCACACGCGGTTGTAGGTGGTGCTGTCACCGGCACCGGAGAAGCTGGCGGAGAGCCGCTCCGAGCGGAACTCCAAGCCGGCGCCCACGGCCACGAAGGCCTTGAAGTTGAACATGGCGCCCGCGGACCAGTGGTTCTCCTTGAACTCGCCGACGTCCACCGCGGGGGTCCCCGGCAGCGAGGCCTTGACCGTGGCCTTGGACTCGGGCTGGTAGCCGGCGGTGAGCTGGAACTGGGCGGGGCCCAGGTCCACCACCGAGTAGCCGAACCGGACCGCAAAGACGGTCTTGTTGTCAGTCTCCATCCGCAGGGTGGTGCCCGGCGCCACGTCGGTGTGGATCGACGGGTACTGCTGCTGTCCGGCGAAGAGGCCCAGCTCGAAGGTCTGGGCCGCCAGGGGCGCGCCGAGGAGCAGGGCAAGGGCGATGGTTGTTTTTTTCATGGTTACCTCCAGTTGGGAAAAGGGAAGACGGTCCATCCTTCCATGACCTAACTGGAGAGTCAAGGGAGCCACCGGTCATGAATCGCGCCGAGTCCGGCGCTTCCGGCCAGGGGCCGGCTCAGTCCGGATCCACCTTTTCCACTGCGATCACCATGCGGGTGGCCACCGCGGCCAGGGCGCCCACGGCGGCGAACACCGGCAGCAGGGCGGCACCCACCAGGCCCAGCGTGAGGGGGATCTCGATGAGGGTCTTCCCCTCCTCGTTCTTCAGGATGATCCGGCGGATGTTCCCCTCGTGGATCAGCTCCTTGATCTTGTCGAGGACCTTGCCGCCATCGAGCTTGAATTCCTCGGTGCGCGTGCGGTTCTGCGTATCGGCGGACATGGTGGATTCCTTTTGGCGGGGTCAGGCGCGGATCAGCAGGTGCCGGGCGAGCCAGACCTGGAAGCGGCCCAGCAGCAGGGCCAGATGGAAGGTGAGGGGCAGGAGGGCGAGGCCCGCCAGGCCGCAGAGGGCCACCGCCAGGCCGGGGTGGGCGGTGACCCAGGCGACGCCGCCCAGGTCCCCGGTGAAGCTGGCGCCGAGGTGGAGCAGGCGCAGCACCGGCACCGCCAGCAGGGCCAGGCCCGTGGTGAGGAGGGTGACGAGCAGCGTGAAGTAGGCGATGCCCAGGGGCAGGAGCAGCAGGAAGTAGAGGAGGCTGGTCCAGGTGCGGCGGTCGGTGACCAGGGCCTTCAGGCGCGCCAGCCAGCCTTCCCCGGCGGGCAGCAGGGTGGGGGCCTCGGAGCCCTCGGCGCCCACCAGGGCCTTCAGCAGGTGCACCTCGGCCACGGACAGCAGGCGGGTGCCGGCCAGGAAGGCCGCGGCCACGGGGAGGCCGATGATGAGGATGGCCAGGCCCAGGCTCAGGGACAGCCCGGTCACCGCGTAGGTGAAGGTGAGGATGCCCGTGACCATGGAGCACAGCAGGTAGAGCAGGGTCGTGTAGGCGCGGCGGGTGGCCAGGACCTCGAAGAAGCCGGGGTGGGGCGGGGACAGCAGGGGCATGGAACCTCCATGGATGTTCCAATCTACGGATCGGGCGGGCCTTCCGGCGGGGGAAACCGGCGAACGGAGGGCGGGGGTCGGCGAAGGCACGGCTGGGCGCGGGCGAGCCCGGGCCCGGCCTCAGTCGTCGTAGCAGGGGCCGATCTCCCGCACCTCGACGGTGGCCCATTCCGCAGCGGGGCAGGTCGATGCGATGGCGATGGCTTCCTCCCGGGTCTGGCAATCCAGGAGGAAGAATCCCCCCACCATCTCCTTGGATTCGGAGAAGGGGCCGTCCAGGAGGGTGCGCCGGCCCTCGCGCACCTGCACCCGGACGCCCTCCCGATCGGACCGGAGCGAGTTGGTGGCCATCAGCAGGCCGCGGGCCTGCAGGTCCTCCGAAAAGCGCACCATTCGGTCGTAGACGGCATGCCCCTCTTCCAGGGTCCGGCTCGGGCGCTGGGCCCGCGATTCCAGGATCAGCAGCATGTAGGGCATGGGGATCTCCTTTCGAGTGAAATGTGGGGCCTGGGCATGCTCAGCCGCGCTCGCAGGCGGCGGCCCGATCCAGGAGCAGCTTCCGCTCCCGGACGTTCCGCGCGAGGCCGGCTGCCCGCTGGAACTCGGCCCGGGCTTCCCTGGCGCGGCCCAGCTTCGCGAGGAGGTCGCCACGGATGCTCGGAAGCAGGTGGTACTCCCTGAGCGAGGGTTCGGAGGCCAGTGCATCGACGAGCTCAAGGCCCGCCGCGGGGCCGGAGGCCATGCCCAGCGCCACGGCGCGGTTGAGTTCCACCACCGGAGATGGGCTGATCCGGGCGAGCTCTCCATAGAGGGCCGCGATGCGCGTCCAGTCCGTATCCGCGGCGGTGCGGGCACGGGCATGGCAGCTGGCGATGGCCGCCTGCAGTACGTAGGGCCCGGGGGCGCCGCCCAGCTTCTCGGCCCGGTCGAGGGCGGCGAGCCCCCGGCCAATGAGGAGCTGATCCCACTTTCCGCGGTTCTGATCGAGCAGCAGGATCGGATCCCCAGTGGGCCCCACCCGCGCATGGAGCCGCGAGGCCTGGATCTCCATGAGAGCGACGAGGCCGTGGATTTCAGGTTCCCAGGGCGCAAGCTCCGCCAGGATGCGGCCCAAGCGCAGGGCCTCCTCGCAGAGCGCGGGCCGGATCCAGTCCTCGCCGGCGGTGGCCGAGTAGCCTTCGTTGAAGATCAGGTAGATCACTTCCAGCACCGAGGCCAGGCGGTCGCGGAGCTCGGCCCTGCCGGGCCCCTCGAAGGGAACCCGTGCCTCGGCCAGGGTCCGCTTGGCCCGGACGATGCGCTGGGCGATGGTGGGCTCCGGCACGAGGAAGGCGCGGGCGATCTCCCCGGTCGTCAGGCCCCCCAGCAGCCGCAGGGTGAGTGCGGTCCTGGCCTCGGGCGAGAGCCGCGGATGGCAGGCGATGAACATGAGCCGCAGCAGGTCGTCCCCGATGGGATCGTCCAGCTCGGCGTCGAAGGCCTCCATGGCCGTCTCCTGCTGGGCCTCGAGCTCCCGGCCCAGTTCCTCGTGCTTCCGCTCCGCCAGCTTGATCCGCCGCAGCCGGTCGATGGCCCGGCGCTTGGCCGTGGCCATGAGCCAGGCCCCGGGGTTCTCGGGGATTCCCGCTCCGGGCCACTGCTCGAGGGCGATGACGAGGGCATCCTGGGCAAGCTCCTCCGCCAGGTCCAGATCGCTCACCATCCGCAGGAGGCCCCCGATGAGCCGGGCGGATTCCATCCGCCAGACGGTGTCGATGGCTCGATGGGCGTCGGTTGTCGTCACATGGGAATCAGACCAGCTTCAGGGGCGGGCCGCAACCTCCGGGACGATCGCGCCTGCCGGAAGGTGGCGATCAGCCTCGGATCGCCGCTTCGATGGAGGCGATGTCGATTTTCCCCATGGGCATCATGGCCTCGAAGGCGCGCTTCGCGACTGGTCCGCCCCTGGCCATCACGTCGGTCAGGATGCGGGGCGTGATCTGCCAGCTGATGCCCCACTTGTCTTTGCACCAGCCGCATTGGCTTTCCTGGCCGCCGTTTCCGACAATCGCGTTCCAGTACCGGTCCGTTTCCTCCTGGTCCTCCGTCGCGATCTGGAATGAAAAGGCTTCGCTGTGCTTGAACTGAGGCCCGCCGTTCAATCCAATGCACGGGATTCCGGCGACGACAAACTCCACCACCAGGGTGTCGCCAGCGCTTCCATCCGGATAGTCGGAAGGGGCCTTGTGGATGGCTCCGAGACGGCTCTGCGGGAAGGTCTCCGTGTAGAAGCGTGCAGCCTCTTCTGCGTCACGCTCAAACCAGAGACAGATCGTGTTCTTGCTCATTTGGAAGCCTCCTGTGGATCGTGATGGTCGGAGAAGGGCTTCAAGGGCCCAGCGACCTTGTAGGTCGTGAAGAGGATGCCGGACGGGAATGCATGCGTGCTGACAAGCTCGAGTGAACGTGGCGGGGTTCCCTCCGCAAAGAGGCGCTTCCCCGTGCCCAGCAGGACCGGGTAGACGGCCAGCAGGACTTCATCCGCGAGCCCATGCCCGAGCAGCGTCGATGTCAGCGTGGAGCTGCCCGAGAGGATGAGGTCCGGGCCGTCCTGGGCCTTGATGCGGCGAAGGCCGCCGAGAAAGTCCGGCCCGAGGTTCTCGAACGGGCCCCACTCAAGGCTTTCCGGACGGTGGGTCGCAATGTATTTCATGGCCGCATTGAGGCGGTCAGCCATCGGGCTGCCCGGCGCCTTGGGCCAGTAGCCCGACCAGAGGTCGTAGGTGCGACGGCCCAGCAACAGATCGAAGCTCCCGCCGTACGCCGCCAGCATGGCCTCCCGGCCAGCGGGTGTCCGATATGGCACGGTCCAGTCGCTGTGGCGGAAACCGTCATCATCGGTGGAGTGCTGGATCACGCCGTCCAGGGACAAGTGTTCGATGATTCGGAGTTTTCTCATCTGGGCGGGTTCTCATGGGGGATCGCGGCCGGATCCATCCACACCGCCTCCCAGACGTGGCCGTCAGGATCGGTGAACTCGCGGGCGTACATGAAACCCAGATCCTGGATGGGGTTGACGTCGGACACCCCGCCACTCGCGGCGGCCGCGGTGTTCATCGCATCCACCGCCTCTCGGCTCTCGCAGGAGACGGCGAGCATCACCTCGCTGGAGGTGGGCTGGGGAATGGCCCGCGTGGTGAACGTGCGCCACTTGGCATGGGTCAGGAGCATCACGTAGATGGCCTCGCTCCAGACCATGCAGGCCGCCGTCTCGTCCGAGAACGCGGGATTGTTGGTGAAGCCGATGGCGGCGTAGAACGCCATGGACGCCTTGAGGTCAGTGACGGGCAGGTTCACGAAAATTTGTTTGTGCATCGGTTGCTCTCCTTGTCGGCGTGGCTGATGTGGGGGCTAGGCCTTCCCGGCGATCTGGGCGCGCAGGCGCTCCTCCTGCTCCCGCAGTTCGGGTGTGAACTGGGGTCCAAAATCCTCGGCTTCAAAGACCTGGCGGAGCTCGATTTCGGCCGTTTCCCCCGTGGGATTGGGGCAGCGCTTGATCCATTCGACGGCCTCGTCCATCGACCGGACCTGCCAGAGCCAGAAGCCGGCGATCAGCTCCTTCGTCTCGGTGAAGGGCCCGTCGATCACGGTCCGCGTCGCGCCGGAGAAGCTCACCCGCACGCCCTTGGAGCTGGGGTGGAGCCCCTCTCCCGCGAGCATCACGCCGGCCTTCACCAGCTCATCGTTGTAGCGGCCCATGTCGGCCAGCAGCTTCTCGTCAGGGAGGACGCCGGCCTCCGTGTGCTGGGTCGCCTTGATCATGACCATGACGCGCATTGTCATGCCTCCTTGGAAGGGGTGGGGTTGGAAAGGCCGATCGTCCGGAAGGGGAGCAGCACCCCGAGCCGCGCATCGCGCAGGTACAGCCCTCCCCACACCAGCGCGGCCACATAGGTCGGGAAGAGGATGTGGGAGAACAGGGGATCGCCGACCCGCACATGGGTGGCCACCGCGCCGCCCAGGTAGCCCGTGAGCAGGATGGCTCCCAGCACGGAGGTCCTGGGAACCGCGTAGAGCACGACGCAGGTGAGCAGGGTGATGCCGAGGGGACCCGCGACGTTTTCCGAGTAGCCGAGCTTGGCGCAGGCCTCGAGGACCGGCGGCAGCCGCATCAGCTTGGCGACGGCGTCGAAGGCCAGGAACAGCACCGGCAGGACGCTGAGGGTGCGGCCCGCCCAGAGCCGTCTGGCCGGGATGGGGGCGGGTGGGGTGTTGGTTGGCATGGGTGCCTCCTCCAGGTGCGCTGCAGATGTGAACCGTGGGGTGGCTTCCGCGCGAGGTGGCGGCAGGTCCCGGATTCTACTCATGCGTCGAGTGGGAGGCGGCGGAATCGACAGGCTTTGAAACTTTTTTTGAGATGAATCGTTAAGATTAGTATTCGTAAGGTTAACCAGGCCGACGGCCCGGGCCGCCCCGATGCCTGGGCGACCTTGGCAGGCGGGGGGCCTGGTGTCGGGAGGGCCTCAGCCCAGGGCGGGCACCCGCCACAGGGCCAGTTCCTCGCCCAGGGCCGGAAGGGGCAGCAGGCCGTTCTCCACGGCACCGTCATCGCTCTCCGCCTCGCAGAGGTAGGCGGCGATGGCGCCCAGCGGCTGATCCGTGGGCACCAGGGACCAGCCCATGGGCGCCTTCCGGGGCACCCGGCGCCAGGAGACGGCCAGCTCGCCCACGGCGGCGGCCTCCAGGATGGCCCGGCCGCCCTCGGTTTCCAGGGCCTCCACCACGGGCACCTCCACCTCGAAGGCGCCCAGGGCCTCCTGCAGGGTGAGGCCATGGAGGCGCAGGTGGGCGGCCACGGAGGGCGGCACCAGGTAGGCCGCCGGGCGCTCCACCACCTTGGTGCCCACGAACCGGCCCAGGTGGGGCAGGGTCACGGTCGAGGGCGCGCCCTCCAGGGTGCGGGGCGTGCGTGTGAGGATCTCCACAGGCTGCGGGAAGGCCTTCAGGTCGTAGCGCACGGCGATGCGGTTCCGCGGCGTGCGGCTCTCGGCCACGGTCTGCACCACCTCATCCCGGTGGGCGGCCACGTACTTGAGCGTCTCCAGCATGAAGGCGTAGGCGGTGCGGACGCGCTCGGCGAAGGAGATGTACGAGTAGCACTCCAGCAGCAGGTCCATGCGGCTGGTGAGGCCCCGGTAGTTGCTGCCGAAGCGCGGGTGGTGCGGGTAGGTCATCCAGCCCTCGCGCACGGGGGCGCCGGGCTCCGCGTCGCGGTCGGCGTCCAGGGCCCGCTCGTCCTCCACGAAGTTGCCGTACCAGCCCGCGTCCAGGCCGTGGTTGGCCTTCAGGGCCGCGGTGACGGGGGGCAGCAGCCGGTTCCGCATGTACTCGATGGGCTCGCCCCGGCCGCTCTCCACGGTGTGGGGAATGTCGTAGGTCATGGAGAAGCGGTGCACCGAACCGTTCGTGGTGTGGTTGTCGATGGTGAGGTCCGCCGCCCAGGGCTGGCACACGCGGGTCTGCAGCAGGCGCATCTCCGCGCCTTCGTACCGCAGGTAGTCGCGGTTCAGGTTGATCTTGGCGGCGTTCACGCGGGTGCCCACGCCGCTGTCCGGGCCCAGCTGGCCCGTGAGCTTGGGCAGGTGCAGCTTGCGGTTGCCCGGGTCGATGGCGTCATTGCCGTCAGGATTGAAGAGCGGCACCACCACCAGCGTGAGGCTCTCGAGGATCTGGCCCGCATCCAGCCCCGGCTTCCCGTCGAGCAGGTCGCGCACCAGCATCAGGCAGCCCTCCTTGCCCTCCACCTCGCCCGCGTGGATGCCGCTGATGACCAGCACCACGGGCAGGCCCAGGCTGCGGGCCTCCTCGGGGGTGGTCACGCCATGGGCCGACAGCACCAGCAGGGGCAGCTCCCGGCCCTGGGGACTCGTGCCGAAGGAGGTGACGTGCAACAGCTTGTCGCCCTTGGCCTGAAGGCCGGCCACGAAGGCCATCACATCGGCGTGGCGGCTGGTCTCCTCGTAGCGGGTGGCTTCGGCGCGGGTGAGCAGGGACATGGCTTCTCCTTCCGGATGGGATTCACAGGCTCCGCTTCAGCACTTCCAGGCCCATGTGGGACACGCGGTAGCGCCCGATGGCCCGCTCGCGGATGAGGTCGTGGCGTTCCAGGTAGGCCAGGTCCGCGTCCGTGGCGCCGGCCTTGACCAGGTGGTCCCGGGCCACGTCGGGATGCTTGGCCACCACCTGGAGCAGGGTGAGCTGGCGGGAGGAGATGGCATCGACCACGGGGGCTCCTAGTAGCTGATCTGGCGGCGGTAGCTGGGGCGGTGGATGTCCGTGATCTGGACGGTGAGGCTGCACTTCATCTGGGCGAAGGTGCGGGGGAAGGCCCGCGCCAGCTCCTGGAGCAGGGCCTCGCTGATCTCGGCCTTCACCTCGTCCGTGCGGCCGCCGAGAATCTGCACGTTCAGGGTGACGAAGGCCTGGTCCGCCGAACCATCGCCGATGACGAACCGGCCGTGCTGGATGGCCCGGCTCTTGATGTCCGCCTGGGTGAAGAGCCCCGTGGCCACCAGGGCCCGGTTGATCTTCCGCAGCACCTCCGTCCAGTCCGGCTGGTCCAGGAGGTTGTCCGAGGTTTCGAGGATGCAGTGGGGCATGGCGGGTCCGGGGCTCCGAGGGCAGGTACCGGATGCTACCGCCGATGGTCCGGTCGGCGCTGGATCCGTTTCGCCCCGCCCTTGTCCCAGTAGCTGGTCTCCTCCGCGAAGCAGATGTTCTCCAGGTCCGTCACGCGCTCCTGGAGGCAGGCCTGGGCGTCGGCCACGGCCTGGTTGTAGATGGCCGGGCCGATCTCCTTGAGGCAGAAGGTGAGGAAGGTGCCCGCCCCCAGCTCGCCCAGGCTCTCGCCGTACTCCTCGGCCACGAAGCGCTGGATGGCGCCGTGCAGGCGCTTCTCGGTGTCGGGGGAGAGCTTGATGTCCATGGGCGACCTTGTGCCGGCAGGCGGCCGGGCAAGTGTACAGTGGGGGCTCTCCGGGAGGTCCCATGCCCTCGAATGCCCGCCTGGACGCCGACGGCCGCCTGCTCTTCGTGACGCGGGCGGCGCGGATGTTCTCGTACGGGTTCCTGTCCGTGGTGCTGGTGCTCTACCTGGCGGGCCTGGGCTTCAGCGAGGGGCGCATCGGCCTGCTGCTCACGCTCACGCTGGTGGGCGACACGCTCATCTCGCTCTGGATCACCCTCCACGCCGACCGCCTGGGCCGGAAGAAGATGCTGCTGGTGGGCGCGGGCCTCATGGTGCTGGCGGGAATCCCCTTCGCCCTCAGCGGCGACTTCACCGTGCTGGTGCTGGCGGCCACCTTCGGGGTCATCAGCCCCTCGGGCAACGAGGTGGGCCCCTTCCTGGCCATCGAGCAGGCCGCCCTCTCCCAGGTGCTGCCGGAGCGCCGCCGCACGGGCGTCTTCGCCTGGTACAACCTGACGGGCTCCTTCGCCACCGCCCTCGGGGCCCTGGCCGGGGGCTGGACGGCCCAGGCCCTCCAGGCCGCGGGTCACACCCCCGTGGCCAGCTACCGGGTGCTGGTCTTCGCCTACGCCGGCGTGGGGCTGCTCCTCGCCGCGCTGTTCACGCGCATGTCCCCGGCCGTGGAGGCGCCGCCCGCCGCCGCCCACGCCAGCCGCTGGGGCCTGCATGCCTCCAAGGGCGTGGTGCTGCGGCTGTCGGCGCTGTTCTCGCTGGACGCCTTCGCCGGGGGCTTCGTCATCCAGAGCATCGTGGCCTACTGGTTCCACGTGAAGTTCGGCGTGGCGCCGGGGGCCCTGGGCTCGATCTTCTTCGCGGCCAACATCCTGGCCGGGCTCTCCAGCCTCTACGCCGTGAAGCTGGCGGCGAAGATCGGGCTTATCCGCACCATGGTCTTCACCCACATCCCCTCGAATGTGCTGCTGATCCTGGTGCCGCTCATGCCGAACTTGCCCCTGGCTGTGGCCATGCTGCTGCTGCGGTTCAGCATTTCGCAGATGGACGTGCCCACCCGCCAGGCCTACACCATGGCGGTGGTGGCGCCGGACGAGCGCTCCGCCGCCGCCGGAGTCACCGGCATCGCCCGCACCACCGGGGCCGCCATCTCCCCCGTGCTGGCGGGGCCCCTGCTGGCCGTGCCCGCCCTGGCCGGCGCGCCCTTCCTCATCGCGGGCGGCCTGAAGATCCTCTACGACCTGCTGCTGTACCGGAGCTTCCGCTCGTCGGACGTCGGCAAGTCACAGGGCGGATGAACTGGACAGGGGCTGTCCATCGGATGGGGAAAGACTGGACTGTGCCCATCCCTGGAGGCCCCGTGACCGCGCTCATCCTGGACTACTTCGGCGACTGGCGGACCCGCCCGCTCGTGTGCCCCACCTGCGGCTGGACGGGCACCTTCGAGGAGGGCTGGACCGAGCTCTATGAGGCCCTGCAGGACTGCCAGTGCCCCGGCGAGCACGGCTCCGGGCCT
This sequence comes from Geothrix edaphica, assembly GCF_030268045.1. NCBI lineage: Bacteria > Pseudomonadati > Acidobacteriota > Holophagae > Holophagales > Holophagaceae > Geothrix > Geothrix edaphica. The sequence continues at coordinate 327,308 of NZ_BSDC01000001.1, forward strand.
CGCCCCATGCTGGCGGTGCTGCCCTATCCCACGCTCCAGCAATGGCAGGCCCATGCGGGCCGATTGTCGCCGGGAGAGCGGGCCTACATCGGCCAGATCGAGAACGGCCGCGACCGCTTCAACCGCCTGAAGCTGCGGATGGCCAGCCAGCTGCCCGACCTGCCGGATCCGGTGCTGGACCTGCTCTGGGACCAGGAGGCCGAGGACCTGGTGATCCGCCTGGGCGCCCGCGAGGTCTGGCGCGAGCCGGTCCGCTACGAGGCCCTGTGGCGCTACGAGCAGGTCCTGGCCCTGCTCCAGGCGAAGTACGGCCCCCGGCTGCGGGACCTGGCGCCCACGCCGGCCGCCGAGTACCACCTCTACGGCGACCAGACCGCCCATCCCGCCGCCGTCCAGCGCCTGCGGGGGCGGCTCCGCCAGGCCTGGGAGGCCGCGGGAACCCGACAGCCATGCTAGCTACCACCTGGTTTTCAATTGGATTAAACAGGTTTAATGATGATGTTACAACATAAAAAATACTAGGTATGGACAATGGAGGAGGGCTACTCTCGGGACCGCCCTCTGGAGGTGGGCTTCCATGAAGCATTCCCTCTTCTCCCCGTCCTCGGCCTTCCGGCTGGCTCTCCTTGTGGCCCCGGCCCTGCTGGCGCCGGGCTTCACGGCCCTGCGGGCCCAGGGCGGCCCCCAGCCGCCGCCGCCCCTCATGATGTTCTACCGCGAGGAGGTCAAGCCGGGCCACGGCGCGGCCCACGCGGCCACGGAAGCCGCCTGGGGCCGCATCCTCGCCAAGGGCAAGGCCACGGAGCACTACCTGGGCATGAGCTCGCTGACCGGACCCTCGGAGGCCTGGTTCATCATGGGCTACGGCTCGTATGCGGACTGGGAGGCGAAGCACAACGAGGGGGACAGCAATCCGGCCCTCAAGAAGGAGATCGACGCCATCTCCCTGAAGGACGGCGACCACCTCGCCGGCACCCGCAGCTTCCTGGGCACCCTCCGCAAGGACCTGAGCTACGGTCCGCCCCTGGAGATCGGCAAGATGCGGTACATGCGGGTGCGCACCTTCCGCGTCAAGCAGGGCATGGGCGCGGCCTTCGAGGAGGGCGTGAAGATGGCCCTCGCCGCCTACGAGAAGAGCCACTTCCCCGCCTCCTTCGCGTTCTACGAGGTGGAGGCCGGCACCTGGTCGCCCACCTTCGTGGTGCTGCGCCCCATGAAGTCCCTGGCGGACATGGATGCCATGGATACCGCCAACAAGGCCTTCCTGGACGCCCTGGGCGAGGAGGGCCGCAAGGCCATGCAGAAGACGTTCATGGATACGGTCAACGGCGTGGAGAACCAGCTCTTCGCCTTCAGCCCCAAGCTCAGCTACCCCAACTCCGACGTCATCGCCAGCGACCCGGCCTTCTGGGCCCCCAAGCCCCCGAAGGAGCCCGCGAAGTAGGGCGCGGTCCTCAGCGTTCGTCGATGTCCCGCGGCGGCTCCTGCTGCTCCGCCGCGGGCTTCGCGAACCGCTGCGCCCGCAGGTGGAAGTCGTCGGTGAAGGTGCGGCGCACGGGCGGGAGCGGGGCGGCGTCGGCCACCTGCTTCGCCTTGCGCACGCGCCACAGGCCCCAGGCGGCGGGCAGGAGCAGGAGCGCCGGGTACTCCAGCAGCACGCGCAGCAGCGTCAGGCGGAACTGCGTGGGGCGCAGGCCGTCCACGTACCAGGCGTCGAGGATCCACACCTCGTCGTCCGCGCGCAGCTCGCCGGCCTCGGCCTTGGCCAGGCGCAGCACCCGCTCCGCGTCGCCGTGCTTCACGGTGACGAAGTCGGTGATCTGGCTGTCGGCGTCCCGGTCCACGCTGCGCACCTGCACGTGGGCCGCGCCCGGCGCCTGCAGGTGGCAGAAGGGATTCAGGGCCAAGAGGAAGACCTGCACCAGCAGGATCCACAGCACTGCCCCCACCAGCGCCCAGAGCCCGATGAGGACGGACCAGCGAAAGGCGGGGCGGGAGAGGGGCGGCATGGGGCGAGTATCCTACGTTGACGGGTCCGTCTCCACCGCCACCAGGGGTTCCGGCTCTACCTCTGTGCCCTTCGGCAGGCGTTCCAGGAAGGCCTCGATGGCCTTTACCGCGGCGTCGGGGCGGGTCTGGAGGAGCCAGTGGGGGCCCTGGAGCCGCGCGATGTCCAGGTTGGGGAGATGGGCGCGGAGCCACTCGGTGGCCACCGGGGGCACCAGCCGGTCCTGGGCCCCGACGAGGGCCAGGGTGGGCACGCGGAGGCGGGCCAGCAGGGGCGTCTCGTCCACGGCCACCACCGACCGCAGGCGGCTCTTCAGCGTGCCGGCGGGCACCTGGGGGAGCAGGGCCTGCACCCGCGCCAGCAGCGGCTCCGTGGCCCAGCGGCCCAGCAGCAGGAAGCGGATCAGGAACAGCGGCAGGCGGCTGGGCAGGATGCCGAGCAGCGACGCCGCCCAGGCCAGGCCCGGCCGGGGGTTCCGCGCGAAGGTGCCGCAGAGCACCAGGCCGACCAGGTTCTCCGGCGCCTCCGCGGCCAGGGCCACGGCCACGGGGCCCGAGAAGGATTCCCCCAGCAGGAGGAAGGGCCGGTCCCGGGGCAGCAGCGTCCGGGCGTGATGGATGCAGGCCGGGTAAGACGTCAGGGCCGCCGGGTAGCGCATCACCCGCGCCTCGAAGCCGGAGTGGCCGAGGGCCGCCACGAACGGCTCGAACATCAGCCCCGTGCCGTCCATGCCGGGCAGCAGGACCAGCAGCGGGCGGTCCGCGGGGGTGCGCTGGAGGACGGGGGCCGGGGGTGGCATGGGGGGAGTATCCCAGCTTCAGAAGAAACCGTGCCCTCGGGGAATCCGGCTCTGGTCCTCCCTCGCCTCGCGCCGGCGACGGGCTGGCGCGCGGGAGATCCCGCCCTTCCCAGGTCGTCCGATCGGTCCTGGAGCCGGGGAAACCGCTCACGCCACGAGGATATCTGCCGATAGGCGATGAAAGGTTTTCACTCCCTGTCCCGACACGCTCTGCCCCATCGCCTTTCCATCACACCCTGCAACCCGTCCGAGGAGGAATCGCCCGTGCTGAGGAGTCTCTGTACCTGGATCGCCCTGCTTGGACTTGGAGGAGCCGCGCTGGCGGCCCATGGGTCGCCCGACACGGACCGGGCGCCGGTCCACCGGAACGCCGCCGCCCAGGATTCGAAGCAGCTGCCCTTCAGCCTGCCCAAGGCCTTCGAGCGGGAGCGCGGCGTGTCCTGGGACGGGCGGATCGGCTGGAAGACCCCGGAGCGGGCCTGGCTGTTCGCCGCGGCCCTGGAAAGCTCGCTGGAGGGCCTCCTCCGCCCCGACAGCCCGTACCGTCTGAGCGTCACGGTGATGCGGGCCGAGCCGGGCGCGCGGACCTTCGTCGTCGAGTTCGCCATCCAGGACGCCTCGGGGGAAAGCCTGGAGCTGCTCCAGGAGGAAGGTAGCGGCCCCCGCGAGGGGTCGGCCGATGACGTCTACCCCGCCGTGGCGGGACAGATCGTCACCACCTTCAAGAAGAGCGTGCTCCAGTAGGTCCCGCCGCCGTCAGGACTTCCCGGCGGTGTAGCCGCCGTCCACCATCAGCAGGGCGCCGGTGATGAAGCTGGCTTCGCTGCTCAGCAGGAAGGCCACGGCGTTGGCGACTTCGTCCGCACGGCCCAGGCGGCCGAGGGGATGCAGGTCGATGAGGGCCTGGCGGGCCTCGGCATCCAGGGCCGCCAGCAGGGGCGTGTCGATGTAGCCGGGGCCGACGGCGTTGACGCGCACGCCCTTGCTCGCAGCTTCGAGCGCCAGCGTGCGCGTGAGGTTCACCACGCCGCCCTTGGCCGTGGAGTAGGCCGCCGTCAGGGTCTGGCCGAACACGCCCAGGATGGAGGCGCAGTTGACGATGCTGCCGCTGCCCTGCAGGTACATCTGGCGCAGGGCCGCCCGGGCCACGCGGAACACGCCGGTCAGGTTGATGTCGAGCACCCGCAGGAAGGCTTCGTCGGAATACTGGTCGGCGGGACACAGGCCGCCGATGCCCGCGTTGTTGAAGACGCCATCCAGGCGGCCCAGCTGCGCGACCGTATCGGCGATCAGCCGGTCCACCTGGTTGGTGGACGTGACATCCACTGGCAGGAAGAGGCAGCGGCCGGGGTGGCGCGCGTCCAGCTCCTTGGCGCGCTGGGCGCCCTTGGAGTCGGACAGATCCGCCAGGACGACGTGCGCATCCTCCTGCAGGCAGCGCTCCACCGTGGCCAGCCCGATGCCGCTGGCGCCGCCGGTGATGAGAATGGTCTTGCCCTTCAGGCGCATGGCAACCTCCTCGGTGGCGCGGCAGGGCAACGTCCCGGGAAGGCCTTTCCCGGCGGAAAACGTCTGGGGATGGCGGAAAAGCTGGTTTCCCGCCCTCGGCCTGCCGCGGCCCCATTCTTCGCTTCGGCGGGCGTCATGGCCACTGTTTTTTCCAGCAAAGCCCTATCGGACACGAGGATCCAGGCGCCGATGGCGCGCCACCTCGTGGTGTTTGGGTCGCGGACGCAGCCGGCCCTACATGTCCACGAGCATCGGGTGGGCCAGGCGCTCGAAGTCCTTGTAGGCCATGCGGATCAGCTCGGTGTGGGTGCCGGCGTTGAAGGCGATCTCCGGGTCGGCCGCCAGGTGCGGCTCCACGTAGACCGGCATGCCGTACAGGTTGCCGAAGGGCGGCATGGCGCCGGGCTCGCAGCCGGGGAAGTCGCCGCTGAACTCGCGCTCGTCGGCCAGCTCGGCGGTCACGGATCCGGTGGCCTGGCGCAGGCGCTCCAGGTCCACCTTCCGGTCGGCGGGCACCACGGCCATGGCCAGGTGGCCGTCGAGGTTCACCACCACGGTCTTGGCCATCTCCTTCCCGCGGATGTGCGCGGCCCCCGCCACCGAAGTGGCCGTGAAGGCCAGCGCGTGGGGGATGACCTGGTGGGCCACCCCGTTCTTGTTGAGGAATTCCTCGAGCCTGGTCATGGGCATGGCAGCCTCCTTGGACCGAACGCGGAGCAAGGATGGGTCCCGGGGGAAAGGTTGGCCACGGATGGACACGGATTCACACGGATTCTTTAACCAGCGTGGCGCGCGGTGGTCGGGCTGAAAAGCATCCATAAGCGGAGGGAAGCGGAGCGGCAGAGGAGAGCGGAGAAAAGAAGGTAACGAATTCTTCTTTCTCCGCTTTCCTCAGCTCCTCCGTTGTCCTCCGCTTCATCTGATCTTTTGTCCCTGGGCCCCGCTGTGGGCCGGGGAGCAAGGCGTGGCTACAGATCGTCTGGTGCGCCACCAGTCCGCAGTTGGCCGGTGTGGGCGGCGTCACCTGCCAACTGCTTTTCGCCACCGATTTCGGTGATTTCAGTGATTTGCTGCGACGAGGCAGCCTGGGTGGAGCCGGGGGCGCCGCCGCCGGGCCTTATGGGAGCGCAGCCACGGCGCCCCCGGCTCCCTTCCGGCCAGGCCGGAAGCCGCCTCCGGCGGGCCCATGCGGGAAACCCTCGACACGCCTTCCCCGTTTATCTCCGTGCATCACCGGCTGAATCTTTTTTAATCCGTGTCCATCCGTGTGAATCCGTGGCCCATTCAGCTTTTCGTCTTGGATGCAGCGGCGAGCTGTTCTTCGGTGAGGCCGAAGAGGGAGGCGACGGGGCGGCCGCGGAGGCTGGCCATGAGGTAGAGCTGGCCGCGGTGGTGGGCCTCGTGCTCGGCCATGGCCCTCAGCCATTTCCATGTGGCCATAGAAGCCCCGGCGGGGTTCACGCAGGGGGCCAGCAGGTCCGCGTCCGTGAGCGTGCCGAAGAGGGCCAGGGATTCCGCGTGGCAGCGGTCCAGGTAGGCGCGCACCCCGTCCAGGCCCGCGGCCAGCCCCCCTGAGAGTTCAACCCCGTGGCCCGGGTAGGCGCTGGGGCGGCCCCGCACGTTCTCCGCGTACATGAAGCGCTCCAGCCCAGCCAGGTGGCGGAACAGGTCGCCGAAGGTGAAGGCCCCCGGCACCGGCGCCCACTCCAGGTCCTCGGGCGCCAGCGCCTCCAGCACCCGCACCGTGCGGGACCGGGCGTTGCGCCAGTAGGCGAGGAAGGAAGGAGTGTCCTGGAGCATGGATGTATTATCCCGGGGCGCCTGAAATCGTAGATGAAGCTCGATCAATCATAATTAAAGCATTGTGGCCAAAATATCATTGAGAGTTGCCAGATAAACAATAATGATTATGATTACACGAAATCAATTGATTTACCGTATCAATGCAGTAAGTGCTTAATGCACTAAAATCCATATTTCAATTTTCTAAGATGAAATGCCTCTTGGCCTCCATCAAGTATTTCTAATATGGCATTTCTAATTTTAGGTTGTTCTATTGCTCCTTTTGATGAAACCCAACCTTGCTCTGCATTGGCTTCAAAATAAAGCACTTGATCTGCGTCGCCATTCACGACAATATTCGCATTGTGGGTGGCAAAGATTATTTGTCTTCTATCCTTCCGCATGCGGAGTGCGGGGAGAACTTTGTCCCATAGGAATCTATTATTTAAATCATCTTCAGGCTGATCAATTACTAATGGTCGATTGTCATCGCTATCAAGTAAAAGAGTCAGAAGAACACTTGTACGTTCTCCTCCCGAGAGTTTTTCCAGCCCACGCCATTCTCCATTTTCTAGCTCCTTTTCGATCAGGACTAGATCAGGGCACCAAATGGATCGAAGTCGCCATAAAAACTCTCCCTGAAGTTTCTCCCAAAGTGTGCTCTTAGTTGTATCTCCTAGCTCTAAACCTGAATAATTGCTTGAATTTCTTGCAAATTTACAAAGTAAATCATGCATATTCTCGATTGGTTTGGTGCGCCGTTCGTTCCACCAGCGTGTAATTCCAACCTGCGCAAATGAAGTTAGAAATTCTCCTAATTCGTCCTGATTTCCTTGGGGTATAAATCGAATCCGGATATCCCTATACCTAGATTGTACCGTTTTGCCAACTTCTGTTAATGATTCTCGATATTTTTCTCGAAGCTCTAACCGCGAGTTCTCTGTTTGGGTTAGTATATTATCTAATTCTTCAAGTTCTTTTTTGGTTCGTTCATATGATGATTTCAAATTTTCGTAATCCCTGGCAGACCGAGAGAGGGCGTCAAATTGGTCAAGATCTTCGGGCCGACCACCTTGTTGAACAAGCATTACAGCCAGTTGGTGCTTTAGTTCCCGCTCATGTGTTTCACCGACATCAACCGCTCGTTGTATACGATCATGAATTAATTTCTTGGTTTCTTGAATGTCATGGACGCTCGCTCCAAATTTATTAAAATCTTCGATTAGAGAACCATTATCGTCCGTCAGTAATTTAACCAATGTTGGTTCACTTATTTCTGGCATAACGAGATTTCTAACAGACTCGCTGAGGCCATAAATATTGGATTCCATACCCACAATGAATGATTGAAGATTCCTAAGACGTGAAGTATCACGTTGAATATTATGAAGATCGGCAATCCCAAGATCCTCGAATCGAACAAGAGCTAATTTGGCATTATTTGAAATGTTGAATGCCGACTCTTCCTCGGTAAGTCTTGAAAAAATACCAGTGCGTTTTTCAGAAAGTTCTTTCAGTTGATGGTTTTTTCCCCTTATTTCAGATAAGAGAGTGTCAAGTTTGGGCTTTTGATCAGGATCCAAACCATGGATGACTTCAGCACGACCGAAGTCATCACCTGCAAGTGTCTTCAATTCACCCTGTGTAAAGAACCAAGCAGGCCAGTTTTCTTTGGTGGGTCGCGATGCGGATTCATATGTGTCAGGCGGAACCGAAACTGAAATACTCCCTTCCATCCCGGCAAATCTATGCTGCCCACGCTCCAACACCTCACTGGATAACCGTCTGTCGGAAGGCATAGGTAATTGACAATTTGACCTCAAGCCATCTAAGAAGGTGGATTTTCCAGTCATACTTCCACCAATGATACAATTGAAATATGGACTAAAGTGGAAGGTTTCTCCTCCGGTTTTAGAAAAAAATGAAGTACTTGATTTGATTTCTACCCATCTCATCCATGGATGGGTCGGTACACCTGGATCGGGTAGGGATGGAAGTAAGCCGTAGCTGCCATCTTCCCGATCCCCAAATGCCAACCGTATTCGTGAGTCATTAGCTAGGAACGCTTGTTTCAAGGCGGCGACGGTTGGCTCAGCCAGCTTGATTAAACTCCATCGATTTCCAATGTCCTCGACGCTATATGCATCGCTTCCATGAAAAAAACCATGGCGAAGTTTCTGAGCCGCTGGGAGTAGCCATTGGCGAGTAGATAGGGTCGTCTCCAGGCTTTTATCATCGCCTAGTTCAATTCCGTGGAGGCAGTGTTTGGCCGACTGTTGTAGAACTTGGCTTTTTTGCTCTTGAAAAAAACCGTGATTCGAAAATGCATGAGGGGCTAGAACAATAAAATCCCAACCACCTTCAGCTTGTTTTAAGTTTTGGAGTCCATCATAGGTTTCATCAAATTTTTTGGGAGACATCTTAAGGCTGTTGCCTTCATGATATGGGGCAATCCCGCCCATTGAAGCATTATATGCTCGTGTGTATCTTTCTCTCCCGATCTCCGGATCGAACAGGAATAAAAAATGAACTCCAGCGGCTCCATCGCTTAAATTGGGTTCAAACCCAGGAAAGACTGCGAATATTTTTTCGCGAAATGGTATCTCATCATCATCGATACCCGAGTTCCATTCCTCGACAATCTCCCAAACTAAGGATAATTGAGGAGTTGCAAATGGATTATGAGGAGTCAAGCCAAGTACATGGATTCCCTTCTTGATAGATTTTTGCAGAAAGACACGTGCGTAGATTTTGGGGTCGAACCGCGCATCTATTGGACTGATTCCGACTTCCGAGGGTACCTTGGTCCGACCTCCTAGGTGGTCATCGAGCGTATGTAGGTGAAGGTCTGATCGATACCACCTTACCCCGGGAATAAGCCCGCCCCAACTTGGAGCTAGCTGCCGAATAAAGGGGCTCACAAATCCTCCCTAATCAGAAATCTAATCTAGGGATATAGCACGGGCCTGATTGCCAGGCTGAATTTATCTGAAAAAAGGACGATGAAAAATACAATTTGTGACTTGCAATTAGAATGGGCGACTGGAGATCAAATTGGAAAACTACTCAGTACTGAAGTAAAGACATTACGAATGCTCTACCCCATCGGCTCCTCATGCCCGCACTTGGGGCAGATGAGTACCTGGATGGGGTCCTTGCCCCGGGGCTTGCGGGTCTTCTCGCCCATGCTGGGGTTCTTGCAAGCGGGGCAGGTGACGGGGACGGGCTTGTCCCAGGCGGTGAAGTCGCACTTGGGGTAGTTGGTGCAGCCGTAGAAGACCTTGCCGAAGCGGGTCTTGCGGGGGCTGAGGCCGCCGCCGCACTTGGGGCAGGGCACGGCCAGGATCTCCTTCTTCACCGTCTTGCAGGTCGGGTAGTCGATGCAGCAGATGAATTCGCCGTAGCGGCCGTGGCGCTTCACGAAGTCCTTGCCGCAGTTGGGGCACTTCTCCCCGATGGGCTCGTCCGGCGGCACGGGGATGCCCTTGGGATCGGCCTTCACGATGCCCTTGCACTTGGGGTAGTTGGGGCAGGCCCAGAAGGGGCCCCACTGGCCCTTGCGCAGGTTCATGGGCGTGGTGCCGCAGAGCGGGCACTCCGGCGCGTCCTCGGGCTCCTCCATCTTCTCCAGGTCCGCCGTGTAGTCGCACTTGTCCTTCTCGGCCTCGGCGCTGTAGTTGGTGCAGCCCACGAAGAGCCCGTTGCGGCCGATGCGCTTGAGCAGCACGCCCGGGTGCTTCTTCCGGTCGCCGCACTTGGGGCACTTCTCGCCCGTGGGCACGCCGGCCTTCAGGTTCTGCATGTCCTGCCCGGCAGCGGCCAGGGCCTGCTCGAAGGGGCCGTAGAAGTCGGTCATGGCCTTCTTGAAGGTGAGCTTGCCGTCCTCGATGAGGTCGAGGTTGCCCTCCATGCCCGAGGTGTACTTGCTGTCCAGCAGGCGCGGGAAGCCCTGGATGAGCAGCTCGGTGACCACCATGCCCAGCTCCGTGGGCTTGAAGCGGCCCTCGTGCTTCTTCACGTAGTCCCGGTCCTGGATGGTGCTGATGATGCTGGCGTAGGTGGAGGGGCGGCCGATGCCGTCCTCCTCCAGTTCCTTCACCAGGGTGGCTTCGTTGAAGCGGGCGGGGGGCTTGGTGAACTGCTGGTCGGCGTCGAGCTGCTCCAGCTTCAGGGCCTCGCCCAGCTTGAGGGCCGGTAGCAGGGCCTCGTCCTCGTCCTCCTCGTCGCCCTTGGTGGCGTCGGCGATGGACTCGGCCTCGGTCTCCGTCTTCTCGGCGCGGTAGACCGCCAGCCAGCCGGGGAAGCGCTCGATCTCGCCCTTGGCCTCGAAGAGCGCCGTCTCCTTGCCGACTTCCGCTTCCGTCTGCACCACCGTCTCGTCGAAGCGCGCGGCCTCCATCTGCGAGGCCATGGTGCGCCGCCAGATGAGGGCGTAGAGGCGGAACTGATCCGGTTCGAGGTGCCCGCGCAGGGACTCGGGCGTGCGGGTGATGTCCGTGGGGCGGATGGCCTCGTGGGCGTCCTGGGCGCCGGCCTTGCCGGTGTAGACCCGGGCCTTGGCGGGCAGGTACTCCTTGCCGTACTTCTTCGCGATGAACTCGCGGGTGGCGTCGATGGCCTCGGGGGCCATGCGGGGCGAATCCGTGCGCATGTAGGTGATGAGGCCCACGGGGCCCTCGCCGAAGTCCACGCCCTCGTACAGCCGCTGGGCGTTCTGCATGGTGCGGCTCACGCTCATCTTCAGCTTCTGGGCCGATTCCTGCTGCAGCTTGGCGGTGGTGAAGGGGGCGGCGGGGTTCCGCTTCTTCTCCTTGGTCTCCAGGCTGGTGACCGTGTAGGTGGCCTTCTCCAGCTTGGCCTTCAGGTCCTTGGCCTGGACGGCGTCCGCCACGCGACGCTTGGTCTCCTTGTTGCCCAGCTGCAGGGCCTCGCCGCCCACCTTCACCAGCTTCATCCAGAAGCTGGGGGGCAGCTTGGCGGCGAACCGGCCCTTCAGCACCCAGTACTCGACGGGGTTGAAGGCCAGGATCTCCTTCTCGCGGTCCACGATGATGCGCACGGCCACGCTCTGGACGCGGCCGGCCGAGAGGCCCCGGCGCACCTTGTCCCAGAGCACCTGGCTCACCTTGTAGCCCACCAGGCGGTCCAGCACGCGGCGGGCCCGCTGGGCGTCCACCAGCTTCTTATTAATGACCGTGGGCGCGGCCATGGCCTTCTGGATGCCCGCCGGGGTGATCTCGTTAAACAGGACCCGGCTCACCGGCAGGCTCTTGGGCGGCTTGATGGCCTCCAGCAGGTGCCAGCTGATGGCCTCCCCCTCGCGGTCGGGGTCGGTGGCGAGCACGAGCTCGGAGGCGGACTTGGCGGCGGTGCGCAGCTCCCGGACCACCTTCTCCTTGGCCGGGCTGATCTCGTATTCCTCCTGGAACCCGTTCTCGATGTCCACGCCCAGCTTGCGGGGCAGATCCCGGATGTGGCCCACGGAGGCCATGACCTTGTACCCCTTGCCCAGGTACTTGGTGATGGTCTTGGCCTTGGAGGGGCTTTCGACGATCACGAGCTTCGAGCCCTTCACGGTGGGCTCGGCGGGGCTTGGTGCACCGGCATCGTCTTGCTTCAGCTTCCTGGCCACGGCGGAACTCCTAGGGGCCTAAGGATGGAACCTAAGGGCGGAGGTTTGTCAAGTGACTGGGGTGGGGCCGAGGTCCTCCAGGAGGTCGGCAGGCGATAGGCAAATGCGTGCGGCGCCTTCCCTTAGCAAGGCATTGGGGCCCTCGGCGGAAGGATCTTCCGGCGCCCCGGGGCAGACCCAGAGCTCCCGGCCCAGGTCGAGGGCGAGGCGGGCGGTGACCAGGGAGCCGGACTTCAGGCGGGCCTCGGTGACCAGGACGCCGTCCGACCAGGCCGCCAGCAGCCAGTTGCGCCGGGGGAAGTGCCATTTCCGGGGCGGGGCCTCGGGCGGGAAGGGGGTGATGACCCCGCCCCCGGCCGCCACCATGCGGTCCATGAGGTCGCGGTGCTCCGGCGGGTAGGGGTGGTCCAGGCCCGAGCCCATGACGCCCCAGGTGGCGGCCAGGCCCGACTCGGCTTCGAGGGCCCCCGTGTGGGCGGCCCCGTCGATGCCCCGGGCCAGGCCCGAGATCACGGCCACGCCCGCCTCTGTGAGTGCCTTCGCCCAGGCCCGCGTGCGCTCCCGCCCGCGGCGACTGGCCACGCGGCTGCCCACGATGGCGATGCGCCGGGCCCCGCTCGAGGAGGGCGGCGGCAGCGTCCCCCGCACCCACAGGGCCACGGGGTAGGGCAGGGGCGCCTGGAGGGTGTCCACGCCCGGATCCCCCGGCAGCAGCAGGCGGGCGCCCTGGTCCTGGGCCTCCTGGCGGCGGCGGGGCAGGTCGTCCGCCAGGTGGGCCAGGGTGTCGGCCTGCGTGGCGGTCAGGCTGGGCTCGACCCCGGCCTGGAGGGCCTCCCAGGCCTCGGCCTTCCAGCGTTCCGGCCAGTCCAGCACGGTGAAGGCGAGGGCCCAGAGGGCGAGGTCCATGGGGTGTTCCGGTAGGATGGAGGCTATCGTGGCCACCTGAAGTAGTGGAGCGCAAGGGCTTTCCCCTTGCGTTCCCTCCGTACATGGCTACACTGGTTCTCTTGGCTGTTTTCACTTCTGGCTCGTGAGGTTCCCATGTCCCGTCAGTGCGAAGTCTGTGGCAAGAAGCCCCAGTTCGGGAACAACGTCTCCCATTCCAACAACGTCACCAAGCGCCGCTGGAACCCGAACATCCAGCGCGTGCGCGCCCTGGTGGGCGGCGCCCCCAAGCGCCTGCGCGTCTGCACCTCCTGCATCCAGGCCGGCAAGGTCCTGAAGGCGGTCTAAGGTTCAGGCACAACCTCGAAGCGGCGGCCGGACGGCCGCCGCTTCGCGTTCGGTCCGGGCCCGCCTGTCACACTGACCTCATGCTCCTCGCCCTCGACACCACCACGGAGATCCTGCACCTGGCGCTGATCCGGGGCGAGCGGGCGTGGGCGCGGCGGGTGCTGTCGGGCGTGGGGCGGGGGCACAGCGAGCGCCTGATCCCCACCCTGGACGAGCTCATGGCCGAGGCGGGCGCGCGGCCCGCGGACCTGACCGGCGTGGCCGCCTGCCTGGGGCCCGGGGGTTTCACCAGCCTGCGCATCGGCGTGGCCACGGCCGAGGGCTTCGGCCTCACGGGCCTGCCCACCTGGGGCTTCTCCGCCTTCGCCCTGCGGGCCGAGGCGCTGCGCCGGACGGGTGTGGCCGGACCCTTCTGGATCCTCCTGGACGGCCAGCGCAGCGAGGCCTTCCACCAGCGCTGGACCGACGACGGTCCCACGGAACCCGCCGCCAAGCACCCCCTGGCCACGCTGCCGGAGCGAGTGGGCGCCGAGCCCTGGTGGGCCCCGGAGGCCTTCGCCCCCAAGGTGGAGGCCCTGCTGCCCGCGGCCCAGCGCATCCCCCTGGCGGACGAGGGCGAGGCCACCCTGGCGGGCCTGGCGACCCTGGCGCGGCGGGTCTCCCAGGGGCCTCCCGAGGCGCCCCTGGTGCCCTTCTACCTGCGGGAGACCGATGCGGAAGTGAACTTCCCCCACGCCGCCGCCCACCTGCCCGAGGCCCTGCGGAAGGGCGTGGCGCGATGAGAAGGCGCCCGGAGGTGGAGGTGCTGAGGCTGGCGGAGGCGGCGCCCCTGCCGGAGTGGGTCTCGCGGCTGGACCGGCTGGCCTTCGGCGCGGCCTGGACCAGCCTGGCCCCCCACGAGGCCCTGTGGGTCATTCCCGAGCTGGCCTTCGCCCGGTGGTCCCGGGTGCCCGCGGCCGGGGAGGCGGAGCTGCTGCGCATCGCCGTGGCACCGGAGGCCCGGGGGCAGGGCCTGGGCCTTGTCCTGTTGGAGGCCTGCCAGCGCGACCTGGCCGGGGAGGGCCTGGTCCATCTCTTCCTGGAGGTGCGGCCCTCCAACGACCATGCCATCCGCCTCTACGAAGCCTGCGGCTGGGAGACCTGCGGCCGCCGCCACCGGTACTACACCGACGGCGAGGACGCGCTGCTGTTCCAGCGGATGGGCTGAGCGCCACGGGGTTTGGACCGGTGGATTCAGGCTACGCATGAATCCGTTAAATTGACGACCAAAGGGTATTGACCAAGATGACGGTGGAGGTAATGTTATCTCCAAGGTCACCTTCGAGGTCCCATGGTCGGCATCTCCAGACAGACAGATTACGCGGCACGGCTGGTGCTCCACCTGGCTTCGCTGCCGGAGGGGACCCGGGCCTCCATCGCGGAGATCGCCGCGGCCCGCCTCCTGCCCGCGCCCTTCGTCCGCCGCCTCATCGGCGGCCTCGCCAAGGCGGGCATCCTCCAGACGGCCCGGGGCACGGGCGGCGGCATCGCCCTGGCCCGCCCCGCCTCGGAGATCTCCCTCCTGGACGTGGTGACCGCCCTCGAAGGCCCCATCGTCCTCAACCAGTGCCTGGACGGACACCACCACTGCCCGCTGGCGCATGGCTGCCCCATCCAGACGGCCTGGGCCGAGGCCGCCCGCACCCTTGAGACCCACCTGGCCGGCGTGCGCTTCGATGCGCTGGCCCGCACCCCGGAGACCCACCTCGCCGCCCACCTGCGCTGCCATTCGGCGCTCAGGACCCAGGCGGCGTCGAACTGTTCCTGATCCCCTAACCCCCATCCCCAACCCAGACCTGTAGGAGGAGTCCGTGGACGCCTTGACCTTGTCGCGCCTGCAATTCGCGGTGGCGACCTATTTCCACTTCCTGTTCGTGCCCTTGACGCTGGGGCTCTCGATGCTCGTCGCCATCATGGAGACGCAGTACGTGCGCACCGGCGACGAGGACTACAAGCGCATGACGAAGTTCTGGGGAAAGCTCTTCCTCATCAACTTCGCCGTGGGCATCGTCACGGGCCTCACGCTGGAGTTCCAGTTCGGCACGAACTGGTCGCGCTACTCCGCCTACGTGGGCGACATCTTCGGCTCGCTGCTGGCCATCGAGGCCACGGCGGCCTTCTTCCTGGAATCCACCTTCATCGCGGTGTGGTACTTCGGCTGGGACAAGCTCTCGAGGAAGGCCCACGCGGTGACGATCTGGCTGGTGGCCATCGCCTCGAACATCTCGGCCTTCTGGATCCTGGTGGCCAACGCCTGGATGCAGCACCCCGTGGGCTACGCGCTGCGCCACGGTCGGGCCGAGCTGGCGGACTTTTTCGCCGTCATCACCCAGCGCTTCGCCATCCTCGAGTTCATCCACACTCTGGGCGGAGCCTACCTCACGGCGGGTTTCTTCGTGCTGGGCATCTCGGCGTGGCACATGCTCCGCAAGCAGGAGGTGGCCTTCTTCAAGAAGTCCTTCCGCATCGCCGCCGCCTGGACGCTGATCTTCGCCCTGTTCGAGATCGCCCAGGGCCACATGAACGCCGAGATCCTGGGCCAGGCCCAGCCCACCAAGCTCGCGGCCATGGAAGCCCACTGGGAGACGGGCCGGAACGTGCCCATGAACCTCGTCGCCTGGCCCGACGCGAAGCATGAACGCAACACGGTGCAGAGCCTGTCCGTGCCCAGCGGCCTCAGCCTGATGGCCACCTACTCCACTGCCGGCGAGGTGAAGGGGTTGAAGGACTACCCCGCTTCCGAGCGCCCGCCGGTGCTGCCGGTGTTCCTCAGCTTCCGCGCCATGGTGGGCCTGGCCTTCCTCTTCCTGGCCGTGGGTCTTTACGCCTGGCTGAAGCGGGAGTGCATCGAGGACCGCCAAGGCTTCCTCCGCATCCTGCCCTGGCTGATCCCGCTGCCCTACCTGGCCAACGAACTGGGCTGGACCCTCGCGGAGCTGGGCCGCCAACCATGGATCGTCTACGGCCTGATGAAGACCACGGATGCGGTCTCGCCCATCGCCGTGTCCCAGGTGGGCACGTCGCTGGTGGCCTTCTTTCTCGTCTACGCGCTGCTGGGCGCCGTGGACTTCTACCTGCTGTTCAAGTTCGCCCGCAAGGGCCCTGAAGCCGCGCCCGCGGCCGTGAAGTGAGGGAGGCGATCATGCTCGAGACCATCTGGTTCGTGATCTGGGGAGTGGCCTGGGCCGTCTACTTCATGCTCGACGGCTTCGACCTGGGCCTGGGGACCCTCTTCCCCTTCCTGGCGAAAAATGAAGCCGAGAAGCGGATCCTCGTGAACGCCATGGGCCCCTTCTGGGATGGCAACGAGGTGTGGCTCATCACGGCGGGCGGCGTGACCTTCGCGGCCTTCCCCCGGGCCTACGCCATCATGTTCTCCGGCCTCTACACGCCGCTGATGCTGCTGCTCTTCGCGCTCATTTTGCGGGGCGTGGCCTTCGAGTTCCGGGGCAAGGAGGACAGCCAGGCCTGGCGCACGACCTGGGACGCCTGCCTGGTGGTGGGCTCGTTCCTCCCGGCCCTGCTGCTGGGCGTGGCCTTCGCCAACATCTTCGCGGGCCTGCCGCTGGATGCCGGAGGCCTCTTCCACGGCAACCTGTTCACCCTGCTGAACCCCTACGGCCTGCTGGGGGGCGTGCTCTTCGTGTTGATCTTCGCCGTGCATGGCGCCCTGTGGCTGACCACCCGCACCGAGGGTGAGCTACAGGCCCGCGCCGGGCACCTCGCCACGTCGCTGTGGCTGGTGGAAGCCGTGGTGGCCGTGGCCTTCCTGACCATGACGTGGTTCAGCACCCGGCTTTGGCAGAACGTCCTGGCCAAGCCCCTGCTGCTGATCCTGCCGCTCCTCGCGGTGGCGGGCCTGCTGTCACTGAGGGTGTTCGTGGCCAAGGGCGCCTGGTGGAAGGCCTGGTTCGCGTCTTCCGTCCTCATCCTGGGCGCGGTGCTCTTTGGTGTGGCGGGGCTGTTCCCCAACCTGCTGCCTTCCAGCCTGGACCCCACGGCCTCGGTGACCGCCTTCAATGCCGCCTCCAGTCCGCTGACGTTGAAGATCATGCTGGGCGTGGTGCTCTGCTTCCTGCCCGTGGTGATCGGCTACCAGCTGTGGGTCTACCTGAAGTTCCGGGACACGCTCACCGCCGAGAGCATCTCCCGCGGCCCTTCCTACTGACCTGATCCATCGCGTGTGAACCGGCTCCCCGTCCCATGGCGGGGTGGGGAGCCTTTGTGTCCCATGCCCCGCTTCCGGGGCGATGCCAAGGAGATGTCCCATGAAGTCCCTCATCCTGCCGGTGGCCCTGACCGCCGGGTTGCTGAGTCCTGCCTCGCTCCAGGCCCAGGAGGGCCCGTGGATGGTGCGCCTGCGCGCCGTCTCCCTCCAGCCCGCCGACAAGTCCGACGCGGCCTCCGGCCTCCCTGCCGACGCCATCCACGTCAGCTCGAAGACCATCCCCGAAGTGGACTTCAGCTACTTCTTCAGCCCGAACCTGGCCGCGGAACTGGTGCTCACGGTGCCCCAGAAGCATGATGTCACCCTGTCGGGCACGAAGATCGGCACCTTCAAGGAGCTGCCGCCCACCCTCACGGCCCAGTGGCACTTCCTTCCCGCCCGGACTGTGAATCCCTACGTCGGCGCGGGCCTGAACCTGACCCTCATCTCCGACGTGAAGCTGGCGGGCGGGGCGCTGGACCTGGACAAGAGCAGCGTGGGTCTGGCCGCCCAGGCTGGCGTGGACTTCCGGGTGGCCAGGAACTGCTTCATCAACCTCGACGTGAAATACGTGCAGATCCGGAGCGATGTGAAGGTCGCCGCGACCGGCGCCAAGGTCACGACCGTGAAGGTGGATCCCATGCTCTACGGTGTGGGTGTCGGTTACCGGTTTTAATCCTGTCCGCAGGTCCCTGCCACGCAGGCGTGGCAGGGACCTGCGGGCGCGCTGCGCCTCCGTGTCAGCGGACGCCCGTGGGCTCCGCCAGGGTCGCGGAGAGGGCCTCCAGCAGGGAGGCGCCGTCGCCGCGGAAGGAGCTGCCGTGCATGGTGGCGAGGGTCTCGGGCCGCAGCTCCGCCAGGCGCGCCAGGGTGGTCCGGGCCTTGTCCCGGCAGGCGTAGTAGTCCATGCCCGCGAGCATGGCCTCGCTGGGGCCGAGGATGTCGCCTTCGGTGATCGGGGGCAGCTCCGCGCCGGGCTGGGTGAACAGGTCGCCGCAGAGGAGGGTGCGGGCGGTGGAGACCCAGAGGAGGCCCGCGTCCCACCCGTGGGGCACGTGGGGCGTATCCACCCACTGGACCCGATGGCGCCCCAGATCCAGCTCCTCGCCATCGCCCAGGGCGCGGGGCGGCCGGTCGGCCATGTCCCCCATGGACACCAGGGCGCCCACCCGGCTGCACAAGGGGACGGCGGCGGGTGCCACCGCGAGGAAGTCATTCATGGCGCCGCACTCGTCCGCTTCGACGTGGGAGTAGCCCAGGTAGCGGATCG
This sequence comes from Geothrix edaphica, assembly GCF_030268045.1. Lineage (NCBI taxonomy): Bacteria > Pseudomonadati > Acidobacteriota > Holophagae > Holophagales > Holophagaceae > Geothrix > Geothrix edaphica. The sequence continues at coordinate 345,787 of NZ_BSDC01000001.1, forward strand.
AGGCGACCGGCAGCACCCGCTCGATGGCGGCCCGGGTGACGTTGAAGAGGCTGCGCAGGCCCGTATGGAACAGCAGGGGCGCCGCGTCCCGGATGAGGATCTGGTTGAAGGTGAAGCCGCCGGGGACGGCGGGGATGGGGACCGACGTGCTGATGCGGAAGATCCCGTCGGCGATTTCGTCCACGCAGGTGGTCATGGGGACCTCGGAGCTCCGATGGAACGACCGGAATAGACTGGCGCGGAACCGGCCTGTGTCTCCGCCTAGGGTCTGGGCGCTTCGGGCACCACGTCCCACTTCCCGCGGACGTCCACGGAGAGCACGCAGTCGGCGCCGGGCACGCACTTGGTGATGTGCTCCTTCTTCCCCTTGAACACGAAGAAGGAACCTGCCGGCAGCAGGGTCTCCTTGCCATCGACGGTGAAGGACATGGTTCCCGAGAGCACCGTGGCGAAGTGGTCGGAGGAATGATGGTGCAGCGGCGTGACGAACCCGTCCTTGAGCTTGATCAGGAAGTGGCCCGCCCCCTTGGCGGGATCCCCTTCGAGGACCGCCATCTGCACGCCCGGGAAATCAGGCACGTCGGTCCACTTGAGGTCCTCGGCGGGAATCAGGATGGCGGTGCCGGCCTTCTTGCCATCCTTGGCGAGGGCGGGCGGCGCGAAGGCGGCAAGGGCCAGCGCCAGTGCGGAAACGGCCAGAGTGCGTGTCTTCATCTAACCCTCCTTGTGGCTGCGGTGAGCCGGTACCTCGAAGGGCGCGGCCCCTCCAGGCGTTGCGCCCGGCTGCCGGCCCACCCAGGGGCGCGGCGAAGTCCCGCCCATGGGCGGTCATCCAACATGGGCCCCCGGAGCTTGGAGTCAATGCGTCAAAAAAATTTCTATGCGTTTATTTTACCAAATCGATCCATCAACCACGCACCTCGGTGCCGGTCATCATGTGACGCTGGCCGGGAGCGGAACCTCGCCCGCGAGACGCGCGAGATGGGCCTCCAGAGTGGCCCGGAAGGCGGCCACGGCGTCGTCGGCGTAGGCGCGGAAGTCCTTGGGCAGGCGCTGGTACCGGGCCTGCGTCTGGCTCAGCGCCTGGTCCCGAAGGACCTTCAGCTCGGCGAGCCGCTGCGGGAAGTCCAGAGGCGTGGCGGCCTGCAGGCGCCCCTCGAAGGTCCTGGCCAATTCCTGGAGGCTGGCCTTGAAGCGCTCCAGCTCCAGCAGGCTCCGGGTCATCTTGAAGAAGTGGTGGCCCTTCACGGCCAGGGTGACGGTCTCCGGCACCATGAGGGGCCGCGCGAGGAAGCCCTGCACGAGGAAGCGCCAGTAGGTCCAGCCGTAGCGCGAGAAGGTCTGGACGACGAGGGACCGGACGAAGGCCCGGAGCTCCATGAGGTGAAGCTTCCGGCGCGAGGTGAGGGGCGGCTTCATGGTCTTCAGGAGCTTCAGGCAGCGCTCGAAGTAGCGGTCCGGCCGGTAGATCTCAGCCAGGATGCGCTTGTAGCCGTCGATGAGCTTCCGGGTGTCCATCCTCGGCAGGAAGTTGAGGCGCAGGTCGTGGGTGTTGTTGCCCCCGCCGGAATCGCCCGTGAGGCGGCCCTCCGCCTCGAGGCGGCGGTGCAGGCGGGTGCGGGGGAGGGCGGTGAGCAGGCCCACCATGGCCGTGGGGATGGCGGCCTCCTGGATGAACCGGACCTGGCGCTCGAAGATGTCGCCGCCGTCGCTGTCGAAGCCCACGATGAAGCCGCCGGAGACCTCCAGGCCCTTGCGCTGGATCTTCCGGATGCTGGCGAGCATGTCGGCCTTGAGGTTCTGCCGCTTCCCGGCGGCCTGCAGGGCGCAGAGATCGGGCGTCTCGATGCCCAGGAACACCATGTTGAACCCGGCCTGGGCCATCTGGTCCAGCAGCGGCTCGTCACTGGCCAGGTCGAGGCTGGCCTCCGTGAAGAAGGTGAAAGGATGGTGCCGCTGCTGCTGCCAGGGGATCAGCTCGGCCAGCAGGGCGCGGACTTCGCGGCGGTTCCCGATGAAGTTGTCATCCACCAGGAAGAGGGGGCCGCGCCAGCCTTCCGCGTAGAGGAGGTCCATCTCGTGGAGGAACTGGGCCGGGGTCTTGGTGCGGGGCCGGCGGCCGAACAGCTCGATGATGTCGCAGAACTCGCAGTCATACGGACAGCCGCGGGAGAACTGCAGGGCCATCTCCGCGTAGTCCTTCCGCCGCACCAGGTCGAAGCGCGGCGCGGGTGTGCGCGTGAGGTCGGGTCGTTCCGTGCTGGCGTACAGGGGCTTGGCCCGCCCCAGGGCGTAGTCGTGGAGGAACAGCGGCAGCGTGACCTCCGCCTCGTTCAGCACGAAGTGGTCCACGCCGGCGATCTGGTCGTGGCAGCTGGTGGGGTAGGGGCCGCCGGCCACCACCGGCTTGCCCAGCCGGTTGCAGAGCTGGACGACCTGCGCCATGGACTCCTTCTGGACGATCATGGCGGAGATGAAGACGAGGTCGGCCCGGGCCACGGCGGCTTCCGTCAGCGGCTCCACGTTCAGGTCCACCAGGGAGACCTCGAAGCCCTCCGGCAGCATGGCGGCCACGGTGAGCAGGCCCAGGGGCGGGAAGACCGCCTTCTTGCCGATGAAGGGCAGGGCGTACCGCATGCTCCAGTAGGTGGGGGGCATTTCCGGATAGACCAGCAGGACTCTGCGTCCCAATTCCTCCCCCTTTCTGGTTGGGCGACCGGGACAAGGGTCGGTTCCCCCTGGGGCCGGGCAAGGTCCCTAGCTGCGGACCGCCACCACCTCGAGATACTCCGCCTCGACCCGGGTCGAGCCGTCCCGGGCGTGGTTGTGGTCGGCCCAGAGCTGTTCGAGGTCCTCATGCAGGGCCTTCTGCCCCTCCGCATCCAGTGAGGCGAAGGCGCGGTTCGTGGGGCCGTAGTAGCGCTCGAAGAAGGTCACCACATCCCCCGGCGGGAAGGGGTAGTGCATGGGGTAGAAGTGCTTCCGGGTGGCCACCTTCGAGACCCCGTCCTTCAGCCGCTCGCGGACGGTCGGCTCGTCCCCCCACTTCACCGGGGAGGCCATGAGGGGGTGCGGCGGGACGTGCTTGCCGAGGACCTTGAACATCTGGCCGACAAAGCCCTCGGGGGTCCAGTTCGCCATGGCGATGCGGCCCCCGGGCCGGCACACGCGGACCAGCTCAGCGGCGACCCGCTCGGGCCGCGGCGCGAACATGGCGCCGATGAGGCTCACCACCAGGTCGAACGCGCCATCCTCATAGGCGAGCGACTCCGCGTCGCCCTCCTCGAACTGGGCCTCGAGACCCTCGGCCTGGGCGCGCCTCCGCGCGGTCTCGATGGAGTTGGTGGCGATGTCGATCCCCGTCACGCGCACCCCCGCGCGGGCGGCGGGGATCGCGATCTGGCCCGCCCCGCAGCCCACGTCCAGCATCTGCATGCCGGGTTCGGGCCCGAGGCGGTTCAGGAACGCCAGGGCGCCGGGCTCCAGGTAGGTGGCGAAATGCGCATAGTCGCCGGCCATCCAGGTGGCCTTGAGGCGGACCTTGAGGGTGGCCATCTCCGGGGTCAGGGCGGGCGTGGGGTGCGGGGTGGTCATGGTCGCTCCTCCAGGCAGGTGGCAGGGGGGCTTCGAGAGGCTTCGGCAGGGGACCTGGTCCCCTCAGGCCATGGCGTGGGCCTTGCTGAACTGGAACGTCACTTCGCCCTCCACGATCCGGGGCGGCTGGATCCTCAGGGCCGGCCGGTTCCGGCCCAGCCAGACCGTCGCCCGCTTCGTGGATTCATCGCAGCTGTGGCGGTCCTGGCAGATCGTGATGGACATGGCGCCATCGTCGGTCCTGATGAGGTAGTAGGCGATGAAGCCGGGCACGGAACCGATCACGGCCTCGATGTCCTGGCTGCACTCCAGCAATTCGTCGGCAATTTCCTTACTGCCGGCATAGCCGCGGATGACGGTGTGCATGGAGCCTCCCCCGGGGAGGAGTCCTCTCTCCCCGATCCAGACCCTGGTCGCGCGCCGGCACAGGCAGGCGAGCGTGGAATTCCTCAGGGCGTCAACCCCAGAAACCCCGGAAGGCCAGGGTCAGGACCCCAAGAATGGGATCTTCTGAAGCTGCGTCAATGAATCAAAAAAATATTTATGCCTGTTTTTACCCATTGCAAACCAACACCATGCTTGGCCTCGGGTGCCATCCTGTCCGGCGCTCAGGCCTTCTCGAAGAGCACGATGCGGTTGCTGTTGGTGCCCTTGCCGTTGTTGTCCACGCCCCAGATGTGGGCGGTCTTGGTGAAGACCTGGGTGTTCACCAGCACGCCGTGGGCGCGGAAGCCCGCGGCCAAGCCCAGGGGCAGGGCGACCTCGTCCAGCTTCAGCTTGCCGCCGCGCACCTCGCCCACCTCGAAGGCCACGAAGCCGCCGGGCCGTGTGACGCGGAACAGCTCGGCAAAGACCTCGCTCATGGCCTGGGACCAGGCCGCCACCGTGCGGTGGGTGCTGAGGCCGCGGCCGATGGCCTCGGCGTCCAGACCGTTGAACCAGCAGCGCAGCCAGTTGTCGCCCACGTAGTCCACCACGTCGAGGAAGGGCGGCGAGGTCACAGTGAGGGCCACGGAGCCGTCCTCCAGGCCGGGCGTGGCCCGGGCCTCGCCCGTGAGGAAGACCGCGTCCCCGGCCGCCGTCGCCAGGTTCCGGAGGGCCAGGGGCTCCAGGCCCGTCAGCAGCTGCCGGGTCTTCTTCAGGATGAGGGCATGCGTGTCGCGGTAGGGCGGGACCTGGTTCCGCTTCGCATTGATCAGGCGCTGCTTGTCGGCGCTGACGGCCTGGTTGGGGGGCAGGGTGTAGACCGAGAAGAAGCCGGGGCTGTGGCCCGTGAGCCGGTTCGTGGCCACCATGCGGATCCAGGTGTCGAGCGCATCGAGCTCGCCGCTCCGCTCGCGGGCCAGGCACCAGTCCCGCAGGCCGCGGATCTCGGCCTCGGTGTCCGGGTGGAAGAACATGGCGAGATCCAGACCATCCGAGGGCGCCGTGCGCGGAATCTCCGTCAGGCGCCGGGCCACGTCGGCGGGAGCGGGCGGGGTGAGCCGGGGCTCCGCCAGCATGCGCGAGAGGGGATTGAGGTCGTTGGCGGCCACCCGGCGCCCCATGAGCGCCGCCTCCAGGGCCGTGGTGCCCCGGCCGCTGAAGGGGTCGTACACGCGCTCGCCGGGCAGGGTGAGGCGCTCGATGAAGTGGCGGGGCAGCTGGGGCTTGTAGCAGGCCCGGTACGAGATCTCGTGGAGGTTGGCGGCCTGCCGCTGGCGGGAGGTCCAGAACTCCGCCGACAGCCGGGGGCGGCGGCCGGAGGCGGTCTCCACCTCGTCCCAGGCCGCGTCCTCCACCGGCGCGAGGTCGGCCAGGAAGGCCCTGCTCGCGGCTGAATCCGTCTCCATCCCTGCCCTTCCCAGATCATCCAGGATAGCCTGCTGGGGATGCCCGCCCCCCATCCCAAACGCCACCCCGAGCTGACCCGCCTCTACGTGGCGGTGGGGCTGGTCGTGCTGATCCTCATGATCATCCTGGCCTACAAGACCGTGGGCAACCGCATCGCGGAAGGGGGGCTGGACGCGCCCTCGCGCTGGGCCCTGATCGCCCTGGGCCTGGCCAACGTGCTGGCCATCGGGACGCTGCTCTTCATCGTGGCGCGCAGCCTGGCCAAGCTCTACTTCGAGCGCAAGAGCGGCATCCTGGGCTCCCGCCTCCGCACCCGCATGGTGCTCACGCTCTTCGTCGTGGGCATCGTGCCCAGCCTGATCCTCTTCCTGGTGGGCCGGAATTTCATCAACAAGAACGTGGAGCGCTGGTTCAGCCCCGAAACGGAGGTGGCCATCCGCGATGGCCAGAAGGTGGCGGGGGATCTCCGCGCCGCCGCCAGGGCCCGCCTGGACTTCGGCGCGGGCCGCCTGCTGGACTCGCCCTCGGCGGAGGCCTCCGCCATCCGGGCCGCGTCGGATCTCGACCTGGTGGCCTTCCTGGGGACGAGGGCCGGCGAGGGCGTGAAGGCCATGGACCTGCGCGCGGGCCTGGAGCCGCCGGACCTGTCCGGCCTGGGGACCGAGGACGCCCAGGAGACCGGGGAGGGCCTCTGGCTGCTCCGCCGCGTGCCCCGGGGGGACGGGGTCTGGGCCGTGGGCACCCTCATGCCCCGGGAGACCTTCGACCGCGTGCTGGCCCTGGAGCAGCGCTACCGGGAGAGCCAGCAGATCCGGTCCGCCCGGGACACGCTCCAGACCCTGCCCCAGAGCACCTTCCTCTTCCTCACCCTGCTGACCCTCTTCTTCGCCGTGTGGTCGGGCCTGGCCCTGGCCCGGTCCCTCAGCGAGCCCATCCGGGCCCTGGCCAAGGCCGCCCAGCGCGTGGGCAGCGGCGACCTGGAGGTGCAGCTGCCCGAGATGGGCGAGGACGAGCTGGCCTTCCTGGCCCGCACCTTCAACGCCATGACGCAGGACCTCAAGACCAACCGCGCGGCCATCGAGGCCCAGGCCAGCCGCCTGGAGCAGCAGCGGGCCTACCTGGGCCAGATCCTGGCGGCCCTGCCCGTGGGCGTCATGAGCTGGCGGGCGGATGGCGAGCTGCGCACCTTCAACGCCGCGGCCAAGGCCTGGATGGGCCTCGAGTCCTTCGACCCCGCGGAGGACAGCTGGGGTTCCGTCGAGGCCCTGCCGCGGCTGGGCCGCCTGCCGGAGCTGCTGGCCGCTGTGCGGGAATCCGGCCGGGGCGTGCAGGAGGAGCTGCGCCTGGGCGGCGAGGGCGAGGGCCGTCCCGTGCGGGCCATCCTCGAGCCGCTCCAGGGCGGCGGCGTGCTGGCCGTGCTGGAGGATCTGTCCCTGCTGGCCCAGGCCGAGAAGCGCGCCGCCTGGCAGGAGGTGGCCCGGCGCATGGCCCACGAGGTGAAGAACCCCCTCACGCCCATCCAGCTCACGGCCCAGCGCCTGCTGCGCCGCACCCGCGAGGGGCGCCTGGACCTGGCGGCAGTGCAGGAGGGCGCCGAGACCATCCTCACCGAAGTGGCCAGCCTCTCGCGCCTGGTGGACAGCTTCAGCCGCTTCGCCCGGCTGCCCTCGCCCCAGTTCTCCCCCTGCGATCCCGCGGAGCTGCTGCGCCAGGTGCTGGCCCTCTACGAGCCGAACCATCCGGGCATCAAGTGGTCCATCCGCTTCCAGCTGGAGCCGCTGGGCGCCGTCTGGGACGGGGACATGGTGAAGCGCGCCCTCATCAACCTCGTGGACAACGCCGTGGCTGCGGTGGACGGCCAGGGCGCCGTATCCCTCTCGCTCACGGGCGAGGACGGGAACCTGCGCTTCGACGTGGAGGACGACGGCACGGGCGTGCCCGAGGGGGATCGCGACCGGCTCTTCGAGCCCTACTTCTCCACCAAGTGGAAGGGCACAGGCCTGGGCCTGGCCATCGTCCGCCGCATCGCCCAGGACCACGGCGGCGACGCCCGCTACCAGCCCCTGGCGCGCGGCAGCCGCTTCACCCTCACCCTGCCGAGGGCAACGGACTCCAGGCGGTAGGAAGGGGCCGCGAGGCAGGCGGATGGAGCCCGTTTGCTGGTTGTATCCATCGGGGGCGCCACCTCGTCTCAAGGGATGAAAGGAGGACGCCATGTCCCAGCCCTCATCCCTCATGACCGAGGCCGTCGCCGAATTGGTGGCCATCGGGGCCGCCATCGCCGCCAGCTGCGAACCTTGCTTCCGGCACCACTTCGACTCAGCCCGCAAACTGGGCGTTTCCAGGGAGGACATGCGGGAAGCCGTCAATGTCGCCCTGGCCGTCAAGGCCACGCCCCATCGGAAAGTCGTGGAGGCCGCAGACCACTGCCTGGCCGAGGCTGGGCCGGAAGCGACAGGCAAGGGCCGGGCCGCCGCCTGCGGTTCCGGCGGCTGCTGCTGAATCCGGGAGGGAGGTCATGGCCAAGTCCCTGAGGAAAGGCCGCCCGCTCGCCGTATCCGCTCCACTGGCGCCGCCCGCGGGTCAAACTAGGGGAATGGTGCGATGACGGTCATGGCCTCCCAACCCACCCCCTTCGAGACCCTGGAAGCGGCCACCAGGCCGAAGGTTTTGAGCTACCTCAGCCGCTTCGTGGGGCCCACCGAGGCGGAGGATCTCGCCCAGGAGGTCTTCCTCAAAGTCCACCAGGGACTGGGCGGCTATCGCGGGGAGGCCAAACCGGCCACCTGGGTCTTCCAGGTGGCCACCCATGCGGCCCTGGATCGCCTGAAGAGCGCCTCCTACCGGGCCTCCCGGGCTCAGCTGCCCGAGACCGTGCTCGACAGCACGGGCCTTCACGCGGCCCCGGACCATGGCCAGGAGCCCCTGAAAGAGGAGATGTGCCGCTGCATCCGGGACCTGGTGGACACCCTCCCCCTGGACTACCGCACGATCATCTACCTCAGCGAGCTGAAGGAGCTTCGCATCGGAGAGGTGGCGGAGGTCCTCGGCATCAGTCCCGGTTCCGCCAAGATGCGCCTCCACCGTGCCCGCCGGATGCTGCGGGCCCAGATGGAACAGGACTGCCGGATCCTCCTGGATGAACAGGCGGAGCTCCAATGCGATCGCAAGGAACGACCCTGACTGCCGCCCGCAGCCAGGACCCTAGGTTCTGTCCCGCCGTCGCCGCCGCAGCCAGAGTCCCACCGGCCCCAGCACCAGCCAGGCCAGCAGCACCATCTTGACCAGCGGGGACACGGGAACTCCGGCAGGGCCCGGGGCCCCGAGGACAGCCTCTCATGGCGGGCTTATGCTGGTCCCATGGAGACCCGGGAGGGGGCAACGATGGGCACCTGCCTGATCGCGGGCTGCGGCTACACCGGAGCGCGGCTGGCCAGGCGCCTGGCGGGCTCGGGTCCTGTGCTCGCCTGGACGCGGTCCCCGGCGCACGCCGAGGCCCTGGCCGCCACGGGCATTCCGGCGCGGGCCGTCGACTTCGACGGGCCAGTGCCCCCCGAGGTGCCGGCGCTCGCGTCCGTCCTGTACCTGGCGCCTCCACCCGCCACTGGGGAGGCCGATTCGCGGCTGGGGCGGTTCCTGGACAGCCTGGCCGGGGCCCGGCCCGAGGTGCTGGTCTACCTGAGCACCACCGGCGTGTACGGGAATGCGGGGGGCCGGGCCGTGGACGAGGCCACGCCTCCCGCACCCGGGGACGGCGCCGGTCGTCGCCGCCTGGCCGCGGAGCGGGCGGCCTTCGCCTGGTGCGCGGAGCGCGGGGTCCGCTGCGTGGCGCTCCGCGTGTCCGGAATCTACGGGCCCCAGCGCCTGCCCCTGGACCGCCTGCGGGCCGGGGAGCCGGTCCTGCGGCCCGAGGACTCGGGCCCGGGCAACCGGATCCACGTGGACGACTTGGTGGCGGCCTGCGTCGCGGCGCTGGGCCGGCCCGTGTCCGGCGTGGTCAACGTGGCGGATGGGGATCACCGCAGCATGGGCGCCTTCCTGGAACTGGTGGCGCGGCTGGCGGGCCTCCCCGCGCCCCGCCGGGTGACGCTGGCGGAAGCGCGCCAGGAACTGAGTCCCGGCATGCTGGCCTACGCGACCGCCAACCGCCGCGTGCTCAACCGGCGCCTGGTGGAGGACCTGGGCGTGCGCCTGCGCTACGCGGACCCGGAAGGGGGCGTGCGGGCGAGCTTGGTGGAGATGGGACTGATCAGTACCGCAGCACGCTGAACACCGGCAGCCCCTCGACCTTCTCGCGGCCGGGCAGGGAGGTCAGCTCGATGAAGACGGTGAGGGCCACGGCTTGGGCGCCGGTCTTCTGCACGAGCCGCTGGGCGGCGGCGGCGGTGCCGCCGGTGGCCATGACGTCATCCACGATGAGCACCCGGTCGCCGGGGCCGAAGGCGTCCGTGTGGATCTCCAGGGCATCGCTGCCGTACTCGAGGCCGTAGGCCTCCTTGTGGGTGGGCATGGGCAGCTTGCCGGGCTTGCGGGCGGGCACGAAGCCCACGCCCAGCTTCTGGGCCAGGGCGCTGCCGAAGATGAAGCCGCGGGATTCCAGGCCCAGCACATGGGTGGGCTGGAGGGTGAGCACGGGCTGGGCCATGGCCTCCACGGCTTCGCCGAAGGCCTCGGCGTGGGAGAGCAGGGGCGTGATGTCCCGGAAGAGGATCCCGGCTTTCGGAAAGTCCGGCACGTCGCGGACGAAGGCGCTGAGGGGAGTGGTGAGGGTCATGGCTACCTGAGGATCTGGAAAGGAAAGGGAAGCGAGGATCGCACATCCAGGGGCTCCCAGTCCAGCCGTCTCACGGCCGCGAAGGACGGACCCTCCGCCAGCCGGGGTCGGAGGGCCGCCAGGGCGGCCGCGGGACCTTCCACCTCGCCGGAGACCGAGCCGTCCGGCTCGTTGCGCACCCAGCCCGCCAGCTCGAGCGCCCGGGCCTCCCGCTCCACAAACCGGCGGTAGCCCACCCCCTGGACGGCGCCGTGGACGTGGAAGCGCACCGGCACCGGACTAGGCCCCGGTCGGCCCGTTGAAGGCCGAGTCGAAGTCGGCCTGCCGGGCCAGGGTCTCGGGGCAGCCCAGGTCCAGGCGCAGGGGCGTGACGCTGGCGAAGCCCTCGAACACGGCTCCGGCGTCGCTGCCGGGGGCCTTGACATAGGTGGGGCCCGCGTCGCCGCCGATCCAGAAGTAGGGCGTGTTCCGGGGATCCGCCCGGCGCTCCACCAGGTCGTGGTAGGCGCGGCTGTCCTGGCCCGTGAGGCGGAAGCCCTTGGGCTCGCCCTGGGGGAAGTTCACGTTCCAGATGCGGTTGCCGGGCAGGTCCATGGCCTCCCAGCGCTCCAGGAAGCGGCCGATCCAGGGCTCCGCCTGCTCCAGCGAGCCCTGGGGGTGGATGGAGAAGGCCGCGGCGCGGGCGCCCTGGAGCCGGCCCTCGAAGGCCGCGCCCACGGTGCCCGAATAGAACACGTCCTCGCCCAGGTTGAAGCCGTGGTTGATGCCGGAGAGCACCCAGTCCGGCCGGCGGTCCAGCACCTCGCAGACGCCCAGCAGCACGCAGTCCACGGGAGTGCCGTCGCAGGCGTGGCGGTCGGGGCCGATCTCGTGCAGGCGGAGGATGTTGTGCAGGCTGAGGGCCGAGGAGATGGCCGAGCGGTTGCGGTCCGGCGCCACGGTGACCACCCGGCCGAAGCGGGAGGCCACCCGGGCCAGGGCCGCCAGGCCCGGGGCCCAGAGGCCGTCGTCGTTGGTGAGCAGGATCAGGCGTTCGGGCATGGCACCAGTGTATCTGCCCCGCCCAGGATCAATCCTGGGCCAGGTCCCCGAAGAAGCGCCGGTCCCAGACCATGATGTGGCCCTTCACGAGGTCCAGGGCCAGGAAGCCGAGGATGGCGGGCAGGTCCGTGCTCACGCCGCCCATCTCCTGCTGGAGGATCTTGGCCTTGGCGACGAGGCGGTTGTGCTCCTGGGCATGCGCGGGCAGGTCCGGGTGGCCCACCCGGGCGAGGATGGCCTCCTCGTCGTGGAAATGCTGGGCCACGTGGGCGATGAGCAGCTGCATCCGGAGCTTCGCCTCTTCGGGATAGCGGCCGCTGGTGATGGCGGACAGCAGGCTGTTGGAGAGGCTGTAGAGCTGCTGGTGCTGGTGGTCGATCTCCGGATGGCCGCATTCCAGGCGGGGATCCCAGGTGAGGGCGAGGATGGAGGCTTCGCCCTCACCGTGGGGCTCTGCCGCTGTCAGGGAGGCCTCGGTGCGGTTCCGGCCCCGCTCCTTGGCCCGGTAGAGCGCCTCGTCCGCCCGGCCGACCCAGGCGTCGAGCTCTTCCAGCCCCTGGTGCTGCGCCACCCCCAGGCTGATGGTCACCATGCCCACCTGGGGGATGGAGCGGGCCTCCACCGCCTTCCGGATCTTCTCCGCCAGGATCGTGGCCCCGGCCAGGGTCGTGGCGGGGCAGAGCACGACGAACTCCTCGCCGCCCCAGCGCGCCAGGGCGTCCGAGGCCCGGAGCTGGCCGCGGACGGTGCCCGTGATGGATTTCAGCACTTCGTCCCCCACCCCGTGGCCGAAGGTGTCGTTGACGTGCTTGAACAGGTCCAGGTCGAGCATGATGAGGCTCAGGGCCGCGTCCCCGCGACCGGACAGGGCGATGAGCTGGGCTGCGCTGTCCTCGAACCAGCGGCGGTTCCAGGCGCCGGTGAGGGGGTCGGTTCCGGCGACCTGCTCCATCTGGTCCAGGGCCCGGCGGAGCTCTGAGTTCGCGAGCTCGCTGGCCGCCTGGGCCCGGGTGAGGTCCTCCAGCCGGCGCCGGAGCTCGGGATCCGGCCCGGCGGCCCGGAGGCGCCGGATCCAGTGCCCGAGGGCCGCGCCGGCCGCGAGGCCAAGGGCGAAAGCCGCGGGGAGCGCCAGGGGGTTCGTCGCGTCCAGGGTCATGGGCAGCCTCGGCTTCCGTCCACCCTACCCGTTCAGCGCCCGGAACCTGGATGATTCTGGGCCGCCCGGTTCCTGCCAGGATGGAACCCACCCGACCGGCCCATGGATCCCGACCTCTCGCTGACCTCCGCCCTCCCGATCCCCGAAGGGGAGGGTGGGGCCGCAGGTGTTTCGGCGGGTCGTCTCGAGGTTCTGGCCCGGCTCCGTGAAAGGATCGTGGCCTTCGCGGCATCCCGGGGTGCAGGCGCCCATGCGGAGGACCTGGCGCAGGAGGTGCTGGTGCTGCTCCATACGAAGTACGGCCATCTGGAACGGGCGGAGGACCTGGTCCCCCTGGCCTTCCAGATCCTGCGCTTCAAGCTGGCGGCCCACCGCCGCCGCGCCGCCCGCCGCGGCGAGTACGACGCCGTGGACCTGGACGCCTTCCCGCCGCCCTCGGACGCGCCGGACCCGGCCATGGTGCTGGAGCGCAAGGAGCTGCTGGCCCGGCTCATGGGGGGCATCGCCCAGATGGGGGAGCGCTGCCGGGAGCTGTTCCGCCTCAAGCTCCAGGGCCGCACCTTCGCGGAGATCCAGGGCCTCCTGGGCGCAGCCAGCCTCAATACGGTCTACACCTGGGACCACCGCTGCCGGAAGCAGCTGCTCGACACGCTGGGCGGGCGCTGGGAAGGCGTCGGAAGCGGACCGGGCGGAAGGGGGGCGCCATGAAGCGCGCCGAGGCCGAGAAGCTGCTGGGCGGCCATGCCGCCGGGATCCTCACCGAGGCCGAGCGGCGCGCGCTGTTTGAGGCGGCCCTGGAGCATCAGGGCCTGTTCGATGCCCTCATGGACGAGGAGGCCCTGCGGGAGCTGCTGGCGGATCCCGCGGCCCGGGTCCAGGTGCTGGCGGCCCTGGCGCCCTCCGCAGCCGCGCCCCCCAGGCTCGTGCCCTTCTGGCGGCGCCCGGGCGTGATCGGCGCCGCGGCCGGGATCCTCGTGGCCACCACCGCGGGCCTGGCGATCCTGCGCAGTCCCGAGGCCCAGCCGCCGGCGGCGAAGGTGGCCCCTGCGCCTGCCCCGGCCACGGCACCGGCACCGGCACAGGCCACCAACCCCGCGCCCGAGGCCCAGGCGATCGCGGCCCCGCCGCCGAAGGCGGCCCGGCGGACGGTGGGGATCGAGGCCCCCCGGACTCTGGACACCCCGGCCGCTCCGGCTCCGGCACCCCCGGCTCCGGCCCAGGTCGCCGGTGCCGTCGCGCCCCGGGAAGAGGCCCGGGCCCAGGCGGCGGAGGTGAAGCAACTGGAGGTCCGGGACCAGGTGTCCAGGAAGGCGGAGGCGGCGGGGATGAACCGGGCCGCCCTGCTGGAGGCGCGGGATTCCGGGTCGGCCCCGGCGCCCCGCGTGGCCGCGAAGGCAGCCGCGCCCGCGCCCCAGGCCGCGGCGCCGGTGTGGACCCTCGACACCCTGCCGGACGGGTCCACCCGCGTGACCGTGAGCGCCCCCCGGGCCGCCCATGTGGTGCTGCTCCGCCGCGGCAGCTCGGGGGTCGAGGTCATCCGGCCCGCGGCCGGGCCGGAGCCCTGGCTGTTCCAGCTCCGCCTGGCGCCCGGCGACGTCCTGGACCTCTACGTGCTGAGCGGCCCCGCGGCCGACGCGGCGAGGCTGCCGGAAACCGGCCCCGTGGACGGGTTCCGGGCCCGGATCCACCCGCCCGCGAAAAAATAATCCGCTCCCTTGAAAGGGGCGCCCTCCCGGCGGCATTCCCTCCTGAACCGCGCCCTGCCGGCGCGGCCCCTCCGGGAGGAACCCATGCCGCTGCGCCGGTCCACCACTGCCCTGTTCGCCTGCTGTGCAGGTCTCGCCGTGTCCTTCACCGGGGACGTCCAGGCCCGGAGCCGGCCCGGAACCAACCCCAGGCTCCAGGCCCCCGGCGGCGAGTCCGCGGACGCCACCCTGTCGCCCTACTTCTTCGTGAAGGGCGGGGACGCCTCGGTGGACCAGCTGCCCCTGAAGTCCACCTCCGCCAAGGTGGCCATCGCCGGCGTCATCGCCGACGTGACCGTGACCCAGGTCTACCGCAATACCGGAAGCAAGCCCCTGGAGGCTCTCTACGTGTTCCCGGGCTCCACGCGGTCGGCGGTCTACGGGATGACCATGCGCATCGGCGAGCGGGTGCTCAAGGCCCAGATCAAGGAGCGCGGCCAGGCCCGGGCCGACTACGAGCAGGCGAAGCAGCAGGGCCGCAGCGCCTCGCTGCTGGAGCAGCACCGGCCCAACGTGTTCCAGATGAACGTGGCCAACATCCTGCCCGGCGATGAGATCCGCGTGGAGCTCCGCTACACCGAGCTGCTGGTCCCCACGGAGGGCACGTACAGCTTCGTCTATCCCGCGGTGGTGGGCCCGCGCTACGCCGGCAAGGCAGGCACGGAGTCCAGCACGGGCGAGACCTGGGTGGCCAACCCCTATACCCACGCCGGGGAGAAGCCCGCCACCACCTTCGACCTGGAGGTGAAGCTGTCCGCGGGCCTGCCCATCCAGCGCATGGCCTGCGACACGCACAAGACGTCCATCGCCTACGACGGCAAGACGGACGCCACGCTGCGGCTGGACCCCAGCGAAGCCCACGGCGGCAACCGCGATGTCATCGTGAAGTACCAGCTGGCCGGGAACGCTGTGCAGTCGGGGCTGCTGCTGGACCAGGGCAAGGACGGGAACACCTTCCTGCTCATGGCCCAGCCGCCCAAGCGCGTCACGCCGAAGGATCTGCCGCCCCGCGAGTTCGTCTTCATCATGGATGTCTCCGGCAGCCAGATGGGCTTCCCCATCGAGGTGTCCAAGGTGCTCATGAAGGAGATGATCCAGGGCCTGCGGCCCCAGGACCTCTTCAACGTGATGGTCTTCGAGGGCACCTCGGCCTTCTGGTCGCCCAGCGGGTCCCAGCACGCCACGCCTGAGGCCACGCAGCAGGCCCTGGCCTTCGTGGGCTCGCAGCACGGGGGCGGCGGGACGGAGCTGGGCAGTGCGCTGCGCAAGGCCCTGGGCCTGCCCCGGGTGCCCGGCATCTCCCGCACCTTCGTGGTCTCCACGGATGGCTACATCAGCGCCGACGGCCAGGTCTTCGATCTCATCCGCAAGAACCTGGGCGCCGCCAACCTCTTCGCCTTCGGCATCGGCAGCTCCGTGAACCGCCACCTCATCGAGGGCATGGCCCACGCGGGGCAGGGCGAGGCCTTCGTCATCACCAAGCCCGAGCAGGCCGCCCTTGAGGCCGAGCGCTTCCGCGCCTATGTGTCCTCGCCCGTGCTGACCAACGTGAAGCTCACCACGAACGGCTTCCACGTCCAGGACCTGGAGCCCCTGCAGCTGCCGGACGTGCTGGCGGAGCGGCCGGTCATCTGCCTCGGCAAGTGGACGGGCGAAGCCAAGGGCACGGTCACGCTCTCGGGCATGACCGCCGCCGGCCCCTGGAGCCAGACCTTCGAGGTGGGGAAGGTGAGGGACCGCGACCACGGCGCCCTGCGCCAGCTCTGGGCCCGCCAGCGCATCCAGGCCCTGTCGGACTACGACCAGTTCGGCGCGGATGAGGGCCGCACGGCGGAAGTGACGCGCCTGGGCCTCGCCTACCACCTGCTGACGGCCTACACCTCCTTCGTGGCGGTGGACACCCAGGTGCGGAACGCGGGCGGCGGAAGCACAACCGTCACCCAGCCCCTGCCCCTGCCCGAAGGCGTGTCCGACGCGGCGGTGGGCGGCCTGGCCAGCCAGTCCGTGGCCTATGCGCCGGCCCCGATGCAGCGGAAATACACCGCGTCCCCCGCCGCCGCCGGAGAAGCCCTGGCCGAGGACCGGGCAGCCCGCCGGGAGGTCCGCCAGGCGGAGCCCAAGGCCCGCCCCACGCTGCGCATCCTCGCCTTCTCGGGGATCACCGGCACCTCCGACCCGGCCTCCCTCCGCCGTGAGCTTGAGGCCCGCCTGAAGGACCCGGCCCTGGTGGCGGCGCTGGCCAGCCTGCCCGCCGGCACGGACCTGGCCCTCCAGGTGGACGCCTCCGGCCAGGTGGTGGCGGCGACCTTCAGCCGGGCCTTCCCCGGGGCTGCCCAGGCCAAGGCCCTGATCCTGGTCTGGCGCCTGCGGAGCTGGACGGGCCGCATGGCGGGGCAGCTCGACCTCACCCTGGGTATTTAGCTCTGAGTTCAATCATTTGCCCTACGCGGATCCCTGGCTTGCCAGGGATCCGCGCTGGCGGGAAGCCGTGTACGGGGTACCTTCGTACCCATGCGAAGGCACCTGGGAGTGGCCTTGATGCTGACCCTTGGGGGCTGCAACCCGGAACCCGCCCGACCCGCCGCCCCTCCCCCGGTGGTGGAGCCGGTGCTTGCCGAGGCCAGGATGCACATGGTGCGGGACCAGATCGTGGCCCGGGGCATCACGGATCCCCGGGTGCTCGAGGCCATGACCCGGGTGCCCCGGCACGAGTTCGTCCCCGCGGCGCAGCGCGGGGAGGCCTACGAGGACTGGCCCCTGCCCATCGGCTACGGCCAGACCATCTCCCAGCCCTACATCGTGGCCTTCATGACCGCCGCCCTGGGGCCCGGGCCCGGGGACCGCGTGCTGGAGATCGGCACCGGCTCGGGCTACCAGGCCGCCGTGCTGTCCTGCCTGGTGGCCGAGGTCTACACCGTGGAGATCGTGGACCCCCTGGCCCGGCGCGCCGAGGCGGACCTGAAGCGGCTCGGCTACGCCAATGTGAAGGTCCGCGCCGGGGATGGCCACCACGGCTGGCCCGAGGCCGCCCCCTTCGACGCCATCATCGTCACCTGTGCCCCCGAGCAGGTCCCCCAGGCCCTGGTGGAGCAGCTCAGGGAGGGGGGCCGCATGATCATCCCCGTGGGCTCCCAGTGGGGGGCCCAGGAGCTGTACCTGCTGCGGAAGACGCCCACGGGGATGCAGCGGCAGGGGGTGCTGCCCGTGCGGTTCGTGCCCATGGTGAAGGGCCGTTCCTGACGCAGAAGCGCCCGCGAAGCGGGCGCTTCTGCGTCAGGAAAGACCGCTCAGGACGCCTTCCAGCCGCCCCCCAGGACCTTGTAGAGGCCGATCAGGTTGCCGATCCTGGCCTGGCGGAGGGCGATGAGGCCCTGCTGCGCGGCATAGAGGGAGCGCTGGGCGTCGAGCACGCTGAGGTAGCTGTCGATGCCCGCCCCATAGCGGGCCTGGGCGAGGCGGTAGGCCCCCTCCAGGGCCTGGGTGAGCGCCTCCTGGGAGGCCAGCTGCTCATCGAGGGTGCCGCGTTGGGCCAGGGCATCGGCGACTTCCCGGAAGGCCACCTGGATGGCCTTCTCGTACTGGGCCAGGGCGATGTCCCGGTTGGCGTGGGCGACCTTGAGGTTCGCGCGCCGCGCGCCCGTGTCGAAGATCGGGAGGACGATCTGGGGCGAGAAGGCCCAGGTCTCGGATCCGGACTTGAACAGCCCCGAGAGCTCGCTGCCCATGGTGCCGAGGCTCGTCGTGAGCGAGATCCGGGGGAAGAAGGCCGCCCGCGCGGCGCCGATGTTGGCGTTGGCGGCCTTGAGCTGGCTCTCGGCCATCCGGATGTCCGGGCGTCGCGTCAGCACTTCGGAGGGCAGCCCCGGGGCGAAGTCCTTCAGCGGGGCCAGGGCGCCGAGCGCCTCCGGCAGCCACTCCGCTGGCACCGGGGAACCGACCAGGAGGCGGAGGGCATTCTCGTCCATGGCCACGGTGCGGGTGTACCGGGCCGCATCCGCCCGGGCCGTCTCCACGGTGACCTGGGCGCGATAGGAGTCGAGCTCGGAGGAGGCCCCGACCTCGAAGCGGCGGTGGACGAGCTTGTAGGCCGCCTCCTGGTTCACGAGGGTGTCCTGGGCCAGCTTCAGGGCTTCGCGATCGGCGGCGAGGGCGAGGTACACGTTCGCGACCTCGGCCAGCAGGGAGACCTGCACGCTGTCGCGCGCCTGTTCCGAGGCGAGGTACTGCTCCAGGGCCTGGTTCTTCAGGCTCCGGACGCGCCCGAAGAAATCCAGCTCCCAGGCGCTGATCCCCACGCCGACCACGTCCTGCTCGACCACGAGGGCCTGGCCGGTCCCGGAGACGCTGGCGGGCAGGCGCTGCTTGGTCCCCTGGGCGAAGGCATTGACCTTGGGCAGCAGGTCGGCCCGCTGGATCCGGTAGTAGGCTCTGGCCTTCTCCGCGTTCAGCGCCGCGATCCGGAGATCCCGGTTGTTGCGGAGCGCGAGGTCGAGGACCTTCCGCAGCCGCTCATCGAGGTAGAACTCCTGCCAGGCGGTGTCGGCGGCCGGCTGCCCGGTGGGGCCGGTGGCGGCCCGGTACGAAGGCCCTTCGGGCCAGGCCTTGGGCACCGGCGGCTCAGGGGTGCGGTACTTCGGCGCCATGGAGACGCAGCCGGTCAGCGCCAGGGCGAGGGGAAGGGTGGACCAGGCTTTGAGCGGCGTCATGGCTGCCCCTCCTCGGAAACCGGGGCATGCGCCGGGGCGGGCTCCTGGGCCTTCTTCCTGAACAGCTGGCTCACCAGGACGAAGGACAGGGGGATGTAGAAGATGGCGATGAAGGTGGCCGTCAGCATGCCGCCCACCACGCCGGTGCCGATGGCGTTCTGGGCCGCGGCGCCGGCGCCCCGGGTGAGGGCCATGGGCAGCACGCCGAAGGTGAAGGCCAGGGAGGTCATCAGGATGGGGCGGAGGCGGAGGCGGGAGGCTTCCATGGCCGCTTCGAGGAGGCCGGCGCCCTGGGCCATCTGCTCCTCGGCGAACTGCACGATGAGGATGGCGTTCTTGGCGGTGAGGCCCAGCGTGGTCAGCAGGCCGATCTGGAAGTAGACATCGCTGGACAGGCCCCGGCCCCAGGTGGCCAGGACGGCGCCGAAGACGCCCACCGGGAGCACCAGGAGGATCGAGAAGGGGATGGTCCAGCTCTCGTAGAGGGCCGCGAGGCACAGGAAGATCACCAGGATGGATACGGCGTAGAGCGCCGGGGCCTGGGCGCCGGCCTGCCGTTCCTGGTAGGAGAGTCCCGTCCACTCGAAGCCGATGCCGGAGGGGAGCTTCTTGGCGAGGTCCTCCATCGCCAGCATGGCGTCGCCGGTGCTCTTGCCGGCGGCGGGCTCACCCTGGATGTTCACGGAGGGGAAGCTGTTGTAGCGCTGGAGATTGGGAGAGCCGTAGCTCCACTCTCCGGCGGAGAAGGCGGAGAAGGGGACCATGGCGCCGGCGGTGTTCCGCACATAGAGCTTGTTCAGGTCCTCCAGCTGCATGCGGAAGGGCGCGTCGGCCTGCATGTAGACGCGCTTGACCCGGCCGCGGTTGATGAAGTCGTTCACGTAGGAGCCGCCCCAGGCGCTGGCGAGGGTATCGCTGATGGCCGGCAGGGGGATGCCCAGCGCGCCGGCCCGGTCCTGGTTCAGCCGGACGTTGTACTCGGGCTGGTCATCCAGGCCGTTGGGGCGCACGGCCTTGAGGTTGGCGTTCTGGGCCGCCAGGCCCAGCAGCTGGTTGCGGGCCTCCATGAGCTTGGCGTGCCCCACGCCGGCGCGGTCCTGCAGCTGGAAGTCGAAGCCCGTCGCATTGCCGAGCTCCAGGATGGCGGGCGGGGCCACGGCGAAGACCATGGCATCCCGGCGCGAGGAGAAGGTGCGCATGGCCCGGCGGATGACCGCCTCGGCCTTCAGTTCGGAGCGGTCCCGGAGGTGCCAGTCCTTGAGCTTGACGAAGGCCATGCCGTTGTTCTGGCCGCGTCCGGCCACGCTGAATCCGCCCACCGTCAGGCAGGAGGCCACCGCCTCCTTCTCATCGTCCTGGAAGTAGTGCTGCACTTCCGACATGACCTTCTGGGTCTGCTCCATGGTGGACCCGGCGGGGAGCTGGACGAGGGTCATGATGATGCCCTGGTCCTCCTCGGGCAGGAAGGCGGTGGGCAGCCGCAGGAACAGCACCCCCATGCCGACCACGATCGCGCCGTAGATGACGGCGTAGCGGCCCCACTTGGAGAGCACGCGTTCCAGCTGGCCCACGAAGATGTGGTTGATCTTGGTGTAGAACCGGTCGAACCACAGGAAGAAGGGGCGCGTGACCTTCCACCCCTTCTCGGCGGCCTCGTGGCCCTTCTCGATGGGCTTCAGGAACGTGACGCAGAGGGAGGGCGTGAGGACCAGGGCCACCACCACGGACAGCATCATGGCGGTGATGAGGGTGAAGGAGAACTGCCGGAAGATGATGCCCGTGGACCCGCCGAAGAAGGCCATGGGGCCGAACACCGCGGACAGTACCAGGCCGATGCCCACCAGGGCGCTGGTGATCTGGCCCATGGACTTCCGGGTGGCCTCCAGCGGCGACAGGCCCTCCTCGTGCATGATGCGCTCGACGTTCTCGACCACGACGATGGCATCGTCCACCAGGAGGCCGATGGCCAGCACCATGGCGAACATGGTGAGCATGTTGATGGACATGCCCACGTACTGCAGGATCGCGAAGGTGCCCAGGAGCACCACGGGGACGGCGATGGTCGGGATCAGGGTGGCGCGGAAGTTCCCGAGGAAGAGGAGCATGACCAGGAAGACGAGGATCACGGCCTCGATGAGGGTCTTCACCACCTCTTCGATGGCCACGGATACGAAGGGGGTCGTCTCATAGGGGTAGTCGACCCGGACGCCTGGCGGGAAATAGGGGGCGAGCTCATTGAGTTTGCCCTTCACGAGCTTGGAGGTGTCGAGGGCATTGGCGCCCGAGGCCAGGCGGATGAGCATGCCGGCGGCCGGCTGCCCGTTGAGCTTCGTGTCGCTTTCGTAGGACTCCGTTCCCAGCTCGGTGCGGGCCACGTCCCGCAGGCGGATGGTGGAGCCGTCGGGGTTGATGCGCAGGGGGATGGCCCCGAACTGTTCCGGCGTCTGCAGGAGCTCCTGCACGTTCACGGTCACGTTCAGCCGCTGGTTCTTGACGGCCGGAAGGCCGCCCGCCTGGCCGGCGGAGATCTGGGCGTTGTAGGCCCGCACCGCCTGGCGGATGTCGTCGGGGGTGATGCGGTAGCCCACCATCTTGTCGGGGTTGAGCCAGATCCGCATGGCGTACTGGGTGCCGAAGGACAGGACCTCGCCGACGCCCTCCACGCGGCTGATGACGTTCTCCACGCTCGAGGCCAGGTAGTCGCGCAGGTCCTCGGCGTTCATGCTGCCGTCCGTCGAGGTGATGGACAGGATCATGAAGATGTTCTTGGTGGATTTCGTGACGGCGATGCCCATCTGCTGCACGACCTGGGGCATCAGGGGCTTGGCCAGCTCCAGCTTGTTCTGGACCTTGGCCCAGGCGGCGTCGGGATCCGTGCCGGGCTGGAAGGTGAGCGTGACGCTGCCGTGGCCCGCCGAGTCGCTGGAGGCGGACATGTAGAGCAGGCGGTCCAGGCCCGTCATCTTCTGCTCGATGATCTGGGTGACGGTGTTCTCCACGGTCTTCGCGGAGGCGCCCGGGTAGAAGGCGTCCACGGAGATGGAGGGCGGGGCCACGGGCGGGTACTGGGAGATGGGCAGCGTCTTGATGGCCAGGAGGCCGGCCAGCATCATGACGATGGCGACCACCCAGGCGAAGATGGGCCGATCGATGAAGAAATTGACCATGGGGCGGCTCCTCTGCCTACTTCGCGGCCGCGGGGGCGGGCTTCGCCCCGAAGGGCACGACCTTCACGGCCACGCCGGGCCGGACTTTCTGGAGACCTTCCAGGATCACGCGGTCCCCGGCGTGGAGCCCTTCGAGGACCAGCCACTTCGGGCCGATGGCGCGGTCCACCTTGAGCGTCCGCTGCTCCACCTTGTCGGAGCCGTCCACGACCATGGCGATGGCGTTGCCCTTGGGGTCGCGGGTGACGCCCTGCTGCGGCACCAGGATGGCCTGCTCGGCCACGCCCTCCTCCACGATGGCCCGCACATACATGCCCGGCAGCAGGATGTGCCGCGGGTTCGGGAACACCATGCGGAGGATCTGCGAGCCGGTGCTGGGGTCCACGGTGACATCGGAGAACTTCAGGATGCCCTGCAGGGGATAGGGGGTGCCGTCCTCCAGGAGGAGCTTCACCTTGGCCTGGTCGGCGCTGCCCTTGATCCGGTTCGCGGCCAGGTTCCGCTGGATCCCCAGCAGGATGGCGCTGGACTGAGGGGAATCCACGTAGACCTGGTCCAGCTGCTGGATGGTGGTGAAGGCGGGGCCCTGGTAGGCCGCGGCCAGGGCGCCGGGCGTCACGCTGGACTTGCCGATGCGGCCCGAGATGGGCGCCGTGAGGCGGGTGTAGCCGAGGTTGATGCGGGCGGACTCGGCCCCGGCCTTCAGGGCCTGGACTTCGGCCTCGGCCTGCTTGGCGCCGGCGGCCGCGTCCTCGTAGTCCTGCTGGCCCACGGCGTTGACGGCGAGCAGCTCCTTGAACCGCTCGGCCCGCTTCCGGATGGCGGGGAGGTTGGCCTCGGCCCGGGCCAGGGCGGCGGCGGCCGTGTCGTAGGCGGCCTGGTAGGGCCTGGGATCGATCTGGTAGAGGACGTCGCCCTGCTTCACGTCGCTCCCCTCCGTGAAGAGCCGCTGCTGGACGATGCCGTTCACCTGGGGATGGACCTCGGCCATGAGGAAGGCGGAGGTGCGTCCGGGCAGCTCGGAGGTGATGGCCACCCGCTCGGGCTGCAGGGTCACCACGGCGACTTCGGGCGTGGCCTTCGCCTGTTCCTTCTTGCCGCAACCGACAGTCAGCACCATTGCCACCAGGGCAGCGGCGAGGAAGACCATTCCGCCTCGATAGGGGGTCTGCATGGGAGCACTCCAAGAAGGGGCCTGAGAAAAATCTGCTTTCGGCACGCGGGGAAGAAGGCGTCGGACGGTAAGTATCAATGCTGTCGAAGGCCGTGATAAGTGAAATCAGTCAGGCGCTCCGCCATGGCGTCGAGGGCCAGGGACGGGTCGGCCGCCGTCCAGGCCAGGCAGTGGATCTCGCTCATCAGCGCGTGGTGGATGCAGCTGCCGTGGAGGGTGATGCCCCAGAAGTCGACCTCTGCGGGGGACAAGTCCGGGCGGATGGCCCGGAGGCAGGCGCGGGCCTCACGGACGAAGGGTTCCATGCGCGCCTGCAGAAGGTCCTTGACCTCGTGCCGGGGGGACTGGAGCTCGCTCAGCCAGAGCCGCGAGGCCGGCACCCGCAGGGGATCCGAGGTGTCGAAGTGGGCATCCAGCTCGCGGAGGAGCCGCCGGATGTGGGTGCGGAGCCGCGCCCGGCCATCCCCGTCCCCATCTTTGGAATCGTCTGAGGCCCGGTCCGCCTCCAGGGCATCCCTTTCACCGGTCTTGGCGGCGAAATGGGCCAGCAGGTAGCGGAAGACCTCCCGGTACAGCCCCTCCTTCCCCTTGAAGTAGTAGGAGATCAGGGAGGAGTTCTTGCCCGCCATGGAGGCCACCAGCCGGATGGAGGTGGCGTCGTAGCCGTACTTGGCGAAGCAGGCCAGGGCCGCCTCGAGCAGTGCGTCGCGGGTGTCGGGGCAGGGTGGGACGGCGGAGGGGTTCATGGGCGGATAGGCGATTTAGTCGTTCGACCGATCAATAGAATTAATCGTTTGAACGGCTCTGGCAAGATGTTTTTTAAATCGGTTAAATTTTTATTAAATAGATTAAATAAATAAAAATAATTTATAAAATAAATCATATTTTGATTATTGACATAGGTCAATCGTCCTATTAAATTGCATTTGATCATGGGTCACTCGACCGATGCATCGTTCTTGGCCACGCCGGCCGGAAGCCTTTCCCATCTTGTTCTGCCCGCCCGGGCACAAGGAGATCCCCATGAAATCAAGCCTAAGCCTGGCTTTCTGCCTCACGGCCGCCCTGCTGGCCAGCGGTCCGCTCTCCGCCCAGGAGATCAAGTTCGGCCTTCAGGGCACGCTGGCCTATCCCACGAGCGATCTGGGCGACCGGGACCTGCTGGACCACTCGCTGGGCTACGGCCTCGGCGCCCACATGGTGATCGGGTTCCCCGGTGGCCACGCCATCGTGCCGCGGCTGGACTACACCCACTTCGAGAAGGACCACCGCAAGGTCCAGCTGCTCCAGCTCGGGGCCGACTACAACTACTTCTTCTCGCAGCAGGTGAACCGCGGCGCCTACCTCGGGGCCGGCCTCGGCTTCGGCCTGGCGAAGTTCGAGATGGACCTGCCCGGAATGCGCGCCGACGACACTCCGAACGCGGTGCACGGCTCGGTCTCCGCGGGCTACATGTTCACTCCGAACCTGGGTGCGGAGCTCCGGTACGTCCACACGAAGTACGAGCCCGAGCTCTTCGGCACGAAGCCGGAGATCACCTCGCCCACCCTCAACGCGAGCTTCATCTACCGCTTCTGAGGGGCCGGCGCATGCCTGCCGCCGGGCGTTTCCCGGACCGGGGGGGTGCACCTCCCCGGCCTGCGGGTCTAGCCCTCGTGCGGGGCCGGCAGGTCGGTCCGCAGGCCCTGCAGGCAGAACTCCACGAGCAGCTCCGCCTCCTGGAAATGGCTGCCGAAGGGCGGGTACTCGCCCCACAGCACCTTGTTGAGGCCCGACATCGTCCCGTGGCCCGCCACCTGGCCCATGATCGTGGCGCTGAGGAAGGCCACCTGCGCGGCGTTCAGTTCGGGGCGGAGCACCCCGATGCATTTGCGGATCAGGTCCGCCGTCGGGCTGAGGTACTCGTGGATGATCGGATGGAGGCTGGCGCGGGGGGAGCGGAACTCCCGCACCCAGAGCCGGGCCCGGTGGTCCTGGAAGGGCCGGGCCTGGGCCGCGTCCGGAGCGGCCTGCTGGTACATGAAGTGGATCTGCTCGCGCAGCAGGCGGACGGCCCCCTGCCGGTCCCGCGGATCCAGGTCCAGGCCCGGCGCGGGGTGTGGCGACTGCGGCGTCGACGTCTCGAAGATGTACTTGAACACCTCGAGATACAGCCCCTCCTTGTTCCCGAAGTAGTGGGACAGGAGCGAAAGGGGCCGCCCGGCCTTCTCCGCGATCATCCGCATGCTCGTGCCGTCGAATCCATGGTCGGCAAAACACACCAGGGCGGCCTGGAGCAGCGACGTGCGTGTGTCTGGGGCTTTGGGTTCCATGCTGGATCCCAGGATAGCCATACTTCCCTCCGATCCGCGGGCCGGACTGGCCAGGCACCCGCGGCCCCGCCGGCCGTCGCACCCACCCGGGCAGGGACATGATCCGAAGCAGCGCTGCAGGCCTCATCCTCGCTCTGGCCCTCCCCCTTGTCGCGAAGCCGGAGGAGGCCTGGCCCGACCCGGGCCCGCCCTCCAGCCGGGATCTCTTCCCGTTGAACCTGGTCCCGCTGACCTACTGGCCCGTGGGGGCGCAGACTGTGGGTCAGGGACGATGGCGGTTCTCGTTCCAGGTGACCCGCTCGAACACCTTCGAGTTCTCGGATCTGATCAAGGAGCGCCTGCGGCGGGATGCCTCCGGTCGCTTCACCGTGGATCGGGCGGGAGCGGAGGCGTTCGCCGCCTCCCTGGCGGACGAGCCGCTGATCTACTACTTCGACGCGGAGGTCCAGCGCACGGAGCTCAGCTTCCGGTACGGCCTGAGTCCGGAGACCGACCTGGCGCTGACCCTGGGCTGGCAGAGCGTCGACGGCGGCTTCATGGACGGGCTGATCGAGGGGGTCCACCGGCTCGGGTTCGAACAGGCGGGGCGGGAGGCCATCGCGCGGGACCAGGTCACCTCCGTCATCATCCAGAACGGCCAGGTGGTCTTCTTCTCGCAGACGGCGATCCGCCTCCACCCCGTGGATCCCGTGGTCGCCGTCATCCACCGCCTCCACGAGAGTCCCGGGCTGACCGTCAGCTTCCTGGGGGCGCTGCAGGTGCCCGCCACCCGGTTCGCCGGGCAGTTCCGCTCGGACTGGGACTCGAGCGCCGGTCTGGGTTTCCAGTGGCGTCCCGCGGGGAACCTGGTCGTCAACGGGGGGGCGGCCTACCTGCGCCGCGGCCTCAAGGGCGGAGCGGCCCCGAACCCCTTCCTGATCAAGGACCAGATCGCCGGCCACCTGGGCTGGGAGTGGCGCGGGTGGACCCGGGTGCGGCCATTCCTCGTCCTCCTCTACCACGATGCGCTCACCTCCCAGGGGCCGGGGGCCACCCTGGACAAGCCCTCCGTGATCCACGACGTCGGCGTGCATGTCCGCCTGGGCCCCCGCACCGCCCTGACCTTCAGCTACATCAACAACATCACGAACCACGAGAACACCGCGGACATGGGGCTGGCGCTGAGGCTGGCGGTGCGGCCGTAGGGCGGAAATCCCACTCGGAGGTTGGCCGTGCTCCATATTTGGGATCGACCCACCAGAGCGGGATTCGAACTGTGTCTGGCTGCGCCAGCCGCCGGTCCCCGCTCCCGACAGTGCACCGCGCTGTCTCCGCGGTCCCACTCGGAGGTTGGCCGTGCTCCGTATTTGGTGCCGACCCACCAGAGCGGGATTCGAACTGCGTCTGGCTGCGCCAGCCGCCGGTCTCGCTTCGGCGTGCCATCAAGGCACGCCTCGGGCGATCCCACTCGGCCGAAGGCCAAAGGGGGTGGTGAGTGCAGGCGCCCGGGCGGCGCCTGCCGAACCGGGCACCCCCGGCCTGAGGTTCGAATCCTCTCGTCCCGAATGGTCAAAACACCAGAAGGGCCCTCTTTCGAGGGCCCCTCTGGTGTTTTGGTCGGCGCGAGAGGATTCGAACCAATGGATGACGATCGAACATGCGGCCAGGTGCTGCATGTTAATTGTTGATAATAATATTTTTGTAAAGACTGCGAGATTAAGGCCCCTCCCGTCAGATGGCGACAAAGTGGGCCGAGTAAGTTGTCTGATATCAATGGGGCTATCCCTTCCTGTGCTGCGATGTGTGCAGCAGAAACTGGGGTCCGGAGGGGACCTTCTGCAGCACATCGATGTGTCGGCGGAAGCACGTCGGTGTGCTCCGGGCAGCACACAGATGTGCCATGCGACACATCGCTGTGATGAGGGTAGAACCTCCTTCTATCCGCAGGCGCGATAGGCACTTCGGCGAAGTGAGAAGCGCGGCGGGGCCGGCTTTGCTGGAGCCGCACCCGTTGGTGCTCACCAGGAGCATGTCCATGTCTACCCCTTCACTCATCTTGAAAGCAGTTCGGGACGCCGTCATGGAAGAGTGTCACCCGGATACGGGGCTTCCGGGAGCTTCCGTCATCGATCTCCTCGCCATGGCTGGCCTCACGCTGGAGCAGGCTTCGCACAGGCTTGGGATCTGTAAAGAGGATCTGTACCGTGTCTGTTGGCGAATGTGCTGGGACCCTCGAGTCATGGCCGAGATCAACGGTCTGATCCGGGGCTTCGGCTTCGACCACACCGTGATCTGGGGACGGAATCCGTCGGCAGCGTTCGATGGTCCGAAGACCCCCACTGCCTTCGAGGGTGTGCCTGCGTTCCAGGGGAAGCTTGACCTCAGCCGCCACGGCTTGCTGCTGCTGGCGGACTGCGAAACCAGCGGGCCCGACGCCGAGCGCCATCGGGCCGTGGAGGTGGCGCTTCTGAAGGTCGTGGTGGATCGCCGGCCCCAAGGGGGTTCCCGGCTCCTTGGCGCCTTGGACGCCTATCAGGGACTCCAGGATCCGGGGCCTCACCCCGTCAACCTCTTCTCGATGAGGGTCCACCGCATCCCCCTGGGGCACCTGCTGGGGCAGGTCCTGGACGAAGGTGCGCTCGACCGTGTGCTGTCTGGAGTCAGGATCGTGGTCGCGCACAATGCCTCGTTCGACAGGCGCTTTCTCACCAAGGCCATCCCCGCGCTCAAGGGCATGTTCTGGGCCTGCTCCTACCGCGGCGTGGATTGGCGTGAGTTCGGCTGCCCCATCGCCAACCTGAAGACCCTCTGTAGGCATTTTGGCCTTCCGGTTCCCGGCCACCGAGCGGCCGGCGACGTGGCAGCCCTGTACCGACTCCTGGAGCACACCATGCCCGACGGCAAAACGGCCCTTCGCCATCTGGCGGAAGGCTTGGTCTCGCCGGAAGGGTAGACCTGGAGATAAGCGCCCTGATGGAGTGGACACCCTTTGTCCAACCCATTGGCGGAGACTCAGCGATCAGGAGGTAATCAATGATCGCTCGAGTAATCAATGTCCTGGGGGGCGCGCTGTTGGTGGCCAGCATCGGCTGCGCCCCGCCGGCGACGGACCCCAACAAGGGCAACCTCACCCTGGGTGCGGTCCAGACCCGCCTGGAGAACGGCAAGACCACCAAGGCCCAGGTGTTGGAGTGGTTTGGTTCCCCCAACATCGCCACCAAGGACAGGAACGGCGAGGTCTGGAACTACACCCGGCAGGGAACGGCTACCGAGGTGAGCTCCAGCCATGTGGGCGCCTGGATGCTCATTGCCTCAGGTGGGAGCAGCACCGGCTTCAGCCGCAGCGGCAGCTACTCCTTCGATCTCCTCATCCGTTTCGATACCCACGACGTGGTCGTGGACTACAAGGTCCTCCAGACCGCCTTTTAGGAGCCCCACACATGCGCCGAACTCTACTCATCACCCCGGCCCTCCTCTTCCTCGTGGCTTGTGCGCCGCCCGAGCTGACACCGGACCAGCAGATGGCCCTCCGCCAGGCCCAGACCCGCTCCTTCGAAGTGCCCTACGGAACGGTGTTCGCGTCCACCATGACCTATCTCCAGGACAACGCCTACCAGATCCGCCAGGCTGCC
Source organism: Geothrix edaphica (assembly GCF_030268045.1). Taxonomy (NCBI): domain Bacteria; kingdom Pseudomonadati; phylum Acidobacteriota; class Holophagae; order Holophagales; family Holophagaceae; genus Geothrix; species Geothrix edaphica. The sequence goes on from NZ_BSDC01000001.1 coordinate 374,900, forward strand.
AAGGACGCGGGCCTCATCTCCGCCCACAAGGCCAAGGATCTCTCCGGCGCCGAGAAGTTCTGGGGCGCCTTCTTCGCCGGTTACCAGGCCAAGAAGGGCGACTCCTACGAAGTCTCCTTCACCTTCGATCCGATCGACGACGCCAACACCAAAGTCCGCGTGAACATCACCCACGGCACCTTCAACATGGCCGGCGCCAACACCGACGTGCAGGCCGTCACCGATCCTGCCCTCTACAAGTCCGTCATGGATGCCCTGGCCCTCGAGGTTCAGCGCAAGCACCTGACCACCCAGATGCGGCAGGAGAAGGGCGTGGCAACCACTCGATAAGCCGTCGTTCACGGATGGTTGAGTACAGCAACACCACCCTGATGCACTCGATCACTTATTGCGGCGAGGTGAAAAATAGATTACTTCAAGGTGGTTAGAATCAAACAGGATCCCTACATATGACTCAGCCACAACCCGGGCAGTTCTTAAAACGTCGCCGCCGATTCGGACGGGGAGTCGACCTGCTTCCCCACCACGGGGACCTCAACGGGGTGACCTCCCTCGTGGATGTGACCTACCTCGATCCCTGGGCTCACCCCGAGTCCGTCAAAGTAATCTGGCACCTGGAGGAGGGGACGGGGGCCGAGGTCATCTCTTCCCTGACCCTCCCCAATCCAATTGAAGGGCGGGCCGACCACCCTGCGGACCTGGAGGCGATGGTCGATGCATGCCAATGGACCACCCTGGACCGCATGCCCTGCTGGAGCCCAGATCCCCTAGAGCGGGCCCAGCACGCGCCCCATTCGACGTGGTCCGACAAAGAGGACACCGACCAGATCCGCCAAGGGGTGTGTCGGCATCGGGGTCAGCTATGAAAAAGGACAATCGCTGGACTGGGGGCCCCGTCCATCTCGTCTTCCCCCCACTCAGCTCCCAAGAGGTGGGACGGTGCGGTGCTTCCTTCGCTTGGCTAGACTTCAACATCGGACATGGTGAAGAGATGTTCCTCGAAATCTTCGAGGAGCCCGAGTGGGCGGAGCGATACGGTGCCCTCGAGGAGCTGACGGTCGAGGTGACGCCCATGGCGTTGCACACGGATGCGGGCCCCGTGGGCTTGTTGATGTGGCACCTGCTCCATCAGGGAAGGTCCCTGGTCCACTACGAGCACTTCCTCGATCCCACCGGAGCGGATATCCGCCAGCGCATCGCCGCCATGGCCGATCAGACCCGCTTCAAGGTGATTCTTCGGGATAACCAGACCGGCGAGGTCACAGGGTTTTGGGAGCTGGACAACACCTTCTCACCGGCCCTGCTGGCGTTCGTCGAAGGGTGCGTCCGAGCATTTGAAGGGAGTGAGCGAGGCTCCTTGGACGAGCGCATTGCCTTGGTTACGAGTCGCTACACGTCCAAGGACCTTCTCGGCCTGATCAAGCAACACTGAACTAGACGGAGGCAATCCCGGATGTCGATCCAAGTTTCGCTGGTCTACGAAAACGAGCACGGCATCCGTGGCAGTCTTTCCTACGGATTCCCCCGGAAGGCTCCCGGGGAGTATGCCCTCCAGGTTGGTTACACAGGCTTCTCCGAGCGACAGCCCCCTCAGACCATGTCAGAGGCTAAGGAACTGGCCCATGCGGGTCACAGCTATTCGCGGAGACTGAATGACGCAGAGTTGCTCGCCCTGAAGGGCGCATTGGTAGGGGAGAAATGTCCCTACGCCAGGGTGGGGGGCTCCTCCTTCGCCAGAGGGTGCGTGCTCACAGAGGATATGGTGGCCGAGATCGGCGAGCACCTCTTTGCCTTGAAAGAAGTCGGCTGGGACTGGACCCAGCGCATCGACCCGATTCGGTGGATGGTGCTGAACCGGCTCCAAATGGAATACCAAGGGCGCTTGAGGGAACCCTTCTACATAGGGCAGAGCATTCTCATCCGCATCCTCCCCACCCACGACAAGGTCGAGGAGTGCGCCATCGAGGTCTCACCCGAGATCGCGCTGGATCTCGCGCACCAGCTGACTCTGGCCGCCCATAAGGCACTTCCCGCCCACATTGTGGAGATTGCCAGTGTCCATGAGGTTGAGGAGGAGTTGTCATGAGCCAATGGACTCGGGTTCTCTGGAAATGATGACGAATGAGCGACCCAGGCGCCAACCAGCTTGATTCTCAAGCGCTGAGAATTTCTTTCCTCTTGCCACGACTACCGATCTCATCTCTTAGGCCGCCCCATGTCCGCCACACCTCGAATTATTTTGGCACTGCAGGACCCGGAGATTCAGGCGGCCATGAGCCAGGGGGCCTCGAAAGTCCCAAAGGCGGTCTTGGCTTCAATGCTCAAAACCATCCCTCCCAAAGGGGGAATCCGGCCGCCCAACCCAAACAGGGACACCCCCGAGAAAGTCGTCAGCTTCCTCATCAGACGCGAGCATCCGGTGGCGCTCGTATTCTTGTTTCTCGGGCTGCTCTCTTCGCTCCGTTCTGGGGAGTTGGCTGAAAATCGCCGGAAGCTCGTACCCAATCTGCCGGAAGCGGACATCCCCGATCCGGTGGGCCAGGAAGCCCTAAAACTAAGTCCCAACCTGCCCTTGTCTGAATCGGTGCTTGCGTCGGTCAGGGATGATTTGCGCGCTCTTGCCGGGAAGTCCTTTACTGAAGATGAAACGAAAGTCCTCCTGATCCTCGAGCACGCCTGCCCAGAATTGAAAGAGGAAGTGGAGTCCCTGCTCCCACTGGAACCTGGTTCATCCACCTCTGTGCCAAGGGTCGAGGGCGCTGAGGCCGAACCGCTCCCAGAATCTGAAGAACCGAGTGTCTCTGATTCTGAAGAATCTGAGACCTCGGCTGTTCCATCCGAGGAATTCTCAGCCCTGGACAAGTTGCTGTTTCGCGCAGCCGTTGACTCTGTGGCTGGCGTCGACGGCAGCCTTCCTCCCGAGGAAGTGGCAGATCTGGTTGAAGAGCTGATCTACTTGAACACCACTAGGACTAAGTCCTACTTCCATCGCGGGTTCCTGCATGCGCTCACAGGGCCCAGTTTTGTCCCGACCAGGCAAGAAGAGAATCAGGAGCGCAGAGCTTGGGAATGGGCAGGGAAGATCATTGCCTTGGCGCGCTACGATCGCAGGGACGACATCTGCCTCGCGTTTGATGACGCGACGGATCTCGCTCTGCAAATGGCAGAAGGGCGATTCGAGGGGCCTGCCAAGGGTGCCATGCCGCATGTGGCCGAATCCTTGCTGCATTCTGGGCGTTTCCAGGATGCCTGCACCATTCTGAAGCCTGAGCTGGTGCGGCTGTGTCCCGGGAAGTTCATTCCTGGCCTCATCCGGGAAGGACGGCATCTGGTCCGCTCCCGAAGGGTTGAGGAAGCCAAGCGGGTGCTGGGGAAGGGCAGGGAACTCCTCGCCATTGAAGAGATCGCCGAGGGGTGCCCACCAGAATTGCTATACGAATGCGAGCGACGATGGGGACAGGTGCTCCGCGCGCAAGGAGCATTTCGAGAAGCCCGTTCCCATTTCGAGCACCTGCTGCGAGACGGCGGAGCCGTGGCGGAACTTCGGACCGACATGGCGCTTTGCGCGGCCAAGAAAAAATGGCTCGACGATGTTGCGCTGCCGATCCGGAACCAGGAAGTTGGATCACTCCTTCCACAACTCGAAGCGGCCCTCCCCGATTGCATGGCGGCCATAGAGTCGGGTGGAGTGGCCCCTGGAGCCGCCTACATGCTTGGGATTGTGAGCCTTCTCCACAGAAATCAGGAAAATGAGGCGCTCCAGCATCTGGAAATGGCCTATGAGATGGCCCTGTCTCGAGAAGAGGTCTATCCGGATTCTCGATTCTTCAATCAGCTCTGCATGGCCCTGTCCGTGGCCATCTTGCTGGCCATGGACGAGTCGCAATTCGACAAGGCTCACGACCTGATCCATCGCGCATTAGATGATGGAAGAATTACGGAGCTCCCCCTTGATCTCTTCAAACGGGCCATCGAGGTGATTCGGGCGAGCTCCCATCCCGCATGTCTCAGCATTCTTGAAGACTTCGAGCAGCGATGCCCGGAAATCCTGGAAGAGCACCTTCGCAGAAAGGAATTCCTGGAATCGAGTCCCGCCGTCTTGAAGCTGCTCGAGAAGCGCGCCCAATCCAAGGACCGGACTCCAAATGGTCGCTGGAGGGACCTAGAGGCGCTTTTGTCGGCTCATCTTCGATCGGGAAATCAAGTCGAATCCGAAGGCTGCTTGGCCTACATGGAGGAGCTAGCCCTAACCCATGAACGATTGAGTGCGGGATACCTCTCGGTCCTTGAAGATCCCGACCGGGCAGGGGCGATCCTTGAAGACTTCGAGCGACTCGAAGCCATTCGACTGCTCCACCAGGTAAGGGGTCAACGTCGGTCTGAAGGGCTTGTCTTGGCCCAGCTGGCGAGGCTGGCCCTGGGCCAAAGTCAGGCTGAACTGGCGACTGAATACCTGGATTTGGCTCGAGCTTGTGGTTTGAACGCGGCCGAACTGGACATGGAACACCGGTGGGCGAATGAAATCATCGAATCGACCCGCCTAGTCGAGGAGGCTCGGCAACCCCACCCCGTCTCTGTGCTGTTGGTGGGGGGCAATGAGGTCCAGGAACGCTACGACCATGCCATCAAAGAGCACTTCCGTCGCCAGGATCGGCACCTAACGGTCGAGTTCCTTCATCCAGCCTGGAGTAGCAACTGGAATTTCGACCTAGAGGATGTCAAGCGGAGGCTTCCCGGCCATGATGCGCTGGTCGTCATGCGGTTCAACCGCACCCAATTCGGCCGCCATGTCCGTCGCCTGGCTGGAGAGCACGGCAAGCTTTGGTTCGCCTGCACTGGCCATGGGCGGGACTCCATCATTCGGGCCGTCGATCGAGCCGCGGGATTTCTCCGGTCCAGGGCGAATTAAGCAAAGGGCTTTGAAATGGCATCGACGAACCAAACATCTCCCTCGCTTCATCCATGGGATACCTGGGAAGGACCGGCTCTTGAAGAGCCAATTCGAGCCAGCTTTCGGGGCTGCGTCTATTACTTCCACGATCGCAGATCGGCATGGAATGAGACATTCAGCCTGAAATACCCAGGCCACCTGGCCTATCACCTCTCCATGATCGAAGCTCGCCGGGCCATCGAGAAGCGGCGGGTTCAAGGATCGCAATGGAAGATCGAAGAACTTCCGGCACTGGTTCTGGAAGGGGATGTTCACGCATTGGTGGTAACCGAAATCAATACCCGATCTCCTCTGTCCGACTTCACGAACCTGATACCAGACTCTTGGACGCTTGAAGCGGCGGCCAACTTGTTGAACTCCCGCAGGAAAAACAGAACCTCTCGGTTCATCACCCCGAAAGGGACACTGAAGCCTCAAGATCCACCCTCTCGGCGTTACAGCTCGCGCTCTGTCGGTCCAAAGGACAGATACATGCTCTCTTGGGTTGGAGAGCCCCTGGATGTCGATGAACAACCGCTTCAACTGATCATCGCCAGGTGGAACCGTGCTCTCCGGGAATTGGAGGGCAAGGATGCTTCTTCATGTGGCCCAGGATGCAAGCAATAAGGTTCGCATAGCCACCAAAGCAGGAACCCTGTTGGTGCCATCAGTACTTGACGAATTCCACTTGAATCAACGCAATTGCATCTCGTTTAACTGATAAGCTCCAATCATGTCAGCCCAATACACTTCCTTGCAGCCCCTGGACTTCGACCGCCTGCTGAAGCTTCGTCTTGTCGTGGCTAGGGTTGGGGAGCTCGGGTTAGCTGGCTGGTGGGGCACGAAGGATGTCCTCGGCAGTATGGGGGCCATGGCCTATCGGCGCGGATTCCCCAGGTCGCATCACTGGGCCCAGGCCAAAGTCGTCTTCGAGGTGGCGCGGGCCCGTTGCCAGGAACGCTTCCCAGATCCCACGGCCATCACCCTCTGGAGCCTACCGGCCACCGTTGAGGAGCAGTTTGAGCATGCCTGGGGCCGCTGGATTGGGGAGAACGAGGCCTGGAAACCCTTCTTTGATCGGCTGAAGGAGTGGAAGTCTCCCTCACTGACGGAAGCCCTGAAGGCCTTCGATCTGTGGTCCCCAGGCATGGATGTGGCCACGGCCCAGGCGGCCCCTGCCACAGCCTCCCTTGCGCTGGGGACCTTTCCTAGCCTCGACCAAGCGTCGGTGGATGGTCTCGCAGTGGGCTTCTCCTTCGGCCAGCATGGGGAGCCGGTGGTCCCCTTCGTGCGCCTTCAGGAGGCCTGATGGCGGCACCTGAGGCAACGGTCAGTTCGTACGGTGTGATCAAGGGCCCCATGGTCGAGGAGACCTACGCCTGCTTTCGGGCCTGGGACTGGAAGCTGAATCAGAACGAGAACCTGAAGCGCCTCAAGGAGCAAAACTTCGTGGGGGCCGCCAGCGTGAACTGGCTGCGCGATGTTTACAAAGTGCTGCACAGCCGCTTCGACCCCAATGGCAAGGACAAGCCGCTGACGCTCCTGGCCCAGAAGGATCCGGGTCTCGAATCCTGGAAGCACCTGCTCCTCTGGCACTGGGCCCAGGACGAGTATCTGCTCCGCATGTTCCTGCTCGATTGGCTTGGCCCCCGACTCCGGGAAGGCTTCGTGCGCTTCAAGCCCGAAGACCTCCTACCGGCCCTGAAAAAGCTCTGGGACAAGGGCGGCCCGGTGGCCGAGCCCTGGTCCGAGGCGACCACCAAGCGCGTGGCAACGGGCCTGCTGAAGGCCGCTGCCATTTTCGGCCTCATGGAAGGTGGCACGGTAAAGACCCTGGCGACCTACCACCTCCCGGAGCCTTGCTTTATTTATGCCCTTCGATTCCTGCTGGATCGCGAGGGTAGCCCGCGCAAGGCAGTCGAGGCCCCGGATTGGGGGATCTTCTTGATGGACTCGCAGGCCGTGAAGCAAGAGCTCCTGCGCCTCCATCAGTACCGGAAGCTGGAATACCACGCGGCAGGAAGCTTGGTGGAGCTCACGCTTCCCCACGCCAATCTGCTCGACCTTGTGAATGGGTGGTCCTGATGAAGCCCTGGACGGAACGACTCCTCGATCTGGAGGCCCTGTTGGCGAAGCCGGACCCACGGCCCGACATCAGCGCCTACCATGACATGCCGTACGCCATTTTCCATTACCCCCCATCCGAGGAATTGGCCTTTCGACGCGAGATGAACCTGCTGGCCACTCGCCTGCGGAACCAGGCGGCCAAGCGCGTGTCCGTGCTCTCGTTGGCGGAGCTTCTGGACAAGGCTGTGGGTTCAGTCATGAGTTGGCCCGAGCTCATCTCCGACGAGCGCACCATCGGCCTACCCGAAGTGCAGGACACCCTCCACCAGATCCTCTCTGAAGAAGCGCCTTTGCCCGATCTGGTGGCCTCCGAGATGCCCCAGGATCCCGACCCCGAACGGGATGTGGTCTTCCTCTGGCGGACAGGCTCGCTGTTCCCGTTCTACCGGACCTTTGCCTTGCTGGAACAACTCAAGGGCAAGGTCGTGGCCCCCACCATCCTCTGCTACCCAGGTTCGCTGGATGGCCCGGCTGGATTGCGCTTCATGGGCCAGCTTGAAGCTGAACACAACTACCGACCCAAGATTTTCTAGCGGACTGGTGCCATGACCGAACTCATCCGAACCCTCTTCGCCCAGGACATCGACCGGCGCATCGAGGAAGTGATCAAGGTGGACCAGGACGACGAGAGCCTTGTCCGCCAGGAAATCCGCGAATACGTCGCCACGGACGCCATCCAGAGCTCCTTCATCAAGCTCCTGGATCGCTACATGGAGACGCCCAACAAGCCCCACGAGGGCATTGGCATCTGGGTCTCAGGTTTCTTTGGGTCCGGCAAATCCAGCTTCGCCAAGTACCTCGGCGTGGGCGTGGAGAACCGCCCACTGGAGGGCCAAGGGGCCGCAGATCTTCTTGCGGAACGGTTCAAGGACAAAAAGGCCTCCCTGCTGCTTCACGGCATCAACGAGCGCATCCCCACCCATGTGGTGATCTTTGATGTCTCCACCGAGAGGGACATCAAGGCCGGGCAGCCCCTGACGGAAATCACCTACAAGGCTCTCCTCAAGAGTCTCGGATATGCCAAGAACCTGGATCTTGCCGAGCTTGAAATCGCGGAGGAGGAAGGGGGCCGCCTGGAGGCCTTCAAGGCGACCTATCACGAGCTCTACGGCGAGGATTGGGACAAGTCCAAGCACCTCGTCAGCCGTGCCATGGGCCGTGCATCGGCGGTGATGAGCAAGCTGGAACCCCAGACTTATCCTGAGGCCGACTCATGGGCGAAAGGGGCCCGCTCCCAAGCGGAGTTGAATCCTGGCCTCCTGGCCACCCGCTGCAAGACCCTCCTGGATCGCCGGGCCCCTGGCAAAGCGCTGATGTTCGTCGTGGACGAAGTGGGCCAGTTCGTATCCAAGGATGTCCAGAAGATGCTGGATCTCCAGGCCATCGTGCAGCAGCTTGGTAAGACGGGCCGTGGCCGTTTCTGGCTCGTCGTCACGTCCCAGGAAAAGCTGACGGAACTCGTGAGTGGCCTGGATGACCGCACCGTGGAACTGGCTCGCGTCATGGATCGCTTTCCTCTGGAGCTCCAAGTCCATCTGGAGCCCAGTGACATCAGCGAAGTCACCAGCAAGCGAGTGTTGGAGAAGAACTCTGCCGCAGAGGCCAAGCTCCGCAAGCTCTTTGATGAATGCCGTGCGCGGCTGACGGCCAGCACCAAGGTCGAAGCCTCCATCAAGCTGCCAGAGCTCTCCGCCCAGGCCTTCGCAGACCTCTACCCGGTGCTTCCCTACCAGGTGGATCTGATCATCCAGATCGTTTCGGGCCTCCGCACGCAGGGAGGTGCCTCCAAGCACGTGGGCGGCGCGAACCGCACGATCATCAAGCTCGCCCAGCAGCTTCTGGTGAACCCCGGTGTGGCCCTGGCGGACAAGCCCCTCGGACAGTTGGTCACGCTCGACAAGGTGTACGACCTCGTGAGCGGCAACATCGAGAGCGAGATCCGGGGCAAGATCCAGGAAACCGGCCAGCATGTGGGGCACCCTCTGGCCCCCGACGTGGCCAAGGCCATCTGCCTCCTCCAGTTCGTGCCCACGGTGCCCCGTACGCCGGAGAACCTCGCGGCGGTGCTCCACCCCTACATCGACGCCGACTCCCGCCTGCCGCAGGTCAAGGAGGCCCTCGGGGAACTGGAAAGGGCCCTTCTAGTGCGCCAGGACGGCAAGGGCCAGTACCGCATCCCAAGTCCTGTCGAGGACGACTGGGAGCGCCGCCGCAACGCCCTTGAGCTCAGGACGCCCGACCGCAACAAGCTGCTGCGGGACATGCTCACATCCTTCTGGGAGCCTCAGCCCTCCCAGAACCTCCAGGGCGTGAAGCAGTTCAAGGCGGGCCTGCTCTTCAACAGCACCGAGCTCGTGGATGGGGACATCCCGGTGAACCTGCACCTCCTGGAGGAAGGGGCCGGATACGCAGAACGGCTTGAAGACCTACGCCGCCGAAGCCAGACCGAGCCCCTCACCCTCTTCTGGGCCTGTGCCACGAATCCCGATCTGGAGGAGGAGCTCCGGGAGTTGTTCCGTTCCCAGGAGATCCTCAACATCAAGCGCAGGGAAGCCCAGACGCCGGAACAGAGCCACCTCCATAGCGAAGAGACGCGGCGCATGGGCAACCACAAGGACGAGCTCCGCCGTCGGCTCAAGGAGGCCGTCCTGGGTGGCACCGTCTACTTCCGGGGCAACGACCGCAGCCCGGCAGGGGCCAGTTCCGTCGACGCTGCCGTGAAGGCCCTTCTAGGACAGGCTCTGCCGGAGGTCTACCACCGCTTCGACGAGGCTGCGGCCCGTGTCGATGCGAAGGATCTTCAGGCCCTCATGGGGGCCGACAGCCTCAAGGGGCTGACCCCGATCTTCAACAAGCTCGGTCTGCTCAAGGAGGAGGGCGGTAAAGCCCGCTTCGACGCGGAGCGCCCGCCACTATCGGATGCGCTGGCCCGTATTAAGGCTGCGGCGGACTATGGCAACACCATCACCGGCAAGATGCTGGAGGAGCAGTTCCGCAAGGAGCCCTTCGGCTGGGATTTCGACATGGTGAAGCTCCTGGTCCTCTGCCTCCTCCGGGCGGGCTTGATCGAGGTCCAGAGCGCGGGCCGCAGCTTCGACGATGCCCGGAGCATGGAGGCCAAGACCGCCTTCACCAACAACACCGCCTTCCGACAGGCCTCCTTCCGCCCCAAGGAGACTGTGGATTTCGCCGTGGTATTGCAGGCCGCCGAGGCCTTCAAGGCCACCTTCGGGAAGGAAGCCAAGGAACTGGAACAGGGCAAGGTCGCCCAGGACATCCGCGCCGAACTGGAGCGCCAGGAGCAGGAGCTCCAGGCCATGCACACGCTGCTGATCCGCCACAACCTCCCCGGCGAGGAAACCATCCAGCAGGCCCTCGATCTGGCCCGGGATGTTCGGGGAGGCAAGGAAGAGCACACCATCCAGGCCTTCCGCAGCAACCACACCACCCTGAAGGACGCCATCCAGCAGGCTTCGGAACTGAAGCGGAACCTGGACGAGCCAAAGCTCTTCTCACTCCAGAAGGCCCGCGAGGTGCTTCGCGGCCCCTGGGCCTTCCTGAGCACCGAACCGGAGCTTCCGGAAGACCTCAAAGATGCTGGGGCTCGGCTGAAGGACCTCATTGAGAAGGAGAGCTTCCACCGGGAAGTGGCCGAGATCGAGCGCCTCGGCATGAAGCTCCAGGACGCCTTCCGAAAGCTTCAGGAAGACGCCTTGGCAGCGCGGGCCGAAGCCTACGAGGCGGCCCTGCATCACCTTCAGGGCATGACCGGGTGGGCCGACCTGGATGAAGACCAGCGGGCCACCATCGCCAAGCCCCTCACAGATCTGGCAAGCGCCTACTGCGATCAGGCCCCACCCGTTCCCCAGCTTCGCGCCGACAAGGATGCGGCCCCCCTGCGGCTCCAGAAGGCTCAGGAGGAGATGATGCGCCTGCTGGAAGGCGAACGACTGGTGAGCCTTAAGCTGGCGCAGTTTTTCAATGGCGGTATCGAGAACGCGGACCAACTGGAAGCGGCCCTCGACGAGATCCGCAACGCCTGTGCGCCACTGCTGGCATCCGGCAAGAAGGTGGTGTTGCAGTGATGACCTGGGCCGAGCGCTTCCAAACCTTTTTCAGCCGTCCGGAGTTCCTAAAGGAGCTTGCGACTATCTGTTCCGCCGAAGGCTGCCGGGAAACCTGGCTGCACGGCAATGCCTTCATTCATTTCAATACCCGAGGGAAGCAACTCGCCCAGGAATCCTTTCGAGTGAACTCCCATCCTCTTTCCGCCCAGCATCGAGGAGGGAAAATCGATTTTGCTGCATATGAGGGAGATCAACTCCGGATGATTGCAGAGTGCAAATTTCTGGGCGTCAGCGACTATTACGCCAAGGGACTCGCAGGTTGTGGAATCAATCGCCTGAAGCAGCTTCAACGAGATCCCAAAAGGCGCGGACTGACCTTCACCAAGGACGATTTCTCCGCCTTCGAAATGGGGGCATGGAGCCTCCTTCGCGACTACCAGAGGCTCTCGACAAGTTGGCCTGCCAAGCGTGATGTGGAGCGCTACCTCATTCTGGTTCTGGATAAGAGCAATACTCCCGATTCCTTCGGAGCGCTGCTGGATCAGGCGGAGTTCGGTGGCCCCCATACGCCACTGATCTCCTCTGACATTCCGAACCTCGCCGTCAAGCTCTGGCGCGTGGAGACGGAGTAGCCGGTATGGACGCTCAACTCGTCAACCTCATCGCCTCCACCACCCAATCCGCCCGGCGTCTTCTGGAGCGGGAATTCGCCGAACAGTTGGAAGGCAGCTTCGACCTGAGGCCCGCCGGCCCCCTGCCAGAGAAGGCGGGCAGCCACTTGGACGCTCGTCAGGCCCTGCTGCGGGACAAGCTGTATGCCCTCGTTCGCCACAAGATGGCGGCGGGCAAGTCCCAGGCTCAGGCGGTCCAGGAGGTTTGCCATGCAGCGGCCTTCACGACCCTGAACCGCTTTGCGGCCCTCAAGATGCTGGAAGCACGTGGGCTCATCCAGGAGTGCGTTTCAAAGGGTGACCAGTCCTCCGGCTTCAAGGAGTTTTGCGGGCTGGCCCAGAGCCTCGCCGTGCAGGAGGGGGCCTACGCCCTCTACCTGGGCTGCCTCTTCGACGAGCTCGCGGTGGAAGTGAAGGTGCTCTTCGACCGGCAGGAGCTCTCCGGCCTGCTCTGGCTCCGGCGGCCCGCCCTGCTGGCCCTACTCGAACTCCTCAATGCTCCGACCTTGGCCCTCGCCTGGGTCGAGGACGAAACCATCGGCTGGACCTACCAGTACTTCAACAGTCTGGATGAGCGCCGCGAGATGCGGGCCGCCAGTGCGGCCCCCCGCAACAGCCGGGAACTGGCGGTGCGCAACCAGTTCTTCACGCCCCGCTACGTAGTGAAGTTTCTGGTGGACTACACCCTGGGCGAGCTCTTCCAGAAGGAGCCCAAGGACCCTCGCGATCTCAAGGTGCTGGACCCCGCCTGCGGCAGCGGCCATTTCCTGCTCTACACCTTCGAGGTGCTCCTGGGAATCTACCGGGCAGCCTGGGAGATGGAAGACCTCCCGCCGTCCACCGTTTTGGGGAAAACCCTGCGCGAGGACTTTGGCACCTGGGAGGCCCTGGAGAAGGCCATACCCGCCCTTATCTTGAAGCACAACCTGCACGGCGTGGACATCGACGGGCGCTGCGCCCAGATCGCGGCCCTCTCCCTCTGGATGCGGGCCCAGAAGACCTTCCAGGCCCAAGGCATCGCCGCCGGAGACCGACCCCTGATCACCAAGGTCAACATCGTCGTGGCTGAGCCCATGCCCGCTGAGAAGGACGAACTCCAGGCCTTTCTGGACCAGCACCTCTCTAGTGATGTGGAAGCTCGCATGCTGGGCCAGCTTCTGAAAGAGGTCTTTGAGGCCATGAAGCTGGCTGGGGAACTGGGCAGCTTGCTGAAGGTGGAGAAGGCCATCGCCGCCACCCTGGAGGCTGCGGAAAAGCAGTGGCGACGAGGCATCCAAGGTGTCGCCCCACGGAGCCTCTTTGGGAGCGATACGGCGATTTCCCAACGTCAAAGGCTGGAGTTCGAAGTCTCGGGTATTGACCGTAGCTTCTGGCAGGAAGCTGAGGCACGGCTCTACAAGGCCCTCCAGGCCTTCGCCGAAGAAGCGACCCGCATGCAGGGCTACCAGAGGCAACTCTTTGCCGAGGATGCGGCTCACGGTTTCGCGCTCATCGACCTTCTTCGCCAGAATTACGACGTGGTGCTGATGAACCCGCCATTTGGAGAATGCTCCTTACCTTCAAGGACTCTATTCCAAAAGGATTACCCTAGAACCAAGTCCAACTTATACGCTGCATTTGTGGAGCGAGGCGTTGATCTATTGCGACCAACAGGGCGTTTGGGTGCGATTACGAGTCGAACAGGATTCTTTTTGTCGACATATTCGCGTTGGAGAACCGAGATAATGTTAAAGGAATCGACGCCTATTTACGTAGTTGATTTGGGCTTAGGCGTTTTAGATGCAATGGTTGAAACTGCTGCATATATTATCGAGAAACAGTGATGCCTAAAACAATATTCATTCGACTCCTCGCTGAACAGGACAAGGAAAAGGCTCTTGATACAGCAATTCATTCAATTCGAACAAATAAACCAAATAGTAATATTTATGAAGTTGAGTCAGATACCTTTAATTATATCCCTGGTAGTCCCATGGGGTATTGGGTTAGTGATGCAGTGCGTTTCACTTTTAAGAAATTTTCAGCCTTCGAGTCTGAGACCAGAACTGCATGCCAAGGTATGGCTACAGCAGATGATATAAGATTTGTAAGAAATTGGTGGGAAAATCCAAAGTTTGAAATTAATAAAGAATGGTTTTTCTTTGCAAAGGGCGGTGCTTATAACCAATACATTGGTCAGCCAAATTTGGTTGTGAATTGGGCACACGATGGCAATGAATTAAAATCTTGGGCTGGATCACTTTATAACAACTCTCATTGGTCGAGAATTATTAAAAACGTTAGCTGCTATTTCAGGCCTGGTATTACTTGGTCCCTCCGAAGCCAAAAAGGTCTCTCGTTCAGGGCTTTACCCAAAAATTGCACATTTAGCGTCCAAGGCCCTTGTGGGTTTTTACAAAATAATGAACCCAATGATTTATTAATCACCTTGGGTATTATGAATAGCTCGTGCTTTTTAGGACTAGTAATGCTTCAATCTGCATTCGGAAAATTTGAAGTCGGGATGATTCAAAGATCGCCGATGCCAATTGTGAACAGCAAGGAGAGAAGCACTATATTAACTCAAGTAAATAAAATTGTAGCAAATAAACAATATTTAGAATCATTTGATGAAACGAATACTAACTACACTAGTCCGATTAGTTGGACTACCAATTTTCAATCATTGCTGAATCTTTTCTCGGAGCACGCCCAAAAAGTTCTATTACTAGAAGAAGAGAATAAAATTGCGCAAGAGCAGATTAATTTAGCGTGCTGGGATATTTTTGGTATTACGGAATCTGATCGCCAAGCGCTTTTATCTCCAACACCCGCTGTGCAGCAAGCGGAGAATGAGGAGCCCGAAGAAGACGATAGTGCTGAAGAAATTTTTGTTGAATCCATCTCGAATTCAGCCCTCGCTGGAAATTTCTGTTCATGGTTATTTGGGGCTGCAATCGGAAGGTGGGACATTGGCATTGCTACAGGTAGGACCATACTAAGTCCAATTCCGGGACCCTTCGAGAGCTTGCCAGTGGTTAGCCGAGGCATGCTAGGAAGTGCAGAAGGTATTCATCCCTCCCTAGACGTTCATGGACGGTTTTTACCTGAGCATGATCTACTTCTAGATGATAATGATGAAAAATTGGATCTAGTAAGACAAGTTCGCGGTGTGTTGGAAAGCGTAGCCGGGAATCATGCTGATTCCTGGTTCATAGAGCTTGAGAGTTTGCTCAATTCAGACTTGCGCACCTGGTTCCGTCGCTCTTTTTTTGAACATCACCTAAAACGCTATACCAAGAGCCGACGCAAGGCCCCCATCTACTGGCAGCTTGGCACGCCCTCGGGTAGCTACTCTGTGTGGCTCTACTACCCGCGCCTCACCCGCGACAGCCTGTTCCGCCTTCTGAACGACGTGGTAAAGCCCAAGGTTGCCTACGAGGAACAGCGACTCGCAGGGATGCGGGAGCAGAACGCCCGGCGCACCGAACTGGAGCCCCAGGAGGCCCTGGTGGAAGAGCTCCAGGCCTTCCGGGACGAGGTGGCCCGCGTGACGCCCCTCTTCGACCCCAATCTGGATGATGGCGTCCTGATCAACGCCGCCCCGCTCCACCGCCTGTTCGTGCATGCCGGATGGCGGCGGGACACTCAGGCCGCCTGGGCCCAACTGGTGCGCGGCGACTTCGAATGGTCCAACATGGCCCTCCACCTCTGGCCCGAACGTGTGATCCCCCTATGCGCCGAGCAGCGCCATCTGGCCCTAGCCCATGACCTGGAGGGGCCCTTGAAGACCCGCAGCGTGGATGATCTGGTCGCGGCCCACACCCGGCCCGCCGTGAAGGAATCCCTTCAGACCCTGCTCAACGCCTCGCCCCAGGCCGGAGGCCGCTCGGCAGGCCGACTCGCACGGGCCCCACGCGCCCCCCGTCCGGCTCCGGAACCCCTCACCGCTGCGGAACCCACGCCTCGGGCCCCCCGTGCCGGCGCCGAGGTGCCCGAAGCCACCCTGGCCGCCATCCGCGAAGTCCTGGCCCGCTTCCCCGGTGGGGCCGCAAAGTCCGATGTCCTCTCCGCCACGGGCATCCCGGACGGCACCTGGAACGCCGCCATCTCCCAGCTACTGGCTACCGGCGATGTGGAAAGCCAGGGCGAGAAACGCGGAACTCGCTATTTCCTGAAAGCCTGAGGAGTACCCGGATGATCTTCACGGTGCCCAACAAGAACCTTGTCACTGCCCAGAAGGTGTCTCCAGGAACCTTCCTCGACCTGAAAATCTGGGAACGCCAGCACATCGAGCAGTGGGTAATCAACAATCCTGAGATTCTTGGCGAAGAGCTCCTGATCCTTACTGCCGAATTCAGCGGGTTCGAACAGAGCAAGGATCGATTGGATGTCCTGGCCCTCGACCGGCAAGGGAACGTGGTTGTCATTGAGTTGAAGCGGGACGGTCTGGCCGCCTATGCCGATCTTCAGGCCCTGCGCTACGCCGCCATGGTGGCTTCTCTCACCATTGAGAAAGTCATTCCTTACTACATCAAGTTCAGAAAGCGTGTGGCTGATGAGGTGCTTACCGAAGAACAAGCCAAGGCAGAGATCCAGGACTTCGTTATCTCCGACACCTTTGAGGAGTTCTCGACCAAAGCACGGATCATTCTGTGTTCCGAGGATTTCTCGAAGGAGATCACCAGCACCGTGCTCTGGCTCCGGGACTTCGGCGTGGATCTGAGTTGCATCAAGATCACGCCCTACGCGATGGAGGATAAAGTTGTCATCGTCCCTCGGGTGCTTATTCCGCTAGAGGAAGCTAAGCAGTATCTGATCGGGATTCAGGCGAAGGAAAACCCACAGCCGTCCAAGGGAGCCAAGCGCCAACGAACGGTGAAGATCCTTCTCGAAAACGCATTGGTGAAGGCTGGGGACAAGGTGTTCCTGAAAAACGGACTCCCCTCATTCCTCCAATTCAAGAAGGATGACCCCATCTTTTCTGCGGAAATCACTGGGCTCAAGGGGCAGAGCGACGCCATTCGCTGGGCCAATGACGGACAGTGCTACTCGTTGTCCAATCTGGCCTGGAGCATTTTTAAGGAGCATCACCCGGAGGGCAAGGATCCCGGTGGTGTGAATGGCGCTTGGCATTGGGTGAATGAACAAGGCGTTTCTCTCTGGGATTTGGCAGAGAAACACTTGGCTGCGGCCTCCACCAAAGCCTGATTCGGAGAGGCCATCACCATGCATCCACTCCACGACCGTATCTCCGCTCTCCTCCATGCCCACCTAGCGTCCAAGCGCATCGTGGTGTGGTACGACCCACGCAAAGAGTTCGAGCCCTACTTCACTGAACTCCTCGACAGCAAGACCACTGGAGAAGGTCTGGTGCCAGTGAAGTTCAAGAAGCTCAAGGTGCAGGTAGGAGTCTTTCGGGGCTCCTACTTCGCGCTCCGCCAGCAGGCCGAGCCCCATTACGCCAAGGAGGAGCCGGATCACCTGCTCCTGTACCTCCCCGGCGAAACCTGGGCGCAAAAAAGCTCTCCCCTTATGGAGCTCGATCTCGCGGGCCACCGATACACGGATCTGTCGCTTCGCCGCGAAGCTCGGCATTGCCTCAAGGATGTGGGCTACTCGGATGGCGTGATCGACGATCTACTTCGGCCCGAGTCCCTCGGCTACGCAGATCTGGTGCGGGTCCTTGCCGGAGGAGGCGAAGGCCAGGGCAGTGGCCTGCTGAGGACTGTCTTCAAGGAAACGGACTCCGAATCCCTGATCGCCGCGTGGCTGGCGGATCCCAACACGGACGAGAAATTGGGCCAGAAGGATGCAGGTGCGGAACTGCTCAAGCTGGTGGCCAGCCGGGTGGGGGCCACGCTTCCGGTTGAACTGCCTAAGACTCGGCGCATTCTGTTCCGCTATCTGCTGGTCAACGAGTTCCGGTCTGATCTCCAGGGCTCGACGGTCGAAATACCTGGATCCGTTCCTGCCGCTGGAACGAAAGAACTGGAGCGGGTTCGCAAGATCGCAGGCCTCCTGAGAAGCCACCATACTGAGGCCTACCGGGCCGCTGCGGACGAGGTGGAACAGGAACTGGGGCTGCCGACCCTCGGCATACATCCGGATCACCTGGGCAGCCTGGACACCTTCCGCTTCGAAGAGCGGGCCCTCTTTGGCCGCTGCGCGGAACACATCGCAGAGCGTCGATTCCAGCAGGCCCTGGATCTGGCCTCGGCCCGGCAGACCAGCTTCTGGCTCACCCCCGAGCGGCGCAGCCAGTGGGAGCTCTGCGCCCGCATGGCCACCCTGGGGCTCGCCATGGAGGCCGCTAAGGGCCAACTGCAGGGCCTGAAGGACAAACCGGAGGCCTGGTTCGGTTGGTACACCGAAGGCGAGGAGGCGGGCCACCTTGTGGATCGCCGCTTCCGAGAATTGGAGACGGCAGTTTCCACCCTGGAGGAGGACCCCGAAGCGGAACCGGCCTACAGCCTCATTCGGCAGTCCTACGACCGCTTCCTGGAGGGTTGCACGGAAGGCTTCACGGCGGCCCTCGCCAAGCGGGGATGGCAGGTGCCGGGCGCGTTGCACCAGACCCGCGTCTTCGAGGACGTGGTGCGGCCCCTTCCCGCCAAGAAGGCCCTGATCCTGGTGGACGCCCTTCGCTACGAAATGGCCGTGACCCTGAAGGCCCGCCTGGAAGACCGCGTCGACGAGCTCAAGCTGCGGCCCGTGGTGGCAGCCATGCCGACCATTACGCCCGTGGGCATGGCCGCCCTGATGCCAGGGGCCGCGACCAGCTTCGAAGTCGCTGAAGAAGGTGGGAAGCTGGGATCCAAGGTCAGCGGCACCTTCCTCCCGGATCTGGCGGCCCGCAAAAAGTGGCTGAAGGAATCGGTCCCAGCTAGCACGGACCTCGATCTCCAGAGCGTTCTCACCCTGGCCCCGGCGAAGCTCAAGGCCCAGATCGACGGCGCAGACCTCGTGGTGGTCCGCTCCCAAGAGATCGATGCCTCAGGTGAAGGCGGCCTTGGCAGCGTGGCCCGCCGCGTCATGGATGGCCTGCTCACCACGGATCTGGTGAAGGCCATGCGCCGTCTGAGTCAAGCGGGCATCACCCACTTCGTGCTTTGCGCCGACCACGGCCACCACTTCGCTCGGGCCAAGGAAGACGCCATGAAGCTCGACCTCCCAGCGGGCCAGCGGATCGAGGATCACCGCCGCTGCGTCATTGGTCGTGGGCTTCAGGTGGCCAATGGATGCGTCAAGGCCACGGCCCAGGAGCTTGGTTACACCTCCGATCTGGAGTTCCTGTTTCCGGACGGGGCCGGTGTCTTCAAGTGCGGTGGCGATCTGGCCTTCCACCACGGCGGCCCCAGCCTCCAGGAGCTTGTGGTGCCCCTGCTGACTTGGCGCGCCAGGGGAGCAGACGATCAGGCCACCGAAGCCGTTCAGGTTCGTCTGGAGGGCCTGCCGGAGACGGTCACGAACCCCATCTTCACGGTGAGCATTGAGTGCTCTCAGGGCCTCTTCGCCCAGCCGTTGAAGGTCTATCCCGTGCTGATGGCTCAGGACCGCGTGGTCGGTGAAGTCGTAACCGCATTCGACTGCGAGCGGGACGACGCTACCCAGCAGGTGACGCTGGAGCCGGGCCGCAAGGCAACGTTGGTGTTCCACCTAAAGGACGAATCCCCGGCAAGCATCCAGGTCAAAATTCTGGATCCCCGCACGGATTCTGAACTCCTCAAGCCCAAGACCCTGCCTGTTTCCCTGACGAGATGACCATGAACGCCAGCCCCCAGCGCGATCCCCTAGACGACAAGGTAAACCGCCACTTCGCCGGGAAGGTAGTCCGAAAGGATCTCGTCCGGAAGGTGAAGGTGGGGGCAAATGTGCCGGTGTTTGTTCTCGAATACCTGCTTGGGAAGTACTGCGCCTCGGCAGACGAGATGGCCATCCAGGTCGGTCTCCAGGTGGTGAATGACACCCTTGCGAAGAACTACATCCGCCCGGATGAAGGCCCCAAGGCCCAGAGCAGAGTCAAGGAAGCCGGAAAGTACAGCTTCATCGACAAGGTGAAGGTCCGCCTCGTGGACTCGGAGTATTGGGCCGAGGCCAACAACTTCGGACACAAGAACCTCCATGTGCCTACCCACTACGTCGTGGACTACGAGCGCCTGCTCACGGGCGGGATCTGGGCCCAGATGGACATGCGCTTCGAATACGACGAGGAGTCCAAGGGCAAATACCCCTTCTGGATCGATCGCCTGAACCCCATCCAGATCGCGAGCTTCGACCTGGAGGAATACCGGAAGCTGCGCCAGGAGTTCACCACGGACGAGTGGATCGACTTCATCCTCCGGAGCCTTGGCTACGAGCCGACGGCCATGGACCGCCGCCTGAAGCTGCTCTTCCTCATCCGCCTGATTCCTTTGACGGAGCGGAACTACAACATGGTGGAGCTCGGCCCCCGTGGCACGGGCAAGAGCTACGTAATCCAGGAAGTCAGTCCCTACGCATCACTGCTGACCGGCCCCACTACCGTGGCAAACCTCTTCGGCCACATGAACGGGAAACAGAAGGGCATGGTGCAGATCTGGGACGTGGTGGGCTTTGACGAGGTGGCCGACCTCCAGAAAATGCCCAAGGAAGTCATCACCACGATGAAGACGTATTGTGAGTCCGGAAGCTACCAGCGGGGCCAAGAGGCGACCTCGGGTGATGGTTCCATCGCCATGTTCGGGAATACCCAGCAACCCATTGATGTGATGGTCCAGTCGGGCCACCTCTTCGAGCCAATGCCCGACGTGATCCGGGATGACATGGCCTTCATCGACCGTCTGCACTTCTATCTCCCTGGCTGGGAGATCCCGAAGATGCACAACGACCTCTTCACCGACCACTACGGCTTCGTGGTGGACTACCTGGCAGAGGCCCTACGAGAGCTCCGGAAGCACAACTTCACGGAGGTTATCGACCACCACTTCGCGCTCGGGGCCCACCTCAACGCACGTGACCGCAAGGCCGTCCGCAAGACCGTTTCCGGCCTGATGAAGATCCTCCACCCCCATGGCCAGTGCAGCCAGGAGGAGATGGGCGAACTGCTGGAACTCGCGCTGGAAGGGCGTCGGCGCGTGAAAGAGCAGCTAAAGAAGATGGGGAGCTTCGAGTACTACCACACGAGCTTCAGCTACACCGTGCAGGAGAGCGGCGAAGAGCGCTTTGTGGGCGTTCCCGAACAAGGGGGCCGCGACCTCATCAGCCAGGATCCACTGTCTCCCGGAACGGTCTACGCTGCCGGAGTTTCTGCCGAAGGCACCGTGGGCCTCTACCGGGTGGAGGTCACCCTTTCCTCCGGCACCTCAAAGCTAAAGCTGGCGGGTGGCATCAGTGGCAGCACCAAGGAGGCCCTCCAGCGGGCCTTCGGGTATCTCCTGGCCCACAAAACCGATCTGAGCGTGGCCAAGGACGTCGATACCTCTGACTTCCACGTGGAGGTGGTCGACCTCCTGAACAACCGCCTCGAAGTAGAACCCGGCGTGGCCTTCTTTGTGGCCTTCATGTCGGCCCTCCGGAAGGCCCCTGTCTCCCCGGCCATGCTGATCCTGGGTGACCTCAGTATCCAGGGCAACCTGAAGCCCCTCCGCAGCCTCGTAGAGCCCCTCCAAGTCGGCATGGACAACGGAGCACGCCGGGCCCTCGTCCCCATTGAGAACAAGCGCAACTTCTTGGAAGTCACCGGAGACGTTGTGGAGAAGGTGGATCCGGTGTTCTTCGGGGATCCGAAGATGGCGGCAGCGAAGGCGATTGGGTGATAAATATCAACCACAATTGGAGTAAACCATGGGGACAGCTAAAGCGTGGCAAATGGAGCAGGAAGATAGAGGATATTATGGAATAGGGACGAACTTTTGTAAAAACTGCGTCGATGACGCTAACGTAATAAAATTTATCAAAAATAGCGGTCTAATACATACGACTGATCAATGTTCATACTGCAATATTACAAAAAAAGTTTGGTCTACCGATGATTTGATGGATACGCTTGCTTCAAAAATCTTTGAAGAATGGGGTGACCTTCATGACGGTAGGGTTCCTTATGATGATGAAACCGGCGACCCAATCGGGAATGAACATTCTTTTAGCACTGAAGAATTACTTGAGCATGAAGGCTTTTTGGTAAGCTCAACACAGCTTCAAGAAGATATACAAAATGCATTTATTGCAACCGAATGGTGCGAAAACGATCCATTTGGAGACAATGAGGAGCTTACACTCAAGATCAGCTGGAATGAGTTTTCGAATATCGTAAAACATAAAATGCGATATACATTTTTCCGAAATACAAATCAAGCCGATTCATATGTCTATACACCCCTTGAATTGCTTAACAATATGAAACGCATTTTTATGTTCAAGGGAATGCTCCAAACCATAAGTGCTGGGGCTACTATTTTTAGAGCAAGGCCTGGATTTGGACATAATGGCGGGAAAGCACTAGGGACTCCTCCTATTGGATACGGTGGTGCCAACAGAATGAGTCCAGAAGGAATTGGAATGTTTTATGGCGCTTTTGACGAAGAGACATGCTTCAAGGAATTGTTTGATTATAAAAAACCAAAAAAGAACCACTGTTCAATTGGACAATTTATTACAACATGTGATTTAAAGGTCTTGGATTTAACAAAATACCACAACAGTAGTGTTTTAAATGAAAACAACAAAGAAAAGCGAGAAATACTGAGATTTTTGAATCATTTTCAAAAAGAAATTTCAAAACCTCTTTCATCAAAAAATTCGCAAATCGATTACATACCAACTCAAGTTTTAACTGAATTTATTAGATATAATCTGATTTCCAAAAAAGGCCACGGCATAGACGGAATAAAATATAGAAGTTCGAAAAATTATGGCCATAACTGTGTAGTATTATTTGTAATGCATGAAGAGTGTGGAAATAAATCAGATGTAAATACAAAATTGAATTTAGTTTCCGCATCAAACAGAAGAGTTGGGCCATAGTCTGTAAAATGATTCCGCTGTGCTAATGCTGATCCTTCATAGAAGGGATCATGGAACTGAGGTGGTGTTAACGCCATAGCTATGAGAGCAGAGCCTCCAGAGGATCAGGACTCTGGCCCAAGAAGAAACCTTCCGGGGTTGGTTGGGTTTTGTCCTGTGGCTGGGGACGCACAAGACTTCAAGGAGCAGATCAGGGATGCCTTCAGCGGTCCCACTCCCAGATGATTCAGTTCCATCACATCGGTTCGCGTAGCCTCCGAAGGCGTTGCTGGGCGAGATGCCCCACACGCGGCCATCCGGCTCGACGATCACCACGCCGGCTGTGAGGTGCAGCGGGCTGATGGGCCGCGGAGGTTCCTCGAAATCGCCTTGCCCGGATACCTGGGCCCAGGCGGCGGGCGTGGCGGGCGCGCCCACCCAGGGCGCGAAGGGGAGGTCGTTCAGCGCGTCGGGCCTGGGGCCGTCCGGCATGGTGGTGGCCAGTGCCGCGGCGTCGGCCCAGGCCGCCAGGGGCGTGGGCTAGCTGGGGGCCTTGAGGAAGACGGGACGGCCGTGGGGATCGGGCCTGGGGTGGACGGTCATGGATGCAGCTCCGAGAGGGCCCGGTAGGCATCCCGCAGGGGGCGGGACCAGGGGGCGGCGGGATCGGCGGCCAGCCGGTCCACGCCGGCGCCGTAGTACCAGAGCTGATCCGGGCGCCCGGCCTTGAAGCGCGACCAGACGTCGTTCCCCTGGGTGCGCAGGTCGGCCAGGAGGCTCTGCAGGTTGTGGAGCTTGTCCGCCGCGGCCACGAGGCGGACGGAGTGCGGGGCGGTGGCCAGGTGCGCGAAGTGGGTTTCCTTGCGCTCGCGCCAGGGGGCCTTTTCCTGGGGATCCTCGGTCAGGCTGTCGCTGCAGGCCCGGACGATGGCGGCCACTCGGCTTCCGAAGGCCGCTTCAATCCGCGCCAGCATCGGCGCACCGCCACCATCCTCCGCGGTGTCATGCAGCAGGGCGGCGATGGCTTCGTCCTCGTCGGCGCCGAAGGTCAGCGCCAGCGAGGCCACGGCCAGGGGATGGGCCAGGTAGGGGATGGTGGTTCCCTTCCGGAGCTGGCCCTGGTGGGCGGTGCGGGCGAACTCCAGTGCCTGGGTGAAGCGTGGGGTGAGGTCCAGCGGCTGGGTCATGTTCTTGGACCTTTCAGGGGTGCCGTGAGGACCGGCTGGATATCCGCTTCGCGGTCGAGGTCACGGGCCTCCTCCAGCGCCTCGCCCGGATCCGGTCCTGTGCCGGGCCAGAACCGGAAGGGCCCTGCGTTGTCGGGCCGCCGGTCGTCGGTCCAGGTGCCGAGGATGCGGCGGCCGTTCCACTGGCCGCGGTAGGTCATGCGTGCGGGAACGCCTTTGTTGGGGCGTGTGTAGGTCTTGCCGAGCAGCACGCGGCCATCCTGTTCGTAGGTCCCGGCGTACTGGAACTCGCCGTCGTTGTCGGTGCCGAAGCCCAGCACCTGGCCCTGCTGGAACACCAGGTCGAGGGATTCCCGGCCCTCCTCGCGGGAGACCTGGCGCCAGCTGCCGGACCAGGGGCCGCTGAGCAGATCGAGAGACCGGGTCCGGGGCTCCATCACAACCCCCAGGTCTCGTGGGCCGCGCGCCAGAAGAGCCAGGAGGTCTCCAGGGTGGCGTCGATGATGGCGTGTAGGCCGTTCGGGTGGATGCCCTTGGGGAGGGTGATCTGATGGTCCAGCATGAGCTGGGCGGAGTGGGTGGCTTCGCGGGCCTCGACCTCCTCCTGGGGCGGCGGCGGGTCCTGGTTGGTGTCGGTGTACCGGAAGTCCTGCTCGACCAGGGCGCGGGGCCAGCGGTACTCGTTGTTCCACCAGTTGCAGAGGCGCAGGGCCTGGACGTATTGATCCGGCGGGATGCGCTTGTCCCCGGTCCACTGGAGCACGAGGATGTCCGCCTGCTTGCCACTGATGGAGAGCCTCAGCTGGACGCAGCGGTCGGACTTGAGGCTGAACTTGAAGTCCACCAGGAAGCCGCGGGTGGGGTGCTGGAAGGCAGAGAACCCCACTTCCTCCAGCCAACCCGCGAGCATGTCCGGCGCGAGGGGGCGGATCTCCGTGGGGGGAAGGGGCACGAGCGGCGTGGGCTCATCCATGGAGGACTCCGTCGGTGGGGCTTCCCAGGGGGCGTGGTAGGCCTCCCAGGCCGCCCGGGAGAGGGCCTTGAGGACTTCGGGGCGGCGGTCGCCCCCGGCGTGGCGCCGGAGGGCTTCCTCGGGGGACAGGGCGCGGGAGGGGGATTCGAGGGTCATGGGCAGCCTCCCGGATGACGAGGGCGGCTCGCGGCGTCCTCCGTGGCCAGGCACTGGGCGAGGTGGGTCGCCAAGAATCCCTCGTCGAAGGGCCTGGCCTTGGGGACGGAAAGACCCTGGGCCACCTGCCAACGGCCGGCTTCGTCGAGGATCAGAGTCAGGGACGGGGAGAAGGCGCCCTTCGCCCGGTGGGTCGGACTCAGGCTGACGCTGAGCACCCTGGGCGGCGGGCCCGCCAACGGCCTGAGGAGCTCGATCCCGGCCTGCTCCGGGCCCAAGGGGGCGAACTCGAGGGAGAAGCGGCCCAGCACCACGTCGAGGCCGACCACGGGCTCGGACCGGATGACGCAGTCCCTGTGGAGGACGGGGTGGCGGAAGGCGAGGAGCCCCTGGTCGCGGAGGGGGCGGAGCCAGCCCTCCACCTGGGTGAAGAGCGTGTCCACCTGGCCCAGGTAGGCGCGGTAGCGGGCCATGCGCGCCGTGGCCTCCGAGCGCTGGCGCTCCTGGCGCTGGGCGAGATGGGCGGCGAGGTCATTCAGGTCCATGGCCACCCTCAGATGAACCACCAGGCCAGGAGGGCGCCGGGCAGCAAGAGGATCCAGGCGCAGCCCTTGAGTCCGAAGGTGGTGCGGTTGTAGACGCGGTTGTAGGCGGCCTTGCGCGGGTTGGTGAGCCAACCCCAGCCGCGGGGCGCCTTCAGTCCGAGGTTCTGGCGGACGAAACGGGCTGGGCTGGTGCGGGCTGCGATGCGCTTCTTCAGGGAGGGGATGCGGAGACCGACCTTCATGGGAGCTCCTTCGAGACGGGATGGTGCTGGATCAGCCGCCGTCCCAGCTGGAGGATGCGGTTGCCGTCGGAGACGCAGGCCTGCCACTCGGCGGGGATGGCCTCAAGGCCGTCTCGGGCGCCCAGGAGCGCGCCCACGATGGCGCCGTTGGTGTCGGTGTCGCCGCCCTGGCGGATCACCCAGGGGAGGGCCTCGGCGTAGGGCTGACCCGAGCTGAGGACGGAGATGGCCACCTTGAGGGCTACCAGCGTCGAGCCCATGTCCCAGCCATCGAGTCGGCGCTCGGCCAGGGATTCAAGGGATACGGGGACGAAGGCCTCGGCCACCTCGGGCAGCAACGCCTCGGCGTGGGCCAGGGCGAAGTGGCGGGGGTCCCGCTCCCGGTGCACCTGGGCGGCCACTAGCAGGGCGAGGAGGGCCGCGGACTGGCGGCAGGCGGGATCCCAGTGGGTGAGGGAGGCCTCCTCTGAGGCCAGCCGGAAGACGTCCCCGGGCTGGCCGGCGAAGGCCAGACCCAGGGGTGCGATGCGCATGGCGGCACCATTCCCGAGGGGTCGCTCACCGCGCTTGCAGCGGGTCTGCCACACGCGCTCAGCGGCCCGGGCCTCCCCGGCCAGAGTCTTGATCAGCACCTCGCGGGTGAGACCGCCGATGCCTCGGGAACCCGACCGGAGCCAGTCCAGGTAGGCCGAGAGGATGGCTGGGTGGCCCAGCTGGTCCGCCCCCGGCGGGAGGTTGGCGAGGCAGCCGCCCAGGGCCATGGCCATGGCGAGGTCGTCGTCCCAGGCGCGGTGGGCCTCCTCGACGGGCAGGCGAGGGAAGGCGCCTGTGGAGGCCAGGCGTGCCCGGGTCTCCTCCCGGGTCCGGGATTCCACCGCGAGACCGAGCACGTTGCCGACGGCCAGGCCCATGAGGCAGCCCACTGCGCGGGATTCGGCGGTGAGGAGGTAGAAGGAGGTGACTGGGCTCATAGATGCAGGATGGATCGAAGAGGTGGACATAGGCTGTCGAATTCTAGGATTCAAATGAGATTCAGGCGCTCCTGAGCTAGGCCCAGTGTGGCCAGGGAGCCCCAGGGGAAGGCCACCCGATCAGCCTCGATCCCGTCTCCGAAGAGCGTCCCCAGGTCGTTCATCTCGGAAACGACCACGAGGGTCTGTCCGGGGCCCAAGATGCCCTCGGTGAGGGAGGTCCCGGTGGCGCGGCTGGGGAAGGCCTCCCGGACAAAGTAGGCCAGGGTCGGGACCGTGGGCTTCGGCAAGGTGAAGGCGCTGTGATGCGCCTGGTGGATGGATCGCGCCCAGCCCGTGGAGCCCGTGCCCGTCGCTACGATGAGGCCCGAGGAGGACTGGCGCTCCTCGCGGTCCCCGAGGCGCAGGCGGTAGCGGGCGGACTGGTGGCTGCTGTGACCCACGAAGATCTCATTGAGGGCGAGGAGCCGCTGCCCGTCGTCCAGGCGGGCCTCCACCATGGTCCGGGCCTCCACGGGCACGCGACCGGCTACGGCGTCCTGGAGCAGATCGGGGGCGGCCTCCGCTGGATGCTTGACCAGCAGGCCGTCCACCCGTTCGGGATCGGGGTTCAGCCCCAGAACGCGCTGGCCCTCGAGGTACTTCGCCACATTGGCCACTAGGCCGTCCTGCCCCAGGGCCACCACCAGGTCCTCCGGCTCGAAGACGAAGGCCGGTAGGTCGGCGCGATCCAACAGCACCCGCCGCCAAGTGAGCGGGATGGCGCGCAGGACCGAGGCCAAGGCCTGCTCAGTGCGCAGGTGCTGGGCTTCGACCTCGTCCAGATTCTGGCCGTGGCCATTGAGGATGAAGCGGGCCTGCTCCCGGGTGCCGTGGGCCATCAGCAGGGCCTGGTAGTCCGTGGGCCGGGTTACCAGCACCACGCGGGGGAGCTTGCCCAGGGCCATGTCAGGACTCCTTGCTCTCGAGGCGCTTGGTGCCGGCCTCCAGCAGGTTCGTGAGCATGGGGCCGAGTAGGTCGGGGCTGAGGTTCAGGTGTTCGATGGTTTGGAGCTTTCCGGCCAGCTCCTTGAAGCCCAGGCCGAAGATCACCGCGGGCGGCATGCCCTTGAAGACCTCCATCTGCCGCTGTTCCAGTTCGACCCGGGTGCCCTCCACAGCCTGGAGGCTCTCGGCCTGGGCCTGACCACCCAGGCGGGTCTCATGAGCCGCCGCCTCTGCCTGGACGCGCCGGGTCTCGGCCTCAGAGCGCGCGGCCACCTGCGCCGCCTCGGCCGCTTCCTCGGCCTTGCGCCGGCCGTTCTGGCCTTCCTGAGCGATGAGCTGCTCCTCCCGCTTGGCGAGCTCGATGCGGTTCTGCAGCTCGTTCTCCTGGATGGCCCGCTCCTTCTCCACCGCCAGGGCCCGACGCTGGAAGGCGGCCTCATCGGCCTCCTGCTTGATGTGCTCCCGCATGGGGGCTTCCAGGGCCTTCTCCAACTCGGGGTTGGGCTTCACGGCCGAGACGCGGACGGAGACGACCTCCAGGCCCATAGACTCCAGCAGGCCCTCGCCCGCCAGGCCGGCCTCGATGCGCTCTCGCAGCCGGGTCTGTCCCTCCACGAGGATGGTGCGGACGCTGGTGCCGGTGAGGTAGTCCGAGGCGTGCTGCTGGGCCATCTGGGCGAGAATCTGCGCCAGGCTCTCCAGAGGCTTCTTGTGGAATTGGCCTGTGCGGGAATCCAGGGTGAAGTCCACCCGGCCCGCCAGCTTGGCGGGATCCGCCACCCTGTAGCCGAGGACGCCCTGGGCGGTGATGTCCTGGAAATCGGAGGACCGGCCGTGGAGCATCACGGAGAGCTCCCGGTCGTCCGCGGGGATCTCGGCCAGGCTGTCGCTCATGGGCAGGAACCAGAAGGCCAGACCACGGCCCTGCTTGAGCAGGCGCGAACGCCGGAAGTGGAGGATGTGGGAGCTCGCCTCACTTCGGAGGTGCCTCAGGAAGGGGTAGCTGCGGATCTCGGCCATGGGTGCCTCCGGGGGGCGAAGGGGGGAATCACCTTCGATACACAAAGCATATATGCCTAAAGCATCGAAGTCAAGGCTCCGAGGCAGCGACCGCAGAGCCCGGCTGTAAGTCCCTTCATTAGGTGCGAAAACGGGTTGTCAATATGGAATAACTACAATCAATTAAATATTTAAAACTTAAGGCAAATCATGGAAGTGGAATAAAAGTAGCCCAATCAGGCCGGATAGACTTCTACACCCGCGACAAAGCGCCACACCTTTCAAGGTATTACAGGGCTATTAGGGCCTGTAATAGTTGGATAGCATCAA
This sequence comes from Geothrix edaphica, assembly GCF_030268045.1. Taxonomy (NCBI): domain Bacteria; kingdom Pseudomonadati; phylum Acidobacteriota; class Holophagae; order Holophagales; family Holophagaceae; genus Geothrix; species Geothrix edaphica. The sequence continues at coordinate 404,047 of NZ_BSDC01000001.1, forward strand.
AAACGGCCAAAAAAAGCCGGAATTGACAAAATATAATAATGCCTTAGATTGGGAATACCGGCTAAGAATGGCCGGAAACATGAAGGATTCTAAATAAGCGGCGGAAGAGGGCCTGAAATGATATTCGAGTATATGACCATTGCTGAGCTCGCGGGCGAATTGGGGACAAGGATTCGAGACCTCCGAGTTCGCCATCGGTTCAATCAGGAGGAACTGGCCGCTCACGCTGGTCTTGGTGTGCGGGCTGTCCGTGACCTGGAGCGAGGGAAGGGCTCCACTGTGGAATCGCTCTTGAAGGTCCTCAAGGCCCTCGATTCGCTCGAAGGGCTCAACTACTTGGCCCCGAAGCCCTCGGTAGATCCAATGGCCCTCCTGAAGCAGCGGGCGCCCCTTGTTCGTGTCCGCAAGACCCGTAAGCAGAAAGGCGAGCTGTGAATCCGAACGTTGTCGAAGTCCGAATTTGGGGGCAGCAGGTTGGCGCCGTGGCGTTCGACGACAAGACCAACAGCTATGCCTTCAGCTATGCGCCCTCGTGGATGCGAGCGGCCGTAGAGCTGTCCCCCCTGCACATGGCGCTTGCCGAGGGGCGTGGCCCCTTCGTCTTTCCGGGGCTGGCGAGGCTGACTTATAGCGGGCTCCCTGGAATGCTGGCGGACGCGCTGCCTGACAACTGGGGCAACCGGATGGTTGACGCCTATTTGCAGATGCGTGGGATCTCGAAGGACTCCGTCAGTGTCCTGGATCGCCTCTCCTACGTGGGGATGCGAGGCCTAGGTGCCTTGGAGTTCAGGCCCGCGATGGGGAGCCGGAAATCACTCGGCACGGGCATCGACCTGCAGGACCTGGTCGATGAGGCGCGGTTGATCCTGGAAGGCCATCTGACCGATCAGGTGCTGACGAAGAAGGCGCTCTCCCAGCTCATCGAGGTGGGTGCTTCTGCGGGTGGCGCCAGGGCGAAGGCTGTGGTTGCGTGGAATGAGGAGACCAAGACACTACGCAGCGGTCAGTTCGACGTCCCTCCTGGGTTTGCCCACTGGCTCCTGAAGTTCGATGGCGTGGGCAAGGATGCGGAACTTGGCGGGACGGAGCACTACGGGCGAATCGAATACGCCTACCACCTGATGGCGCGAGCGGCCGGGATCCAGATGTCGCCTTGCCGGCTCATGGAGGAGAATGGCCGGGCGCACTTCATGACGCTCCGCTTTGATCGCGATGGCAACCAGAAGCACCACGTCCAGACCCTCTGCGGCTTGGCCCACCTGGATTTCCGACAGGCCGGAACCCATGACTACGGTCAGGCCTTCGTGGCGATGGACAAGTTGGGTCTTGATGCCGAGGCGAGGGATGAGCTGTTCCGCCGGATGGCGTTTAACGTCATGGCGCGGAACTGCGACGACCACACCAAGAACATCGGCTTCATCCTGAAACAGACGGGGCCGTGGGCGCTGGCTCCGGCCTATGACGTGATCTATGCCTACAATCCAAACGGGGCATGGACGGCTCGGCATCAGATGAGCATCAATGGACGCTTCGACGACATTCGCCGGGAGGACTTCCTGACCCACGCAGAGCGGTTCCGTGTTCGGAGGCCCGAGGCCCTGCTGGCGGATGTCCGGGCGGCGGTGGAATCCTTTGATCAGTTCGCTGGCGAGGCAGGGCTCCCGGTGGGTATGCGAGATGCCCTGGTAGCCCAGTTTCAGATGATCTGAAAAGGGTGACAGCGGAGGGTGGACGCTCACTGTCCAATAAGTTCCTCCAGGATGGGGGTCAGCCAGGACAAAAGACATGATCCCCATCACGCCCTACACCCTCCGCCAGTTCGTGCTCGACTTCGAGACCACGGGGCTCGACCCCGCCTCGGACCGAGTGCTTGAGGTGGGGCTGCGTGGAGCTGACACGTGGGATGCCCTGGTCTCAGATGCCGGGGACGCCTCCGAGGGTGCCGTGGCCGTGCATGGGTTGGACCCTGATCTCTGCCGCTGCTTGGGCCGGCCCTCCTCCGGGGTGCTGGACGGCCTGCTGGGGCGACTCGGCCCCGGGCCCGTCGAGGTGGTGGCCCATAAGGCCGCCTTCGAGAAGCGGTTCCTTGAGGCTTGGGTTGAGCGGGAGGGGCGCGTCCTCCCCTGGATCCGCTGGCGCTGCACCCTGGAGCAGGCCTGGGACTTGGCGCCTCAGGCGCCCTTCAGTTGCCGGCTCGGGGAGCTTGCGGAGCTCTTCGGATGGCCCACGGAGGGTCTCCACGGCGCGGGGATGGACGCCACGCTGACCGAACGTCTGGTGGCCACGCTGGATGCCTGGACCGAGGTGCGGAACCGGCTGGGAGGCGAACCGGGGCTGGTGTATCTGGCTGGGCCCTTACGGGGCGACGGCACTGCCGAGGCCATTGCTCACAACCGTGCTCGCATGGCGGGACTCGCCAGGTGGGCCCAAGCAGTGCTTCCCCAGGCGACCTTGGTGGTGCCCCACCTGAACTTTGCATTCGCCGACGAGACTGGCCGCCGCGGGGACCTTGTACGCACGCAGGTGCTCCGCAGCTGCGAGGCCCTCGTCGCTCAATGCCAGGCGTTGATTCAGTGCGGTCACACCCGCACAGAAGGCGTGGCGAGGGAAGTCGCCGTGGCTGAGGCCCTGGGGTTGCCGGTGCTCGAGGTGCCTGGATGGCCCTCCTTGAAGCGACAGCCAGCCATCCAAGTGAAGGGTGTGGCATGAAGGCGGCGCGCGTTCCCGGGAAGCGGGGGAGCCGGAAGCCCCTGCCCCCAAAGCTCCTGAGGTTCTGGATCGGCGGGTTTGGGGGCTCAGACTTCGATCTCGAATGGGACGGTGCCCAGCTTCGGCTCAGGTCCAGCAAGGCTCCCCGGGGGTGGCCACCGGAGTCGCAACCTTGGGAGGACCTCCCAACGCCGGAGCAGACCCAATGGATTGAGTTGGCGCAGGCGCTCGAGGAGGTAGGCGCTTGGACGTGGCCCACCTACTCCGACGATCTCGACGTCATGGACGGCACTCAATGGAGCCTGAAGATCCGCTGGGGATCCCGCCGCAGGTCGGTAGGAGGCAGCAATGCGTTTCCACCTGGGTTCGATCGGATTCGGGGCCTTGTCGAGCGATTGGCGGGGCCAGGAGAAACGTAGGCTCCTACGCCGTATATCGATAGAGCGCCGCCGGTCGGTGCCCCACGTCCTCCTGCTGCTCGCCCGTGGGCTCCAGCAGGCCGGTGGCCAGCATTCGGCGGCGGAAGGAATCCTTGTTGAGCTTCCGGGCGAGGACGGTCTCATGGACCTTCTGGAGGTCGTAGAGGGTGAAGGACTCGGGCAGAAGCTGGAAGGCCACGGGGCTGTAGTCCAGCTTGCCGCGCAGGCGCTTCACCGCGAGGCCGAGGATGTCGGCGTGGTCGAAAGCGAGGGGCATGGGCTGGTCGTGGGGATCGAGCACCTGGACGGGGCCACCGGTCTCGTCCTCCCATGGGACGACCAGCCGGCCCACGGTGCCTTGGGTCCGCCGGCTGGTGAACCGGTCGTGGTCCACCAGGGCCATGTAGGCCACGCTGAGGATGCGCATGCGGGGGTCGCGCTTGGGCTCGCCGAAGGTGTAGAGCTGCTCGAGGAAGATGCCCTTCAGGCCAGCCTTATCGCGAAGCACCCGGGCCACGGCGGCATCCAGGCCCTCGTTCATGCGGATGAAACCACCCGGGAGGGCCCATCGCCCCTTGAACGGGTGCTCCTCCCGCTGCACCAGCAGGGTGTGGAGGCTGCCCTCCGCCGGGGCCAGCAGCACCACATCCACTGCCACCGATGGCCGCTCGAACTGTGATGGGTCGTAGCCATCGAGGAAGGCTTGTTCGTCGGGTGGGGTAACTTGTTGGGCTGGAGGCATGGGTTATCGACCAAATGCATCATACTCGCGACTCATGCCAGTCGACCCTGAGAATGGCCGGAGAACCATCCGGACATAGCCTGAGGTCCTTACTTCATCGGAATTCCTCGAAGGTTTCGGGTGCTCCTGACTTTGGTATTTCAAACGCCGCTGGCCTGAAGGGGCTCATTCAATCTGAGTGGCCCTTCCATCCATGCCCTCAAAAAAATGCAGCGGCTCTTGATTTCCTTTTTGAGGAGCCTAGCTTTTTTTTGCGTGTAATTCGCAGGCCCTAATGAATGTGGCTGGCGACGCAGAACCCGAGGTCCACCACCAAATAGCGAACGAGACGAGCAGCATTGTGCGTCTGGTTCGGGCTGTTTGCGGTGCCCTGTTCTCGTCCTCCACATGTCTCACCTAGGGCGCGAGTCAAACATCACCACCTCCCCGAGCCTGGATGCAACCACCCCCACCGAGGTCTGGTACACCGTCGATGGTGATTGGGTGGAGTCCTGAGCCAGGGCCTCCTGACGTTGGGACCAAGGCAGGTCGTCTCTCTTCGGCGAAGTATGCGCTGCGCTGGGCGCTGCTCTGATCGGAGGCGTGGACTTCCCACGTCGAGGAGAAGATCTGAATGAGCCAAGACGCATATGTTTCCAGAGTGGATGCTTCCGCCCAGTGCATGAAGGGCGAGGGGGCTCATCCGGTGGATGGGCTGGTGGGGCAATCCCACGAGGGTGGCTCTAGCGACTTGGAGCGTCGCGTCCAGGCTGCGATGAGGCACTGCTTTAAGGGAGATCCGGAGCCGTACCTGGATCGCTCCGGACTTCGGGAGGCCCTTGGGTGCGTACTCCCCATGAGGCCGTCGTTTCGGACGCTGGAGCGATGGGTTGACCGGGGGCTCCCCTTTGGCCGGGATCCGCTGAATGGCCGAAGGAGGTACCTGCTCTCACAAGTGTTCGCCTGGTACGAGGAGGCGATCGGGTATGGCTCTCCTGCCGCAGAGGGACGGGACTTGTCGAGGCGTCTCCACCTCACGGTGGCTTGCCACGAGAGGAGAGCCCGTTCTCCTACCAAGGGATGATGGCCGCTCGCGAGAAATCAAAGTCCCATTCGGGTGTGGAGGCAGTCAAACACTCAATGAAATGGTGAGGGAAGGACATGGCGAAATCGAAGACGGATACCAAGCGCAGCCTGTCGGAAGATCAGTTGAGCCGCGGAGCCCCACAATTGTCCGATGAGAGGGCACCTGAGGTGGTTGAGGAACAAGGCGCCGAAGGGGCTACCTCCGCGAAGCCCAAGACAAACCCCAGGAGAGGAGCGATCCGATACTCCAATGGGATCGGGTGGTCTGATGCGACTCAGACCTGGTGGGTTCATGTCCGAAGTGGCAAGAGCACCTTCACGCGTGACACGGGGAAGCGGAATCGCCGTGACGCAGAGTCCTGGCTGCTGAACTTTCGCCGTGCCCAGGCAGTCCTCACCGGTGCAGACTACATCCCGCACCTGACGGTGGAAGAGGGGCTCCGGCTGTGGGTGGCGAATGTCACATTGGAGCCGATGCGTTCGAGGCCACCCTCCGAGGGCCACATTGAAAATGTGAAGCGCGCCTACGAGCTTCACGTAATCCCTCAGATTGGTCGCAAGGAGATCGAACGGCTTCAGAAGTCGGACCTGCTGGATCTGGTCTCAAGGTACAAGGAGGGAGAGGGTCCGCATGGTTTGCACGATCAGGGCGGCCCTCGGAACTTCATCATTACCCTCAATATCCCTTTGAGGTGGCTCTTGAAAACGGAACGGGTGAGTCGCCTTCCTAGGTTGCCGATGATTCCCAAGATGGAACGCAAAATCCCCATCATTGTTCCACTAGAGCACTTCGAAGAACTGCTGCGGCGCTACGACAGGTACGTTCAGTACGACCTCTACGCCATGATCTACATCCGGGTGATGGCACTAGTTGGCTTGCGGACCACAAACGCACGTGACCTGCTGAAGAGCCAATTCCGAAATGGGCTGAGCCAACTCGCTACTGGTATTACCAAGAACGGCGTCGAGTACCTTCTCCCAGCCCCGAAGGACATCCAGGAGTTGCTGAAACACGTCCCATCCATGGAGGACGCAGCACCGCTCTTCCCGGCTCCCTACGCCAGGAAGCGGCGCAGTGAGGGTTGGTGTCTTGAGGCTTTTCGCCGGGCAGCCAAGGATATCGGCATGACAGAGAAGGTAGCTTGGCACAGGCTGCGGGCGACCTACGCCTCCGCTCTGGTCCAGATGGGCGCAGATATGTTCGTCCTCAAGGAGCTGATGGGTTGGGAAACCCTTGCGGTCGCTGCTCGCTACGTGAACACCTCCTCGTCTCGTTTGGTCTCGGCCCAGGGCAGCGCTGCGGACCTGCTCACGGGTCGGGGGCGAGACGGGAGGGAGGGGCAGCCGCCGGATCGTGGTTAGAGCCATGCGGCTTTACTGATGGATTACGGAGCTGGGTTCTATGACGAGACACGACAAAGATGCAGCAGACATGAGTGTGATAGAGGTGATCCAGGAGTACGCTCGCCGCGGTCCCCGGGAGATCCATCACACCGGAGCCCGGTTGATTCGCCGTAATGCCTCCCCCAGGTTCCTGGCGGCGCCCATCGATGAGATTGGATCCGAGGACTTCACGGGCGAATTGGAGCGCTACCTGGCCGGTGGTAACGGTCGTCGCAGGACGGGCTATCGCTTCGTAGGTGACTACAACCGGCTGATGCAGTTCGCGGTTCAGGAGGGGTACAGGAGGGCTTCATTCAGTCCTTATCCCTATCCGCGGGAGGCCAGTGTGGCTCCGCCTCCTCTGAGTCCGGCGGAAGTCGTGCGGTTCAAGGAGGAGCTTGATTCCGTGTATGGTGATGACCTTCGGCTTCGGATTGTGGTGCGCGCCATCCTGTGCCTTGGGTTGGAGCTGCAGGAGGCCAGGCGCTTTGATCTCAGGAAGGGTGCCCTCGTGAGGGGGTTCTACGTCTTCAGCGATGGGCGCGGCCGGCTTCGACACATCCCGATCCCCAAGGACATGCAGGCGCTGATGGCCCGGGCCCAGCACATGGGTGTGCTGGATGAGAAGGTTTCTGGCCCCTGGGTGAGCCTCCGGCAGCTTTCTGTGGCCGTGGCACACCTCGGGGGGCTCATTGGCGTTCCGGGGCTGACCCCCCTCCGGTTGAAGCGGACGGCCATCTATGGGGAGTGACCTCGGGGGCCATATGGATCTGTTCAGGGCCTCGCCAAATCGACTTCGAGAGATCCCAACTGGGAACGAAAAAGCCACCCCAAAGGGTGGCTTTTCTGAGGATGACCTGGTGGGCTGTGCTGCGGATGTGCAGCGCATTCCAGGGGTGTTGCCAAATCTCCTCATTTCAAGTTTTTTTTGGTCGGCGCGAGAGGATTCGAACCTCCGACCCCTACCACCCCAAGGTAGTGCGCTACCAGGCTGCGCCACGCGCCGTGAATCATTGACTCTAGACCGGACGGGGGCTCAGGTCAAGGTTTGACTGGCCGGGACAGGCGCTCGTGAAGGGCCCGCACGGACTTGAGGATGGGCTGGAGGTCGGAGCTGGTGCGGAGGAGCCTCGGGATGGTGGGTTTGGGCTTCGCGGCGGGGGCGGCGGGGAGTTCATCGAGGTCCAGGCCCAGGTCGAGGCGTTGCACGAGGTGGCCATGGGCCAGCAGCTCCGCGCAGTCGGCCACGGTGAGGCCCTCGGCCAGCCAGGCCTTGATGCGCTTCAGGCGGGGCAGCTCGTCCACGTGGTAGTAGCGGAGGTTGCCCTTGCTGCGCCGGGGCTTGATGTCGGGGATGACGTCTTCCCAGTAGCGCAGGTCTTTGGGACCCACGCCGATGAGGGTGGCGGCTTCACCAATCTTGAACCACTTCTTGTCACTCACGGCCCGCCTCCGCCGGTCGTGATCCGCCCCCTGCGAAGCAGGGCAGGGCGGCGATCATCTAGCTTTCCCTGGGCTCGATGCCCAGGGCCTTGAGGCGCTTGTAGAGGTTGGAGCGGTCCACGCCCACGCGCTCGGCCACGCGGGTCATGTTGCCGCTCTGGAGCTTCATCTCCCGCTGGAGGTACTGGGCCTCGAACCAGTCGCGGGCCTCCTTGAGGCTGGGGAACTCGGGGAAGGAGAAGGGGTCGGGTTCGGCCAGGTGACGGGCGGCCAGGGCGCCCAGGTCCCGGGGGCCGATCTCGGCGCCGCGGCCCAGGATGACGGCCCGCTCCATGAGGTTCTTCAGCTCGCGCACGTTGCCGGGCCAGTCGTGGCGCAGCAGGGTGTCCTTGGCCTCGGGTCCCAGGTGTTTGGGCGGGCGACCGTACTGGCGTCCGATGCGGCTGATGAAGGCCTCGGCCAGGGGCAGGATGTCCTCGGGCCGCTCCCGCAGGGGCGGGATGCGCAGGGGCACCACGGCGAGGCGGAAGTAGAGGTCCTCGCGGAAGCGGCCCTTGGTGATCTCGCCGGAGAGGTCCTTGTTGGTGGCGGCGATGACGCGCACGTCCACGCCCACGGCGCCGCCCCCGCCCACGGGCTCCACGCGGCCCTCCTGGAGGGCGCGCAGGACCTTGGCCTGGGTCTTGAGCGACATGTCGCCCACTTCGTCGAGGAAGAGCGTGCCTCCGTCCGCCTCGCGGAACTTGCCCTTCTGGTCGCGCACGGCGCCGGTGAAGGCGCCCTTCTGGTGGCCGAACAGCTCGCTCTCGATGAGCTCCTCGGGGATGGCGGCGCAGTTGACTTCGACGAAGGGGGCGTCCTTGCGGGGGCTCTGCACGTGGAGGAGCCGCGCGACTTCCTCCTTGCCGCTGCCATTCTCGCCCGTGAGCAGCACGCGGCCTTCCGTGGGCGCCACCAGGGCCACGTCGGCCATGAGCCGCTTCATGGCGGGACTGTCCGCCAGGAAGAATCGGCCGCCCTCGACCTCCGCGTGGAGGCGCTGGTTCTCGCGCTCCAGCTTCGACTGGCGCAGGGCGTTGCCCGTCACCAGCAGCAGGCGATCCAGGTCGATGGGTTTTTCCAGGAAGTCGAAGGCGCCCAGCTTGGTGGCCTGCAGCGCGGTGTCGATGCTCGCGTGCCCGGAGATCATCACCACGGGCAGGTCGGGCCGCACTTGCTTGGCTTGTTTCAAGGTCTCCAGGCCGTCCTGGCCCGGTAGCCAGACATCGAGCAGCATGAGCTGGATGCCTTCGCCGTCGGGGTTGTGGAGCAGGTCGATGGCCTGCTCGCCCCGCTCGGCCTTCACAACGTGGTAGCCCTCATCCTTGAGGGCTTCGCCCAGGGACCGCCGGATGCCCGGCTCGTCATCCACCAGGAGGATGGTCGTGGGGACGCTCATGGTTCCATGCTGGGGGCGGGGCAAGCCTTTGTCCAGCAGGGGGTTGGCTAGAATTCCGCCAATGCCTTCTCGGTTTCCGGCCAGAGGGTGCCGGCCAGTTCCCCGGCGGCCTGGTAGTACGGGTGGGGCTGCACCTGGGGCAGCTGCTCAGTCACCCGCGCCACGAAGGGACGCAGGTGCTCCCGGAGCAGGCGCTGGGCCAGTTCCACGAACCGGTCCCGCTCTGCCAGGTCGCCTTCGACAACCTGGCCCAGCAGGTAGCTGAGGCAGGCGAGCTCCAGCCCCAGGTGGTCGGGCGGGATGCCCAGGTTCTCCTGGATGGAGATGTCGGCCTCGTCGTAGATGGCCTTGAGGGGCTCCAGCACCTCGGGGGCCATGTGGTGGCCCCGGGCCTGGACGGATTCGAAGAGGTGGACGATGTCCGTGTCCTTGGCGTGGAGGAAGAGCCGGGCGTACTCCACGGGCTGTTCCTGGGCGGGCAGGGCGTGTTCCACCATCCGGGCCAGGGGGGTCGCCAGGGAGGGGCTGGGGCCGCTGTCCAGCAGCTGCTCCAGCCCCTCCTTGAGATCGGCATCGGGCTCCAGGAAGACTTCGGCGAGGATCTGGGCGAGGTCCGCCAGGAGCGCGAGTGGCATGAGTGGTCCCTTTAGCGGAGCAGCCCCATCTGGTGGAAGCTGCTCACCTGGCCGGCGTAGACGAAGATGTAGCGGAGCAGGAAGCCGCCGATCAGGACCAGACCCGCGGCGGTGAGGGCCAGGTTGCGGCTGCCGTGGAACTCGTGGCCCTTGAAGATGTTGGGGGCGAGCTCGTAGACCTCGATGGCCAGCGGTACCAGGAGACCCATGACGAGGAATGGACCCCAGAAGACGAAGGTGTAGGGGCCGCCCAGGATCAGGCCCAGGGCCTGCTTCACGGCCAGGGAGGACAGCTGCCCGTGGATCAGGTAGGGCAGGATGATGAACAGCTCCAGCGAGATGAACACCACATCCAGGGTGACCAGGAACTTGATCTCGTGCTTCTCGGCGGGGCTCCTCTTGTTCAGGACCATGGCCAGCATGAGCGCCGCGGCGCCGCTGGAGAGGGCGGAGAACAGGAACATCTGAGCCACCAGGTTGGTATTCCAGAAGGGGCGCGCGGATACGGCTCCGAGCAGCACACCGGTGTAGATGCCCACGCCGATGGAGAAAGGAAAGCCCACCATCGCGATCTTCCCCCGCCAGGCGGAGAGGTCCACGTTCAGCCGGTGGACCTGCTTCCAGGTGGCGGGCACCTTGCTGAAGAGCCACTGGCGCTCGTCCGCGGTGAGCCAGGCGAAGAGGTAGAGGAAGGCGATCACCGTGAAGATGGTCAGGAGATACGACCCGATGGACATGGGGCTCTCCCACCGGAAGTGGGTGAACAGCTTGTAGAAGCGGTACCAGTTCCCCAGGTCGAGGATGAGCAGGCCCGATCCGATGGCCACGGGCCAGGGCGCGAGGAAGGCCCCCATGCGGGCCACGCGGGCGTAGACGGGCTTGTCGTCGACGGTCATGTAGTCTGCGAGACCGGCGGCGAAGAAGAGCCCGGCTGATAGCCCGCCCAGGAAGAGGTAGACGACGATGAGGAGACCCCAGTTGAACTCGTGCATGTCTTCCTCCTAGAGCAGGTAATAGAGTTGGGGGCCGTTGCCCGTCTGGGGTTCCTTCACGCGGTAGCGCCGCGTGGCGAGCAGGTCGTGGATCCGGCTGGCGGGATCCTCCAGGTCGCCGAAGACGCGCACCTTGGAAGGGCAGGTCTCGACGCAGGCCGGAATGTCGCCCTTGTCCACCCGGTGGCTGCAGAGGGTGCACTTGTCCACCACGCCCTCCTCCTCATTGAAGTAGCGGGCGTCATAGGGGCAGGCAACCATGCAGTAGCGGCAGCCGATGCACTCGTCGTAGTTGACGAGGACGATGCCGTCCTTGCGCTGCCAGGAGGCGCCGGTGGGACACACGCGGACGCAGGAGGGCTCCGCGCAGTGGTGGCATTGCTCGGGCTCGAAGTTGATGCTGAGCTTGGGGTATTCGCCCTTCCGTTCTTCGTTGATCCGGTTCCGGAAGTTCCCGATGGGAACCCGGTTCTCAGCCTTGCAGGCGACGACGCAGGCCTTGCAGTTGATGCATTTCCTGGAGTCGATGACGAGGGCGTAGCGCTTCTTCTTGATGGCCATGGTCCACCCTCCTCAGGCGTTCGCGACTTTGACGAAGGTTTCGTGGAAGGCGGCGTTGCCGGACACCTTGTCCCAGGCCGTCTCGAGGATCACCGCGTCGCTGGCGCCCACGTTGTAGACCAGGCTCTGCATCTTCGACTTCTTGCCGAAGCCGTGGAGCATGAACACGCAGTCGGGACGGATCTCCTCCGTGACCCGGGCCTTGAGCTTCACGCTGCCCACGCTGCTGGCGACGCTCACGAAGGCGCCATCCTTGATGCCCAGGCGCCCCGCCGGCTTCGGGTTGATCCAGAGGTCGTTCTCCTTCATGAACTCGTGCAGCCAGACGTTGTTCGACTGGTTGGCGTGGGTGAAGTAGCCCACGCGGCCGAGGATCAGCCGGAACCGGTCGCCGGGCGGCTGGACGGGCGCCGTGTAGACCGGGAGCGGGTCGTAGCCCGCCTCCTGCAGGCGCTCGGAGAAGATCTCGATCTTGCCGGTCTTGGTGACGAAGCGATGGTCCGGGGTCAGGGTCTTGCCGTAGCTGGGCTGGCCGCTGGCGGCCCAGACACCGTGCTTCTTCATGTGCTCGGCGGCCATGGGGATGGGCAGGTCCTTGAATTCCGCCTCCACCCACTGCTCGATGGTGTAGTCGAAGTAGTCACCGAGACCCAGCCGCTTGGCCAGGCCCTGAACGATCTCCAGGTTCGGCTTCGTGTCGTGGATGGGCTTCACCACCTGCTGGCGGTAGACCACGGCGGGCCAGATGCCGGGCATGACCTCGACCGGATCGGTCCGCTCCAGGTAGGCGCTCTCGGGGAAGACCACGTCCGCATACCAGGCCATGTCGCTCATCTGGACGTCGATGACACCGATGAAGTCCATCTGCTCGATCATCTTCAGCGTCTTGGCCTGGTCGGGCAGGGAGTTCATGGGGTCCTGCTTGTAGACCATCCACGCCTTGACGGGGTAGGGCTTCCCGCTGAGCACGTTCTCGCGCAGCTTCAGGTAGACGCCGTCGCCGGCGGCGGCCAGGGGGAAGGCCGTCTTGATCTCATCCACCCGGGGCGCCTTGGGCTCATCCCAGGGCATGAAGAGGAACTCGCCCTTGGGGAGCTTGGCGTTGGGCACCATGCCACCCATCTGGTCCCAGTTCCCCACGATGGCGTTGAGGATGGCCTGGGCGCGACGCATCTGGAAGTCGTTCTGGTACCAGGAGGACCGGCGGCCCGCGTAGTAGAGGGCCCGGGCGCCGGCGTCCGCGAACTCGCGGGCGATGCGGACGATGTCCCTGGCCGGGATCTCCGTCTCCTTCTCGGCCCACTCCGGCGTGTACTGTTTCACGTGCTCGGCGAGCTGCTCGAAGCCGGTGGTGTAGGCGGCGACGAAGTCCTTGCTGTGGCGGTTCTCCGCAATGATCACGTGGATCATGGCGAGAATGAACGCCAGGTCGGTGCCGGGCTTGATGGGGTACCACTCGTCGGCCTTGGCGGCGGTGACGGTGAAGCGGGGATCCAGGTAGACCAGCTTGGCCTTGCGCTCCATCACGCCGCCGATGAGGTCCATGGTGTCGGGCGTGATGATGCTCTCGAAGCGGTTCGCGCCGGACATGATGACGAACTTGCTGTTCAGCAGGTCGAAACTCGGGACGGTGCCGAAGGTGGCGCTGTAGGCCAGGTTGACCGAGGCCAGGCACAGGGTCGGGTGGCGCACGAGGTTGGGCGACCCGAAGGCCAGGCCCAGGTTCTTGAAGAAGACTTCCTGGAAGCCTTCGGTGGAGGACCAGAGGGACGCTTCCGGCCCGTACTTGTCCTTCACTTCCGAGAGCTTCTTGGCGGCGAAGTCGAAGGCCTCGTCCCAGCTGACGGGCTTCCACTTGCCTTCGCCCCGGGCCCCCACGCGGATCATGGGCTGCTTGAGGCGGTCGGGATCGTAGACCTGCTTGATGGCCGCATTGCCGCGGGCGCACAGCATGTCACGGGATTTGGGGTTCTCGGGGTTGGGGTTCAGCTTCCGGACGAAGCCGCCCTCGACCACGGCGATGGCCGAACACTTGTTCGGGCACAGCTCGCAGGTCGTCGGGATCTCCTTCGTTTCTGCAGCGGAGCTGCGCCCCTTCTTGAAGTATCTGAGGCATCCCACCTGTGTGGCGGCGACGGCCCCGGCGGTGGCGCCCGCGCTTTTCAGGAACAGCCGGCGATCCATGCGAATCGTTCCCATCGTGGTCTCCCTGGTGATCGAGGAAGGGCCGGAGGGTCGCCCCCCCGGCCCAGGTCATTCAGGCTTCTAGAACTTCACTTCGATCGAGGCGTAGGTCGTCTTCACCGTCGCGGGGAACCCGTACTGCAGCATCGGGTTCTTGCTCAGGTCGTAGGCGTCCTCCCAGGACTGGCCGGGCATGGCGGGGCCAGGGGAGATGTGCCAGCCGCTGAAGGCGTGGCTGTACTTGTAGTCCAGGTAGCCCAGGCGGAAGGCGGCATTCTTGGCGAACTGCCAGTGGATGTAGCCCTCCCACACGTCGCCGCGGGTGCCGAGCTTCTCGGTGGCCTCGCCGGTGGCGGGGCTGTAGGTCCACCACCGGGGCGACCCGTGGTTGAACTCGACGCCGAAGCCGATCTTCTCGCTGGGGTCCCACCGGAAGCCGGCGTAGTAGGCGCTGGCGGTCTGGCTCTTGTTGGCATCGCCCAGGAGGCCGCCGAAGCCGGCGAGCTGCTGGGTCTGGCCGCCCATGGCCGCGGGCATGGTCCAGTAGGCGCCGTACTGGCTCATCTTGCCGTTGGGCAGGCTCTTGATGTGGCCGTAGCTGGCGAAGTAGGTGAAGCTGTCGCCCACCTTGTGCTTCCAGGTGGCGGTCCACTGGTCGATGTCACCCAGGTTGTTGGTGGCGGTGACGTACTGGATGGCGGGCATGCCGCCCATGCCGGGCATGGCGGGCACGGGGAAGTTGTTGGTGCTGCCGAAGGGGATGTCCGTGAGGTTGCCCATCCGGTTGTAGCCGATGTAGAGGTTGGTGCTCTGGACGCTGTCGCCGATCTGGAAGAGCAGAGGCATGTCGAACATGGCGCCCAGGACGGTGCTGTCCTTCAGGGGGCCGATGCTGTTGACCTGCAGGGTGGCCTTCTGGGCGTTGGGCTGGGTTGGGGAGGCCCAGTCGACGTTGGTGAAGTTGAAGCCCACGGGCGCGGCGCTGGACTTCACACTGCCGCCGCCGCCGAAGCCGGACTCATAGCCCACGCCGTAGCAGATGCCCAGCAGGGTGCCCTCGGGCAGGCCGATCTTGTCGAGCTGGAACTTGAAGCCGATGCCGTCGACCATGGCGTTCACGGCCAGGGCCTGGGGCGTGGCCTGGCGCTCGACGCCCTCCTTCACTTCGAACGGGGGGCCGTCCGAGGTGTTCTGGCGGCCGATGGAGAGGATGCCCACGGGGAAGTCGTAGACGAGGCTGGCGCGCTCGACGCGCAGCACATCCGTGCCGGGCACCTTGGCGCTGTTGAAGGAGTTCTGGACCGTGTTCGGGGAGCCGTTGAAGGTGGGCACATCGGCACCGCCGTGGACCTTGTACATCGTCAGGCGGCCCATGATCTTGGCGTGCTCGTTGATGGTGATGCCCATCTTGAGGCGCAGGCGGGTGGACCACTGGACGGAGTTGCTCCAGTCCTGGGCGGGCACCTGCTGGGTCAGCGCCATGAAGGGATAGGGATTGCCGGGGACGCCGGGGTTCTGGGCGAAGCCCATGAACTGGGTGTAGGGCTTGAAGTGCCACTCGCTGCTTTCAAAGCGGGTGCGGAGGTCGCCGCCCCACTGGATGTTGTCGCCGGCGACCTTGGTTTCGACCTTGGTCAGGCGCGTGTCGACTTCCTGCGCGGCGGCGGCCTTCTCTTCGACGGCCTTCAGCTGGACTTTCAGCTGTTCGATCTGTTTCTGCAGGTCCTGGTTGGACTGGGCGCTGAGGGCCGCGGGCGCCAGCATGGCGACGAGGGCGAACGCGATTCGGGAGTTCATGGTGGGAGTCTCCGGGGTGGGGTTTGGGGGCAGGGGGTGGAGGAAGAGGGAGTGGAGATCAGCCGCCGCAGGTTTCGGGCTGCGGAGAGTCGGATGCGTGATTCACGAGGAAGGTCTGCACGTCCTTGACCTGCTCGGGCTTCACGATCGAGTCGATCCGCTCGGCGCCCTTCTTGTGCTTGCCGGCGGCGAAATAGGCCTTCCACTGGGCCTGGGTCTTGGACAGGGGGGTGATCTCCTTGGCGCCGCCGCCGGCGGCATGGCAGGACTTGCAGCTCTTCTTGAAGAAGAATTTGCCCTTGGTGTCGCTGCCGCCCTGGGCGGCCAGCGACGCCGAGAGCGTGGCGATCACGGCGAGAAGCTTCAGGGTGTTCCGCATGGAGCACGTCCTTTCTGGGGAGAAGTGGGGGGGATGGCACCGACCGGGCAGGCCGAAGGCCCTGGACCCCGGGGATCCTGTGGGAGCTTGCTGTGGGCGCGCTAGGAGCGGCGCTGGATAGAGGATGAACGGGTGAATAACGAGGTCAAGTCGTTCGTGACCATGGTCACTAATAATTAAATAACCACTAAGTAATTTGATTCAAAACCTTCGATTGGCATGGATCTGGAACCTTCCATCAAGACCCGGCAAGGGCTGGTATCGTGTGATTCCGCGAGGCCTTCCATGGATCCATCCCGTCCCCTTCCCACGCCCGAGCAGGATGCCGCCGTGACCCCTGTGATGGGGACCGCGCTGCAGCGGCAGGTGCTGGTCTGCACTGCGAAGAGCTGCACGGCCAACGGGTCCGAGGCCGTGCTGGAGGCCTTCAAGGCCCAGCTGATCGACGAGAAGCTGCTCTTCTACAAGGGCAACCGCGAGGGCGAGGTGCAGTGCATCCACTGCGGCTCCGTGGGCTTCTGCGCCATCGGACCGGCGGTGCTGGTGTACCCGGACGGCATCTGGTACGCCCACGTCACGCCCGCCGACGTGCCCGAGATCATCGAGAGCCACCTCAAGGGCGGCGTGCCGGTGGAGCGGCTGGTGCGGAAACGGCTGGGCTGACGCGCCGACGGTCCTAGGCCTCGTCCTCGAACACGCGCCGCTCCTCCGGTGTGTCCACGTCCACCCACTCGGGCCCATCGCAGGGCAGGATGAGGTGGGGCAGGGACTGGGCCAGGGCCGTGAGCGACCGTGGCGTGGCCGTGGCGATGGCGGGCCGGAGCGCTGCGGCAAGCCAGCCGCCGAGGGGCTGGAGGCGGCCCCCATGCTGCGCCACGACCCAGTGGAGGGCCTGCGGGTCGGCGGCTTCGGCGCGATGAGCCCAGCCTTCGAGGCTCGCGGGGGTCCACCGCACCTGGTCGCAGGCCACCACCCACCAGCGGCGCACGGCGGGCTCCTCCAGCGCGGCCCAGGCCCGGAGCGCCTTGGCGGGGCCCTCGCGGGCATCCTCGATCACGGCGAGTTCCGGGCGGTCCGGCAGCGGGTCCCCGAGCACCCGGATGGGCGCTCCCGGGAAGACGGTCTCGAACACCTGGACGAGCCGCCCGCCCCAGGTGCCTCCCGCCGGGTGCGCCAGGGTGTGCTTGGCCGCTCCCATCCGGCGGCTCTGGCCCCCGCTCAGGAGCAGCAGCCCCGCGGTTCCAGGTTTCACCCGCCCACCTGCCACATGCCGTTGGCGAACTCCGGTTTCTGGCCGCGGCGCATCGGATGGCAGTCCAGCTTCTCGGTGAGGGTCTGCCGGATGAGGCGGGCCAGGTCCTCGTGGGAGGCGTGGTTCCGCAGCGGTTCCAGCAGGTCGACGGGCCTGTTCCCGAAGAGGCAGGCCTGCAGCTCGCCGCGGCTGGTGAGGCGCACACGGTTGCAGCGGTCGCAGAAATCGGCGCTGAGGGTGGAGATGACGCCCACCTTGCCCTCGCTGTCCGGCAGGCGGAAGATCCGCGCCGGACCCTCCTCAAGGCCGACCACCGGCTCCTCCTCCAGCGGAGCGCCGAGGCCCTCCTGGACGAGGCCGAGGATCTCGGTGGCGGGCATGAACTGGTCCTGCCCCCAGCCGTTGCCCTGGTAGGGCATGAACTCGATGAAGCGGACCTGGATGCCCTCGGCCTGCGCGAGGCGGGCCAGGGGGAGGATCTGGTCCTCGTTCCAGCCGCGCAGCACCACGGCGTTCAGCTTGGTCTTGAGACCGGCGGCGCGGGCAGCCTCGATTCCGGCCAGCACCCGGGAGAGCCCGTCCTTGCGGGTGAGGCGCTCGAAGGCTCCACGCTCGGCGGCGTCCAGGCTGATGTTCACGCCGCACAGTCCCGCGTCGCGCAGCCCCCGGGCGCGCCGGGCCAGGTGGAAGCCGTTGGTGGTGAGATGCACCCGACCCTCCACCTCCGGGCTGATGCCGGCGACGATGGTCTCCAGGTCGCGGCGCATCAGGGGTTCCCCGCCCGTGAGCCGCACCTTCCGGATGCCCAGGCTCGTGAAGACCTGCACGGCCTGGACCACCTCGTTGCGGCTCATGGCGGGCGGCTCCGCCCGCTCCAGGGCCCCGGTCCTCGGCTTGCAGTACACGCAGGCCAGGTTGCACTGCTCGGTCACGGAGACCCGCAGGTAGGTGATGGCCCGCCCCAGCCCGTCCTTGAGCCCGTCCTTCAGCCTCAGCATGCGGGGCGGCTGGTTGTTGGTGGGCATGGGGAAAGAGGAGGGCACGAAATCTCCGGGTCCACCCAGGATGCGCGGAATGCCCCGGCCCCGTCCGGGGATTATGCCCTTGGTCACAGGGGTGTCAGGGCTCCTGCAGGGGGAGTTCCACCTTGAACCGGGAGCCCCGGCCGGGTTCGCTGTCGATCTTCAATTCCCCCCGGTGGGCGTCGATGATGCTCTGGCAGATGGAGAGCCCCAGGCCCCAGCCGCGGGCCGCGTCGCCGACCTGGGTCTGCCGGAAGGGCTGGAGCAGTTCGTGGAGCTTGGAGGCGTCCAGCCCGCGTCCCGTGTCCCAGATCTCCAGGCACCAGGTCCGGGCGGTCCAGTCCACGGAAGACCTGATGCCGACCTGGCCGCCGGCGGGCGTGAACTTCAGGGCGTTCTCGAAGAGGTTCAGCATGACCTGATGGAGGGTGGCCGCATCGGCCTGGATGTGCGCCTGCTCCGCTTCCGGGGCGACCTCCAGGTGGAAGGCGAGGCCCTTGGCTTCGGCCTTGAGGCGCAGCACATCCTCGAAGCCCTCCGTGACTTCGGCCGGGACCGTGGGCACCAGCTTGAGGCTCTGGAGCAGCGCTTCGGAGCGGCTCTGGTCCAGCAGGTTCCGGACGAGGGTCTCGATGCGGTTCGCCTCGCGCTCCATCACGTCGAGGAGGTTCATGTTGGCGGCGGGGATCAGCTCGCGCAGGCGGTCCAGCGTGAGGAGGATGGTGGTGAGGGGGGAGCGGAGGTCGTGGGTGACCATGTCCAGCAGCTTCAGCCGGCTCTCGAGGCTGCGCTTGATCTGCTGGTGGGCGTGCTCCAGGGCGCGGTTCTGCCGGTCGAGCATGAGGGTCCGGCTTTCGATCGTCTCCTCGAGCTCGCGGGAGCGGAGGGCGACGCTGTGGCCGCGCCACCAGAGCGCCCAGGCGAGGAGGGCCAGCAGGCCGAGGCCGATCAGGCCCCGCACCAGCCAGCGCTCGTGCCAGGCTGGGCTGACGACGATGGAGACGGGGGCCGCCTCCGCCCAGGCCACGCCGTCGCTGGAGGCGCGCAGCCGGAAATCGTAGTGGCCGGCCCTGAGGTTCCGGTACTGGAGCGTGAGCCCCTGGCTCACGGGCCGCCAGCCTTCATCCACACCGTGGAGGTACGCCTGGTAGTGGAGCTGGGAGGGAACCAGGGGATCGCCCGTGTCGAAGCTGAGGTCGAGGAAATCCGGGCGCGGGGGGACTTCCGCCTCCCGGGGAAGGGCCGCGGAGCCGCCGGGCCAGCGCACATCGAGGAGCGTGGGCGGGCGCAGCGGCGCGTTGTGGAAGCCCTGGGCATCGCGGAGGATGCAGACGCCGCCGATCATCCCGATCCAGAGGCGCCCCTTGGAATCCAGCAGGAACCCGTCGTGGTTGGTCTCCTCGGAGATCAGGCCCTGGCTGCGGCTCAGGTGATGGAGGTTCCTGCCCTCCAGCAGGGTCACGCCCTTGTTGTGGCCGAAGGCCATGCGCCCACGCCCCACATCCGCGATGAAATTGATCCCCTCGTCCGGCAGGCCTTCGTTGAGCCCGAAAGTGGCCCACTGGCCATCCCGCCACAGGTGGAGGCCCTTCATGGTGCCCACCCAGAGCCTCCCGCGGGCGTCGATGGCCATGGCGGTCACGGTGGAGGCGGCGAAGGGCGCGTCCGGGAAGGCCCGCTGGAGCCTGCCCTCGGCCAGCTCCCACAGGCCGAAACCCGTGGCGAGCAGCAGGCGGCCCTCGTAGCGGACGATGTCGGACACGGATTCGTTGCCCGACTCGGGCGGGAGCCGGTGGTGGGCCAGGAGGCCCCCCTGGGCGTCGAGCTGGAACAGGCCCTGATCCGTGCCGGCCAGGATGCCGGTTCCGTCTCGGACCAGGGTCAGCACGGCCGCCTTCGACATCTGGGTCGGGCCTGCTACCGAGACCCGGCCGTTCCTCCAGCGGGCGAGGCCGCGGTCCGTGCCCACCCAGGCGCCGCCCGATCCATCCGGGAGCATGCCCCAGGTCTCGGTGGCCGGCAGGCCCTCGCGCTGAGTCCAGTGGCCGATGATGTTCCGCCCCTCTTCCACGAGGTAGACCCCGGTACTGGCGGCCAGCAGGTACCTGCCCGGAGCCAGCTCGAGGATCCCCGACACGGCGGCCAGGTCCCTTCCCCGGATCACGTCGGCGCTGTCCAGGGTCTGCAGCTCCGGCAGGGCCTGAGCCGCGAGCCCGTCGCCGTCGGATCCGATCCAGAGCACGCCGCGGCGATCCCGCATGGCGATGAAGATCCGGTCGCGGGGCAGCCCGGCCTCCGCGGTGAGCACCCGGGTGCGTCCGTCGGGTTCCCGCACCAGCACGCCGTCGCCGCCCAGGGAGATCTGGAACCCCTCGCCCTGCGGGTTGAAGCGGAGGCTGACCATGCGGGGGATGCGGGGAAGCCCGGCCAGGGCCTCGTTCACCCACCGGCCCCGGTCCATGCGGAGCAGGGCGCCGTCCAGCAGCAGCCAGGCCTGCCCGCGCGTATCCACCTGGAGGTCGCGGGCGCGGCCGCCGGGATGTTTGGTGGAGAGGGAATACATGCGGAGGCCCTGCGGATCCCATCTCGCCACGAGGTTGTCGCGCCCGAGGATCCACACGCCCCTGGCGTGATCCCGGGCCAGGCGGAAGATCGGTCCTCCGGGCCAGGGCGCGGGCAGCTGGACCGGGACGAACCGGCCCTCCTCCAGCCGGAACAGGCCCTGGCGATTGCCCACCAGTACGCGGTCCTGGTCATCCAGCCCCAGCGTCCGGCCCTCGAAGGCCTCCACCTCCTGGTCCAGTCGGTAGTTCAGGACCGTCTCGCCGCGGATCTCGGAGACACCCTCCTGGCTGCCCACCCAGATGCTGCCCGAGGGGGATTCCAGGAGCGTGTGGATGAAGAGGGCCTTGAGACCCTGGGGACCGGCGAAGGTCCGGAAGCCCGAGGCCCCGAGACGCGCGACGCCGCCCGTGTTGGTGCCCACCCACAGGAACCCGTGCCGGTCCTCGACCATCGCCGTCACCTGGCTCTGAGGCAGGCCATCCCGCAGCCCGAACCGCCGGAAGGCCGGCTGCTGTCCCGCGAGGGGCGGGAGGATGCCGGCGAGACCCAGCCAGAGCCAGGCGAGCAGGGGGCGGAGTGGGCGCATCGGGGGAAGATTCCGTCGTGTCTAAGGAGGATCATCGGCGCGACGGGCGCTCTCCGTGATCCTTGGGAGGCATGGGACTATGAAAGCATGCTTGTGGACGCGCATTGCCATCTCACGGGGACCTACCTGGCCGAGGACCAGGTGGAGGACACCCTTGCGCGCGCTCGCGCCGAAGGCGTGACCGGCTTCATCGCCGTGGGTACCGATCTTGAGGACTCCCGCACGGTGCTTGAGCTTGCGCGGCGCCTTCCCGGTGTCCAGGCCAGCCTGGGGGTGCACCCCCACGAAGCCAAGACCTGGTCTCAGGATACGGGAGCGGCCCTGGCGGCCCTGGCGCTGGATCCCGCCGTGCGCTTCGTGGGCGAGACCGGCCTGGACTGGCACTACGACCTGAGCCCCCGGGACGAGCAGGAGGCGGTGTTCCGCGCCCAGATCCGCCTGGCCAGGACCTTGCGGAAGCCCCTCATGATCCACACCCGGTCCGCGCCGGAGGCCACCCTGAGCATCCTGGAGGAGGAGGGCGCCGACGCGGTGCGGGGCATCATCCACTGCTTCAGCGAGGACCGGCCCTTCGCGCAACGGGCCCTGGACCTGGGCTTCTACCTGAGCTTCTCCGGCATCGCCACCTTCAAGAAGGCCGAGGCCGTGCGGGACGTGGCGGCCTGGGCCCCGGCGGACCGCATCCTGGTGGAGACCGACGCGCCGTTCCTGGCGCCGGTGCCCTACCGGGGCAAGCCGAACGAGCCGGGCTTCGTGCGGTTCACGGCCGAGGCCGTGGCTGGGCTGCGCGGGATCTCCTCCCTCAAGCTGGCTGAACTGACCACCCGCAACCTGGAGGCCCTGTGCGGCTGGGCGCCCTCTTCCTGATCAGCGCGGCCCTGGCTGCCGCGCCCCCTTCCGAGCCTGTGGCTGCGGCCCAGGGACACCCGGGCCTGCCCTGGGAGCGGGCCTCCCCCCTCGCCTGGCAGGCGGAGCCCTGGGTGGCCCCCGCCACGGAGGCGGGCCTTCCTGCGGCGTCGGCGGGGCCCATGACCGTGCTTCTGACCGGGGACGGCACCCTGCGCGTCAGTGATGCCCGGGGCCTGATCCGCCTGCTGGCGGGCCTTCCGGGGCGGCCCCTGCGGACCTGGCGGGACGGCGGCGTGCCGCTGGAGGCCGCCTGGGGCACCTGGGGCTTTCCCACCGATTCCCCGCTGGCCCAGGGCCTGGGCGGGCTCCGCTGGGGTGCCGAGGACTTCAGGCCCTTCCTTCGGGGCCTGCTCTGGGTGCTGGAGGATGGCGAAGGCTTCCTGACCGTGGTGCATCCCGCCACGGCCCGGCTGGTCCACCTGCCTCTGCCGCCGGGCCGCGATCTGCGGATCCGGTTCCTCCCGGACCGGCTGGAAGTGGCCGCGGGGGACGTGGAGAAGGGCGCGCCGCGCCAGTGGTCCATTCCCTGGATGGGGCTGCTGCCCCGTCTGGCGGCCCTGGGCCCCCGCCCCGACCCCCCCAAGGTGGGGACCGCCCTCGCCCCTTTCCCCAAAGACTGAGGACTGAACACTGGGGACTTAGCAAACTGGCACGACCCTGGCTCACTACCCCCCGGAACCGATCCTGTAGGCGTCGGCATCCAATCCAGCGGAGGTCCCATGAACGCGTCCTTCACCCATTCCCGTCTTGCCGCGGCGCTGCTGCTGCCCGCAGCCTTCGTGAGTGCCGCCCCCCAGGCCCCGGTGGACGATGAGACCTACCAGGGCGAGTCCCCCGAGCGCTATGCCATGGTGCGGGCCCTGGAGGGGGATGTCCGCATCCGCAAGGGCGACCTGGATGAGACCCTGAGCCGCGGCACCCCCATCGCGGAAGGCGATGTCGTGGAAAGCCGCGGTCGTGGCGTTCTGCAACTGGGAGATGGCACCCGCATCGCCTTCGGCGGCGCCACCCGCTTCACCGTCGCGGCCCTCTTCACGGACCGGAAGGGCGAGAAGCAGGTCCTGCTCCGCCTGGACTACGGCCGGCTGCGCGTGCTGCTGGGCGGGCAGTCCGATGCCCGGTTCCGCGTGGACACCCCTTCGGGTAGCGCCACCTGCCTCGACAGGGGCGCCTTCACGGTGGAAGCCGAGCGGGACAAGGTGGTGCGGCTCAAGGTGCATAGCGGCCGCGTGACTTTCGCCAACGAGCGCGACGAGAACCGCATCGTCGCCGGTGAGCGCCTGACGGTGTACAGCCCCCAGGACAACCTGGACCGGGTGCGCGGCTTCAACACCTACGAGGGCGACGACTTCGACCGGTGGAGCGAGCGGGCCCTGGTGATCCGGCGCGGCGAGAGCTGGGACCGGGTGCCTGCCGAGATCCGCTACTACGCCGATGACCTGGACGGCCACGGCCGCTGGGTCGAGTCTTCCGAGTTCGGCTGGGTCTGGCAGCCCAACGGCGTGGCTGAGGACTGGCGTCCCTACTACGAGGGCCGCTGGGCGCCCTACTCCGGAGGCATGACCTGGGTGTCCGACGAGCCCTGGGCCTATGTGGCCTACCACCACGGCCGCTGGCACTGGAGCCTCGGTGTGGGCTGGTTCTGGATCCCGGGCGTCTACTACAGTCCCGCCTGGGTGGCCTGGAACTACACCCCCGGCTACTACGGCTGGGCGCCGCTCGGCTACTACAACACGCCCTGCCACTGGGGCTACGGTGCCTGGGGCGGCGGCTACGCCTGGAACGTGGTGTCCGTGAACTACATCAACGTGGTCAACGTCCGCGGACACATCTATTCGGACGTCAACGTCATCCGCAACTTCAACGGGGCCACCGGCAGCACCACCTGGACGGGCCAGGGCGGCCGCGACCTGCGGGCGCCATGGCAGCGGTCCCCCCTGGTCGTCTCCCAGGCCGAGTTCCGGAGCCCCGGCCAGATGCAGACGGCCTTCCAGCGCGACGTGAACCGCCAGCGCCTGGCGAACTATGAGCGCCAGGCCCAGGCCGCCACGGGCCGCACCATCATCCGCCGCGAGGCTCCGCCCGCCGCCACCGTCCGTCCTGGCACTCCCGCCGCCGCGGGCCGCCCCGGCGCCCCCGCAACCGGTGCCGGTGTCACGCGCGTGCCCTTCGAGGATCGCGGCCGGGCCCAGGGCGCCGAGCGCCCCGTCTCGCCCCGGGAACGCGGCTTCGAGGATCGCCAGCGGGACCGCGGGCGCGAGCTGCCCGCCCAGGACCGTCCGGCCACCCAGGCCACCCCGGCACCCAGGGACCGTGGCGCGGAACCCCGCGGACGGGTCGAGGACCGCCGGCCGGATCCCACCCCCCGGGAACGCACCGTGGAGCCCCGGCCTCGCGGGGAGGAACGTCGCCCGGACCCCGCCCCCCGGGAACGGACCTACGAGCCCCGGCCCTCCCAGGAACGCCGCTATGAGCCCGCCCCCCGGGAGCGTGCCGTGGAGCCCCGGCCGCGGGTCGAGCGGGAGGAACGCCGGCCGGACCCTACGCCTCGGCCCGTGGAGCGGGAGTCCCGCCCCGCGCCTCGGGTCGACCCGCCCCGCGAGGAGCGGCGCGAGGAACGGCGCGAAGCAGCCCCCGAGTCCCGTCCCGCCCCGGCGCCCACACGGCCGTCCGGCGGTGAGGGGCGAGGCGAAAGCCGTGGTGGCGGCCGCGAGATCCGGCGCTGACCAACCACCTCTGGAATGCAGAACGGGCCCCGACGGGGCCCATTCTGTGATTGCCGCCGCCTAGCGGTGGCGCAGGCGTCAGATCACCTCGACCGGATAGCTTCCCTTCTGGATCAGTTCCGAGGCGATGCGTCCCCGCAGCCGGGCGCTGCTGGTGGGGTGGAACTCGGTGAAGGCCTTCACGCCGGCCAGGGCGTGGCGCAGGGCCTCGCCCTCCACCACGTCTGCGCAGAGCATGCGGGCGTCGCCATGGACCTTGTGCCAGCTCTCGTTCACGTAGAGCTCGGTGATGTCGCGGGCGATCTGGGCCCAGCGGTGGCCGGACTCCACCATGCGCTCGGCGCGCACCACGGCGCTTTCCATGGCGTAGATCTCCATGAGCATGTTGCTCATGCGGGCCATGACCTCCTGGTTGTCGATGAGCTTCTGGCCCAGCACCTGCACGGCGAGCCCGGCCGCCAGCATGCACTGGCGCTTGCTCAGCTCCACGCCGTGCTTCAGGCGCGCCAGGGGGCCGGTGAAGGCCTCGGGCTTGATCGGGTTGGAGATCTCCTTGGCCACCTGCTGGCCGAACTGCATGAGGGGCAGGTCGCCCTTCATGGCGCGCTTCAGCAGGGTACCGGCGATGAGGAGGCGGTTGATCTCGTTGGTGCCTTCGAAGATGCGGTTGATGCGGCAGTCGCGCAGGGCCTTCTCGGGCGGGTACTCGGCGCTGAATCCATAGCCGCCATAGGCCTGCACGGCCTCGTCCGCCACCGAGAACAGGGCCTCGCTGGCCCACACCTTGGAGATGCTGCACTCGATGGTGTACTCATCGATGGCGGCCATCTTGTCGGCGCCGGCGGTGGGGCTGTCCCAGCTGGTGGCGTGGAGGGCCTCGTCGATGTAGCCGGTGGTGCGGAAGTTCAGGGCCTCGCAGACGAAGATCTTGGTGGCCATGTCCGCCAGCTTCTGCTGGATGAGGCCGAAGGAGTTGATGGGCTTGCCGAACTGCTGGCGCTCGGAGGTGTACTTGATGGCGTATTCCAGGATCCGCTTCATGCCGCCCTGGCTGCCCACGCCCAGCTTGAAGCGGCCGATGTTGAGGATGCCGAAGGCGATCTTGTGGCCCTTGCCCAGCTCGCCCAGCAGGCGGTCCTTGGGGATCCGGCAGTTCTCGAGGATCACGGTGCGGGTGGAACTGCCCTTGATGCCGAGCTTCTTCTCCTCGGCGCCGGTGCTGATGCCGGGATCGTTCTTCTCCACGATGAAGGCGCTGAACTGCTGGCCGTCCACCTTGGCGAAGATGATGAAGACATCGGCGAAACCGGCGTTGGTGATCCACATCTTGGTGCCGTTCAGCACCCAGGTGTCCCCGTCGAGCACGGCCGTGGCCTTGGCGCCCATGGCGTCGGAGCCGCTGCCGGCCTCGGTGAGGGCGTAGGCCGCCAGCCACTCGCCGGAGGCGAGCTTGGGCAGGTAGGTCTTTTTCTGGGCTTCGGTGCCGAAGTAGACGATGGGCAGGGTGCCGATGCCGGTGTTGGCGCTGTAGCTGACGGCGAAACTGCCCTGCTTGCTCATCTCCTCGAGCACGAGCATGGCGGACCGCTTGTCCACATCCATGCCCTCGTAGGCCTCAGGGATCTCCAGGCCCAGCAGGCCCAGCTCACCGGCCTTCTTCATGAGCTCGATGGTCAGCGGGAGGTTCAGCTTGTCGATCTCCTCGTCCCGGGGCAGGACCTCGCCCTGGATGAAGTCCCGGGCGGCCCGGGCGAATTCCTTGGCGTCGTCGCCGAATTCCTCGGGAGTGAACTGGGGCATGGCCCCGATGGGGGTCAAAAGGAAACTGCCTCCCTTGACCTGCTCTGCAGCGGTGGTGCTCATCTCTGTCCTCCAGATTGGGTAGGGATCACGATGGGCGGCGTCGCGACTCTTGCCTAGCCTCTACCTCCGGTCAATGCGGCCCTACTCTGGTTCAATAGAAAGACCCAGGAGGTTGGATGCCGGAAGGCAGGCAAGTGCAGCAGATGTTCTCGGCCATCGCCGGGAGGTACGACGTCCTGAACCACGTGCTTTCCGGCGGCGTGGACTTCTGGTGGTGGTGGCGCATGGCCCGCCGCTCCGGCGCCGGCCCGGGGAAGCGCTTCCTGGACGTGGCGGCCGGCACGGGGGACTCCAGCCTGGCCCTGGCCCGCCGGGGGGCCGAGGTGGTCAGCACGGACTTCACCCATGCCATGCTGCGCCTGGGGCCCGCCAAGTTCGCGAGGAAGGGGCTGGCAGGCCTGATCTGGGCCTCCAGCGACGCGGACGCCCAGCGGCTGCCCTTCCGGGACGCCCGCTTCGACGGGATCACGATCTGCTACGGCATCCGCAACGTGGAGGACCGGGCCCTGGCCTACGCGGAGTTCCTGCGCGTGCTCAAGCCCGGCGGGCAGCTCACCATCCTGGAGTTCAGCGCACCCGTGTTCCCCTGGCTGAGGGCCTTCTACGACTGGTACAGCCACCGCGTGCTGCCCCGCATCGGCGCCTGGATCAGCGGCGACGCATCGGCCTACACCTACCTGCCGGAGAGCATCCGGGCCTTCCCGGACCAGCGGGCCCTGGCCGCCGAGCTGGAGGCCGCAGGCTTCCGGCAGGTGGGCTGGACGAACCTCACGGGCGGCATCGTCGCCCTGCACACGGGGATCCGATAGAGGGTCAGCCGATGGGGTACCGCCCCTGCTCCATGAGGGCCTGGGCGATGCGGTTCCGCAAGGCCGACAGGGGCGCCGGCGCCGGGGCGCGCATGGCGAGCAGCTCCGCCATGAGCGCATCCAGTTCCTCGCCGGAGGCCAGCTCGCCGGCCAGCATGCGGGCTTCAGACTGCACGCGGTTCCAGGCCTCCTGCGCATAGACCTCGGCCAGATCCCGGGCCAGGGCCGCCCAGCGGTGGCCGGCGGCCGCCATCTTCCCGGCGCGGACCACGGCCGATTCCATGGCGTAGAGCTCCAGCAGCAGGTTGCTGATGTGGGCTGCGGCCTCCTGGTTGTCGAGGATCTTCGGGCCGTGCTCCGCCTGGGCCCGGGCGATCACTTTGAGGGCGCGGGCCTTGGCCAGGGCCACGGTGGCCTGGAGGGCGTCCTCAGGCAGGGCGGGGGGCGTCCCGGCGGCCTCGGCCAGGGGCAGGCCGTCCGTGCCGCCGCAGCGCTTGAGGAAGGTGCCCGCGATGAGCAGGCGGTTGATCTCGTTGGTGCCCTCGAAGATGCGGTTGATGCGGCAGTCGCGGTAGATCTTCTCGGCGGGGTACTCGGTGCTGAAGCCGGCTCCGCCGAAGGTCTGCACGGAGTCGTCGGCCGTGGCGAAGAGGGCCTCGCTGCCCCACACCTTGGACATGGAGGCCTCCACCGCGTACTCGTCGATGGCCTTCATCTTGTCGGCGCCGCCGGTCTCGCTCTCCCAGCTGGTGTGGGCCAGGGCGTCGTCCAGGTAGCCGATGGTGCGGAAGCTCATGCTCTCGCCCACGAAGATCCGAACGGCCATGTTCGCCAGCTTCTGCTGGATGAGGCCGAAGGCCGTGAGGGGCTTGCCGAACTGGGTGCGCTCGCCGGCATATTTCAGGGTGTATTCCAGCACCCGCTTGCCGGCCCCGACGGAGCTGGCGCCCAGCTTGAAGCGGCCCACGTTCAGGATGCCCAGGGCGATGCGGGCGCCCTTGCCCTTGCCGCCCAGCAGCCGGTCCTCGGGGATGCGGCAGTTGTCGAGGATCACGGTGCGGGTGGAACTGCCCTTGATGCCCAGCTTCTTTTCCTCGGCCCCGGTGCTGATGCCGGGGTCGGTCTTCTCGACGATGAAGGCACTGAGGTGGCTGCCGTTGATCTTGGCGAAGATCACGAAGACATCGGCGAAGCCCGCGTTGGTGATCCAGGCCTTGGTGCCGTTCAGCACCCAGTGGCCGTCCTGCAGCACGGCGGTGGTCTTGGCCCCCAGGGCGTCGGAACCGCTGCCGGCTTCGGTCAGGGCGTAGGCCGCGCACCACTCGCCGCTGGCCAACCTGGGCAGGTACTTGGCCTTCTGCTCGTGGCTCCCGAAGTAGACGATGGGCATGGTGCCGATGCTGGTGTGCGCGGTGTAGCTGGTGGAGAAGCTGGCATGCCGGGCCATCTCCTCCAGCACCAGCAGGGCGGTCTTCTTGTCCAGGTCCAGGCCGCCGTAGGCCTCGGGCACCTCCATGCCCAGGATGCCCAGGTCCCCGGCCTTGGCCAGCAGGTCGCGGGTGAGCTCCAGGTCGAGGCGGTCGATCTCCTCGTCCCGGGGCATGATCTCGCCGTTCATGAAGTCGCGGGCGGCTTCGGCGATGGCCCGGGCCTCCTCGCTGCTCTCCTCGGGGGTGAACTGGGGCAGGGTGCCCGCGGGGTGGAACATGAAACTGCCGCCGCGCACGGCAAGGCTGCTGGTCTCGGCCATAGAGGACCTCCCGACCTCCTGATCATCTACCCGGAGTCAGGCCCCCTCCAGCGGGGAGTGGGGGATCTGGGTCACAAGTTGGGTGCCCTCAGAGCAGCCGCTTCTGCCCCTTGGGGTGGCTCAGGACCACCTCCTTCACCCGATGGATCCAGCCCGGGCGGTTTCCGGGCTCTAGGCGCTCGAAGGGGATGGACCGCTCCTCCAGGAGCTTGTCCACCAGCTGGTCGATGGATTCGGCGAAGAAGGTGTCCGTGTCCCGCACGCCGTCCGCCGCCAGATGGCCAGTGAAGGGCACCTTGAAGAGCAGGTCGTAGCTCTTCATCCAGTGGTGCATGAACCGCTCGATGGGCAGCTGGCGGCCGAAGGCCAGCATCATGTAGGCGTAGTTGTCCAGCACGCTGCGGTCGCAGACCACCGCGTCGTGCTGGCTGCCGGAGCGGATCTCCTCAGCCATTTGCGTCAGGAAGATCCAGGTCTGGGCCTCCAGCGAGGTCTTCTGGTTGATGGGCAGGGGGGAGAGCCGCGCGACCTCCTTCACGATGTCCACGTGGACCCCCTCCCGCTTGAGGGCCGCGGCCAGCTCGTAGCAGAGCGTGGTCTTGCCCACGCCGTGGGTGCCGATGAAAGCGATCTTCATGCGTCCAGTATCTCCGGGGACGATGCGCTGGGGATGTGCCCTCCATCACCTTGGAGGGTCAGCCGCCCTGGTCCCGCCGGGCCCTTATTTCCTCCCGGAACCTCTGGGCGCAGTCGGGGCAGACACCGTGGGTGAAGGTGGCCTCCGTGTGCTCGGACAGGTAGGTCTCGATCTGGCTCCAGTAGCCGTGGTCGTCGCGCACCTTCTTGCAGCTGCTGCAGATGGGGAGCATGCCGCTGAGCTGCTTCACATCGGCCAGGGCCTGGGTCAGGCTCTGGATCAGCCGCTCCCGCTCCACTTCCAGCCGCTTGCGCGCGGTGATGTCCCGGGTGACCCCCTGGAAGCCGAGTAGGCGGCCATCCTCGCCCCACACCAGCCGCCACTGGGCCTCAATCTGGAGCTCCCGGCCATCCTTGTCCTTCACGGTGGCCTGGAGCAGGTCGCCCTCGAAGGGCTGGGAGCCGGGAGGGAGCTGGCGGGCCTTCTCCATGCGCTCCCGGAACATTTCATTGCCCTTCCTGGAGAGGGCCCGATCCTCCGGGCTCAAGGCCATGAACTCCTCGGGGGTCCAGCCGCGCTGGCGGAGGATGGAGGGGCTGATGTAGGTGAGCCGGCCATCGGGATCCATGGACCAGATGACGTCCGTGGCGTTCTCCGCCAGCAGGCGGTACCTCGCCTCCTGGGCGGCCAGGCGCTCCTGATCCGCCATCTGGCGGATCCACGAGGCCC
This sequence comes from Geothrix edaphica, assembly GCF_030268045.1. Classification (NCBI taxonomy): domain Bacteria; kingdom Pseudomonadati; phylum Acidobacteriota; class Holophagae; order Holophagales; family Holophagaceae; genus Geothrix; species Geothrix edaphica. The sequence continues at coordinate 434,642 of NZ_BSDC01000001.1, forward strand.
GGGCCTGCCAGCCCAGGGCCAGGGTCAGCGCGGCGAGCCCCAGCACCGCCGCGATGGCGAAGGCGACCTGATGGCGCCAGGCCTGGAGGTACTCCCGCTGGGCCAGGCCCACCAGGATGTAGAACGGGGGGTGATCGGTCTTCCGCAGGCTGTAGGTGCGCCGGAGACCGTCGACGACCGAAGTCTCCGTGAACTGCACTGAGGCGCGGTTGGACCGGACCGCCTCCAGGTAGGCGCCGGCGACGCGGGTGTCGCCGGTCAGCCGCTGGCGGCCCACGAAGTCGGGGTAGCGGACGAGCAGGCTCAGGTCCGTGCCCCGCAGGGACACGGAGCCCCAGCGGCCCACGTCCACCTGGGACATGGTCCGGGCCAGCTGTTCGGTGGGAAGGAGGGCGAAGACCGCGCCGGCGAACCCGCCTCCGGTGCGTTCCAGCCTGCGGGCCAGGATGAGATGCCAGGTTCCGTCCGGGCTCCGGACGGGCCTGGAGATGAGCAGATCCGGCGCAGGGTTGGCTTGCAGCTGGTGGAAGAAACCCTGATCGGCCACGCTCGGGTCGGTGGGGGCCGGGGCGGCGTGGAGGATTCTTCCCGAGGCATCGGCGACCTGGAGGGAGGCCAGGATCTCGGCCCGCTGGAACTGCAGCCGGACGAGGTTGCCGAGGCGGCCCTGGGAGTCGTGGCCGGCTTCATCCTGGATCGACTGGATGGTCAGATCGATCCTCTGGATCGTGTCCTCCACGCTGCCTTCCAGCACCTGGGCCAGATTCTGGGTGGCCGATTCAGCCCGCTCCACATAGTGGCGGCGGCTGAGGGCCAGGACCCAGATGGCGGCGACCACCAACACCAGGTTGAACAGGACCAGCAGCGCCCCCATCGCCTTGATGAAGGTAGACGGCGTGGCGCGCAGGAATCGGCGGGCGTCGTTCATGGCGGCGTCAGAGGAGGCTCTTCCCGTCCATGGCCTCGGGCTGGGGCAGGCCGAGCAGCTTCAGGAGGGTGGGCGCCACGTCGCTGAGGGCGCCGCCGCCGCGGAGCTGATGGGCCTCGAAGCCCCGGGCCACGAGGACCGCGGGTACGGGATTCAGGGTGTGCGAGGTGTGGGGGTTGCCCCCCTCGTCCCGCATGCACTCGCAGTTGCCGTGGTCCGCGGTGATGAAGAGGGCGCCGCCCATGGCCAGGGTGGCGTCGGCGATGCGGCCCACGGCGGCATCGATGGCCTCGCAGGCGGTGATGGCGGCGCCCAGGTCGCCGGTGTGGCCGATCATGTCGGGGTTGGCCAGGTTGCAGACCAGCAGGCGGTAGCGATCCGAGCGGATGGCGTCCTCCAGGCCCGCGCTCACGTCGGGCAGGCTCATCTCCGGCTGCAGGTCGTAGGTGGCCACCTTGGGGGAGGGCACCAGGCGGCGCTCCTCGCCCTCGAAGGGCGCCTCCCGCCCGCCGTTGAAGAAGTAGGTGACGTGGGCGTACTTCTCCGTCTCGGCCGTGCGGAACTGCCGCCAGCCCTGCGCGCTGATGAGCTCGCCCAGGATGTGGTCGAGGCTCTGGGGTGGATAGGCCACGGACACGAAGGGATCCAACTCCGCGTCGTAGGCCGTGAACGTGAGGAGTTTTACAGCGGGACGCTTTTTCTGGGTGAATCCGGCGAAAGCCGGATTCACCAGGGCGTGGCACATCTGGCGGGCCCGGTCCGCCCGGAAGTTGAACCACAGCACGCCGTCGCCATCCGCGATGGGGTGGAAGGCGTCGAGCCTGGTCGGGGCCACGAACTCGTCCGTCTCGCCCCGGGCATAGGCGGCGGCGATGGCCGCCAGGGCGTCCGCGGCCTGCTGCGGGGCGTCACCGTCCACGTAGAGCTTCCAGGCCTGCTCGGTGCGCTCCCAGCGCTTGTCCCGGTCCATGGCTGTGTAGCGCCCGCAGACCGAGCCGATGGTCACCAGAGGGGTGTTCCGCAGCTGGAAGGTGTGCCACTGGAGGTAGCCGTCGGCGCTCTTCTGGCCCGTGTCGCGGCCGTCCGTGATGGCGTGGATGGTGGTGGGCACGCCCTCGGCCTGGGCCCACTGGGCCAGGGCCGCGAGGTGGCTCTGGTGGCTGTGGACGCCGCCGTCGCTCACCAGCCCCATCAGGTGCAGGCGCTTGCCCGAGGCCTTGAGTTCCGCCAGCAGGGCACCCATGGCGGCGTTCTCGCGGAAGGTGCCGCGCCGGATGGCGGCGTCGATGCGGGTGAGCTCCTGCCAGACCACGCGTCCCGCCCCGAGGTTCATGTGGCCTACTTCGGAATTGCCGAACTGGCCCTCCGGCAGGCCCACGGCTTCACCGCTGGTGAGCAGCTGGGTGGCGGCGTAGGTCTTCCGCAGCGCATTGAAGCGCGGCATGGCGGCCATGAAGGTGGCATCGAAGGCGTTCCGGGGGCCGTCGCCGAAGCCATCGAGGATGAGGAGCGTGATGGGGCCAGGGATCGTGGCGGGAGTCATCTCTTCTTCTCGCCGTGCTGCTGGGTCTTCAGGCCCTTGGGGAGGTCCTCTTCGGTGACGAATCCGATGTGGCGTTCCTTCGGGGCGCCTTCGACCTCCTCGCCCTGGATGAGCTTCAGGACCATGTCCAGCTTCTGCTCCAGGGCCGCCACCCGGAGGGACAGCTCGGCCTGGGCCGTGATCACGTGCCGGGCTTCGGCGAAGGCCGGAAGGAGCGTGAGCAGGGCCGGCTCGTGGCCGGGCACCAGGCCGGTCAGCAGGGCGGCTCCGGCCTCGGTGAAGGCCAGCACGGGTGCGTCGGGAATTCGCTGGCGCTCTTCGGCCGTCAGGTGGAAGACCAGCGTCTCCGGGAAGCGATCGGGATGGGCCTGGATGATGGCCGCCAGGTCCCGGGGCTCCAGCCCCAGCTGGTCCGCCAGGGCCTTGTCCGGCAGGGCCGCAGCATCCCTGATCCAGAGCAGGCGGGACAGGATTTCGACGGGAGCGGCCATCAGGGCACCTGCTCGCCATGCGGATGGGACAGCAGGTAGAGGACGGCCATGCGGACCGGCACGCCGTTGGTCACCTGGTCGAGGATCAGGTTGTTCGGGCCGTCGGCCACGTCGCTGGTGATCTCCAGGCCGCGGTTGATGGGGCCGGGGTGCAGCACCACCACGTCCCTCTTCGCCTGCTTCATGCGGGCGGGGTTGAGCTGGAAGAACCGGCTGTACTCGCCCTGGCCGGGGATGTAGGCGCCGGTGCCGCGCTCGAACTGGGCGCGGAGCATCATGATGGCGTCCTGGCTGGGGATCACGGCGTCGAAGTCGTGGCTGATCTCGATGCCGGGCCAGGTGGCCTTCATCTCCTGGGGCACCAGGGTGGGCGGCCCCACCAGGGTGACCTTGGCGCCCATGCGGGTGAGCAGCCAGAGGTTGGAGCGCACCACCCGGCTGTTGCGGATGTCGCCCACGATGGCCACCCGCAAGCCCTCCAGGCTGCCGAAGTGCTTGCGCAGCGTGTAGGCGTCCAGCAGGGCCTGGGTGGGGTGCTCGTGGGCGCCGTCGCCGGCGTTCACGATGCTCGCCTTCATGTGCCGCGCCAGGAGGGCGTGGGCCCCGGGGGCGCTGTGGCGCATGACGATGAGATCCGGGTGCATGGCCTCCAGGTTCATGGCCGTGTCGATGAGGGTCTCGCCCTTGTTCAGGCTGCTGGTGTCGGCGTCGAAGTTGATGATCTCCGCCGACAGCCGCTTCTCCGCAATCTCGAAGCTGTTCCGGGTGCGGGTGCTGTTCTCGAAGAACAGGTTCACCACCAGCTTCTTGCGCAGGGCCGGCACGATCTTGATGCTGGGACGCTCGCAGACCTCCTCGAAGGCCCGGGCCTGGTCCAGGATGGCCGTGATGTCCCGGGGGCTCAGGGGCTGGATGCCCAGCAGGTGCTTGTGGGGGAAGACGTAGCGCTCGGTGGTCATCAGCAGGTCTCCACGGTGACGCCATCTTCGCCGTCGATTTCCTTCAGGCGCACCGCCACCCGGTGGCCCGGGGGCACCTCCACCCGCAGCCCGGCGAGGTCGGCCTGGATGGGCAGCTCCCGGCCGCTGCGATCGGCCATGACCAGGAGCATCACCCGGCGGGGGCGGCCGTGGTCCAGCAGGGCGTCCAGCGCGGCCCGGACCGTGCGGCCCGTGTAGAGCACATCGTCCACCAGCACCACGGTCCGCTCCTTCAGGGTGAAGGGGATCTCCGTGGGCCTGACGATGGGACTGCCCACCATCTCGGTGAGGTCGTCCCGGTAGAGGGTGATGTCCAGGGAGCCCACGGGCACTGCCGCCCCGGTGGCGGCGCGGAGGAACGTGGCCAGGCGCTCGGCCAGGGGCAGGCCCCGGGAGCGGATGCCGAGGAGGACGACCTCCTCCTCGGGCCGGAGGCGGGCCACCAGATCAGCAGCCAGGCGCCGGAGAGCCGCTTCCATCTGGCCGGGGTCCATGGGACAGGGACCTAGGGCTTCGGGCATGGAACCTCCGGGGTGCGCCCCCGCGGGGCGCGCGCGCGGTCTCAAGTCTAGCCGAGGCCGGACCCGGGTCGGGGGCCCCAGGGCGCCAGATTTCAAGCCGTTCCCAATCCGCCGCCGTGAGGCGACAATTCGTAAGCATTCCCGTCCTACCCCTCGCCGGGGTGGCACCGCCACTCCGGCGACCCAGCCCCCCTTCCTGGAGACCCCGTGAAAATCCTCGTGGTGGACGATTCCCCGACGATGCGGCGCATCATCATCGGCAATCTCCTCCGCATGGGCCACCCGGACGCGGTGGAGGGCGAGAACGGCCGGGTCGGATTGGAAAAGCTCGCCCAGGGCGGGGTGGACCTGATCATCACCGACTGGGACATGCCGGAGATGAACGGGCTGGAGTTCGTCCGGGCGGTGCGGAGCCAGGACACCGCCCTCCCCATCCTCATGGTGACCACCCACGCGGCCACGGAGGACATCCTCCAGGCCCTCCAGGCCGGCGTGAACAACTACGTGGTGAAGCCGTTCACCCTGGAGGGGCTCCAGGCGAAGATCAACTCGCTCTTCGAGTAGGGGGCGGGTCCAGGGGCCAGGCTCAGCCCTCCGGAGCGACGGGCCCTGGAGCCGACCCGCCGCTCCGGGCACAATAGAGGTTTGGCCCTGGAGTCCCCGTGAGCAGCCAGCCCTTCACCGAAGTCCGATTCCTCGCCGGCCAGGTCGGCGAGACCGTCCGGCTGCGGGGCTGGGTCCGCAATGCCCGCACCAGCAAGACCCGCTTCATCGAGCTGCGGGACGGCTCGGGCTTCGTGCAGTGCGTGGTCGGCGCTGCCGAGGCCGATCCCGAGAGCTACGAGCTGGCCGGGAAGCTCACCCAGGAAGCCGCCATCACCGTGACGGGCGTGGTGCAGCAGCACCCCAAGACCGGCCAGCCCGAGCTCCTGGTGAAGTCGCTGGAGCTGGTGGGGGGCAGCACGGACTTCCCCATCACGCCCAAGGAGCACGGCACCGAGTTCCTCATGGAGAACCGCCACCTCTGGCTGCGCAGCAAGCGCCAGTGGGCAATCCTCCGCATCCGCCACACCCTGGTGAAGGGCATCCGCGACTTCTTCGACGGCGACGGCTTCACGCTGCTGGACGCGCCCATCCTCACGCCCAGCGCCTGCGAGGGCACCAGCACCCTGTTCGGCACCGAGTACTTCCACGAGGGCATGGCGTTCCTCAGTCAGTCGGGCCAGCTCTACCAGGAACCGGGCATCGCCGCCTTCGGCAAGACCTACTGCTTCGGGCCCACCTTCCGCGCCGAGAAGAGCAAGACCCGCCGCCACCTCACGGAGTTCTGGATGGTGGAGCCGGAAGTGGCCTTCGCCCACCTGGACGACGTGATGGTCCTGGGCGAGCGCATGACCAAGTTCCTCATCCAGCGCGTGCTGGAAAGTCGCCAGGAGGAACTGAAGATCCTCGAGCGCGACACCGCGCCCCTGGAGACCGCCCTCAATACCACCTTCGACCGCATGACCTACACCGAGGCCGTGGAGAAGCTGAAGACGCTCGGCAGCGACATCAACTGGGGCGAGGACTTCGGCAATGACGACGAGACCATGCTCATGAACGCCACGGACAAGCCGCTGTGGGTGCACCGCTTCCCTAAGGCGTTCAAGGCCTTCTACATGGAGCCCGATCCTCAGGATCCCCGCCTGGCCCTGGGCGCCGACCTGCTGGCCCCCGAGGGCTACGGCGAGGTCATCGGGGGCGGCGAGCGCGCCTCCAGCCTCCAGTACCTCCTGGACCAGATCGAGCATGAAGGCCTCAGCCGCGCCGACTACGAGTGGTACCTCGACGTCCGCAAGTACGGCAGCGTCCCCCACGCCGGCTTCGGCATGGGCCTCGAGCGCGCCGTGGCGTGGATCTGCAAGCTGCCGCATGTCCGCGAAACCATCCCGTACCCCCGCATGATGGGGACGCTCAGACCGTAGCACTCGGCCACGACACCGCTCCCGCTGCGCGATCGCGGGCGGCAGCCTCCGCAGGGCTGCGCCCTGCTCCGACTCGGGCCGGCGGGGCCCCGCGCCGCGGGCTGCCGATGCAGCCCGCTCTGCGACCCGCATCGTCCCTCGCCGCATGTCCGCGAAACCATCCCGTACCCCCGCATGATGGGGACGCTCAGACCGTAGGGTTCGGGCAGAAAAACAAAAACTCTCGCGGAGGGTCGCGGAGAAAGTGGAGTTTCGCAGAGGAAAGCTTCTCTATGGCCTTGCTCTGCATTCTCTGTTGCCTCAGCGTCCCTCTGGGAGAGTCGTGTCTTTTCGACCAGTCTGGCGGGCCCTACAGCTGCATCACCACGCCCGGCAGTTTCTGGATGGCTTCCCGCAGCGGCGTCTCCTTGGTGGCATCTGGCAGGGTGACCCAGAAGGTGTAGCTGATGAAGGAGCCCTTGCAGTTGGCCGAGTGCTGCTCGTCGCCTTCGGCCTGGGGGCCCAGGTGGGCGAGGATCAGCTCCATGACCATGTCCGGGCGCAGCTCCTCCTGGCGCCCGATGATCTTCATGGGGATGCGGGTGGGGTAGGTGATCTCGGGGCGGGGGCAGGCTTCCATGGCTTCCATCTTACCGTTTGCTAGGCTGGAGGGTCGGAGGGCCCCGTGCCGGAGCGTCTGAAGGACCTGGAAACCTTGTCCCGCGGGCTGGATCCCGGCGCGGAGGACCGGGCCGCGCTGTGGGAGGCCACCCGGGCCTACAGCGAGGGTTTCCTCGGAGCCCTGCCGGAGGCCCCGGCCTTCGTGCTGAAGGACCGGCCCGGATCGGGCCTGGCGGACTTTCCCATCTCCGAGGCGGGGCGGCCCTTCCCCCAGGTGCTGGGCACCCTGGCCGAGCATGTGGATGGCGTGGGGGCCAACGGAGCCTCGGGGCGGCACCTGGCCTTCATTCCGCCCTCGTCGCTCTTCGCGGGAGCTCTGGGCGACCTGCTGGCGGCGATCACCAACCGCTACGCCGCCTATTTCTTCGCCGGCCCCGGCGCCGTGCGGATGGAGAACCAGGTCCTCGGCTGGCTGGCCCGGGAGCTGGGCCTGCCCGAGGGCAGCTCGGGCAACCTGGCGGCCGGCGGCAGCATGGCCCACCTGGTGGGCATCTGTACGGCCCGGGAGGCCGCGGGCCTCAAGGCGGCGGATTATCCGAGAGCCTGCGTGTACCTGTCGGACCAGGCCCACCACTGCCTCGTGAAGGCCCTCCGGGTGGCCGGCATGTGCGAGGCGCCCGTGCGGGAGATCCCCACGGATGTCGATTTCCGGATGCGGCCCGAGGCGCTGGAGGCGGCCATCCTGGCGGACCTCCGCGCGGGCCTGCGCCCCTGGCTGCTGGTGCCCACGGCCGGCACCACCAATACCGGGGCCGTGGATCCCTTGGAGGCCTGTGCCGACCTGGCCGGGCGCCATGGCCTGTGGCTGCACACGGACGGCGCCTACGGGGCCTCCTTCGCCCTGACGGGCCTGGGGAAGGCCGCGCTCCGGGGGCTGGAAGGCAGCGACAGCCTGGTGCTGGATCCCCACAAGGGGCTCTTCGCGCCCCTGGGCCTGGGAGTCCTGCTGACGCGCCACCTGGAGCCCCTGCGGAAGGCCCACGCCTTCCAGGCCGACTACCTGCCTTCGCCGCCGGAGGACCTCGAGGAGCTGAGCCCCTCGGAGACCACCCTGGAATTCAGCAAGCACGCCCGGGCCCTGCGCCTTTGGCTGCCCCTGCAGCTCCACGGCGTGGCGGCCTTCCGGGCGGCCCTGGAGGAGAAGCTGCTCCTGGCCCGGTACGCCCACCAACGGCTCCAGGCGATGCCCGGCGTGGACCCGGGCCCGGTGCCCCAGCTCAGCGTCCTGGCCTTCCGCTTCCTGCCCAGGGCTGGCGACGCGGACGCCTTCAACCAGGCCCTGCTGCAGCGCCTGACGGCCCAAGGCCGGGTCTTCCTCAGCGGCACCAAGCTGAACGGGGCCTTCCACCTGCGCCTGGCCATCCTCGCCGCCCGCACCCACAAGGACCAGGTGGACGAAGCACTGGAGCGCCTCCAATCGGAAGCGGCCAAGCTGGCCTGATCACAGCCTATTCCACCGCGCAACGCGCGAGCGTTGCGCGCGGGCTACGCGACCTCGATCTCCCGCAGGTCCTTCCCCGGCTTGAAGCGGATGCTCTTGCCCTTGGGGATCTGGACGCTGGCGCCGGTCTTGATGTTGCGGCCCATGCCGCGCTTGCGGGGGCGGGGCTCGAAGACGCCGAAGCCGCGGATCTCGATGCGGTGGCCGTTCAGGAGGGCGTCCTTGAGGCGCTCCGTGAGGAGGTCCACCACCTGGAGGGCGGTGGCGCGGGAGCAGGGGTGGACTTTCATCAGCGAATTGGCGATGTCGATCTTGATCATCGGCGACCTCGGGCCTTGGGAGTGGGAGAGCCAGGATAAGGGCAAGAGCGGCTAGCGTGCCAGGGTGATTTTCACGTCCGTGGACGGGGGCATGGCCATGGGCATGCCCGGAGCGGGGGGGTGGACCTGGGGGGGTGTCTGGCCTCCCCCGCCTTCCCGGCCGCTGCCCTGGGCGATGGACATGCTGCGTTCCATGTTGGCCTTGGCCATGTCGGAGGAGCCCATCACGCCTTCGAGGCGCAGCTTGAACTCGCCCACGTTGGTGGCGCGGAGCAGGGCCTCCTCTTCGGTGATGAGTCCCTGCTTGAGCAGGAAGTAGAGGCTCTGGTCGAAGGTCTGCATGCCGTACTGGGCAGTGCCCTGGGCGATGACGTCCTTCAGCATCTTGGTCTTGTCCTTGTCCTCGATGCAGGTGCGGACGGTCTCTGTGGCCACCATGACCTCCACGGCCGGGACGCGGCCCTGGCCGTCGGCCCGGGGCACCAGGCGCTGGGAGATGATGCCCTTGAGCACGGCCGCCATCTGGAGGCGGATCTGCTTCTGGTGGTGGGGCGGGAACACGGAGATCACGCGGTTGATGGTCTCGGTGGCGTCCAGGGTGTGCAGGGTGCTGAAGACCAGGTGGCCGGTCTCGGCGGCGTGCAGCGCCGTCTCGATGGTCTCCAGGTCGCGCATCTCGCCCACGAGGATCACGTCGGGATCCTGGCGGAGGGCGGCGCGCAGCGCCGTGGCGAAGGTCTTGCAGTCCGCCTCCACCTCGCGCTGGTTCACGATGCTGAGGTTGTCCCGGTGCAGGTACTCGATGGGGTCCTCGATGGTGAGGATGTGCTCGGACCGGGTGGCGTTGATGAGGTCGATCATCGCGGCGAGGGTCGTGGACTTGCCCGAGCCTGTGGTGCCCGTCACCAGCACGAGGCCGCGCTGCTCCTGGCAGATATTCTTCAGCACCTTGGGGAGCATCAGGTCGTCGATGGTGTAGATCTTCCGCGGGATCACGCGGAGCACCAGGCCCACCGTGCCGCGCTGGTTGAAGATGTTGCAGCGGAAGCGGCCCAGGCTGGGCACCGAATAGGCGATGTCGAGGTCCAGGTTCTCCTTGAACTTCACCTTCTGCTTGTCGCTGGCCATGATGGCGTAGGCCATGGCGATGGTGTCCTCCTGCACCAGGCGCTTGAACTGCGTCATGGGCGTGAGTTTCCCCTTGATGCGGGCGATGGGGTGGTTGCCGACCTTGAGGTGGAGGTCGCTGGCGCCCTGCTCGCAGACCACGGTGAGCAGTTCGTTGATATGCATGGGGTTCCCCCGGTGAGAGTGGGCTTATCTTAGACCTCTGGCGCGACAATGGAAGGGGTTGCAATCAATGCTCGGAAATCGGCCCAGCATCTGGTAAAATCGAAGGTTCTGCCTGGCTTGTGCCCGGGCTGCCCGGGAGCAAGATGACCCCCCTCGAGAAGATCCGCAACATCGCCATCATCGCCCACGTCGACCATGGCAAGACCACCCTCGTGGACGCCCTGTTCAAGGGCGCGCACATGTTCCGGGACAACCAGCGGGTCCAGGAACGGGCCATGGACAGCAACGACCAGGAGCGCGAGCGCGGCATCACCATCCTGGCCAAGACGACCTCCCTGCACTGGGGCGGCTACCGCTTCAACATCGTGGACACCCCCGGCCACGCCGACTTCGGCGGCGAGGTGGAGCGCGTCCTGAGCATGGTGGATTCCGTGCTGCTGGTGGTGGACGCCTTCGACGGCCCCATGCCCCAGACCAAGTTCGTCACCCGCAAGGCCCTGGCCCTGGGCCTGCGGCCCATCGTGGTCATCAACAAGGTGGACCGCCCCGGCGCCCGCCCCGTGTGGTCCCAGGACCAGGTCTTCGACCTGCTCATCGAGCTGGGCGCCACCGAGGAGCAGCTGGACTTCCCCTGCGTCTTCGCCAGCGCCAAGCTGGGCTACGCCATGCTGGACATGAACGAGGCCAGCGACAGCCTGGATCCCCTCTTCGACACCATCGTGAAGCACTGCCCCCATCCCACCGGGAGACCCGACGCGCCCCTCCAGATGCTCGTGACCCTCATGGACTGGAGTGATTTCGTCGGCCAGATCGGCATCGGCCGCATCGTCAACGGCCGCATCAAGGTGGGCGAGACGGTCGGCCTGGTGAAGCGCGACGGCAGCATCCAGCAGCACAAGGTCACCCAGCTCTACGGCTTCGAGGGCCTGTCCCGCATCCAGCAGACGGAAGCCAGCGCCGGCGAGATCGTGGCCATCGCGGGCATCGCGGACATCCGGGTGGGCGAGACCATCGCCGACGCGTCCACTCCCGTGGCCCTCGAGTACGTGGACATCGACGAGCCCACCATCTCCATGATGTTCATGGTGAATGCCGGGCCTTTCGCCGGCCAGGACGGCAAGCTCATCCAGAGCCGCCGCATCCGCGAGCGCCTCCAGAAGGAGCTCCAGCACAACGTGGCCCTGCGCGTGGAGGACACGGACAGCCCCGATTCCTTCAAGGTGAGCGGCCGCGGCGAGCTGCACCTCTCGGTGCTCATCGAGACCATGCGCCGCGAGGGCTTCGAGCTCTGCGTGAGCCGTCCGGAGGTGATCCTGCACATCGATCCCGTCACAGGCGAGAAGCTGGAACCCTACGAGGACGTGACCATCGACATCCCCGAGGCCTACATGGGCGTGACCATGGAGCACATGGGCAACCGCAAGGCCGAGATGCAGGACATGGGCAACGAGGGCGGCCGCCTGCGCCTGCACTTCAAGATCCCCAGCCGCGGCCTGATCGGGTTCCGCAACGAGTTCATGACCGACACCCGGGGCGAAGGCCTCATCCACAGCCTCTTCAGCCACTACGGCCCCCACAAGGGCGACCTGGTGGGCCGCAAGAACGGCGTGCTCATCAGCATGGACCAGTGCGAGGCCGTGGGCTTCGCCCTCATGAACCTGGAGGAGCGCGGCGTCATCTTCATCCAGCCCGGGACCAAGTGCTACGAGGGCATGATCGTGGGTGAGCACGCCCGCGAGAACGACCTGGTGGTGAATGTGGCCAAGGCCAAGAAGCTGTCGAACATGCGCTCCAGCGGCAGCGACGAGGCCACCCGCATCACCCCGCCCCGGGAGCACACCCTGGAGCAGGCCCTGGAGTACATCGAGAGCGACGAGCTGGTGGAAGTCACGCCCAACTTCATCCGCATGCGCAAGCGCGTGCTGGACACCAACGAACGGAAGAAGTCGGAAAAGCGGTCCGACGCCTGATGGCCTGAGCCAGCCCGTGCCCAAGACCTTCCACGCCCCGCCCCGCGCCAGCTTCCTGCAGAAGCTTGGTCCCGGCGGGGCGTCTTCGCTGGGCCTGGCCCTGGCCTCCGCGCTGGGGCTGCTGCTGGTGCCGGTGGGGTTCAGACTGCCGCAGGTGCTGAGGGGTGCCGAGGGCGACCCGCTCGAACCGGCGGACGCCATCCTGGTGCTGGGGCGGCGGCTGGAGGGAGACTGTCTCACCCCCGTGTTCGAGGCCCGGCTGGCCCATGCTGAAAAGCTGTGGCGGCAGGGCCTCGCGCCCCGGATTTTCGTGTCCGGCGGCACCACCGGAAGCGCCACCCGCAGCGAGGCCGAGGCCGGGCGGGACTGGCTGCTGGCCCGGGGGGTCCCCCTGGAGAACATCCTGCTGGAGGACCGCAGCCAGCACACCCTGGAGAACCTCTTCAACGTGCGAACCCACCTGCGCGCCGAAGGCTGGCGCACGCTGCTGCTGGTCTCCGACCCCCTGCACCTGGCCCGCGCCCGCGCCACGGCCCTGGGCCTGGGCCTGGAGGTGCGCTGCAGCGCCGCCCCCGGTTGCCTCCCGGCCTCAGGCAGCCTGGCCTGGTGGCGGCGGGCCGCCGTCGAGGCCTTCTTCCTGCACTGGTACCACACCGGCCTGCTCTACAGCCGGTTGATCCGCAGCGAGCGGCAGCTGGAGCGGGTGACATGAATCCAGGCCGCAAGCCTGAACATCATGTAGCTACATACGTCAGGTCTTAAAAAACAGATCATATTCCTGTCCGAATCGGCGTAGCCTCAGGGGCCTCACTCAAGGAGGAGCCTATGGATACGCGAATCCTGCTTTGCCTCTCCCTCGGCGCCACCCTGGTGGCCGGCGAGCCGCCGGTCCCGAGCTGGCCCAAGGTCCTGCGCATCGGCGTGGAGGACGTGAAACCCGGCCGGGAGGCGGCCCACCAGAAGAACGAGTTCGCCTGGTCCAAGGTCTTTGTCCAGGCGAAGAGCCCCTACCACTACCTGGGCCTGGTGCCGGTGGTCGGCGCGAACCAGGCCACATGGGTGTGGTTCTACGACTCCCTGGCCGGGATGGAGGCGCAGCAGGCCTACATGGAGAAGAACCCCGCCCTCAAGGCACAGGTCGAGGCCTTGGCTCTGAAGGATGCCGATTACATCACGAACTACAGCAGCGTGGCCTATGTGCTGCGCGCGGACCTCAGCCGCGAGATCGGGAACATGGCGCCCCGCTTCTACTGGACCTCCACGATCCAGGTGAAGCCGGGCCATGACGCCGAGTTCACGGCCGGCGCGAAGAAATACGCCGAACTCTATGAGAAGGCCGGCCTGAAGCCCCGGTGGGGCGTGTACCAGGCCGTGGCCGGTACCGCCAATCCCACCTTCCTCTGGGTGGTGCCGCTGCACAGCCTGGCGGATGCGGATGCCACCATGGCCGACGACGAGAAGATGGCCAAATCCGCTGGCCCCGAGGAGCTCAAGGGCATTTCGAAGTTCATCGCCGACTGCTTTCTGCGGGAGGACGCCCAGCTGCTGGCGGTGGATCCAAAGATGAGCTACCCGCCCGCCGACGATATCGCCGCGGACCCCGAGTTCTGGAAGGTCTGGACGGCCAAGCCCGCCGCAAAGGCCCCGGCGCCTTCAAAGTAGGGACTCCGGGCCCCGGTCGGGACTACGGGGGAGACCGGGCCGGGGTCAACCACCCCGGCCCGTGGCTGAATTGAACTTGGATTCCTCGGTGCCGATAGGAGGGGATCACCTGGCACCCAAGGGAGGGTTCATGAACCGCTGGATCGCCACCATCGCTTGCGCAGCCCTGGTTCTGGGAGGTTCCGCCGAGTTGCCGGCCGCCCCGCCCGTCCAGGAGGCGCCCCAGCCGGCGCTCCCTGCCGTCGGCCAATCCCTTACGGACGCCACGCTGCTCCAGCTGCTCGATGGCCTGGGCTACGCCCCGAAGAAGCTCTCCAAGGGGTACCTCATCGCGATCCAGCGGGAGAGCTGGACCTACTACGTGCAGCTGGTGCTGAGCCCCGATCAGACCAAGCTCGGGATGAACGCCAACCTGGCGACCTCGGCCAACCCGGCCGCCCTCCCAGCTTCCGTGTGGCTGGCTCTGCTCCAGGACAACGAGGATGTGGATCCGTCCTGCTTCTACTTCAATCGGAAGCAGAACAAGCTCTATCTCCATCGCGTCCTGGACAATCACGCCATCACATCGGCATTTCTGCGCGAGCAGATCGACAAGTTCTGCCAGAACGTCAAGAGCTCCGCCGACGATTGGGGGGCGGTGAAGTAGGTTCCGACTCCGTTCCAGGAATGCCCCGTGCCGCCTTCCCGTGGGGGCTGCCAGACTGGATGGATATGGCTGGCCATCTGATCCTCGTCCCCACGCCCATCGGCAACCTCGGCGACCTCACCGACCGCGCGAAGGAGGCGCTGGGGTCGGCCGACCTGGTGGCCTGCGAGGACACGCGCCGCACGGGCGGCCTGCTCAAGCACCTGGGCATCGACAAACCCCTGCTGCGCTTCGACGACCACGCCGGAGCGGCGGCCTACGAACGCATCGGGCTGGAGCTGGCCTCGGGCCGCACCGTGGCCTACTGCAGCGACGCGGGGATGCCCGGCATCAACGATCCCGGCTTCGAGATCGCCCGGGCCGCCCGGGCCGCCGGGGCGAAGGTCACCGTGCTGCCGGGGGCCTCGGCCGTGCTGCTGGCGGTGGTGGCCTCGGGCCTGCCCAGCCATGCCTTCAGCTTCTGGGGCTACCTGCCCAACCGCGGCGAGCCGCGGCGCACCCTGCTGAAGAAGCTGGGCGCCGAGGAGGAGACCGTCGTCGTCTTCGAGACGCCCCACCGCATCCACGAGACTCTTTCCGATCTGGCGGAGCTCCTGCCGGATCGCGAGATCGCCCTGGGCCGGGAGCTGACCAAGCTGCACGAGACCTGGTACCGCGGCACGCCCGCCCAGGTGACGGTGCAGCTGGGCCGGGAGGACCGCGGTGAGATGGTGCTGGTACTGGCGGGGGCGGGGGCCAAGCGGCTGGTCACCGAATCCACCGCCGCGCTGGAAGGGGGCACGCTGCCGGACTGGGCCAAGGCCTACCTCGCCGCCGCCCGGGAAGGCGGCATGACCCTCCGCGAAGCCGTGAAGCCCCTGGCCAAGCACCTGGGCGTGTCCGCCTCCGAGCTCTACCGCATGGCCACCGAGGTCTGACGGCCCATGCCCCGCGACCCGCTGTCCCGCCTGCAATGGCTGGTCTTCGCGCTGGTCAGTGCGGTGTTCACCACGGTCTACATCCCCCAACCCGTGCTCCCCGTGCTGCGCCAGACTTTCGGCGTGGGCGAGGGCACGGCTTCGCTGACGGTATCGGCCGTGGTGCTGGGCATCGCCCTGGCGAACCTGCCCTTCGGCGCCCTGGCCGACCGCATGGCCATCCGGCCCATCCTGCTGACGGGCGGGTTGGTGGTGGCCGCGGCGGGCGTGGTCTCGGCCCTGGCACCGACGCTGCCGCTGCTGGTGGGGGCCCGGTTCGTCCAGGGGCTCTTCGTGCCGGCCCTCACCACCTGCCTGGCCGCCTACCTGGCGAAGGTGATGCCGGCCGAGCGGCTCAACGTGGTGATGGGCTCCTATGTCTCCGCCACGGTGGTGGGTGGGCTGTCGGGCCGCCTGCTGGGCGGCTTCGTCTTTCCTCCCGGCCATTGGCGCTGGGCCTTCCTGGTGGCCGCGGCTCTGCTGCTGGCGGCCACCCTGGCGGCCTACGTGGGGTTGCCGGTGGAGGATCACGAGAAGGCGCGTCAGGCCGAAGGCGTGCGCTTCCGCGATGTGCTGTTCCGGCACGATCTGTTCCGCATCTACTGCGTGAGCGCCGGCGGCTTCTTCGTGTTCTCGTCTGTCTTCAACTACATGCCCTTCTACCTGCACGGGGCGCCCTTCCACTGGTCCACCCGGGCCGTGACCCTGCTCTACCTGTCCTACATCGTGGGCGTGGTGGCGGGGCCCCTGGCGGGGCGCCTCAGCAACCGCATCGGCAACGGCGCGGCCATGGTGGTCGGCTCCCTGGTGTTCGGGGCGGGCCTCGCGGTCACCCTAATCCCGCAGGGCTGGGCCATGGCGCTGGCCCTGGCCCTGGTCTGCGCGGGCTTCTTCACCATCCACGCGTCGGCGGCCGGCGCCCTGAACCGCAAGCTCAGCACCGGCCGCGGCCGCGCCAATGCCTTCTACACCCTGTTCTACTATCTGGGCGGGACGGCGGGCATCACGCTCAGCGGCCATGCCTACCACCTCGCGGGCTGGCATGGGGTGGTGGCGCTGGCGGCGGGCGTGCTGCTGGTGCCCCTGAGCACCGGCTTGGTGGAGATGCGCCTGGCTCAGCGGGACGGATCGGCCACCAGATCCTCGGTGGCGCGGGCGAGGTAGCTTTCCAGCAGGGCGGGGACCAGGCTGGGCGTGAGCGGGCCGTGGACCTCGTCGCCGATCATCACCACGGGCGCCAGGCCGCAGGTGCCGACGCAGCGGGTGCTCTCGAGGCTGAAGATGCCGTCCTTGCTGGTCTCGCCGAAGCGGATGCCCAGCTCGTCCTGGAGCTTCTGGGCCACCTTCTCCGCGCCCTTCACATAGCAGGCCGTGCCGAGGCAGACGTTGATGAGGTACCTGCCGCGGGGCTGGAGCCGGAAGTAGTGGTAGAAGGTGGCGACCCCCGTGACCTTGGCCAGGGGGATCTGCATGAGCTGGGCCACGGCTTCGAGGTGGCCGGGGCCCAGGTGCCCGAAGTGGGCCTGCACCTGGTGGAGCGTGGCGATGAGCATGCTCTCGCTGCGCTCCTGGTGCCGGTGGGCATCGATGAAGGCGAGGATGTCCTCGGGCAGCATGGCGCGGTAGCCGCGCTCCAGTTCGGGCCAGTTGTCGGTGGAGCAGGGGCAGCAGCCGTTCATCGGATCCCCCGGGGCGTGCGGGCGGTGTAGTGGGTGTGGAGCAGCTCGTGGGCCCGGTGGCTGAGGGGCTCGCCGAGGAAGTCGGCGTAGAGCTTCTGCACATCGGGGTTGTCGTGGCTGCAGCGCAGGGTCTTGGCGGAATCGATGCTGTAGAGGGCCTTGGCGCGGGCCCGGGCCAGGTCGTGGTTCATGGTGTAGGTGCCGATGGGCGGGTAGGGCTGGCCGCCTCCGCAGATGCAGCCGCCGGGACAGGCCATGATCTCGATGAGGTGGTAGTCCTTCTCGCCGCGCTGCACGGCCTCCAGGAGGACCTTGGCATTCTGGAGGCCGTTGGCCACGGCCACATTCAGGGTCCTCCCGGCCAGGGTCACAGAGGCCTCCCGGATCTCGCCGGTGACGCCGCGGACTTCGGTCAGCTCCAGGTTGCCGAGGTTCTTCCCGGTCAGCTTGAAGGCCGCCGTGCGCAGGGCGGCCTCCATCACGCCGCCG
The DNA here is from genome assembly GCF_030268045.1 of Geothrix edaphica. Lineage (NCBI taxonomy): Bacteria > Pseudomonadati > Acidobacteriota > Holophagae > Holophagales > Holophagaceae > Geothrix > Geothrix edaphica. Next base: position 452,185 of record NZ_BSDC01000001.1, read on the forward strand.
GTGGCGCCGAAGATGTCGCCGGCGCCCGACGAGGTTCCCAGCGGGTGGTCGAAGTCGCTGTCCGGCAGGCGGGTGAAGTCGATGCCGTAGGACTTGATCATCTGGGCCAGCTCGCGGGTGGTGATGACCGCGTCCGTGGTGGGGCACCCGTCGAGCACATGCTCGGGGCGGGCGGCCTCGAACTTCTTGGCCACGCAGGGCATGACGGACACCACATAGATGTCCTTGGGATCCAGCCCCTTCTGCTGCGCGTAGTAGGTCTTGATGAGGGTGGACTGCATCTGCATCGGGCTCTTGCAGCTCGACATGTGGGGAATCAGCTCGGGATAGAACTTCTCCAGGAAGCTCACCCACCCGGGGCTGCAGGAGGTGAGCAGGGGCAGGGGGCCGCCGCCCTCCAGGCGCTTCAGCAGCTCGTGGGCCTCTTCCATGATGGTGAGGTCGGCGCTGAAGTTGACATCGAAGATGGCGTCGAAGCCCATGCGGCGCAGGGCCGTGACCATCTTCCCGGTGACCGGAGTGCCCATGGGCAGGCCGAAGGCCTCGCCGAGGGCGGCCCGGATGGCGGGCGCGGTGGTGACCACGACATGCTTTTCCGTCCGGGGGAACCCGAGCGCCTTCCAGACGCGCTCGGTGTGGTCCTGTTCGAGGAAGGCGGCGGTGGGGCACACGCTCACGCACTGGCCGCACTGGATGCAGGCGCTCTCGTCCATGGGCGCCAGGTTGGCGGGGCCCACCACGGTGGTGAAGCCCCGGCCGTGCTGGCTGAGGTTGAACACGCACTGCACCTCGCCGCAGACGCGGATGCAGCGGCCGCAGAGGATGCACTTCTCCGCATTGCGCACCACGGAGGCCCCCGCGTCGTCGATGGGGAACTGCTTCCGTCTGCCCTCAAAGTGCCGCTCGCGCACGCCCATGCGGTAGGCCAGGTTCTGCAGCTCGCAGATGCCGTCGCGGTCGCAGGTCTGGCAGTCCTTGGGGTGGTTGTCCAGCAGCAGCTCCACGATGTCACGGCGGGCCTCGCGGATGACGGGGCTGTTGGTCTGGACCTCCATGCCCTCCCAGGCCGTGGTGGCGCAGGAGGCCAGGCAGTGGTCGAAGCCCTCCACCTGCACCACGCAGACCCGGCAGCTGCCCTCGAGGCTGAGCTCAGGGTGGTAGCAGAGGCGGGGGATGTGGATGCCGAGCGTTTCCGCCGCGTCCATGACCGTGGTGCCGGCCGGGACGAGGATGGGCTCGCCGTCGATCTTGAGGCTGATCATCTGGGACATGGCGCGCTCCTACACCCGATCAATGGCGGCGAACTTGCAGACATCGAAGCAATTGCCGCACTTGATGCAGGCGGCCTGATCGATCCCATGGGCCTCCTTGCGGGCGCCGGAGATGCACTCCACGGGGCAGTTCCGGGCGCAGATGGTGCAGCCGATGCACTTCTCCGGATTGATCTCGTAGCGGATCAGGGCCACGCACTTCTTCGCGGGGCAGTGCTTGTCCTGGATGTGGGCCAGGAACTCCTCCCGGAAGTGCTTGAGGCTGGAGAGCACGGGGTTCGGCGCGGCGCGGCCCAGGCCGCAGAGGCTGGTGCGCTGGCAGAGGCGGGACAGGCGCTCGAGCTTGTCCAGGTCGGCCAGCTCTCCCTTGCCCAGGGTGATGCGCTCCAGGATCTCGAGGATGCGCGTGGTGCCCTCCCGGCAGGGCGTGCACTTCCCGCAGCTCTCCTCCTGGCTGAAGGCCATGTAGAACTTCGCGATGTCGACCATGCAGTCGTCCTCGCTCAGGACGATCATGCCGCCGGAGCCCATGATGGAGCCGGCCTTCTGCAGCGGCTCGAAGTCCACCTCCATGCCCTGCATGGCCGCGGGGATGAAGCCGCCCGCGGGGCCGCCGGTCTGGATGGCCTTGAGCTGCCTGCCGCCGGAGACGCCGCCGCCGATGTCGTTCACCACGCGGGAGAGCGTGGTGCCCAGGGGCACTTCCACCAGGCCCGTGTGCCGCACCTTGCCCGCCAGGGCGAAGACCTTGGTCCCGCCGCTCTTCGGGGTGCCGATGCGGGAATACCAGTCGCCGCCGTAGCGCAGGATGGCGGAGACATTGGCGAAGGTCTCCACATTGTTGATCACCGTGGGGTGGCCCCACAGGCCGCGATCCGTGGGGTAGGGCGGGCGCACCTTCGGCTGGCCGCGCTCGCCTTCGATGGAGCGGATGAGGGCCGTCTCCTCGCCGCAGACGAAGGCGCCTGCGCCGAGCCGGATCTCCAGGTCGAAGTCGAAGCCGGAGCCCATGATGTCCCTGCCGAGCAGCCCCTGGGCCCGGCAGGCGGCGATGGCCTGCTCGATGCGCTTGATGGCCAGCGGGTACTCGGCCCGGATGTAGAAGAACCCCTTCTGCGCGCCGATGGCGAAGCCGCCGATGATCATGCCCTCGACGATGTTGAAGGGGTCGCTCTCGAGCATGGAGCGGTCCATGAAGGCGCCCGGGTCGCCCTCGTCGCCGTTGCAGATGATGAAGCGGGTGGTGTCGGCCTGCTGGCGCGCCAGGGTCCACTTGGTGGCCGTCAGGAAGCCGCCGCCGCCGCGGCCTCGGAGCCGGGCCTTGGTCAGTTCGGAGATCACCCAGTCGGGCTCGCGGCGTTCCAGGGTGGTGGCCAGGGCCTTGAAGCCGTCGAAGCCGAGGTATTCGTCGAGGTTCTCGGGATCGACGACGCCCGCATTCCGCAGGGCGATTCGGCTCTGGCGGTTGAAGAACGCCACATCCCCATAGCGCTCCAGGAACTCCAGGGCGATGGGCTCCTCCTGCACCCGCAGGCGGGCGACCACCTGGCCTTGGAGGACGTGCTCCTGGAGGATGTCCTCCAGATCAGCTTCCGAGGTCACGCGATAGAGGATCTTCTCGGGGCGGGCCAGGAGGTAGGTGGCGGCGGAGCCCGCTAGCCCGCAGGCCCCGAAGCAGCTGGTGGTCGCCACGCCCACCCGGTGAGGCTCGACGCCGTGTTCCTCGAGCAGCTCCAGGAACCGGGCGCGGAGGTCCACGCCGCCCTTCTGGCAGCGGTCCCCTTCGCAGAACAGGAACTCGCGCTCGGGCAGCGCCTCACCGTCATGATCCAGCACGTGCTTCATCACCGGCACGCCGCCCTGGATGTGCTCGGTGAAGATGCGGTGGACCAGGTCGCGGTCCACCCGCTCGTACTTGACGGGCAGCTGGCCGGGCAGGCGCACGCCGAGGATGGGCTCGCGCGAGCAGCGGCCCGTGCAGCCGGTGCGGTGGATGACGATGTCCTTCCGCCCGGAGGCCCGGATGTGCCGGATGAACTCCTCGGCCACCGCCTGTGATCCCGCCGCGTGCTCGCAGGTGGCGGACCCGACCTGGATGAGGATCCGGTTCTCCAGGTCCCTGTCGGCCAGGGTCCGGACGGCACGGTCCGCCAGGGACCGGTAGAAGTCGCTCACGGGAAGAGGCATGAACTCTCCTGCCACCCGCTGGGGACGGGTGGATTCAAAGATGTGGAGGACGGCGGAGAGGAGGGACCCAGCACCGCGGACCGGCCATCAGCTGCACAGGGAGTCTGCTCATTGATGACCTATAGATCAGTGATGGAAGTCACATCCGGCTAAATCTTTACACTCTGTTCTGAGGCGGCCTCCAGGGCCCCTGCCGATCTGCCTTCCCAGGGCGCGGAGGCGGGTCTCCAGGCAGCCCTGGCAGGCCGCGGCCGTCTCGCCCACGCAGGCCTTGCCGGGGTAGATCTCGTAGCGGACGCGATAGCCCACGGGCGTCACATTGGGCATCAGCACGTTGGCCCCGCGCCTCAGCGCCAGCTCGCGCCCCTGAGCGCGGTCGAGGGTGGCGAGGGCGGTGGTGCCGGGGATGTTGGCCTCGGGGCAGAGCCGGCGCGTCAGGGCCACGGCCTTGAGGGTGGTGAGCTCGTCGTTGGGGACCTGATCCCGCAGAGCCAGGTAGGACGGGGCATCCGGCCCGCCCATGGGCGTCCGGGGGCTGGGCAGGAAGGGGCCGATCCCGAGCATGTCCATGTCGAATTCGCGGAAGCGGAGCAGGTCGGCGGCGAGGATGTCCCAGGTCTGGCCCGGAATGCCCACCATCACGCCGGTGCCGATCTCGTAGCCCATGTCCCGCATGCGGCGGAGCTGGGCCAGGCGGTCGCTGGGCCGGCCCGGCAGGTCCGGATGGATGAGGTGGTACAGCTCCGGGTCGCCGGTCTCGAAGCGCAGCAGGTAGCGATCCGCGCCCGCGGCCCTCCAGGCGGCCAGGTCCCCGTCGCTCCGCTCCCCCAGGGAAAGCGTGACGGCCAGGGGCGTGTCGGCCTTGATGGCCCGCACCGCCTCTGCGATGAGGGCCCGGTCGAGGCCCGGGTCCTCTCCGGCCTGGATGACCACGCTGCCGTAGCCGAGGCGGTGGGCCTCCCGGGCCGCGTCGAGGATCTCCTCCCCCGTCATGCGGTAGCGGTCCAGGCCCCGGGCGGGGGCCCGCAGCCCGCAGTAGTGGCATGCACGCACGCAGAAGCTGGAGGCTTCGATGAGGCCGCGCAGGTGGACCTCGTCGCCGACCCGGGCCCGGCGCACCGCATCCGCCTCGGCCCAGAGGCGCTCGAGGGCGGCGGGGTCCTCTTCCCGGAGCCAGGCCTTCACGCGGCCCTGGTCGAGGTCAGCCATGCAGGGCCTCCAGGGCTTCCGGGAAGGGGCGCAGCGCGCGGTCGAGGATGCCCTTGGCGCAGGCGATGGCCAGCCCGTAGTTGGTGATGGGAACCCCGGCCTCCTCGCAGCGCTGGATGCGGGACAGCATCTCGCGGCGGTTGCCCATGCAGTTGCCGCAGTGCACCACCAGGGCGTAGCGCGCGAGATCCATGGGAAAGTCCCGCCCCTGGATGTGCTCGAAGCGCAGCGGCGCTCCCACCCGGGCCTCGAGCCAGCGGGGGAGCTTCACGCGGCCGATGTCCTCGTCACCGGGGTGATGGGTGCAACCTTCGGCCACCAGGACGCGGTCGCCGCCGCGGAGGCGGTCGATGGCGGCGGTGCCGCGCACCTGGGCCCGCAGGTCGCCATGGAAGCGGCTCAGCAGGATGCTGAAGGAGGTGAGGGGAACCTCGGCGGGGACCTGCGCAGCGACGCCCTGGAAGGCCTGGGAGTCGGTGATGACCAGGGCCGGGGGGCGCTTCAGCCCCTCCAGCGCCGCCGGCAGCTCGCGCTCCTGCACCACCAGGGCCAGACTGTGGCCGTCCAGCAGGTCGCGGATGGCCATGACCTGGGGCAGGATGAGGCGTCCCTTCGGGGCCTCCGAATCGATGGGCATCACCAGGATCGCCACCTGGCCCGGGGGCACCAGGTCCGCGAGCAGCTGGCGGGAGTCGAGGAATCCGCCGGGCGCAGCCCGGAGCAGGGCCTCCTTCAGCTCTGGCAGGCCCTCGCCGCTCCGGGCGGAGACGGGCACGCAGGGCGTCCCCAGGGCCTCAATGCGGGCCCGTCCCGAGTCCAGGGGAGCCGCCAGATCCGCCTTGTTCAGGACCCCCACGGTGGGGATGTCCCGCTGCTTCAGCTCGGCCAGGAGGGCGTCCTCGAAAGGGCCCCAGGCCCCGGCCTCGGCCACGAGGAGGGCCAGGTCCACCCGCTCGAGGACGGCGCGGGTGCGGGCCATGCGCTGACCTCCGAGGGCACCCTCGTCATCCAGACCGGCCGTATCCACGAAGAGCACCGGGCCCAGCGGCAGCAGCTCCATGGGCTTCTCCACCGGATCCGTGGTGGTGCCCGCCTGCTCGGAGACGAGGGAGACCTGCTGGCGCGTGAGGGCGTTCAGCAGCGAGGACTTCCCCACGTTGCGGCGCCCGAAGAGGCCGATGTGGAGGCGGAGGGTGCGGGGCGTGGGCTGCATGGGATTCCCGGCGCTCAGCAGAAGACGTCGCGTTCGCCGCGCCGCACGCGCGCCACCATGGACTCGGCGCGCGTGCGGGCCCGGTCGTCCATGGCGGCGAGGCTGCCCGCGACCAGGGCTCCGGCCGCGGCGCGGGTGGCGGGGCCGGCATGGTCCTCCACGAACTCCTGGAGGGTGGCGAGGGCGTTGGGCTGGCAATGGAGCTTGATCTCGCCGGGCCTGGCGAGGTCCATGAAGTCGGCGCCGGTGCGGCCCAGGCGGTAGCAGCTGGTGCAGAAGCTGGGGATGAAGCCGGACTCCGCCAGGTCGTGCACCACCTCGTCCAGGTCGCGGTGATCACCCAGGGAGAACTGGGCGCCGCCGTCGCCGCCGTCCTCTTCGTAGCCGCCGGGGTTGGTGCGGCTCCCCGCGCTGATCTGGCTGATGCCCAGGTGGAAGACCTCGCGGCGGATCTCCGGGCGTTCGCGGGTGCTGAGGATCAGCCCCGTGTAGGGCACCGCCAGCCGGAGGATGGCGACGAGCTTGCGGAAGTCGGCGTCGGTCACGGCGAAGGGCGGGGCTTCGCTGGTGGCGGAACCCTCGGCGGGCTCGATGCGCGGCACGCTGATGGTGTGGGGCCCGCACCCGAAGCGGTCTTCCAGGTGGCGGGCGTGGCGCAGGAGGGCCAGCAGCTCGAAGCGCCAGTCATGGAGGCCGAAGAGGGCGCCGATGCCCACATCCTCGATGCCCGCCTGCATGGCCCGGTCCATGCAGCCCAGGCGCCAGTCGTAGTCGGCCTTGAGGCCGCGGGGATGCATCAGCGCGTAGGTGGCCCGGTGGTAGGTTTCCTGGAACAGCTGATAGGTACCGATCCGGGTTTCCCTGAGGCGCCGGAAGCCCTGGAGGTCCAGGGGGGCGATGTTCACATTCACCCGGCGGATGCTCTCGGTGCCTTCGCGCGTGGCGTAGACCGTGCGGATGGCCTTCAGGATGTAGTCCAGGCCCTCCTGGGGGTAGGCTTCGCCCGCCACGAGCAGCAGGCGCTTGTGGCCCTGGCGCAGGAGGTGGCGCACGTCGGCGGCGATCTCCGCCTGGCTCAGCGCGCGGCGGGCCAGGTCGCGGTTGGAGGCCCTGAACGCGCAGTAGAGGCACTCGTTGCCGCAGAGGTTCGACACATAGAGCGGCGCGAACAGGACGATGCGCCGGCCGTAGATCTCCTCCTTCACCTGCTCGGCCGCGTGGAACAGCTCGTCCAGCAGCTCGGGCTGCCGGAGGGCCATGAGGATCGGGAGGTCGGCCTCCTCCAGGCCCCCCAGCTCCCGGGCCCGGGCGAGGATGTCGCGAACGCGGACAGGATCCTGCGCCGGCGCAGCATCCAACAGCCGGCCCATGGACGCTTCATCCAGGGGGAATGCTTCCGAAGGGCCATGCATGGAAAGAACCTCCGCGGGGGAGCGCTGCTGGCCAAACATAACCCTGAGGTTGTCTTTGATCCAGCCCCGCAGGGGCGGACCTTGGTCACAACCGCGCGGGTAGGCGTCTCGAGAGGCGGGGTGGCAGGCTGTACCAGATGATCGTCCCCAGGATCAGCAGTCCGCCCAGGAGGGCCCAGGCCGAAGGCCGCTCGCCGATCCCGAGGAACACCCAGATGGGATTGAGGACGGCCTCGAGGGTGCCGGTCACCACGGCGCCGGTGGCGGAGAGGTGCTTCATGCCGGCGTTGAACAGGAGGTAGGCCACGCCGATCTGGAAGACGCCGAGGTAGAGGAGGATGCCGGTCTGGCTTGGCGTCGGGTGGAAACCCCGCAGGGCCAAGGGCGCGCACAGGAGTGCCACCAGGAAGTTGCCCAGGATGATGGAGCTGATGGGATCCACCTCCGGGCGGCGGTCCCGCTGCAGCTTGAGGGAGAGGGAGAAGAGGGCCAGGCAGAGGCCCGAGGCGACGCCGAGGATATTGCCGGACAGGGTGCCCGCGCCGAGGCGGCCCACGAAGAAGAGCGCCATGGCCCCGAGGCAGACGATCACCGCCGTGAGGTCCCGGGCCGCGACCCGGCGGCCGGCCAGGCGCGGCTCGAGGAACACCAGGTAGATGGGTGCGGAGAACTGCAGGAAGATCGCGTTCGCCGCGGTGGTGAGCTTGGTGGCGGCCACGAAGAACACCAGCACGCCGGCGTACGAGACGGCGCAGGCCAGGGCCAGCGCATCCGGCCGGGGGAAGGGGCGCCCGCCCCGCAGCCGCACCACCAGGGCGATGGTGAGGGCCGCCACCAGGCTGCGGGCGAAGGCGATCTGCAGTGCGCACAGGGGCAGCACCTTGATGAACAGGCCACTGGAGCTCCAGAGCAGGGCCGCGAGCGCCACCAGGGCCGCGCCCCGCATGCTGTCGCCATGTCCGGTCATGGAGCCATTGGATCACGGCCGGATCTTCGTGTCCTTCGTGGGGACCCCCAGGCTTTCCAAAATGAAAAGCTGGATCAGCCCACGGCCCCCAGGATGCGCCGCCAGCCTGCGAAGCGGATGCCGCCTTCGATGCGGAGGAGGGCCCAGCACTCGGCGCCCGGGCCGGCGGTGGGTCCGTGCTGCTGCCCGGCGCCGCAGGCCAGCCAGTCGCCGGGGCCCAGGTGGGCAGGGCCGTCCTGCAGGGTGCCGGAGAGGACCAGGGACAGTTCGGAGCCGCCATGGCCGTGCAGGGGCATGCTCATCCCGCCGGGCATGCGGGCCAGGTTCAGGGTGGCGCCAGTGGCGGGATCCCGCAGGAGCTGGGCCACGTGGGCGCCGCCCAGGCCGCGACGGGTCCAGCGCCAGTGGTCCTCCGGCGGCAGGTGGGGCCGGAGCAGGCCGAGGGCATCCCCGCCGGAAGGGCCCGTGGCGGGAATGGCCTCGCCCGCGGGGTGCTGGCTTCGGCAGCTGTCGCAGTGGCCCAGGTGCACCCTCAGCAGCAGGGCCTTGAAGGGATCGCCGCCGGGTTCCAGCGCCGACCAGGCCTCGTCCTCTGGATGATGTACGGGGCCCCGGGGAATCCGGCCCTGACGCAGGGCGGCGAGGGCGCCGCCCAGGGCGCGCTCCGCGGCCGGGGCGGGCGGCTCGGGCCAGAGCTTCCTCAGCAGGTCCGGGGTGCGCTCGAAGCTGTCCAGGAAGGCCCGGCAAGGCGGGCAGAGACTCAGGTGCAACTTGAGGCCGAGCCAGCCGAGGGGCCCCAGGGCGCCCTCTTCGTACTCGGTGAGCAGGCCGACGACTTCGGCGCAGGTGGGCATGAGCAGCGTCATCGGTCCTCCACTGGCCGCGGCGCGAATTCGGGCAGCAGGGCCCGCAGGGCCAGCCGGGCCCGGTGCACGCGCTGGCGCACCAGCTCGCGGGTGATGCCCAGGTGGCGGCTGATCTCGTCCGTGTCCCAGCCCTCGAGGTCGCGCAGGACGAAGACGGCCCGCTGGTCGTCGGACAGCCGGTCCAGGCCCTGCCGGACCCTGGCCTTCAGCTCTTCCTGTTCGACCTTCATCAAAGCCTCCGCGTCCTCGCTCCATTCGAGGAGCAGGTCCACCTCCTTGTGATGCCCGTCGTCACCGAAACGTGGCATCAGATCCTCGATGGCGTCCTCCCGGCGCCGGACCCGCTTCCGCCGGGCCATGAGGGCCTGGTTCACGCAGATGCGGTAGGCCCAGGTGCTGAACTTGCTGGCGCCCTGGAAGCCCGGCAGCTCCCGGAGGATGGTGAGGAGGGCGTCCTGGAGGGCATCCTGGCTCTCGGCCTCATTGCCGAGGATGCGGTCGATGACCCGGAAAAGCATGCCCAGGTGCGGGCGGACCAGGGCCTCGAAGGCCTCGGGGTCGCCCCCGGCCGCCGCCTGGACCAGGGCCGCCTCGGAGGGGCTGGCGGGCGCGGGGCTCATGAGGCCTCCGGGACCGCCCGGCGGGGCAGGCGGATGGTGAAGGCGGATCCGAAGCCGGGGCCCCGGCTGGACACGCGCACTTCACCCCCGTGGCGGGTCACGATCTCCTTCACGAGGAAGAGGCCCAGCCCGGTGCCGGCCACCTGCCGGGTCATCTCGTCGCCCACCCGGAAGAAGCGGTGGAAGACCCGGGGCAGGTCCTTGGCGCTGATGCCGTGGCCCTGGTCGCTCACCACCAGGAGCACATCCTCCCCGTCCCCATCGAGGGTCACCGTGGTCTGCCGGGGCTCCGAGGCGTACTTGTAGGCGTTGGACAGGAGGTTCTCCACGACGGTGCTCAGGGCCTTGGGGTCCGCGTCCACCCACAGGGGGTCGGACGAGCACTCCAGCTTCAGCCCCAGGGCTCCCGGGCCCAGGCGATGGTCCATGCCCTCGCAGACCCCGGCCAGCCATGGGCCCAGCTCCAGCGGGGCGAGGTGGAGGACCAGGCTGCCGGACTCGGCCCTGGCCACGTCCAGCAGGTTGCCCACCAGCTCGTTCAGGCGCTCGAGGTCCTTCTCCATGAGCCCGCGGATCCGCTGGCGCTGATCCGGGACGAGCTCCCGGGTGAAGAGGGTCTCCGTCCACACCCGCAGGGAGGCGATGGGGGTCTTCAGCTCGTGGGTGACGGCGGAGGTGAAGTTCCGCTGGCGCAGCTTGAGATCCAGCTCCTCCGAGAGCTTCCGGTAGAGGAGGACGAAGCCGAACAGCACGGCGAATACCATGAAGGCGCCTTCCGTGCTGGCGCGGAAGACGGCGTGCCAGCGCTCGTCCTCCAGCTCCTTCAGGGGCGCGGGACGCAGCGTGAGGAAGGCGGCCCCGTCCAGCATGAGGGGATCATCCGGCGCCATGGGCCGGGGCACCAGCTCCACCTGGGGATAGGCCGCCTGGATCATCTGCCGGCGCTCCGCGAGGCTGGGCATGGCCGGGACCCGCCCTTCCACGGCTCCGTCGCGCGAGGAGGGATCGGGCTGGGTATGCAGGATGGTGAGCAGTTTCATGCTGTCCATCTGCCAGGCCTGGGCCCGCCCGGCCCTCAGGGCCTGGGTGCGCGCCTCCAGAAGCCGCCCTGAATCGCGGATCTGCAGCCGGATCCACCAGCCGACCTGGAGGCACAGGACCACGGACACGGACAGGAAGATGATCCGTTGCAGCGGGAGGGGCTGGGCGCGAGGGGCCATGCCTCCATCTTGGCAGTGTCCCCGCATGAGGCCATCCTGGAGTCCGATGGCCACCCCCGACTCCCCTTCCGGCCCCAAGCCGATCCCGCCGCCCCCGAAAGCCGACTCCGGTCCGAAGCTGACGGCCGCGGGTGCGAAGGCGGCCTCCGGCCCCAAGCAGGTGCCGCCGCCGGCCCCGCGGCCCCAGGGCGCGGAGCTGCTGGCGGAGTTGATGCAGGCCCAGCGGCAGTTCACCCAGGCCATGCAGGAGGTCCGGGATCTGCGCGGCAAGCTGAGCCGCCGGTCCCACCAGATGCAGGTCCTCCAGCACGTGTCCGAGATCCTGGCGGCCACCTCCAAGGGCGGCCAGGTGGTCAGCGTGGTCCTCGAGGTGCTGGCCCAGGAGTTCCGCTGCCCCCGCGCCGTGGTCTGGACGCTGGAGGACGGCGGCTCGGGCTACGTGCCCAAGGAGGGCACCGGGCTCACCCGCGCCGAATGGTCCGCCATGCGCCTGCCCGCCCCGAACCCCTTCCCGGAGACCCCCCTGGTGCTGTTCCAGAGCCAGTGGCTGGACTCGCCCACCGGCGGTGCGGCCCTCGCGGCGCTGCGGGGGACCGGAGGCGGGAGCCTCTACTTCGTCCCCTTCGAGCACCAGCTGCTCCTCATGGGCTTCGTGATCCTGGCCATGCCCGCGGACCGGCAGGTGGAGGAGGAGGAGCTGGATTCCATCTCCATCCTCCAGCGGCAGACCGCCATCTCGCTCTACAACGCCTGGCTGTTCCAGGACCTGTCCGAGCAGCGGGACGCCCTCCAGCGCCAGACCCTCGAGCTGGAGCGCGTGAATGACGCCCTGCGCGAGGCGGACCAGCTCAAGAGCGAGTTCCTGGCCCTCACCAGCCACGAGCTCCGCACGCCGCTCACGGGCATCCTCGGCTTCACGCGCCTGGTCATGGACGGCCTCTACGACGATGCCGAGGAGATGCGGTCCATGCTCCAGGACAGCTACACCTCGGGGCAGCACCTGCTGGGACTGCTCAACGACATCCTGGACCTGGCGAAGATCGAATCCGGCCGCCTGGAAGTCCATTGCGAGCCCACCGGCCTCAGCCAGCTGCTGGAAGAGGTGAAGCCCATCGCCGAGGCCTATCCGCGCCGCCCCGGCGTGGAGCTGGTCTGGTCCGATGCCGCCGGCATCCCGGAGGTGATGGTGGACTCCAGCCGCCTCAAGCAGGTGCTCCTCAACCTGCTGTCGAACGCCCTGAAGTTCACCAAGGAGGGGAGCGTCAGCGTGGTGGTGGAGCGGCACCCCGGCATCATCGCCCTGATGGTGGTGGATACCGGCATCGGCGTGAGTCTCGAGGGCCAGGCCCGCCTCTTCCAGAAGTTCGCCCAGGCCGAAGGCGGCCATGCCCGGGAATATGGCGGCACCGGCCTCGGCCTCGTCATCTGCAAGCACCTCATGAGCATGATGGGCGGCACCATCAGCCTCCACAGCGAGGGCCTCGGACACGGGAGCACGCTGAAGATCACGATGCCGATCGCGTAGGGCCCGGCAGCGCCGGTGGTCTGTGGTCGATCGCGGAGCTTCGCTCCGCGATGTGTGAAAATGATCGCTCGTGCACGGAGCTCCCATGTCCTATGTCCGCCGGACCCACTTCCTGCCCTTCACCCGCCCCATGGTGGGCGAGGAGGAGATCGCAGAGATGATCGACACGATCCACAGCGGGTGGATCACCACGGGGCCGAAGTCGGCGGCCTTCGAGGAGAAGCTCAAGGCCTACAACGGCGTGCCCCACTGCCTGGCCATGAACAGCGCCACCACCGCCCAGGAGATCACCATGCAGGTGCTGAACCTGCAGCCCGGCGACGAGGTCATCACCACCTCGCTGACCTGGGTGAGCACGCTCAGCACCGTGGTGCTGCAAGGCGGCGTTCCGGTGCTGGTGGACATCGACCCGGTGACGCTGAACCTCGATCCCGCCAAGCTCGAGGCCGCCATCACGCCGCGCACGAAGGGCATCATCCCGGTGCACCTCACGGGCCTGCCGTGCCCCATGGAGGCGATCTGGGCGGTGGCCGAGAAGCATGGCCTCTGGGTCATCGAGGACGCGGCCCAGGCCATGGGCGCCCACTACAAGGGCACGAAGATCGGCGGCGACCCGCGCTCGATCATGAGCGTCTACAGCTTCCACCCGAACAAGAACATGACCACGGGCGAGGGCGGCGCCATCGCCTTCTTCAACGACGACTACGAAAGCCGCATCAAGCGCCTGCGCTTCCACGGCATCGACCGGGATGCCTGGAAGCGCTTCGCCAAGGAGGGCAGCCCCCACACGGAGGTCTACGAGCCCGCCCGCAAGGCCAACTTCATGGACCTCCAGGCGGCCATGGGCCTGCACCAGATCGACAAGCTGGACGGCTTCAACGCGCGGCGCGGCGTGCTGTTCCACCGCTACCTCGATCTGATGAAGGACATGGACGAAGTGCTGCTGCCCTGGCCCGGCGATGCCGACCACGGCCACTGCTTCCACCTCTTCGTGCTGCGCATCCACCCTGAGAAGGTGGGCCTCGATCGCGACGCCTTCGTGGCCGCCCTCAAGGAGGAGAACATCGGCACGGGCATCCACTACCGCCCGGCCCACATCCACCCCTGGTACGGGGACTTCTATGCGGCGAACCCGCAGCACCTCCCCAAGGACGGCCTGCCCCACACCGAGTGGAGCGGCGAGCGACTCCTGAGCCTGCCCCTGTGGCCAGGCCTCAGCGAAGCCGACCAGGATCAGACCGTGGGCGCCATCAAGCACGTGATCGCCCAGGCCAAGGCCCGGAGCCGCGCCACCCGCTGAGTCCCGGTCCTGGGAGCGGATCGGCTCACATCATCCGTTCGTGGGGCAGGGCGGGCAGCGGCGCGTACACCGTCGCGTGGGGATCATACATGTAGAGGTTGCCCACGCGGCCGGTGTAGGCGCAGGCGAACTGCTGGATCTGGTCGGCAAAGCGGGTCTGCTCGTCCCGGTCCCGGAACATGGGCCCCCAGGTGGGATTGAAGGCGGCCTCCACGGACTTCGTGAGGGTGTCCAGCTCCAGGTTCTGCAGCTCCGCCCGCCGCTGGAGGGCCTCGGCGCTGCTGGCCAAGTGGGCGGCCTCGTGGTCCAGGGCGATGGCGGCCTCGGTGCTGAGGCGGGCCCCCAGCACATGGCGCCGCACCCGGTTGCGCTTCCACTGGTCCATGAGCACCGAGGCCCGGCGGAGGGTGCGGCGGCGGATGGTCTCGAGGCGCAGCAGGTCGCGCATGTCCTGGTTCCGCGCCTCCAGCAGCTTGATCTCGTGCTCCAGCTCGGGCACCAGCAGCAGGGTCCGCCAGGAGGCGTTCTTCTTGGACCGGAGCACATCGCCGTAGATGTGGTCGCCCACGTAGAGCACCTGCTCGCCCTCCGCCCCGAGCTGGGCCTCCAGCCAGGCGGCGTGGCCACCGGTGAAGCAGCGGGGCCAGCCCTCCAGGGGCACCGGCTCCGGCGTGTCGAGGAAGAACCCGGGCTTGCGGCTGCTGACCACCACCAGGTCGAAGTAGTCGGTCCAGCGGGGCCGGGCCGGATCCTGCCCATCCAGCAGGTGGCCCAGGACGCCGGCCGTGAAGCTCCACTCGCTGTTGGTGAGGAGGAAGAGCTTCTTCCCCTCGCGTTTGAGCCGGTCCAGGGCCAGGGCCAGCTGGGGGTCGTGGGGAATGAAGAAGTCCCGGTGCTCCAGGATCTCCATCTTCATCTCGCCGTTGCGGTGGGTGGTGTCCACGGCCCAGCGCACGTCCCGGAAGAGCTGGAGGTAGTTCTCGGCCTTCAGCCGGCCCTGGTCGAACCCATCCACCATGCGGGCGTAGAGGTGGCTCTCGGGAATCTCGAAGAGGGTGTCGATGCTGCGGAACCCCTTGGCGGTCGTGGACAGGCGCCGGCGGCTGTAGACCGCGTCCAGGGCGGGGCGGGGCATCGCGCGGGTGCCATGGCAGGCGCGGACCACCTGGCGCTCGCGGTTGAGCTTGAGCAGGTTGCCCCGCAGGCCATCCAGCACCAGGCCCCGCACCGCGAAGGCCGGGTCGTACTCGATCTCCAGGAGCCAGGGCGAGTAGCCGCGGTCGCGTACCAGGAACCGGGCCGCCTTCTTGAAGGCCAGCTCGTCGATCTCCGGTGCCCGGTAGCGCGCCAGGGTGTGGTCCATGTCGAAGCCGATGGCCTGGATCTCGCCCAGGGGCAGCGTGCGCAGGGCGAAGAGCTTGCGCTCCGGCGGCAGCCGGTCCTCTCCGTTCAGCAGCAGCGGCGGCGCGGCGAGCAGGGCGAGGTCCCAGGCGGTCATGGAGCGAGTCTACTCCCGGCGGTCACTCTGGTTCGGTACCGATGCCATGCGTAATGCTCTGGTGCCCGAACACCTCCCAGGCCAGCTGCCGGAACCTCTCGGAGTGGCCCCAGTCCTTCTCCCGGTCCATCCAGAGCTTGTAGTGGATCAGCTCGTGCTCCAGGATGCGCCGCTGGATGTCGTCAGGGGTGTGGCAGTTCATCCCGCACACCTGCTGGGGCCAGGGCCAGTCCCGGCGGCGCAGCAGGGTGATGCTGAGGCGGATCTCCGGGTGCCACTTGCCCCGCGAATCCTTCTCGATCACGAAGAGCCCCGCGCACCGGGCCATGCGCGGCGACCAGAGCACCGGGGGCGGCGCGAGGTCCCACCCCGCCTCGCGGAGGATGGCCTGGGCCTTGGCACGCAGGGTGAGGGTCATGGTCCGGGTCTGGGGCAGTTCCACCAGGGCTCTGGTTCGCCCTATTTCCGGGCCTTTTCCTGGGCCTTGTTGTGCTTGTAGGACCCTAGGAGGAGGTTGGGGCCCTGCTCGGCGACGCCGACGTCCAGGGTCTGGTTGTCGTAATAGAACTGGTGGTTCAGGTAGGAGAGCTGGGGCGTGCCGAGGTCCGAGAGGCTGCGGAGCACCGCGAAGGCGAAGTGGATCAGCGCATCGTTGGACTGGTACTGCAGGAGGACGGTCCGGTCCAGCAGCAGGTTCTCTTCGTGTCGGTTCAAGGGGCGGGAATAGTAGATGACCTTGCCGTCGAAGGAGATGTGCGACTCATCGGTGGCGATCGTGTAGGTCTTCCCCTTGTCCGTCACCTCGAACTGATAGGCGGTCCCCTTCTTGAAGGCCGTCATCAGGCTCTGGAAGCGGGGGTGGTTGAGGTAGGCGGAGCCGTAGATGATCTTTTTCGCGGCCGGCCTCATCTCCCCAGCCGTCGGGCCGTACATCATGTGGTTGTAGCGCAGGGCCTCGCGACGCTCCTCGGGGGTCTGCCGCTTCTCCTTTTCCTTCTTGGGCGCTTTTCCGGGCGTAGCGTTCATGGGGTTCCTTGTCACTCACGGTGTCGGGCTTGATTGTCTCACAGTGCCAGGGGCGGCGCGGACCGCCGGGTCGAAGTCCCCGGGGATCGCCGCACCGCAGTCGGGGCAGCGGCCGTCCGGCCTGAGGCGGTTGGCGTCGATTCGGAACCAGTCGCGCACGATGAGCACGGCCCGGCAGGCGGGGCAGTAGGTGGTGCCCCCGGCGGGATCGTGCACATTGCCGGTGTAGACGTAGTGGAGCCCGGCGGCGAGGGCGATCTCCCGCGCCCGGGTGAGGGTGGCCGCGGGTGTCCGGGGAAGGTCCAGCATCCGGTAGTCCGGGTGGAAGGCGCTGAAGTGCAGGGGGACATCCGGGCCCAGTTCCCCGGCGATCCATTCGGACAGTGCGGTGAGCTCGCCCGTGCTGTCGTTCTGGCCGGGAATGAGGAGGGTGGTGATCTCGAGCCAGGTGCCGGTCTCGTGCCTGAGGTAGCGGAGAGTGTCCAGGACGGGCTGGAGGTGGGCCACGGAGAGCCTGGCGTAGAAGGCCTCCGTGAAGGCCTTGAGGTCCACGTTGGCGGCGTCCATCTTCGCGAAGAAGGCGCGCCGGGGCTCGTCATGGATGTAGCCGGCGGTCACGGCCACGGTCCGGAGGCCCCGCGCGTGGCAGGCATCCGCCACATCCATGGCGTATTCCGCGAAGATCACCGGGTCGTTGTAGGTGAAGGCCACGCTCCGGCAGCCCGCGGCCTCGGCGGCATGGGCGATGGCCTCGGGGGAAGCCCGCTCCAGCAGCCGGTCCATGTCCCTGGACTTGCTGATGTCCCAGTTCTGGCAGAACCTGCACATGAGGTTGCAGCCCGCAGTGCCGAAGGACAGCACCTTCGAGCCCGGCAGGACGTGGTTCAGGGGCTTCTTCTCGATGGGATCGATGCCGAAGCCGGAGGAGCGGCCGTACGTGGTCAGGACCATGCCGCCGGCCAGGTTCTGCCTCACGAAGCAGGCGCCCCGCTGACCCTCGCCCAGCTTGCAGTCCCGGGGGCAGAGGTCGCACTGGAGGCGCCCGTCCCCGAGGCGGTGCCACCAGCGGGCGGGATGGGGGGAACCGTCCACGGCCTCACCCGGAGCTTCCCACCCCGACCTCTTCCTGGAAGCGGGTCACGGTGAAGCGGGAGAGCCGCATCCCGTCGTTCCAGGCATCCGGGGGCAGCCCGGCCTTCTGGTTCAGGTGGGCCAGGAAGTCCGCGGGGTCGGGCAGCTGCTCCCAGACCTGCGGCAAGAACGCGCCCCGGTGGCCTTGCCATGTCAGCACCAGGCCATCCTCGTGGGGCCGGAGCAGCCCCAGCAGCTGGGCCCGGCTTTCAAACGGGATCGGCTCCAGGGGCGACAGGAGGGAGACCTCGAAGCCGGTGTCGGCGTACTCGCTGCGGGCCAGGGGCGGGAAGCGGGTGTCGTGGAAGGCCGCCTCCCGGGCGTTGGCGGCCACGTCCTCGCCCAGGGGCCGGTGCGGGGAGAGGGTTCCCACGCACCCCCGGAGCTGGCCGTGGCGGTGGAGGGTGACGAAGGTCGCTCCGGGCTCTTCGAGCCAGCGGGCCTCGGCACACGGCGGCGCCACCAGGCCCAGCCGCTCCGCGACGGCTCCCCGGGCGATCGCCAGGAGGGTGGGGCCCCGGTCAGTGAGTGTGGGTGGCTGGGTCATGGGCGGCCTCCGGGATGAATGCGAACGCGGCGTAGCCCACCACGCGGCCGCGGTCCCCGGCCGTGTCCCCGGAGTTCCGCAGGTCCAGCAGGTGGGGCTCCAGCCGATGGCGCCGGGCGGCCAGCAGCAGCCCGTTCACCGCCGTGGCGCCGCAGGCCTGGTCGTGGGAGGCCAGGAGGGCCAGGTCCGAGATGTCGGTGCAGGTGCGGCGATCCAGGTCCCGCGCGTGGTCGTAGGGCAGGTAGTGGGACAGGTCCGAGCTCACGACGATCAGGGTCTCCAGCCCGCCCCAGAGCAGCTCCAGCACCTCGGCCACCGCCTCGGCGGTGGCCCGGCCCACGGCCAGGGGGACGAGCTGGAAGGCGCCGAGCACCTGCTGGAGGAAGGGCAGCTGCACCTCGATCGAATGCTCGCGCGCATGGGCCGCCGGGCTGGTGGTCACCATGGACAGGGGGCGGAGGAGGTCCACGGCGGCGCCGTCCACGGGGACCCGGCCCAGGGGCGTGTCGAAGGCCGCAGCCCCGGGCAGGGCCAGGCCGGAAACAGCCACATGGTGGGCGGGGCCGAGGACCACCACCCGCTGGATGATGCCTCGCAGGCGATCCAGGGGCGCGTAGGCGCTGGCGGCGATGGGCCCGGAATAGGGGTAGCCGGCATGGGGGACGATCAGGGCCTTGGGGGGGCGGAGCCGGGGATCGCCCCGGGCCGCGTCGGCGAACATCGCCTGGATGCTGCGGCTCAGCTCACGGCTCTCCCGCGGGTAGAACAGCCCGGCCACCGCGGCCGCACGGACAGCCATCGTCGTGTCCATGCCGCCCAAAATAACCCCCTGGCCGCGCGGGGCCAGGGGGAGGGGCAGATCTGCGGATACCGGATTCCAGCGCGCCGCCGGTGGGGATCAGACGGGGCGGGGGGTCAGGGCTTGGTGAAGGTCGTGACCACGCCGGCGGGGGTCTCGGTCCGCGGCAAGTGGGCGCTCGTCCGGGAAGGTTCCACGGGGAGCTCAGAACTCGAAGGTGGGCCCGCTGAGGGTCTGGGCGTCCAGGATCTGGCCCTGGGCGTCCAGGGTGACGAGGCCCTGGGCCTGCCGGGGCGTCATCTGGCCGATCTGCTGGAGGGCCTGGCCCCGCAGCTCAGGGCTGCCGCCTTCGGCACTCTCGAAGAACACGGCGCCCACGCGGTAGGTCTGCTTGGCATCCTGCATCAGGTGCAGCTCGCGGAGCTGGCGCTCGTCCACGGGGCTGGGGGCGTCGGTCATGAGGCAGCGGGCCTGGGCGGTCTTGGGGAAGGCGATGACCTCGCGGATGTTGTCCACGCCCGCCAGGAGCATGACCAGCCGGTCCAGGCCCAGGGCCAGGCCGCCGTGGGGCGGGGCGCCGTAGCTGAGGGCATCCAGCAGGAAGCCGAACTTGGCGCGGGCCTCCTCCTCGCCGATGCCGATGGTCCGGAACATGCGACTCTGCGTCTCGGCGTCATGGATGCGGATGCTGCCGCCGCCCACCTCGAAGCCGTTGAGCACCAGGTCGTAGGCCACGGCGCGGCACCGGCCGGGGTCGGTGTCCAGCAGGTCCAGATCCTCCGGGTGCGGGCTGGTGAAGGGGTGGTGACAGGCCACGAAGCGGCTCGCCTCCTCGCTCCACTCCAGCAGGGGGAAGTCCACGACCCACAAGAACGCGTACGCGTTCTTGTCCATGAAAAGCGAGGAGAGAGCCGGGTCCTTCTCCTGGGCCGCCAGCTGGGAGGCGAGGCGGACGCGCAGCTCGCCCAGCACGCGGGAGGTCTGCGCGTCGGTACCCACCGCGAACACGGCCAGCCCTTCCCCCGTGGCGCGGAAGTGGTCCTTCAGGGCCGCTTCCGCGCCCTCGTCGAGGAACTTCTTGAAGCTGCTGGAAAGCCCGTCCTTGCCCCACTTGGCGTAGGGCAGGCCGCCGGCACCCAGCTGCTTGGCGGCCTCGCCCAGCTCGTCCAGCTGCTTGCGGCTCAGCGACCCCGCGGCCTCGCCGGGGAAGAACAGGGCCCGGACGCGGCGCTGGCCCTGGCTCTCGGCGGCGGCGCGGAAGAGGTTGAAGCCGCTGGCCGCGAAGAGGCTGGTGGCGTCCTGGATCTTGATGGCGCAGCGCAGGTCGGGCTTGTCGGAGCCGTACCACTCCATGGCGTCCCGGTAGGGCAGGCGGGGGAAGGGCGCGCTCACGTCCTTGCCGACCATCCTGGCCAGCTTGACCATGAGCGGCTCGATGACGCCCTGGACGTCCTCCTGGCGCACGAAGCTCATCTCGATATCGATCTGGGTGAACTCGGGCTGGCGGTCGGCGCGCAGATCCTCGTCGCGGAAGCAGCGGCAGATCTGCACGTAGCGCTCGAAGCCGCTGACCTGGAGCAGCTGCTTGAAGAGCTGGGGGCTCTGGGGCAGCGCGAAGAACTCGCCGGCGTGGACGCGGCTGGGCACCAGGTAGTCGCGGGCGCCCTCCGGCGTGGACTTGGTGAGGATGGGCGTCTCGACCTCGATGAACTCCAGCTCCCGGAAGTGGTTCCGGGTGAGGTTCGCCACCTCGCTGCGGAGGATCATGTTGCGCTGGAGCTGCTCGCGGCGCAGGTCCAGGAACCGGTAGGTGAGGCGCAGGTCCTCGCCCACGCCCTCGTCCTCCAGGGGGAACGGCAGGGGGGCGGCGGTGTTGAGGATCTTCAGGCCCGTGAGACGGATCTCGATGTCACCGGTGGCCATGTTGGGATTCTTGCTCTCCCGCTCGGCCACCACGCCCTCGACGGCCAGCACGAACTCGCTGCGCACGGCCTTGAGCCGGGCCAGCAGCTCGGGGTCGGCGGTCTCCTCGTTGGCCACCAGCTGCACCAGGCCCCAGCGGTCGCGCAGGTCCAGGAAGACCAGGGAGCCCAGGTTGCGCACCCGGCGGCACCAGCCGAGCAGGCGGACGGCCTGGCCCGCGTGGTCGAGGCGCAGGTCGCCGTTGCGGTGGGTGCGTTGGAAGTCGCCGAGCCGATCGAGTTTCATAGCCCTACAGGATCGCATCCCGGGGGCCTTGGGCTCAAGCCAGGAGGCCCGAAACCATTGTTCAAAAGGATTTACCACCAAGGCACCAAGGCACCAAGAAAAGCCACAAAGGCGAGGCTTCGTTCTGTCTTGGTGCCTTGGTGCCTTGGTGCCTTGGTGTCTTGGTGGTGATCAGTTCGTTCTTTTTTGGGCTCAGAGTCTTCCACCCAGTTCAGTCCTGCATCAAGGTCTCGACCAGCCCGGCCCTCCCCTTCCGATACCGCTCCCACCGCAAGCGGGCCCGGTCCATGTAGAGGTAGATGACGGGGGTGGTGTAGAGGGTGAGGAGCTGGCTGAAGAGGAGGCCGCCCACGATGGCGATGCCCAGGGGCTGCCGCAGCTCGGAGCCGGTGCCCATGCCGATGGCCAGGGGCAGGCCGCCCAGCATGGCGGCCATGGTGGTCATGGTGATGGGCCGGAACCGCAGGAGGCAGGCCTGGAAGATGGATTCCTCGGGGGTCTTGCCCTCCCGGCGCTCCACCTCGATGGCGAAGTCGATCATGAGGATGGCGTTCTTCTTCACGATGCCGATGAGCAGGATGATGCCGATGAAGGCGATGACGCTCAGCTCCGTGCGGAAGGCCAGCAGGGCCAGCAGGGCCCCCACGCCCGCGGAGGGCAGGGTGGAGAGGATGGTCAGCGGGTGGATGAGGCTTTCATACAGCACGCCCAGCACGATGTAGACCACCAGCAGGGCCGCGGCCAGCAGGAGCGGCTGGTTCGACAGCGAGGCCTTGAAGGCCTGGGCCGTGCCCATGAAGCTGCCGCGGATGGTGCCGGGCAGGCGGATCTCCTGCTGGGCCTTGTCGATGGCGGCCACCGCATCGCCCAGGGCCACGCCCGGGGGCAGGTTGAAGGACAGGGTCACGGAGGGCTGCTGGCCCTGGTGGTTCACGGACAGGGCCGTGTTCCGACGCTCCAGGCGCGTGAAGGCGCTGAGGGGCACCAGGTCGCCGGTGGTGGAGCGCACGTAGGTGTGGCGGAGGCCGTCGGGCGTCTGCATGAAGGGCGTGTCCACCTCCATCACCACGTGGTACTGGTTCAGGGTGGTGTAGATGGTGGACACGAAGCGCTGGCCGAAGGCGTCGTAGAGGGTGCTGTCGATGGCCTGGGGGGTGATGCCCAGCCGGGAGGCGGTGGCGCGGTCGATGACCAGGGAGGCCTCCAGGCCCTTGTTCTGCAGGTCCGTATTGGCATCCGCCAGCTGGGGCACTGTGCGGAGCTTCTGGAGTACCCGGGGCGCCCAGTCGAAGAGCTCACGGGCATCGTCGCCCTGGAGCGTGTACTGGTACTGGGAGCTGGAGGGCCGGCCGCCGATGCGGATGTCCTGGACGGGCTGCATGTAGAGGGTGCCGCCCGGAAGATGGGCCGTCTTCCCCCGCAGGCGGGCGATGACCTGGTCGGCGGTCTCCTTCCGCTGATCGTTGGGCTTCAGGGAGGCGAACATGCGGCCCGTGTTGCCCCCGCCGATGAAGGCCGTGACGTTCTCCACGGCGGGATCGGCCTGCACGATGGCCACGTACCCCGTCATCAGCTTCTCCATGCCCGCGAAGGAGATGTCCTGGGCGGCCTGGATGGAGCCGGTGAGGCGCCCGGTGTCCTGCTGGGGGAAGAAGCCCTTGGGGATGACCACGTAGAGACCCACCGTCGCCAGCATGGTCCCCAGGGCCACACCCAGCGTGAAGCGCTGGTGCCGCAGCACCCAGGCCAGCGACGTCTCGTAGTGCCGCATGATCCACTGGAAGGCCCGCTCCGTGGCCTGGAAGACCCTGCCATGGCGCTCCTCGCTGTGGGGGCGGAGCAGGCGGGAGCACATCATGGGCGTGGTGGTGAGGGACACCACCATGGACACCACGATGGCCACGGAGAGCGTCACGGCGAACTCGCGGAAGAGCCGGCCCACGATGCCGCCCATGAGCAGGATGGGGATGAACACGGCGATGAGCGAGATGCTGATGGAGACCACGGTGAAGCCGATCTCCTTGGCGCCATGGAGGGCCGCCTCCATGGGCTGCATGCCGCCCTCGAGGTGGCGCGTGATGTTCTCCACCACCACGATGGCGTCGTCCACCACGAAGCCCGTGGCCACGGTGAGCGCCATCAGGGACAGGTTGTCGATGGTGTAGCCCAGCATGTACATGGCACCGAAGGTGCCGATGAGCGAGATGGGCACCGCCACGCTGGGGATGAGCGTGGAGCGCACGCTGCGGAGGAAGACGAACACCACCAGGATCACCAGGCCGATGGAGATGCTCATGGCCACCTGGACATCCTTCACCGAGGCCCGGATGGTGCGGGTGGCATCGATGAGCACTTTCAGCTCGATGGTGGGCGGCAGCGAGGCCTGGAGCTGGGGGAGGATGGCGCGGACCCGGTCCACGGTCTCGATGATGTTGGCGTCCGGCTGGCGGAAGATGGGCACGATGATGGCCGGGACGCCGTTGGACAGCCCGCGGTTGCGGACGTTCTCCACGGAATCCGTGACCGTGGCCACGTCCGACAGGCGCACGGCATTGCCGTTCCGGTACCGCACAATCAGCGGCTGGTAGTCCGCGGCCTTCATGAGCTGGTCGGTGGTGGACAGGGACCAGGTGGTGCCGCCGTTGGCGATGTCCCCCTTCGGCCGGTTGATGTTGGCTCCGGCGATGGCCAGGCGGACGTCCTCCAGGGCCATGCCCTGGGCGTTGAGGACCGCCGGATTCACGTCCACGCGCACGGCGGGCAGGGCGCCGCCCCACACGAAGACCTGGCCCACGCCCTGGATCTGCGACAGCTTCTGCTGCAGGACCGAGGAAGCGACGTCGTACATGCGCTCCCGGGGGATCAGGTTGGAGGTCAGCGCCAGCATGAGGATGGGCGAGTCCGCGGGGTTCACCTTCCGGTACGAGGGGTTGTTCGGCAGGTTGGAGGGCAGGTCGCCTCGGGCGGCGTTGATGGCCGCCTGCACGTCGCGGCCCGCGGCATCGATGTTCCGGCTGAGGTCGAACTGGAGGGTGATGTTGGTCCCCCCCAGGGAGCTGGCCGAGGTCATCTCCGTGATGCCGGCGATGCGCCCGAACTGGCGCTCCAATGGCGTGGCCACGGAGGAGGCCATGGTCTCGGGGCTGGCGCCGGGCAGCCCGGCGGAGACCTGGATGGTGGGGAACTCCACCTGGGGCAGGGGCGAGACCGGCAGGAAGGTGTAGGCGATGGCCCCCAGCAGGGCCAGGGCCACCGTCAGCAGCGTGGTGGCCACCGGCCGGCGGATGAACGGCGCTGAGATGCTCATTCCGAGGGGGCCCTGCGCAGGCCGCGTACGCGGCGTGCGAGGCGATCAAAGGCCAGGTAGATGACGGGCGTCGTGTAGAGCGTCAGCACCTGGCTGAAGATGAGGCCGCCCACGATGGCGATGCCCAGGGGGCGGCGCAGCTCGGCGCCCACACCGGTGCCCAGGGCCAGGGGCACGCCGCCCAGCAGGGCCGCCATGGTGGTCATGATGATGGGCCGGAACCGCAGCAGGGACGCCTGGTAGATGGCCTCTTCCGGGGGCTTGCCGTCCTTGCGTTCGGCCTCCAGCGCGAAGTCGATCATCATGATGGCGTTCTTCTCCACGATGCCGATGAGCAGGATGATGCCGATGAGCGCGATGACGCTGAAATCCGTGCGGCAGAGCATGAGCGAGAGCAGGGCGCCCACGCCGGCCGAGGGCAGGGTGGACAGGATCGTGATGGGGTGGATGTAGCTTTCGTACAGCACGCCCAGCAGGATGTAGACCGTCAGCACCGCGGCGAGGATGAGGAACGGCGTGTTCGTCAGCGAGGCGCCGAAGGCCTGGGCCGTGCCCTGGAAGCCCGCCTTGATGCTGGGTGGGAGGTCCAGCTCGTTCCGGGCCTTCTGGATGGCCTTCACGGCATCGCCCAGGGAGGCGCCGGGGGCCAGGTTGAAGGACACGGTGGCTGTGGGGAACTGGCCCTGGTGGTTCACGGCCAGGGGCGCCGAGACGGTCTCGATGCGGGTGAAGGCGCTGAGGGGCACCGACCCGCCGGAGGCGGAGCGCACGTAGATGGCCTGGAGGTCCTCGGGCCGCTGGTACTGGCCGGGGCGGGCCTCCAGCACCACGCGGTACTGGTTCAGCTGCGTGAACATGGTGGAGACCTGCCGCTGGCCGAAGGCGTCATAGAGCGCGTCGTCCAGCATCTGGGGCGTGATGCCCAGGCGCGAGGCCGTGGCGCGGTCGAGGATGATGCGGATCTGGAGGCCGGCGTTCTGCTGGTCGCTGGCCACGTCCCGCAGCTCGGGCAGGGCGGAGAGCCGCTCCACGAACCGGGGCACCCACAGCCCCAGCTCCTTCGGATCCGCATCCTCCAGCGTGTACTGGTACTGGGTGCGGCTGACCCGGTCCTCCACGGTGAGGTCCTGCACGGGCTGGAGGTAGAGGCGGATGCCCTCGACCTTCGCGAGCTGGGGCTGGAGGCGGTGGATGACCTCGATGGCGCTGAGGCCCCGCTGCTCGAGGGGCTTGAGGTTGATCTGGATGCGGCCGCTGTTGAGCGTGGTGTTGGTGCCGTCGATGCCGATGAACGAGGACAGGCTCTCCACGGCCGGATCCTTGAGGATCTCCGCGGCGAGGGCCTGCTGCCGCTCGGCCATGGCGGGGAAGGAGACGGTCTGCGGGGCCTCGGAGATGCCGAGGAGCACGCCCGTGTCCTGCACGGGGAAGAAGCCCTTGGGGATGACGAGGTAGAGCAGCACCGTGGAGGCCAGGGTGGCCACGGCGACCACCAGAGTGCCGGTCTGGTGCTTGAGGACCCAGGTGAGCGTGCGGCCGTAGAAGGCGATGATCCGCTGGAACACGCGCTCCGAGGACTGGTAGAAGCGGCCCTGCTCGGCTTCCGGCGTGTGCTTCAGCAGCTTGGCGCACATCATCGGCGTGAGCGTGAGCGACACCACGGCGGACACCAGGATGGTGACGCTGAGGGTGACGGCGAACTCCCGGAAGAGGCGCCCGACGATGTCGCCCATGAAGAGCAGGGGGATGAGCACCGCGATGAGCGAGACGGTCAGGGACAGGATGGTGAAGCCGATCTGGCCCGAGCCCTTCAGCGCCGCCTGGAGGGGCGGCTCGCCCTCCTCGATGTAGCGCATGATGTTCTCGATCATCACGATGGCGTCGTCCACCACGAAGCCGGTGGAGATGGTGAGGGCCATGAGCGTGAGGTTGTTCAGGCTGTAGCCCAGCAGGTACATCACCCCGAAGGTGCCCACCAGCGAGAGGGGCACCGCCACGCTGGGGATGATGGTGGCCGCCAGGGTGCGGAGGAACAGGAAGATCACCATGACCACCAGGGCGATGGTGAGCATCAGCTCGAACTCCACGTCCTCCACCGAGGCCCGGATGGTGACGGTGCGGTCCGTGAGGATGGTGAGCTCCACGGCGGCGGGCAGGGAGGCCCGCAGCTGGGGCATCAGGTCCTTCACCCGGTCCACCACGGCGATGATGTTGGCGCCGGGCTGGCGCTGGATGTTGAGGATGACGGCGGGGGTGGTGTTCTTCCAGGCGGCCAGGCGCACGTTCTCCACATCGTCCTGCACGAGCGCCACGTCGGACAAGGTCACGGGGGCGCCGTTCCGGTAGGCGATGATGAGGGGCCGGTAGTCCTCGCTGGAGAGCAGCTGGTCGTTGGCGCCGATGGCGTAGGCCTGGCGAAGGCCGTCGAAGCTGCCCTTGGCCTGGTTCACGTTGCTGGCGGCCACGGCGGTGCGGACGTCGCCCAGGGTGAGGCCCTTGGCGGCGAGATCCGTGGGGTTGGCCTGGATGCGGACTGCGGGCTTCTGGCCGCCGCTGATGCTGACGAGGCCCACACCGGGCAGCTGCGAGATCTTCTGTGCCAGGCGGGTGTCCGCGAAGTCCTCCACCTTCGAGAGGGGCAGGGTCTTCGAGGTGAGGGCCAGGGTGAGGATGGGCGCGTCGGCCGGGTTGATCTTGCTGTAGATGGGGGGATTGGGGAGGTCGCGGGGAAGGTAGGTGCCCGCGGCGTTCACGGCGGCCTGCACCTGCTGCTCGGCCACGTCGATGTTCAGGTCCAGCACGAACTGCAGGGTGATGATGGAGCTGCCCCCGGAGCTGGAGGAGGACATGCGGTTCAGGCCCGGCAGCTGGCCGAACTGGCGCTCCAGGGGGGCGGTGATGGCCGAGGCCATCACGTCCGGGCTGGCGCCGGGATAGAAGGTGACGACCTGGATGGTGGGGTAGTCCACCTGGGGCAGGGCGGAGACGGGCAGCTGGCGGAAGGCCAGCAGGCCCACCAGGAGCAGCCCGGCCATCAGCAGCGAGGTCGCGATCGGCCGGAGGATGAAGGGCCGGGATGGGTTCATCGGGTCAGCCCTTCGCGGCCGGGGGTTTCGGAAGCAGGACCTTGCTGCCGGGGCGGAGCTTGTCGAGCCCGTCGGTGACCACGGCCTCTCCGGCCGTCACTCCCTGCTTGAGGGCGGTGTCGTCGCCGTCGGTGGCGAGCACCTCGACCGTGCGCATCTCCGCGGTCCCGTCGGCCTTCACCACGTAGACGAAGGCGCCCTGGGGGCTGTGCTGCACGGCGGCCGTGGGCACGATGACCACCCGGCGCAGGGTGTCGACCAGCAGACGGGCGTTCACGAACTGGTTGGGGAAGAGGGTGCGGTCGTCGTTGGTGAAGAGGGCCTTCAGCCGGACCGTGCCGGTGGCGGGATCCACCTGGTTGTCGATGGCCGCAAGGGAACCTGCCGCGAGCCGGCTCTTGAGGTCGCGGTCCCAGGCCTCGACGGGCAGCTTCCCGCCCTTGGCCGTCTGCCCCAGCACCTTCTGGATGCTGTCCGCCGGCACCGAGAACACCACGTTGATGGGCTGGACCGGGGCGATGACGGCCAGGCCGCTGGCATCGCTGGCGCGCACCATGTTGCCCGCGTCCACCTGGCGGAGGCCCACGCGGCCGGCTATGGGGGCGGTGATGCGGCTGTAGGTCAGGTTCAGCTTGGCGCTCTCCACCTGGGCCTGGTCCGCCTTGAGGGTGGCCTCGTACTGGGCCACGGAGGAGCTCTGGGTGTCCAGCTGCTGCCGGGAGATGATGCCTTGCTCCACCAGGCCCTGGAGGCGCTTCAGATCCGCCAGTGCGTTCTGATAGGCCGCCCGGTCCTTGGCCAGCTGGCCCTCAGACTGCATGAGCTGGACCTGGAAGGGCCTGGGGTCGATCTCCGCCAGCAGGTCGCCCTGGCGCACCATCTGGCCCTCGGTGAAGGCCACGCGCACCAGCTGGCCGTCCACGCGGCTCTTCACGGTCACGGTGCTCAGGGCGGTGACGGTGCCGAGCCCCGTGAGGCTCACGGGCATGTCGCCCTGGCGGGCCTGGGCGGCCACCACCGGCACGGGGCGTCCGCCCGCGGGGTTCGCGCCGGTCTCCTTCTTCCCGCCGCGGCCGAAGAGGGCCAGGGCGAGGATCGCCGCGGCCGCCAGGAGGGCCCAGAGGCGCCAGCCGCGGAACATAGCGGGGCGCCCGGCGCCGGCTTCAGGGGACTGGATGGGATCGTTGGCGTCCATGGGGGATCGAGGCCTTTGCGAGCAGATGGATCAAATGGGCTTCGGCGCTTGGCACCGGCGGAGCCGGCCCTCAGGTCGGATCAGGGCTGTGGGGCCATGGACTTGGCGGTGCCCTGGGTGAGGGTGGCCGAGTACATGGCCTCCAGGTTACCGATCATGGTCCGGAGTCCGCTCTGCAGAACATCCTGCTGCGCCTGTGTCAGGCCGGCGGCCATGGACTCATGGAGCTCCCTGGCCAGGGCCTGGAGCTCGTGGGCCTTGGCGACGGCCCCCGGAGCCAGATCGATGAGGATGCGGCGGCCGTGCCGGGGGTCGGGCCTGGCCGTCAGCCAGCCGCCCTTCACCATCGCCTTCACCACGCGGCTGGCGGTCGGATCGTCCATCCACACTTGCTGGGCCAGAGGATGCAGCGACGAGGGGCCCTTCTGGAGGAGCACCAGGATCACCCAGAACTGCTGGGGACTCAGCCCGTAGGGGGTGAGGCGGGCCCAGACGACCTGCTTGAGCGTCCGGCGGACGGCGGCGGCCAGGGTTCCGAGGCCGGCGTCATGAAGGGGGTCGGGAGCCTGTTCTTGCATAAGCAACGAGGCTGCGCTCCGTTTACCCTCGTGTCAAGGGGTATAGATCGGCTTATTCCCCCTGGAAGTCGGGAGTTAGGGAGCGGTCGCCGCCGCTTCACTTCCCCCGGGAGCTGGGCCGGGCGGGGTGGCGTCCCCGCTCACCCTTGGGCGCCTGGCCGGAGGAGGGCCGGGCGCTGCTGCGGGCGGGACCGCGGCTGCGGCCACCGCCGCCGCCCTGGCGCCCGGTCTGGATGGGCTCGGCGGGGATGCTGGGATCGGGGGCGTAGCCCTGGATCACGTCCTTGGGCAGCTCCTTGCGCAGGAGCTTCTCGATGTCCTTGAGCAGCCGGTGTTCGTCCACGCAGACCAGCGACAGGGCCTCGCCCTCGCTGCCGGCCCGGCCCGTGCGGCCGATGCGGTGGATGTAGTCCTCGGGCACCTGGGGCAGCTCGTAGTTCACCACGTGGGGCAGCATGTCGATGTCCAGGCCGCGCGCGGCGATGTCCGTGGCCACCAGGACGCGGACGGCGCCCTTCTTGAAATCCTCCAGGGCCTTGATGCGCTGGGGCTGGCTCTTGTTGCCGTGGATGGCCATGGAGCTGATGCCGTCCTTGTCGAGCTGCTCGGACAGGCGGTTCGCGCCGTGCTTGGTGCGGGTGAAGACCAGCACCTGCTCGAGCTTGCGGGACTGGATGATGTGGGCCAGCAGGGCGCGCTTGCGCTCCCGGTCCACGGGATGCACGACCTGGCGGACCAGCTCGGCGGCAGTGTTCTGGGGCGTGATCTGCACCGAGGCGGGGTTTTTGAGGAACTTGGAGGCCAGCTGCTTGATCTCGTCCGTGAAGGTGGCCGAGAACAGCAGGGTCTGCCGCTTGACGGGCAGCAGGGCCAGGATCTTCTGGATGTCACGGATGAAGCCCATGTCGAGCATGCGGTCGGCTTCGTCCAGCACCAGGATCTCCAGCTGGCTGAAGTTGAGGTTGCCCTGGCCCTGGTGATCCAGCAGGCGCCCGGGGGTGGCGACGAGGATCTCGACGCCAGCGCGGAGGGCCTTGGTCTGGGGGTTGATGTTCACGCCGCCGAAGATGGTGGTGGAGCGCAGGGGGATGTACTTGCCATAAGTACGGACGCTCTCCTCCACCTGCATGGCCAGCTCGCGGGTGGGCGTGAGGATGAGGGCGCGGATGGGATGGCGCGCGGGCGAGGCCGAGGTGTTGGCCTGGGGGGCCAGCAGCTGGAGCATGGGCAGGGTGAAGCCGGCGGTCTTACCGGTGCCGGTCTGGGCCCGGCCCATGAGGTCGCGGCCCTCCAGCACGAGGGGAATCGCCTGGGTCTGGATGGGGGTGGGGTGTTCGTAGCCCTGCTCGCGTACGGCGCGCAGCAGCTCGGGCAGCAGCCCGAGGGTATCGAAGGACATGGTCGCTCCTGAAGGGGCCCGCCCACGGAACATGTCCGGGGGCCCGGTCAGGGCGAAAAGGGGGATTCGGACTGAGAAGAGGCGGAGACCGGGGGTCGCCTGCGATCACGAAGGGGATAGTCTACCGTCATGGTCAGGATTTGGCGAGACCTCGATAGGCATCTGCCCCTCGGTCGAATTCTAACACCTTTGAAAATAAGAACCTACAGACCCATCAGATGGAGGAGGCGGTGCGGAGCCGGTCGTCCCGGGAGGCGGGCCGGCGGCTCCGTCGGCGGAGCAGGCGTCGGCGGCGCACCTCGAAGGCGAAGGCGTCCAGGGCCTCGGGATCCGGCGGCTCGCCGTTCAGGGGCACGGAGAGGATGAGCAGGCCCTCCCGTTCGGTCGCGTGGATGAACTGGGCGTCCGCCAGCTTGGAGGGCATGCACTCCAGAGGCGCCACCAGCACGGCCGCGTCGATCTCACCCCGGCGCCAGCCCAGCAGGGGGGCGCCGAGGGTGAGCACGGCTTCGCCTTCCAGGGCCTCGCGCAGGTAGGGTGCTGAAGCTTCCAGGATCCTGGGCAGGGAGCCCCGACGGGGCCAGTCGAGCTCGGTCGTGAGCGTCCCTTCGGCCACGGCCAGGATCCGCTCCCGGACCCACCGCTCCACCCGGGCGGCTGGGCCGGTCTTGGCACCCTGGGTCCGCGCGGTGTACTCGGAGTATTCGATGAAGTCGGTGGTGGCCTCGATATCCACTCGCAGACCCCGGGCGGCCAGGGCGCGCGCCATCTGGCCGTTGGCGAAGGGATCGAGCCGCACGTAGATCTCCCCGGTCAGCAGCACCCGGGGCAGGTCGGCCCCGCTGTCCGCCCGCCGGAGCTCCGCCAGGGCCTGGCGGAGCAGGGCGGGGATGCCGTAGATGCGGCCCGTGGCCACCTCGGAGACCACCCGCGCGGCGCCGAGGTCGCCGGCGGCCGTGGCTTCGAGATGAGCTGCAATGCGGGCGGCCCACTTGTCCCGGATGGCGTCTGCCGCGCCGGGCGTCCGCTCCGCGGCCCGGATGTGGCAGAGGGCCCGCTCGAGGGTGCCGAAGGCCGCCATGCCCGCGAGGATGAGGGCCTTGAAGCCCGTGGGCAGGCCGCGGAAATAGTCGCCGTAGGGCGGGGACCAGATCCGCACCCGGGCCTCCTCGCCCAGGCGCTTCAGGATCAGCTGGTGCAGGGTGCGGTAGGCCCCCATGCGACAGGGGCCGAAGGCGGCGGGAAGCAGCAGGACCACGTGTCCGGCCGGGTGGCGCTCCAGGTGGGCGAGGAGCCCGCCCAGCAACAGGGTCATGGGCAGGCACTCCTTTCCGGAGGTCTGCCGGCGGCCGAGACGCAGGGCGCCCAGGTCCGAAGGCGGCAGGGCCTCGGCCGGCAGACCCAGGCCACGCATGACGGCCGCGACGGCTTCGGGCTCGGGGCCCATGGGCGGGATCAGCAGGAGCTCCCCCTCGCGGTGGATCTCCTGGAAGGTGCGGGTGCCCACGCAGAGGTCCGCAGCCGGTCGGGGCTCGCACTGGCCTTCCCGCGGCCGGTCCTCGCGGACGCAGTGGAGGAAGGCCTCCACCCGAGTCTTGGTGCCGGCGTCCCCCGAGTGCCCGTCTGTCTCGATGACGGCGTAGGGGCGCCCCTCCATGAGCCAGGCGAAGAAGGGGACGGTGAAGCTGTCGGGCCCGCAGGCGTAGTTCGAGCAGAAGACGCTGTAGAGGCCAGGTGTCCGGCGGATCTGCCAGGCGGCCCGCAGGATGCGCTGGCTGTGGCCCCAGAAGACCTCGTCGAAGGTGGGCACGCCCTCGTCCAGGGGCAGGCAGTCCAGGGGGATGGCGATGGCGCCCTGCTCCCGGAGGATGGCGGGCACGTTGGAGTTCAGCACATCGTTGTGCAGGGTGTAGCCGCGGCCCAGCAGCACCACGGGCACCAGGTCCCGCTCCCGGCAGAAGGCCAGGGCCCGGCGGCCCAGCTCTGTCAGCTCCGCCTCGAAGGTCAGCTGGGCGGCCCGGGCCGCCCGCCAGGCGGAGCGCCATTCCGAAGGCAGGTCCCGGCCCAGGTCCGCGGCCAGGCGCCTGCACACGCGCAGGAAGGCCGGGGAGTCGTAGGCTCCGGGGCCGAAATCCACCACCGGGGAGAGCACCTTGGGCGCAGCGGCTCCCAGCTCCAGGCGGAGCACGTCCGGGGCCCCCTGGGAGATGGGGCAGACCACCGCATGGGGCTCTCCGCCCACCCTCGGAAGCTCCCGCATCATGGGCAGGAACAGGTAGTCAGGCCTCGCATCCGCCATGCCGGCCACGAGGCCGTGGTACTGCTGCATGGGCGCGCAGAAGGGCACCCCCGCTTCCTCGATGCCCCGCTTCAGCGTGTCGCGCCCCGGCGTGGGGGCCACCTGCAGGTCGAAGCCGAGCTCGTGGAGGAAGGTGGCGAAGAAAGGGAAGGTGCCTTGCAGCTGGAACTCGCCGCTGATCCCGATGAGGGGCCGGCCCCGCCGCTCCGAGAGGGGCTCGGAGAGGCGGGCCACCAGCTCCCGGCGCTCCCGGAAGGGGTCGGGGGCCCGGTCCGGCAGCTTGGCCCGCCGGGTGCCCTTGTCCCACAGGGAGCAGCCGCCGCCCCAGGTGAACCTGGTGGTGGTGCCGTCCACCCGCGTGGTGAGGCGGTCGATGCGGCACTTGTTCCCGGCGCCGCCGCAGCCCTGCGTGGCGGTGCAGACGAACTGATCCTTGGCGGCCACCTCCGCCTGGAGGAAGCGCGCCCCATCCAGGTCGTCGGCCTCCTCCCAGGCCAGCTCGCGGGCGGCCAGGAGCGCGATGCCCACCGCGCCCATGAGGCCGGGCTTGGGCGGCACGATGACCTCGGCCCCGGTCTGGCGGGCCACCGCCGCGGCGAGGGCGTCGGAGGCGAAGGGCATGCCCTGGCAGAAGATCACCTGGCCCACGGAGCGGCTGCCCTTCACGCGGTTCAGGTAGTTCGCCACCACGGAGTCGTAGATGCCCGCGATGATGGTGGCCTGGGGCACGCCGGCGGCCACGGCCCCGTCGATGACCTCAGCCATGAAGATCGAGCAGTGCTGGCCCAGGGAGATGCAGTGGTCCGCGGACAGCGCCACCTCGCCCAGCTGCGCCACGGAGTCGATCCCAGTGAAGCGGCGCCCCTGCTCCTCGATGAAGGACCCGGTGCCGGCGGAGCAGGCCTCGTTCATGGCCGCGTCGACCACCTTGCCGCCGGCGAGCCGGATGTATTTGGCGTCCTGGCCGCCGATCTCGAAGATGGTGTCCACCCGCGGATCGCACTGCAGGGCTCCGGTGGCGTGGGCGGCGATCTCGTTGAGCACGGATACCGCCTCCCGGCCGTAGCAGACGGAGAGCAGGGAACCCACGATCTCCCGGCCGGACCCAGTCACGCCGAAGCCCCGGATGTGGTGCGCGGCGGCGGTGCCCGCCAGGAGGTTGCGCATGAGGGCCTGGGCGGCCGCCACCGGCGCGCCGTCCGTGGGCAGGTAGTCCTCCCAGAGCACGGATCCGCTCTCAGGCTCCAGGGCCACCGCCTTGGAACCCGTGGAGCCGATGTCGAAGCCGACGATGACCTCGACGGGGACGGCCGCCACGGGGCCCGCGGCCAGAGATTCCGGCGGCCCCTGCAGGCGGCGGACCCGGTCCAGGTGGAAGGACAGCGGTTCGGAGACCTCCAGCGGCGCCCGATCCGGCGGGCGCAGGAGCGAATCCAGCCCCGGCAGGGCGGCGGGGGCCTCGGCGGCCAGGATGGCGCAGCCCAGGGCCTCCAGGTAGAGGCGGTCGTCTTCGGAGGCTTCCAGATAGGTCAAGCCATGGGCGGCTGCGTGGCGGCGGAAGTGGGCCTGGATGCGGGTGGACCTCGCCACGCCGCCGGCGAGCAGCAGGCGCTCCGGGCAGACCTTGGGCTTCAGGAGGGCCTGCACGTTCTCCGCGATGGCGTCGAGCAGCCCGGCGAGGATGCGCGCGCGGGATTCCCCCTTGTTGGCCAGATGGGTCATGTCCGTCTTGAGGATCACGGGGCAGCGGCCCGACAGGGGCGCCGGGTCGGCCACACCCTCCGCCAGGGCCGAGGCCTCCTCCACCGTGAGCCCGAACCGCCCCACCAGCTGCTGGAGGAAGTTCCCCGTCCCCTGGGCGCAGCGGCCATTCTCTCGGTAGATCTCGGTGCCCTTGACCCGGAGCTCCAGCACCGAGAAGCCCCGGCTGCCGATGGAGACCACCGTGGCGGGCTCCGGTCCATGCCGGAGCCGGAAGCCCGCGGCCAGGGCCTGGCGCCCCGGCACCCGCGGCAGGGCCACCGGCCGTCCCAGGCGACCCGTCACCGCGGCACCGGCCACGCCGTCCCAGTCCCAGCCGCGGAGCAGATCCAGGAAGGCCCTCCCGGGGTCCTTCCCGTGGGCCACGCAGGCCCGCCGGGTCCAGGCCCAGCCGTCTCCCTGCCGCGTCAGCTCCACGGCCTTGAGGGTCTCCGCGCCGAGGTCGAGACCGATGAACCGTGCCATGGTGCCTCCTATCCGGGGCCTCCCGGAAGCTGGATTCAGAAGCGGCAGATGAAGCTTGCGCCGGCCCGGGTCAGGAGGACACCCATAACTCGAGCCGCCAGGCTGCTTTCGAATCTCAGGTCCCCAGGTGCTTCAAGACTGAGACTGCAGAGCAGAATGAACGGATTCCGCCGAAGGGGCAGGGATATGAAGGGCTCCCGGGTTGGGCTTGGAGGAACGCTGCGAGTACCTGATCTACCTCGAGTGCGAACCCATGGTCGGCCCTATCCGGAAGGACCCCCGGTTCAAGGCCCTCCTGAAGTCGGTCCGTTCCTGGTTTTTTCGAGTCATTTCAGCCGCGTGAACACTTCGCCCATCGACCAGCTCTCCTGCTCGCCGGTCGCCATGTGCTTGACGGTGATGGTGCCGCCGTCCAGTTCGCCGTCGCCCAGGATGAGCACCGTCTGAATGCCCGTGCGGTTGGCGGTGGCCATGGCCTTCTTGAGGGCGCCACCGCGGGTCTCCAGCTGCAGGGCGATGCCGGCATCCCAGAGCCCGCGCGCCAGCTTGAAGGCCTCGGTGGCGGCCCGCTCGCCCAGGGGGATGAGCAGGGCGGGGGCGACCTGGGGGGCCTCGCCGTGGATCTGCTGCAGCACCATGGCCAGGCGGTCCAGGCCGATGGCCCAGCCGAAGGCCGGCACGTCGGGGCCACCCAGGTGCTTCACGAGCAGGTCGTAGCGGCCGCCGCCCAGCAGGGCGCTCTGGGCGCCCAGGTCGGAGCTGAGCAGCTCGAAGGCCGTGCGGGTGTAGTAGTCCAGGCCGCGCACGAGCCGCGGATTCTCTTCGTAGGGGATGTCCAGGTCTGTGAGAAGAGCCTTGAGCCGGGCGTGGTGCTTCGCCGAGGCCTCGTCCAGGTAGTCCGTGATCACCGGATGTCCTTCGAGCGCCGCCTGGCAGGTTTCGTTCTTGCAGTCCAAGACGCGCAGCGGGTTGGACTCGATGCGCCGGTGGCAGTCGGAACAGAACTGCTCCTGCCGCGCCGCGAAAAAGGCGCGGAAGGCCGTGTAGAAGGCGGGGCGCGACTCGGGAGTGCCGACGCTGTTGATGGAGAAGACCATCTGCTTGAGTCCCAGCTCCTTCAGGAAGCTGTGGAGCATGAGCAGGCTCTCGGCCTCGCTCTCGGGGCTGGCCACGCCAAAGCTCTCGGCGCCGATCTGCCAGAACTGGCGGTACCGGCCGGTCTGCATGCGCTCGTAGCGGAACTGCTGGCCGATGTAATAGAACAGGACGGGATCACTGGAGGCCAGCAGCTTGTGCTGGATGGCCGCCCGCACCACGCCGGCGGTGTTCTCGGGGCGCATCACGACTTCGCGGCCGCCCTTGTCCGTGAACTGGTACATCTCCTTGTTCACGATGTCGGAACTCTCCCCGACGCTGCGCTTGAAGACGTCCAGCTCCTCGAGGATGGGGGTGCGGATCTCGCCGTAGCCATGGCGGCCGAACACGCGGCGGGCGGTTTCTTCGATATGCTGGAACCAGCGCAGCTCCGCCCCGAACAGATCCCGCATGCCTTTCACCGATTGGGCCATGATCCGACTCCCGAGCCTCCTGCTCACCTTCAGCCTACTGTCTTGGGCCCAGACCCCCAAACCCACCGGCCCTCCGGTCCATCCGCCGCGCCTGAAGGTCATGGTGGATCCGGGGCACGGCGGGGACGATGGCGGGGCCAAGGGGCCCAGGGGCCTGAAGGAGAAGGCCGCCGCCCTGGAGATCGGCCAGGCCGTGGCCGCCAAGCTGGAAGCCGCCGGGTTCGAGGCGGTGTTCACCCGGGACGATGACACCTTCATCCCCCTCTGGGATCGGGCCCGGGCCGCCAATGCCCAGGGGGCGGACCTCTTCATCAGCCTCCACCTGAACGCCGCCCGGACCCGTGCCGCTCGGGGCTCCGAAGTCTACTTCCTGAGCCTGGGCAAGGGCGACGACGACGAGGTGGTGGCCGCCGAGAACGCCGGCGCCGGGACCGCCCCGACCAGCGCAGACAGCGTGGTGGCGAGCATCCTGGATGACCTGGCCCAGAAGGCCTTCCTCCAGGATTCCGAGCGCCTGGCCGTGGCCATCCAGGGCCAGCTGAACCGCCTGGCGGGCATCAAGGAACGCGGCGTCAAGCAGGCGCCCTTCATTGTCCTGCGCGGCGCGGCCATGCCCGCCGTCCTGGTGGAGGTGGCCTTCATCTCCAACCCGAAAGAGGAGGAGAAGCTCAAGGACGCCGCCTTCCGCGCCAAGGTGGCCGACGCCATCACCCGCGGGGTGCGCCGCTACTTCGCCCAGGCCAACGGCAGCGTGCGGCGCCGGACCGTGGCCGGACCCGGCTGAGGGAGCGTTGGCCTCCGAAGCCAAAGGCCATGCGCGCCCCGGTGCCGAAGCCTCAGCCTTGAATGAAAAGCCGATCGAAGCCATGATGAGAGGTCGTAGTACCCGTAGCTCAGTTGGATAGAGCGTTGGCCTCCGAAGCCAAAGGTCGCTGGTTCGATTCCAGTCGGGTGCACCAACAAAGCCAGGGGGGCCTTTGGCCCCCCTGGCTTTGTTGACGTTTCTGGAATCGAACCAGCGAGTGGATCGCCCAAGGCGGCACTAGATGTGCCGCCGACGCGAGCCGAGGGCGGCGCAGCCGCACGGTTCGATTCCCGACGGGGGACCAGTGGCCCCCCCTGGCTTTGTTGACGCTCCTGGAATCGAGCCAGCGAGCGGGATCACCCAGGTTTTTCCGGGTCGCGGCAGGGCCCTCCGGGTGGAGCCGCGGGGGCCGACCAGGCCAGGCTCCATGCAGCCTGATTCCCTTGAACCAAAAGGAATTTTCAATCCCGCGGCCTTGACGGACCTCATTTTGCGAGGCACAATGAAACAGCCTAAACCGGAGGACCCTGTGGATCGTGAACTGCTGAAGGGCAGCACACCCCTGCTGCTGCTGTCGCTGCTCTGCGAGGGGCCCATGTATGGCTACCAGATCATCGAGACGGTCCGCCAGCGCACCGGGGGATCGTACACGCTGAAGGAAGGGGCCCTCTATCCGGCCCTCCACAAGCTGGAGGCCACGGAGTTCATCACCTCGTACTGGGAAACCCAGGAGAATGGCCGGGAGCGCCGCTACTACTCGATCCAGCCCGCCGGACAGGCCTTCCTCTCCGCCAAGAAGAAGGAGTGGAACCAGTTCGTGGACATGGTCCAGGCCTTCGTCGGGCCCCGAGGCTGAGGGTTCGCTTCCATGTCCCGGGCCCTTGACGGCTACCTCTCCCAAGTGGCTGCCGGCCTGAGGGGAGTGTCCCGCCGGCGGCGGCTCATGCTGCTGCGGGAGCTGGAGGCCCACCTGCTGGACGAGGCCGAGGCCCGGGGCATCCAGGGCGAGTCGGCCATGTCGGCCCTGCTCGCCGAAAAGGAGCGGCCCGGCCGGCTGGCCGAGGAACTCGCGGCCGGAGAAGGCCAGGACGCCAATCACCGCGGCGGCACGGCCCTGGCGGCGGGCATGATCATCGGGGCGGCGACGGGCAGCCACATGTGGTTCGAGGGCTGGCGCTGGTACATCTGCGTGGCCTTCGCCGCGGCCCAGGGTCTGGCTGTGGGCGCCGGCTACTTCTGGGCCCGGCGGTACTGGCTCCGGCTTGACCCCTGGGCGCGGACGGCCGTGGCCGTCCTGCTCACCTCGCTGCTCTCCATCCCCCTCGGATTCACCACATCCCACGGGTTCAAGCCGACCCGCCTGCTCTACGGGGCCTACACCGGCTTCCTGCTGGAGCGGCACAGCCAGGAACGCCCGCTCTGGCAGACCCTCCTCGAGCCCGTCCTCTTCACGGCCTTCATGTTCGCCGTGGAGACGGGGTTCCTGGGCCGGATCCGGTTCCAGTGGTGGCAGGTGCCCCTGGAGCTCAGCTTCAACGCCACTCTGCTGATCAGCGTGATGCTGGCTCTGAAGCTCCGGCGCGTCCTGGCCGAACGCTGGGTGTTGATGCCCCAGGAGCAGGGGTGAATGCTGTCCGGGGGGTCCCTCGCAACGTATGCGTTGCGAGGATCTAAGGGCGCGCTGCGCGCCTCCATGTGACACGAC
Organism: Geothrix edaphica; assembly: GCF_030268045.1. Lineage (NCBI taxonomy): Bacteria > Pseudomonadati > Acidobacteriota > Holophagae > Holophagales > Holophagaceae > Geothrix > Geothrix edaphica. The sequence goes on from NZ_BSDC01000001.1 coordinate 491,352, forward strand.
GCTTCGCGTCGTTCCCACTCGCCTCTGGCTCCTGGACATGGAGCCTCCCCCCGGGCCCCCACGCCGGATCCCGGGAATCCCCCTTGAGTCAGGGGCGTTCCAGCGATAAACTGTTCGTCTTGCGTGGACAAGCCGCGTGCATTCACCCCGCCCATGGGGGCATCCGGTCGGTCCCAGGAGGAAGAGATGAAGGAAAAGATCCACCCCGAGCTTCACGACGTGAAGGTCCACTGCGCCTGCGGCAACGAGTTCATGACGCGCTCCACCAAGAAGGAGCTGCGCGTGGAAATCTGCTCCAACTGCCACCCGTTCTTCACGGGCAAGCAGCGCCTGATGGACACCGAAGGCCGCGTGGAGAAGTTCAACAAGAAGTATGCGAAGAAGGAGGCCCCTGCGGCCCCCGCCGAAGCTGCTGTCGAGACTGCACCCGAGACCACCGAAGCCTAGCTGTGATGTTCCAAAGAACGGGCCGAGCTCCTCGGCCCGTTCTTCTTTTTTGTGTGCTCCAGATCCCGGCGCAGCCGGGATCTGGAGATAGCTGAAAAGGTGGATCATGCTCGACCAATTAGAAGCCGTCGAAGCCCGCTTCCAGGAAGTGGAGGCGCAGCTGCAGGATCCGGCCGTGGTGTCGGATCCCAAGCGCCTGCGTGAGCTGGCGAAGCTCCGCGCGGAGCTGGAGCCGGTGGTGCTGGCCTTCCAGACCCAGCGCACCCGCATGAGGCAGCTGGAGGAGGCGGAGCTCATCCTGGGCGACAAGACCATGGATGCGGAACTCCGCGAGATGGCGGAAATGGAGATTCCCGACCTGAAGAAGGCCATCGCCGAGGGCGAGGCCGAGATCAAGCGGCTGCTCATTCCCAAGGATCCCGCCGACGCCAAGAACGTCATCCTCGAAGTCCGTGCCGGCACCGGCGGCGAGGAGGCCGCGCTGTTCGCCGCAGAGCTGTTCCGCATGTACATCCGCTTCGCAGAGCGCCGGGGCTTCAAGGTGTCGGTGCTGGACGAGAGCGATGCGGACGCGGGTGGGCTCAAGGAGGCCACCGCCGAGATCCAGGGGGACGGGGCCTACAGCCTCTTCCGCTTCGAGAGCGGCGTGCACCGCGTGCAGCGGGTGCCCAAGACCGAGACCCAGGGCCGCATCCACACTTCCGCCGCCACCGTGGCCGTCATGCCCGAGGCCGAGGAGGTGGACATCGAGATCCACCCGAAGGACCTCCGCATCGACACCTTCTGCTCCGGCGGCAAGGGGGGGCAGAGCGTGAACACCACCTACTCCGCCGTGCGCCTCACCCACCTGCCCACGAACACCGTGGTCAGCTGCCAGGACGAGCGCAGCCAGATCAAGAACATGGCCAAGGCCATGACCGTGCTCCGCAGCCGCCTCCTCCAGAAGGCCCAGGACGAGGCCGACGCGGCCCACTCCGCCCTCCGCAAGTCCCAGGTGGGCAGCGGTGACCGCAGCGAGAAGATCCGCACCTACAACTTCCCCCAGGGCCGCGTCACCGACCACCGCATCGGCGTCACCATCCACCAGATCGACAGCTTCATGTCCGGCCAGATCGAGCCGATCATCGAACCTCTGCGGGCGGCGTTCGAGGCCGAGCGGCTGCAGGCGCTGGAGGCGTGAGTGGGCTGTCAGCTATCAGCTGTCAGCTCTCCGTAAAAGCAGAAGCGGGAGGCATGCCTCCCGCTTCCTTTTTTGGCTGATTGCCGATAGCTGACAGCTGAAAGCTACTTCTTCAGCGTCACCCTCTCCGGTGAGGTCAGGCTGAAGGCCACGGGCTTGGTGGCGGGGATGCGGATCACGGTGTCGGCGGTGCCGGCGGCCACGGCGGTGCCGGCGGCGGCCCCGACGGCCGCGCCGCCGAGGGCGTGGTCGCCCTGGTTCTTCTTGTCGGTGAGGAGGCCGACCAGGGCGCCGAGGGCCGCACCGCCGCCGATGTACTTGGCGTTGCGCTCACCCCGGGCGCTGGCCACGACCACGTGGGTGTCCGTATCGATGCCGACCCCGGCGATCTCGGTGAGCCGGATGCCCAGGGCACCCTTGCCATTGCTGAGGCGGCCCGCGGCGGCGCTCTGGGTGACGACGCCCCGGGCGGAGCTGCCAGCGCTCCAGACCAGCTTGCCGTCCACCACCACGTCGGAGGCCAGGGAGCCTTCCCAGGCATCACCGGGCTGGTCTTTGTCCGTGGCCAGCTCGCGGGCCAGGGTGATCTCCAGCTTGGTGCCGGTGGGCACGTCCACCACCACGGGCTTGGGCGCTTCCTTGGCGGCAGGTGCGGAGGCGAGGACGACGGCCTCCTGCTTCTTGGCCTCGGCCCGCCGCTTCGCATCGGCCACCTGGCGCTCCAGGGCCTTGACCTGGGACTTGGTCACCTGCTGGACGGTCTCGGCATCGCCGCCGGCCACCTTGCCGGCCTTGGCTTCGGCCAGCTGCTGCTCAAGCTGGGCAACCTTGGCCTCGGCGGCCTTGGCGGCCTCATCGGCCTGGATGGAGGCTTCACTCTTGCGGTTGCAGCCCACGGCCAGGACGAGGGCCGCAGCGAGGGAAAGGCGGGTCAAGGTGGTGCGCATGGGACCTCCGTTGGGGGGGTATATAGTATGACAGCCCGACAAAGTTTACCCACATGGCCACCCCCACCCCCAACCTCAACCCCCGCGGCGAATCCGTGCTCCGGACCCTCATCGAGGCCTACCTCGAGGCGGGGGAGCCGGTGGGGTCGCGGCTGCTGGCCAAGCGGTTCCCCGAGCCCCTCTCCAGCGCCACCATCCGGAACGTGCTGTCGGATCTGGAGGACGAGTCCATGGTGGCGCAGCCGCACACCTCCGCGGGACGGGTGCCCACAGAGCGGGCCTACCGCTACTACGTGGACCGCTGGCTGAAGGCCCAGGCCCCGGATCCCGAGCTGGAGGGCCGCCTCGCCGCGGCGCTGGACGGTCTGGAGCTGGATCCCGAATCCTGGGCCCGCCACGCCAGCCGGACGCTGGCCGAGGTGATGGGCGGGGTCTGCGTGGCCCTGCCGCTGCCCCTGACGCAGAGCCGCCTGGTGCGCCTGGAGTTCGTGCCGGTCGGGCCCGGCCGCCTGGTGGCGATCTGGGTGGGGAGCTTGGGCGAGGTGGACCACCGCCTCATGGACAACCCCTGGAACTATGCCGATACCGTCCTCACGGAGCTGGGGAACTACGCCACCGCCCAGTTCGCGGGCCTCACGCTGGCCGAGATGCGGTCGAAGCTCCTGGCGGCCCTCCAGGCCGGGGCGGTGGAGGGCGAGACCCTCCGGACCCGGCTCCAGGAGTTGGCCTCCCGGTGGCCCGAGGAGGGGCCTGCCGGCGACCCCCCGGTGCTGGTGTCCGGCCTGGGCCGCCTGGGCGGCCTGCCCGAATTCTAGGATGTCGCACGGTTCCGGGGGCTGGTGGCGGCCTTCGAGGAGCGGGGCCGCCTGGCCCGCCTCCTGAACGCCTTCGCCGACCGCGCCTCGCAGGACATCCAGCTGCTGCTGGGCTCCGAGAACCCCTACCTGGATGGCTGGCCCCTGGCCACGGCGGTCCGGACCGTGGGCCTGGGCCCCGCCGGCTACGTGACCTTCGCCCTGGTGGGGCCCCTCCGCATGGACTACAGCCGGGTCATGGGCGGCCTGCGCTGGTGGTCCCGGCAGATCCAGCGGCGCCAGGGCGGATCCTGACGTCCTGTTCCGGACTGCGTATACTGCTGCGATGACCACCGGCACCCCCCGCGAGCCCCATGACAAGCCAGCTCCGCCCACCGGAGAGCCGGAGGACGTGGTGGACCTCAGCCTGGACGATGCCCTGGACGGGGATCTCCAGTCCGTGGCCGACGAGGTGGCTTCGGAATATCCGGCCCCGGCCGGGGAGGAAGCCGATCCCATGGACCGCGGGGAGCCCCGGGTGGACCTGGAATCGGCCCTCACCGAGGCCGAGGGGCAGATGGAGGAGATGCTGAGGCGCGAGGGCGAGCTGATGGATCAGCACCGCCGCCTCGCGGCGGACTTCAACAACTTCCGCAACCGGGCCCAGCGGGACATCGCCATGGCCGTGGAGCAGGCCGAGCGGAAGATCCTCCTCGAGATGCTGCCCGTCCTCGACAACTTCGAGCGGGGTCTCAGCGCCTCCTACCAGGATGTCGAATCCTTCCGCGCCGGTGTGGAGCTGATCCAGAAGCAGTTCCTGGAGGCCCTCCGCCGCATGAACGTCGAGCCCCTCCCCCTCAAGGTCGGCGAGGCCTTCGATGCCCTTCACGCCGAGGCGCTCACCACCTTCAGCGACCCGAACCTGCCTGATGGCGCCGTGGCTGCGGTCTACGAGCGCGGCTACAAGCTCAAGGGGCAGCTCCTCCGCCCCGCCCGCGTGGTGGTGAACCGGCTGCAGGACTCGGGAAAGTCCTAGCCGGGCCCAGCACCAGCACTGGATGACGCCCAGAATTCCTTTTATGATGAAGCCGATTCCCCCCCGGAGTTCCACCCATGGCAGGCAAACTGATCGGCATTGATCTGGGTACGACGAACAGTTGCGTCTGCGTGATGGAGAGCGGGGACTCGCGGGTGATCCCCAATCGGGAGGGAAGCCGCACCACGCCTTCGGTGGTGGCCTTCACGGACAAGGGGGATGTGCTGGTGGGCCACATCGCCAAGCGGCAGGCCGTCACGAACCCCCAGCGCACCCTGTTCGCCGTGAAGCGGCTCATCGGGCAGCGGTTCCAGGCTCCCAAGGTCCAGGAAGCGGTCAACCGGCTGCCCTTCCCGGTGGTGTCCGCGCCCAACGGCGACGCCTGGCTGCGGGTGGGCGAGCGGGACTACGCGCCGCCTGAAGTGACGGCCATCGTCCTCCGGTCCCTGAAGCAGGCCGCCGAGGCCTTCCTCCACGAGGAGGTGACGGACGCCGTCATCACGGTGCCCGCCTACTTCGACGATGCCCAGCGCCAGGCCACCAAGGACGCCGGCAAGATCGCGGGCCTGAACGTGCAGCGCATCATCAACGAGCCCACGGCGGCGGCCCTGGCCTACGGGTTCAACAAGAAGGGCCTCAAGCAGATCCTGGCCATCTACGACTTCGGCGGCGGCACCTTCGACTTCACCCTGATGGAGATGAACGACGGCGTCTTCGAGGTGCTGGCCACCAGCGGCGACACCTTCCTCGGAGGCGAGGACATCGACCTGGCCATCCAGAACTGGCTGGTGGAGCAGTTCCGCGAGAAGACCGGCATCGACCTGTCCTCGGACCGCATGGCCCTCCAGCGGCTGAAGGAGGCCAGCGAGAAGGCCAAGTGCGAGCTGTCCACCCTGGATCGCGTCGAGATCCGCCTGCCCTTCATCGCCCAGGCTCCCGGCGGCCCTCAGCACCTCGAAGCCACCCTCACCCGCGAGCAGCTCGAGGGGATGGCCCGGGGGCTGGTGGAGCAGACCCTGGTTCCCATCAAGGACGCGCTCGAGCAGGGCGGCAAGACGCCGCGGCAGATTGACGAGGTGATCCTCGTGGGCGGGCAGACCCGCATGCCGCTGGTGCAGCGGCTGGTGAAGGACTTCTTCGGCAAGGAACCCAACCGGAGCATCAACCCCGACGAGGTGGTGGCCACGGGCGCGTCCATCCAGGGCGCCGTGCTCAAGGGCGATATCAAGGACCTGGTGCTGCTGGACGTCACGCCGCTCTCCCTCGGCATCGAGACCCAGGGCGGCGGCTTCGTGAAGATCATCCAGCGCAACGCCACCATCCCCACCCGGGACTCCCGCACCTTCACCACGGTCACGGACAACCAGAACCGGGTGGAGATCCACGTTCTGCAGGGCGAGCGCGAGCTGGCCGAGCACAACAAGAGCCTGGGCCGCTTCGACCTCATCAACCTGCCGCCCCTGCCCAAGGGCGTGCCGCAAATTGAAGTCGCCTTCGACATCGACTCCAACGGCATCGTGAAGGTGTCAGCCCGCGATCTCATGACTGGCCTGGAGCAGGGCCTGAGCATCCGCCCCAGCTCCGGCCTCTCCGAGCTGGAGATCCAGCGCATGATCCGCGAGGCCCTGGCCAACGCCGAGACCGACGTGAAGAAGCGCGACGCGCTGAAGTACATCGCCTCGGCCGAGGGGCTGATCTTCTCCTGTGACAAGAGCTTCGCCGAATGCGGCAAGTACCTCCCCGAGGACCAGCAGATCATGATCCGGGACGTGCTCACCCGGGCCCGGCAGGCCGTGGCCGCCCAGGATCCCGCCGCCCTGCGCGCCTGCGAGGGGCAGCTGCTGGAGGCCCAGAACCTGCTGACCGATGCCGTCCTGGCCGCCAGTGAGGCCATGATGGCGTCCCTGGACGGCGAGGACGAGGGCGCGGGACCCAACTAGGCCCGAGCTATCGGCTATCCTGGAACCCAGGATGGGTGCATGAAGCGTGACTACTACGAAGTGCTCGGCGTGTCGAAGGAAGCCGGGGCGGATGAACTGAAGAAGGCCTATCGCAAGCTGGCCATGGAGCTGCATCCCGACCGCAATCCCGGGAACAAGGAGGCGGAGGAGAAGTTCAAGGAGGCCGCCGAGGCCTACAGCGTGCTGTCGGACCCCGAGAAGCGGAAGGCCTACGATCAGTACGGCCACGCCGGCCTGGGCGGGGCGGGCGGCGGCCAGCAGTTCCAGTTCGACCCCAACCAGTTCGCGGATTTCGAGGACATCCTGGGCAGCTTCTTCGGCGGCGGCCTCTTCGGGGATCTCTTCGGCGGCGGAGGCCGGCGCCGGTCCAGCGGCGAGGAGCGGGGCTCGGACCTGCAGTACAACCTCAAGCTCAGCTTCCGGGACGCGATCTTCGGCAAGGACAGCGTGGAGCTCAGCATCCCGCGCCTGGAGGCCTGCGGCACCTGCCACGGTTCCGGCTGCGAAGCCGGCTCCCGCCCGGAGACCTGCCCCCAGTGCCGGGGCGCGGGCCAGGTGGCCGTGCGCCAGGGTTTCTTCCAGATGCTCACGCCTTGCCCCCGCTGCGAGGGCAAGGGCCGCATCATCCCCAAGCCCTGCCGCGAGTGCCGGGGCGAGGGCCGCGTCCACCGCAAGTCCAAGGTGAGTTTCAAGGTGCCGGCCGGCGTGGACCGCGGCACCCGCCTCCGCCTCCAGGGCCAAGGCGAGTCAGGCCGCTTCGGCGGCCGCACGGGCGACCTCTACGTGGTCTTCGACGTGGAGCCGGATCCCCGCTATGAGCGTGACGGCCACGACCTGCACCAGCGCCTGGAGGTTTCGTGGCCCCTGCTGGTGACCGGCGGCGCCCTGGAGGTGGAGACGCCCTATGGCCCCGACAAGGTGAAGCTCGCGGCGGGCACCCCCGCGGACCACGTGGTGAAGCTGGTGAACGCCGGCGTCCCCCGCCTCCAGGGCAGCGGCCGCGGCGACCTCTACCTGCATCTGCGCGTGGCCGTGCCCAAGGCCCTCAACGCCGAGCAACGCCAGCTCCTGGAGCAGCTCCGCCGCAGCCTCGATGGTGAGCCCGCCGGGGAAGGTGAGGAGGGCTTCCTGGCCAAGGTCTTCGGCGCCGAGAAGAGCCGGAAGAAGAAGCGGAAGTAGGGGCGCTCTTAGAGCTCATAACAAAACCCGACGATGCCGCGATGAAGCTAGGCGGAATGCACCGCAAGGAAGGGCCCGCAGGGCAACGCGGTTCGTTGTTGAAGGGACCTGACACCGCGGGGCGCCCGCCTGGCTTCATCCCTCCGGGCGAGGGGCGACGGGCGTCGCGATGCCGCGTTACGCTCGTCGCGCGTAGTACCCGCTACGCATCTCCTCGCGTTCCTCGCCTCGCTCGCCCGGCACCCCTCGCGCGGCGCCGTGGGGTTTTGTTATGAGCTCTCAGCCCGCCACCACCACCTGCCGCTTGCCTTCCCGCTTGGCGCGGAGGAGGGCGCGGTCGGCCTGCTCGATGAGGTGGCCGGCGCCGTCGGCATGCTCGGGGAAGGCCGCCACGCCGGCGCTCAGGGAGATGGTCAGGTGATCATCCCCCAGGAGGACCGGCTGGCCGAGGGTCACCTGGACGAGGCGTTCGGCCAGCTTCTGGGCACCCCGGGCCTGGGTGCCGGGCATGAGGAGGCAGAATTCGTCCCCCCCGTAGCGGTAGAGGCGGTCGTGGGCCCGGCAGAGGCGCTGGGCGGTCCGGGCCACGGCCTCCAGCACGATGCTCCCCGCGGGATGGCCGTACCGGCTGTTCACCTGCTTGAGGTCATCCACATCCAGGAAGACCAGGGCCACGGACTCGCCCTTGGCGGCCGCGGCCCGCACGGCCTGGGGCAGCTCCGCCTCCAGGCAGCGGCGGTTCTGCGCCACGGTGAGATCGTCCTTGAAGGACAAGGCGCGGCTCTCCTCCAGGCGCCAGGCATTGAGCAGCAGGGGCTCCACATCCTCGAAGCCCTGGAGGAACTGTTCCGGAGACTCATGGGGATCCAGCAGCCGCAGGATGCCCAGCTGCTCCGAGGCGGCCAGCGGGAAGGCCTCCCCCCGGCGCACCAACTCTGCGGCCGCATGGCGGGGCAGGGGCGCCTCGGGGAACGATCCGTCGCCGGCCCGCTGGTAGAACAGGTTCTCCTTCCTCAGCCAGATGGCACCGCCCTGGGCTCGGGATTGCCGGATGGCCCGGCTCAGCACGAGCTCCAGGAGGTCGTCCAGCGACGCGAGATGGAGCATCTGGCGCAGCCAACCCTCGCTGCCGAGGTCCCGCTGCCGCAGGTGCCGGAGGGCCTCCCGGGCCGCTTCGAGCGGCCGGTCCTGGAGCAGCACCCAGCCCGCCCTCCGCTCCAGCACGGCGCTGACCTCTTCCGCCCCCGCCTGCTGGACCCACCAGAGGATCTCCGATCCCTCCGCCGGGATCAGCCCGGGGTCGGGCCGCTCCGCCACCAGCACCAGCGAACCGGGCCCTGGTCCTGGCACCACCATGTGTCCCCACGCCTCCAGGGCCACGCGCAAAGCGTCTCCGGCCCGGGAAGGGTGTGGCTCCAGCCAGTGGATACGGTGCATGAAACTCCCAGAAGGATGGTCCACGAGGGGGGCCGGGCGGTCAACCCAGAGCGGCTTCCAGTCTCAACGCCAGCTGGCTGAGGTGGGCGGCGAGCTGCTCCAGGATGGGCAGGGACCCTTCCCGCTGGCCGCGCTCGGCCCGGACCCAGCGCTTGAGCAGGGTCACGGCCTGGGCATCGCGGACCCCGAGGCGCTTGGCGCTCTGGATCAGCTTGTGGGAAAGCCGCGTGCGCTCCGGCCCCGTGGGGCCTTCCTTCAAGCCGGCGATGAGCCTCAGGGCCTCCTGGGCCACCTCGAGATCCTGGCGGATCAGCGGCACCCGGGCGTTGATCCGGAGCAGGAACAGCTCCAGGAAGCGGAGCAGCTCGCCCAGCACGTCCATGGCATCACGGAGGGCCTGGTGGACTTCCTCGGGGGACTCCAGGAGGCGGCCCAGATCCTGGATGAGCCGCTCGGCCTCCTCCCGGTCCGGCCGGCGCATCAGGGGGAACTCGGGGCTGCGGCGGAAGGCCAGCAGGTGCCGGTAGGACTGGGCGAGCCCCAGCGCGAGCCGGGGCCAGTCCTGGAGCTCCAGGCTCAACAGGAGCTGGGCGTGGATGGGGGGAACCTGCTCCCACAGCCGCTGGATGCGGAGCCGGAGCCGCTCGCCCTCCTCCATCATGCTGGGGGACTCCGGGAAGAGCCGCTGCTGCACGTCAGGCGAGAACAGGCCCACCAGCTCGCCCATGAGCTGCTTCTGGTGGTTGATGAGCAGGCCGCGCAGGTTGTCCAGGGTGTGGGCCAGCTGGTCCGCATCCGCGCCCGCCAGGGCCTGCTGCAGGAGGCTCCGCAGGGTCGCCTGGTCCTGGCGGAGGCTCAGCACGGCCTGGCGCAGGTAGGCGCGGAGGCGTGGCACCTCGCGCTGGTCCGGGTTCAGCAACGCGGCCCGCCCGGGGTCGTAGGCGCGCTCCACCACGCGGCCCAGCTCGGATTCGATGACGAGGAAGGTGGGCACGGCCGCATAGATCTCCTGGGCGCCGGCTCCCGCGCCGGGCTCCAGAGACTCCATCAGCCCCAGGAGGGAGATGTGGCTGGCCAGGGCCCGGGCCACCACGGAGAAGAGGGCCCGGTCCTCCCGGCGGAGGCCCTGGAGCAGCCGCCGCAGGTCGGCGGGCATGCGATCCCGGAACAGCTCGGCGTCCATGCGGGGCAGGACCCAGCCCAGGTGGTCCCAGAGCCACTGCAGGCTCCCCCGGACCTGTTCGACGGCGGGCCAGTGGATGCCCCGGTCCAGGGGACGCATCAGGCTCAGGCGCAGGTTGGTCACCACGTTCTGCAGCAGCAGCAGGGGCTCCACCCGGGCGTGGAAATCCGGGGGGATGCACGATTCCAGCTGCTCGGCCAGGCGGGCCAGGGACTCCTCCAGCCGGCCCTGGCCCTGGATGGCCCGGTTCACCACCTTCATCTGGGCGTTCAGGCGGGCGACGGCGTCGGGCCCGTCCTTGCAGGTCTGGAGCGCCGTCAGGATCTGGCGGAAGGAATCGCGGTGGTCCTCCAGGAAGGCCGCCCACAGGGCCCGGAGGGCGCCGGCGTCCTCTCCCGGCGGGGGGGCCATGGCCCGGAGCGAGGCCAGAAGGTCGAGGAGAAGCCCCACCCAGGTGGGCTGCTCCAGCTCCACCATCAGCTCCCGGTGGGCCGTCCCGGTCAGCTGGGCCAGCCGCCCCAGGCTGTGCTGGAGGACCTGGCCCATGGCGGCCCGGGCCTCGCCGAGGCGGCGGGGCGAGAACTGATGCAGGAAGGCCAGGAACAGGCCGAGGTTCCGCCGCAGCTGGGCCTGGGCGGGAGATTCCCCGGCGGCGACGGGTTCCCGCGAGGGCGCCTCCAGCAGGGGATCCAGGTCGCCGGCCCCTTCCCTGAGGATGTCCTCCAGCAGGGTGAGGTCCAGCCGGGAAAGGCCCTTCTCCCGGATCAACTGCCGGGCCAGCAGCAGGCGCTGGGGCTGAGTTCCTGGGACGGACATGGCGAAAGCATACAACGGGCCGGGTTCGGGGAAGGGGCCGGGCCGTCAGGATGATGCCGGAGGTGATACCATCGCCTCACCCCATCCGGAGGCAGCCAGTGGTCAGCAAGCTAGGGGAAATGCTCGTCAAGGCTCAGCTCATCACGGATGCCCAGTTGGAAGAAGTCATCAGGATCCAGCGGCGTGAGGGCGGCAAGCTCGGCAGCATCGTGGTGCGTCAGGGCTTCTGCTCCGATCAGGACATCGTGAGCTTCCTGGGCATGCAGTACGGCGTGCCGGCTGCGGACCTGGAGCAATGGCCCCCCATAGATGCAAGTGTCATCGCGCTCATCCCCAAGGACCTGGCCCAGCGCCACAAGGTGCTGCCCCTCCAGCGCACGGGCAACGTGCTGACCCTGGCCATGTCCGATCCCACCGACATCTTCGCCATGGATGATGTGCGCTTCCACACGGGCTACAACGTGGATCCCGTGGTGTCCAGCGAGATGGGCCTGGTGCGGGCGGTCGAGAAGTACTACGGCGGTTCCAGCGGGGTGCGCCTGGCGGACGGCCAAGCCGGCCGCGCCACGACGACCAACCTGGGCGGCGCCGCTGGAGCCGGCCCCACCGACGCTAGCCTTCCCAATCCCTTCAACGAACAGGACGAGCACATCGACCTCCAGGAGCTGGAGCAGGAGCTGGATGCCGACGCGGAGTTCGAGGCCACGGACGACGACGAGGAGAGCATCAACGTCGGCGCCCTGAAGCGGGGCAGCGAGGACGCCCCGGTGGTCAAGCTCGTGAACATGGTGCTCATCGACGCCATCAAGCGCGGTGCGTCCGACATCCACATCGAGCCCTATGAGAAGAACTACCGCATCCGATTCCGCATCGACGGCATCCTCATGGAGGTCATGCGGCCCAACCTCAAGCTGAAGGACCCGCTCACCTCCCGCGTGAAGATCCTGGCCAAGCTCAACATCGCCGAGAAGCGCCTGCCCCAGGACGGCCGCATCAAGCTGCGCGTGAACATGAGCGGCCGGCAGAAGGTCATCGACTACCGCGTGAGCATCCTGCCCACCCTCTTCGGCGAGAAGATCGTGCTGCGGCTGCTGGACAGCGACAAGCTCATGCTCGACCTCACCAAGCTCGGCTTCGAGCCGGAGAGCCTGGAGCGGTGGGACCGGCAGATTTCGAAGCCCTACGGCATGGTGCTGGTGACGGGCCCCACGGGATCGGGCAAGACCAACACGCTCTATTCCTCCATCGCCAAGCTCAACACGGTGGACACCAACATCCTAACGGCGGAGGATCCGGTGGAGTTCAACTTCCCCGGCATCAACCAAGTGCAGATGAAGGAGCAGATCGGCCTCAACTTCGCCGCCGCCCTGCGCTCCTTCCTCCGGCAGGATCCCAACATCATCCTCGTGGGCGAGATCCGCGACTTCGAGACCGCCGAGATCGCCATCAAGGCCTCGCTCACCGGCCACCTGGTGCTCTCCACCCTGCACACCAACGACGCGCCCAGCACCATCAACCGCCTCATGAACATGGGGGTGGAGCCGTTCCTGGTGGCCACCTCGGTGAACATCATCTGCGCCCAGCGCCTGGTGCGCCGCCTCTGCAGCAGCTGCAAGGCCGTGGACACGCACCACCAGCCCGAAGAGGCGCTGCGCGAAGTGGGCTTCACCCCGGAGGAGATCCAGCGGGGCATCACCTTCTACAAGCCCGTCGGCTGCGACATCTGCAACAAGCGTGGCTACAAGGGCCGCGTGGGCCTCTACGAGGTGCTGGAGATGTCCGAGACCCTCAAGGACATGATCCTCACCGGGGCCTCGGCCATCGAGCTGCGCGAGCAGGGCCAGAAGGAGGGCATGATCACCCTCCGCCGCTCCGGCTGCCGCAAGGTCCTCGACGGCGTCACCACCATCGAAGAGATCATCCGCGAAACCGTGTTGTAGGAGAGCTCCGCATGAGTGAAATCGGTTCCAACTACGTAGCCCCGCTGCAGCAGCTGCTCAAGACCATGGTGGAGTACGGGGGCACGGATCTCCACATCACCACGGAAACAGCCCCCCAGATCCGCATCGACGGGCGCATGGTGCCCCTCAAGCTGCCGCCCATGGATGCCTCCCAGACTCGGTGGCTTTGCTACGGCGTCATGACCGACCAGCAGAAGCACCGCCTGGAGGAGGATCTGGAGGTGGACTTCTCCTTCGGTCTCCAGGGTGTGGCCCGCTTCCGCGCCAACGTCTTCAACCAGCGCGGTGCCACGGCGGGTGTCTTCCGCACCATCCCCGAGAACATCCGCAGCTTCGATCAGCTGGGTCTTCCCCCCTCGGTCCAGGCCCTCTGCGACAAGCCCCGCGGCCTGGTGCTGGTGACGGGCGTGACGGGCTCCGGCAAGTCCACCACCCTGGCCGCCATGGTGGACAAGATCAACGCCGAGGAGCCGGTGCATATCCTCACCATCGAGGACCCGGTGGAATACGTCCACAAGCACCGGCGCGCCCTGGTGAACCAGCGGGAGATCCACGCGGACACCCACAGCTTCAAGAAGGCCCTGCGCTCGGCCCTGCGCCAGGATCCCGACGTGGTGCTGGTGGGCGAGATGCGCGACCTGGAGACCATCGAATCCGCCCTCACCATCGCCGAGACGGGCCACCTCACCTTCGCCACCCTGCACACCAACAGCACCGTGCAGACCATCAACCGCATCATCGATGTGTTCCCCAGCCACCAGCAGGCGCAGGTGCGAGCCCAGCTCTCCCTCGTGCTGGAGGGCGTCATCTGCCAGAGCCTCATCCCCAAGGCCGGCGGCAAAGGCCGGGCCCTGGCCCTGGAGATCATGATCCCCAACTCCGCCATCCGGAACCTCATCCGCGAGGACAAGATCCACCAGATCTACGGCACCATGCAGTCCGGCCAGTCCAAGTACGGCATGCAGACCTTCAACCAGAGCCTGTCCGACCTGGTCATCCGCAAGGAGATCACCCAGGAGCAGGCGTTTGAGTATTCCTCGAACACCGACGAGCTGCGGGAGCTCATCAACCGCGGCGTGGGTGTCGGCTCCGCCGGCGGTCGCGGAGCCGCGGCCGCGCAGCCCGCCGCCACCAGCAACCCGGCGCTGGGCGGGCGGAACCCCAACATCAAGTACACCTAGGCATTTTCCCTGCGACCATTAGTTCTTCACCACTGATCCATTCCTGCCTATCCTGAAGGCACCACCGTTCCTAGCCCGCCGAGGTCCGCATGCCCGCATACGCATGGAAAGGAAAGAATCGAATGGGGGAGGCCCAGGAGGGCGTCCTGGTGTCCGAATCCCGGGACGCCGCCGCCGCCACCCTGAAGCGCAACGGCATCGAAGTCACCTCCATCGGCGCCATGGCCGCCAAGGGCACCAAGTCCTTCGGCAAAGTGAAACCCAAGGACCTCGCCATCTTCACCCGCCAGTTCAGCGTCATGATCGACGCCGGCCTGCCCCTGGTGCAGTGCCTGGAGATCCTCGGCGCCCAGCAGCAGGACAAGGGCTTCCAGAAGATCATCGAGGCGGTGCGGCAGGACGTGGAGCAGGGCCTCACCCTGCAGGCCGCCCTCTCCAAGCACCCCAAGGCCTTCAACGACCTCTACGTGAACATGGTGGGCGCTGGCGAAAGCGGCGGCATCCTGGATGTCATCCTCCAGCGCCTGTCGGGCTACATCGAGAAAGCCGTGAAGCTTACCGCCAAGGTGAAGGGCGCCATGACCTACCCCGTGGCCGTCATCACCATCGCCATCGCGGTGGTGGTCATCATCATGGTAAAGGTGATTCCCGTCTTCTCCGCCATGTATGACGGCCTGGGCAGCAAGCTGCCCTTCCCAACGCTAGTCTGCATGGCCATCTCCACAGCGCTCATCAATTACAGTTGGCTGATCATTCTTGCCGTCGTGCTTGTCGTAGTGGGTCTGCGTCAGTACTACAAGACGACGGCGGGCCGCCTCGTAATCGATTCCCTCATGCTGAAGATCCCGATCATCGGCGACGTGCTCCGCAAGGTGGCCGTGGCCCGGTTCTGCCGCACCCTGGGCACCCTCATCAGCTCTGGTGTGCCCATCCTCGAGGGCATGGACATCACGGCCCGCACCGCTGGCAACATGGTCATCCAGAACGCCATCCTCAAGTCGAAGGACGCCGTGGAGCAGGGCCGTAACATCGCCACGCCCCTGGCGGAAACCAAGGTCTTCCCGCCCATGGTGGTGCAGATGGTGGGCGTGGGCGAGGCCACAGGCGCCCTGGACGCCATGCTGTCCAAGGTGGCCGACTTCTACGAGGACGAGGTGGACAACGCCGTGGCCAACCTCACCAGCCTCATGGAGCCCGTCATGATCGCCATGCTGGGCGGCATCATCGGCTTCATCGTCATCGCCATGTATCTGCCCATCTTCAACCTGGCCAACGTGTTCGGGAAGGACTGACCGCGGCGGTTCCGCACGCCCCTTGCATGCTTTCCTGAACCCATTGGAGGCCCCCATGACCGGCCCATTGTCCCGCTTATCCTCCCGCCGCCGTCGGGGCACCACTGGCGGTTTCTCCCTGATTGAACTCCTTCTGGTGTTGGCCATCATCGGCATCATCAGTGCCATCGCCATCCCCAGCTTCCTGGGCCAGCGACGCCGGGCCCGGGTTATCGGTGACGCCATGGCCAACGCCAAGGTCTTGTCCATGTCTCTGGAGAACCGCAAGGCTGAGAGCGGTCTTTATGGCCCCGCTGGCACCTACGGATGGAAGCCCGATGGTAGCGATACCACGGGACCCACCTTCATCCCCACCTTCCAGCCTCAGGGCAACAGCAAGATGAACTACGAGGTGAAGATCACGGGTGCGGGGCTTACCTACGAACTCACCGTCACCGATCCATCCATCGGATCGGGGGTTACCGCCTACAAGACCGACCAGTCTGGCGCCGAATTGGCTCGCCTGCATTGAGCTGACAACATCCCTTCAGTTCCGGTTCCTTCCCGCATCGGCATAGCCGAGCCCAATCATCAGGGCGCCTGCCAAGAGACTGAAGGTGGCGATGAGCCAGCTTGGTGTAGGTGGGGGCGGCGGGAACAGCATCTCGTCCGGAATGTTCTGCCATGTTTTTATTTTTTTCCCACTTGGAAGCCGCACGATGTTGGGCTCAGGTTGGAAGAGAGCCCCAGCCAGGTGCGCTTCCTGCTGGGCTGGACCGCTTCGAACCACCTGTTCGGCCGCGGCATAGGGCAGCACCCAGGGAATTAAATCCCGCCGCCATGGCTGGGGCAACTCTTGGCCCGTGAGGGAGATGGTGAGCAGAAGGCCCAGGAGGCCAAACACGACAGGTACCGCCAGGCTGTTGATGCGATCGGATAGCCACAAGTAGAGCGCCAGAACAGGCAGGCTGCCCAGCCACAGCCAGCCCAACACTTTCGCCATCTGGAGGCCGTGGAAGTGGAAGGCCAGCAAGGGACTCAGCCATCCCATGATCCGCCGATCCACCCAGAGCAGCAGGCCGATCAGAATCAACATGGCCGCGCTCAGCATCAGGGCGTAGGTCGCCTTCGCCAAAAAGATGCCCCGGCGGGACAGGGGCATGGCGTGCAAATGGCGCCAAGTCTTGAACCGATGCTCGGGCCGGAAGAGCAGAGCGGGGAGGATCGCCAGCATCAGTGGGTGAAAGAAACCTCCCCACAGGGCCACCACCATCTTCACTTGCAAGAAATCCAAGGTGGTCTTGACCTTGGGGGTCAACACCCGCAAGCCGAGGAAGGACCGCTCGACCACCAGCCCCTCGACCAGAACGAACAAAAGCGGCAGCAGCCAAACCAACCGCAGAGCAGGAGACCGCCGCAGTTTCATGCCCTCGGCGGCCAGGAGTCGAAAGAAGGCTCGCACGGCATCTCCTCAGCTACGGGGCTCG
This sequence comes from Geothrix edaphica, assembly GCF_030268045.1. Classification (NCBI taxonomy): domain Bacteria; kingdom Pseudomonadati; phylum Acidobacteriota; class Holophagae; order Holophagales; family Holophagaceae; genus Geothrix; species Geothrix edaphica. The sequence goes on from NZ_BSDC01000001.1 coordinate 508,232, forward strand.
TGGTGCCGCGTGAAGTCGAAGGCCCCCAGGGCCACAAGGGCTCCCGCAGACAGCAAACTGCCCGCGGCATAGATCCAGGGAAGAACGCGCCAGCGCTCGAACATGAGTGCCATGTGGGCCGCCAGCCCCCAAGGCAGCAACTGGACCAAGGCTGACCCGCCCACTAGGCGCTGAGTGAACCAGCTACCGGCAATGGCCGCCGCCAGGCCTATCCACAACCCGGGGATCCGCATGGACAGCCAAGTCTGGAAGGCCACCACTGCTACCAAGGCCAAGGCTGAGTAGGTGGTGAACTGGACGAAAGTGACTAAGGGCAGGGGGCCCATCAGCAGGCCGGGCTGATTTCGGAGAAAGAAGCCACCGAATGCGAGCAGTACCGCGAGCAGTGAAAGTGACATCAGCAGCAGCACCAGGTGGCCGAGCGCCTTCACCAGGTAGTGGGTATGGTGAGGCACAGGTTGGATCAGCAGCAGGTTCCAGGCTCGGGCCTCGCGCTCCTGCTCCCAGGACAGCTCACATACCAGGGCGGTGATGACCGGCATGATCACCAGATTCCATGCCGCGAAGTTCAACTCCAGCCAGAACTGGAAGCCCGGCTTGAACATGCGGATCCGGCTTTCCGAAAACCAGAAGATCACCGCCAGGAATCCCGTTTGACATAGAGGTGCCAGGATGGCCGTGAGCAGCAGCCAACTCTTCCGCCACTTGACGCGCTCGGCCCTGAAAAAGGAGCCCAGGGAGGTCATGCCTCCTCCAGCAGGGTCAGGAAACGGGCCTCGAGGTTCGCCTTGTGGGGGGCCAGCTCATAGAGCGGGCAGCCCTTCTCGACCAGGCAGGCGGCGATGCGAGGGGCCACGGTGGCGGGGGCCTGGATCCAAACACGGCCTTCGGCGACCCGGGTAGGGAAGCCCAGTGACTCAAGCGCTGCCTGGGCCTGGAGCAGATCTCCCACCCGCACCACAAGTTCAGCATCGCCCGGCGACCCGAGGCCCTCAGTAGGCCCCTGGTACCGGAGCTTGCCCCGATGAATGACCACCAGATCCTCGGCCACCTGCTCCACCTCCGCCAGCAGGTGGCTGGACAGGAACACCGAAGCACCGGTCTCCTTCGGCAGGCTGCGGATCAGCTCGCGCATGTCCTGGATGCCCGCGGGATCCAGGCCGTTGGTGGGCTCGTCCAGGATGAGGAGGCGGGGCTCGCCCAGCAGGGCCAAGGCCATGCCCAGGCGCTGGCGCATGCCCAGGGAGTACTCCCGCACCGGGCGCCGGGCATCCCGGGCCAAGTCCACCAGCTTCAGCACCCGGTCGAGGCTGGAGCGGGGGATATCCCGCATCAACCGCGTGATCTCCAGGTTTTCCAGGCCCGTTAGGTGGTCGTAGAGCGATGGAGATTCCACCAGCGCGCCAATTTGCGCCAAGGCTGCGGGGTGTCCTGGATGCTGTCCAAGCACCTCGCAGGCACCGCTATCGATCTTGAGGAGCCCCAGCAGCAGCGAGATCGTGGTGGTTTTTCCGGCCCCATTGGGGCCTAGAAAGGCTGTGATGGCTCCTTCCCGAACCTGGAGGTCCAGGTCAGCCACGGCCTTGGTCTTGCCAAACCGGCGAGTCAAACCTTGGGACCAGATGGCATGTTCCATGGCGACCTTCTCCGGAATGGACCTATTTGAGAGTATCTGATCCTTGGCGCCCTCGTTACGGAGGCCCAGGACCTCACAAGAAAGGGGCCCGAAGGCCCCTTTCTCAGAAAAAAGTAATGCTACTCGACGTTGCTGACCTTGATGAACTGATTGGTGGCCGTGCCAGTGGCATCGTTGAAGGTGTTGTTCAGATAGACGGATGTGGCGACGATACCGCCGGCGGTCGGGGCGGGCGGCAGGTAGCCGATCTGGACCTGTCCCTTCTTCGCTAATGTAGCAGCTGCTTTTGTGGTCGTCCCAATGGAATCAGCTTCAGCGATTGCTGCCTGAGCATACGCCGATTCGGTGCCCGTCGCAGCCCAGGGATTCTTGGAAGTCCACACCATCGGGACCATTGAGGCCGCTGCGGTTCCAATGATATTTGTATTGAACAGAGCGAGGGTGGACACGTCCGTGCTGGCCTCACGGGCCCGGTCATAGGAGGACACGAGATCTGCCACGATGCTCACGCAGTTTTCCTGGCTGCTCTTGTCACGGGCGCGAGAACGCTGGCCCAGCAGGGCGGGGATGGCGATGGCGCTGATGATGCCGATGATGGCAAGCACGAGCAGCAGCTCGATCAGGGTGAAACCCTTCTGGTTCTTCATGGAGATCTCCTTGTGGGCGGTTGCCGCGACTGAAGGTATCAATACCTGTGCCAAGGGGCAAAGGAGAAATCGAATCCTTGCCCTGAATGGGCATCAGGCACACCTTCCACCAAGCGGGGGCTGCGAAACCCGACCACACGTCAAGAGACTGACGCGTTGGGTCAGTGTCCTGGCTCCATTGCGTCCACCCAAGTCCCCGCTTCGGCGATTGGAATCGCGCCTGACGGGTCCTGGGCCATGCTACAGGGACACGAAGTGGAAAAGCGGAGACAGGATGAACAGGATTCTTGAGGATTAACAGGATTAAAGATGACAGCAATAGGCTTTAATCCTGTTAATTCGGCTTTTAATCCTGTCAATCCTGCCCCAGCTTTTCCAGCAGTTCCCTCGCCCCCCGATGTTTCGGATCGAGCTTCAGGGATTCCTGGGCCGCCAGACGGGCTTCGTCCTTCCTTCCCAAGCCTTGGAGGATCTGCCCCTTCCGCCACCAGGCGCCGGGGTAGCCGGAACTCCCGCCTTCGAGGGGTTCGCGGAGCGCCTGGTCGAGGGCGGCGAGGCCTTCGGGGCGGTGGAGGCCGCTGACGGCGGCCACCTTGCCGAGCTGCAAGCGAAGCAGGCTGGGGGCGTCCACCTGGGCGAGGTGATCCTGGGCGACCTGCCAGGCGAGGTCGGGGCGCCCACCGTGCAGGTAGGCGTCGCTGACGGCGGCCACGCCGCGCGCGCGGGTGCGGATGCCGGGCAGCAGCCGGGGCGCCTCAACCAGGAGGCGGGCGTTTTTCCCGGCTTCGCCCAGGGCCTTCTTGGCAGGGCGTCGGTCCAGGGCATCCAGCCATTGGCCCACCACTTCGGGATCCTGGGGGGCTTGGGCGAGGGCGCGGCTGAAGGAGGCCTCGGCCTCGCGCCACTTGTCCTCCTCCACCAGGATGAGGGCCTGGAGGAGGTTGCCCCGGGCGGGGGCCACGCGGCGCAGTTGGTCGGCGCAGTTCAGGGCCTTCTTCGTGGACCCGCCCAGCAGGCCCGGCAGCATCTCGTAGGCCAGTCCCAGGCTCATCCAGGCCGGCGCGAGAGTGGAGTCGGCCGCGGTGGCGGCGCGCAGGTCATCCATGGCCCCGAGGGCCCCGCGCAGGCCGCTGAGATCGCGCTGGCGGATGGCCTCCCCCGCACGGGCCAGGCCGCGGGCCAGGAGGGCATCCGCCAGACCGGGCTTCAAGGCCACCGCCCGGTCGGCGGCGGCGCGGGCCTCGGTGAACCGCTGGAGGCTGGACAGGGCCTGGGACTTGGCCGCCCAGGCGGCGGCATCGCTCGGGTTCTGGCGCAGCCGGGCTTCGGCCTCGCCCAGCACCTTGAGGTAGTGCCCGGCATCCAGATCGGCGCGGAAGGCGGGGGCTGGAGGCTGGGCCAGGAAGACCAGGGCGATGGGAATGGGTCGGAGCATGGATAGCCTTCCGGCAAACAGGCGAAAACAGGACTAACAGGATTAGGAAGACCGGATGGGCAAGATTGGGAAAGATATTTTTGTCACTGATTTCAGCGCCATCGCTGAAACCGGCGGCTGATCGGTTGTTCTCTGGAGGATCGGTCCGCCGAGGCCAGCGGTCCAGTCCTTACCCCGGGTATAGCGTGGCGGCGCGGGTTCAGCTATGCTAAGTGATTGTTTGCACATGGCTCTGGAGGAGACCACATGAGCGCCAAGGGCGGATTGTTGGAAGGAAAGCGGGGCCTGATCATCGGCGTGGCGAACAAGCGGTCCATCGCCTGGGGCATCACCCAGAAGGTGGCCGAGGCCGGCGCCCAGCTCTGCCTGACCTACCAGAACGAGCGCCTGGGCGAGAACGTCCGCGAGCTGGCGGTGGACCTGAAGAACCCCCTGCTTCTGCCCATGGACGTGGGCAGTGACAGCCAGATCGTCATGGCCTTCGACGAGATCCGCAAGAAGTGGGGCAAGCTCGATTTCCTGGTGCACGCGGTGGCCTACGCGCCCCGGCAGGCCCTGGAGGGCCGCTTCGTGGAGACCAGCCGTGAGGACTTCCGCGTGGCCCACGACATCAGCGCCTACTCCCTGGCTGCCGTCTGCAACGCCGCCCAGCCCCTCATGGCCGAGGGCGGCTCCATCGTGACCCTCAGCTACCTGGGCGGCGAGCGGGTGGTGCCCGGCTACAACGTGATGGGCGTGGCCAAGGCCGCCCTGGAATCCTGCGTCCGCTACCTGGCCGCCGACCTGGGCCCCCAGGGCATCCGCGTCAACGCCATCTCCGCCGGTCCCATCAAGACCCTGGCCTCCTCGGCCATCCCGGGCATCGGCTCCAAGCTGAAGGCCCACCGCTCCCACACGCCCCTCCAGCGCGACACAGACCAGCTCGAGGTGGGGGACGCTGGCGTGTTCCTCGTCAGCGACATGGGCCGCGGCATCACCGGCCAGGTGCTCTACGTCGATGGTGGCTTCAGCATCATGGCGGGGTAGGCTCCGGCCATCTGAAAGGCGTGGACAGGATTAAGTGCTTGATTAACAGGATTAGAAATCTGATTGCGTCTTTGAAATCCTGTTAATCCTGCCTCAGCTTTTCCCCTGCGGGGACAGGGATTTCAGGAGAGCTTCGGCGCGTTGAGTGGCTTCGGCGCGCGCTGCTGGGGGTTGCTGGGCTTCCATCAGGCGGACGGGAAGCGCCTGGAGGCCCCGCAGGCCCAGGCGTTCGGCCACCTTCATCCAGGCCAGCCCCTCGATGGGGTCCTGGGGGGCGCCCTTGCCGCTGCTGAGGAGGAGGCCGTAGGTCAGGCAGGCCTGGGGATTTCCCGCCGCCAGCCGGGTCTGAAGGGAGGAGATGGCCTTCCGGTACCAGGCGTCGGCCACATCGGGGTGGGCTGTGTGCTGGAGGTCTCCGGCGAGGATCATGGCATCCGAGTCGCCCTGTTGGGCCGCGGCCTCAGCCCAGCGCAGGGCAAGGGCGGGATCCTTCGGGAGGCCAGTTCCAGTGAGCAGGGCCCGGGCCAGGTGGAACTGGGCGCGGGCATCGCCCTGCTCAGCCGCCTTGCGGAACCAGTGCGCGGCCTTGGCCGCATCCCTGGCGAGGAAGCCCTCGCCCTGGGAGCGGAGTAGCCCCATGGCCCGCTGGTCCGCCGGGTGCCCCAGGGCTACGCCGAGCAACCCGCGCCAGGTGCTGCGGCCATCCCAGAGCGAGGCCAGGAGGAAGGCGAGGGGGAACACCAGGGCCAGGGTGCGGAGCAGGCGGTGGAAGGCCACGCGGCTGCTGCCGCCCTGCCGGTTGGAGTGGATGGCCTGGACGGCCCCGGCCAGCAGGGTCGCGGCCAGGGCGATGGTCAGCGGCAGGAGGGCCGCGATCCCGAGGTAGGTCCAGTTCATCTCAGCCCTTCAGCCTGGTGAGGACGTCCAGCACGTCCTGCACGTGCCCCTTCACGCTCACCTTGGGCCAGGCGTGGCGGATGAGGCCCTTGGGGTCCACGAGGAAGGTGCTGCGGATGATGCCTTCGACCTCCTTGCCGTACATGACCTTCTTCCCGAAGGCCCCGAGGGGTTTCAGCAGGGCACAGTCGGGGTCGGAGAGCAGGCGGAAGGGGAGCTGCTGCTTGGTGATGAAGTTCTGGTGGCTCTTCAGGCTGTCCCGGCTGATCCCGTACACCTGGGCGCCGAGGGACTGCACGCGGGCCAGGTTGTCGCGGAAGTCGCAGGCCTCGGTGGTGCAGCCGGGGGTGCTGTCCTTGGGGTAGGCGTAGAGCACGGTCCAGCGGCCCCTGAGGTCCGCGGCCGTGACGGTCGCGCCCTGGTCGTCCTGGAGGGAGAAGGCGGGGAGGGGGTGCCCGATGAGCGAAGTCATGGGCCGTAGCCTAATACGAGTCGGGCCCATGGCGTGGAGGAAGCGGCCTGAAACCTTTCCCTGGAACCTCGGGCCCCCCGGCCGTCTGTGACCGGGGGCATGCTGCGTTGCGGCCAGAATGGGGCGGCGAGGATGACCATGGACCTGACCGAGTTCCTGTCCGCCGAATGGAAGCCGGCCCTTGGCTGCACGGAACCGGCGGCGGTGGCCCATGCCGCCAGCCTGGCTGCGGCCCAGGGCGCCGGCGGGATCCGTGAGGTGCGGCTGGTCGTCGACCCCCGCACCTACAAGAACTGCCACGCCGTGGGCCTTCCCAACAGCGGGGGGCGAACCGGGATCCTCTGGGCCCTGGCCCTGGGCGCCTGCCTGCCCGACCCGGCGCTGGGACTGGGCTGCTTCGCGGCGGTGGATGCGGCCCTCCTCGCCGCGGCACGGGAGCTGGTGGACCGGAAGGTGATCCGCGTGGAGGTGGATACCTCCCGCCTGGAACTCCACATCGACTGCACCGTGGCGCGTGAGGGCGGCACGGGCCGGGCGGTGCTGGAGGTGGAACACACGCACCTGGCGCGGTTGGAGGCCGATGGCACGCAGGTGGGCGGCAGCCCTGCCCGGGCCGGGGCTGGGGGCGCTCCATCAGTGCGGGCCCGGGTGGGAGCCATGGGCCTCCTGGAGCTGCGGAAGCTGGCGGCGGAGCTCTCCGGGGAGAATCGCCAGCGGCTGCGCGAGGGGGCGGCCTTCAACCTGGCCATGGCGGAGCACGGGGTGGCCCTCCTGCCGGAAGGTTTCGTGCCGCCGCCTGGGGGGGACCCCATGGCCAGGCTCTCCCGGCTGGTGGCCGCCGGGGTCTTCGCCCGCATGTCCGGCGAACCCCTCATGGTCATGTCCCTGGCGGGATCCGGGAACAAGGGGATCACCGTGGCCGTGCCGGTCACGCTGTGGGGCCGGGCGGGCGGGCATGCCCAGGCGCGGGTCGACGAGGCCCTGGCGTTCGGCTGTCTGGTGACCTCCGCGACCACCCACCGGTTGGGCACCCTGTCCGCCGTGTGCGGGGCCGCCAACGCCGCGGGCATCGGCATCGCTCTGGCCATCCTCCTGCTGGAGGGAGCGACTCCCGCGCAGATGGATCTGGCCGTGGCCAACATGGTGGGCAACGTGGCGGGCATGATCTGCGACGGCGCCAAGATCGGCTGCGCCATGAAGGCCATGACGGGGGTGGACGCGGCCTTCCGCTCGGCCACCCTGGCCCTGGCGGGCTTCGGCATCCCCGCCACGGACGGCATCGTGGGCATGGATGGCGACGACTCCCTGGTCAACCTGGGCCGGCTCGCCCGGCGGGGCATGACCGGCGTGGACGCCGAGGTGCTGGAGATCATGCAGGCGAAGCTCTGAGCCTCTCACCCATATTTGGGTGCGGCTGAGCTGGAGGCGCTCCAGGCGAGCGCCAGCGCCACGGCCAAGGCGCCCCAGCCGAGCGGGCTCGGATCGGTGGCCAGGCGGGGCAGTTGTTCCAGCAGCAGGCGGCCCAGGCTGTCGTGGCCGGGACCTGGGCCCAGGCCCAGCGTCGACAGGGTGGCCTCGCCCCAGAGGGCGCCCAGCCAGGCGCTGGGGAAGAGGGCGGCGGCCTGCTCCAGGCCCCAGGGCGCCCAGCGGCGGAGGGTCGAGGCCCCGGTGGCGCCGAGGGTGCGCTCCGCGGCCCAGGCCGGAGACTGCCGGAAGGCATCGAGCCTGGCACGCAGCGGTGGTTCCAGGTGGGGGGCCAGCAGCAGGCCCAGCAGCAGGAGGAGGGCCGCCCCGCCGAGGCCACCGGCAGCCGCCGCCAGGGGGAGGAGGAACAGCACGGGCGGCAGGCTGCGGAGGGCGGACAGGGCCCCGCGCCAGTACCGCCCCCGCCAGGCCAGAAGCAGCGCCAGCCCCAGGGCCAGCAGGGCGCAGGCGCTGGCGAAGCCCACGCTGCGGGCGCCGGCCAGCAGCAGGCGCAGCAGGGCGTCCCGACCGAGATCATCCGTGCCCAGGGGGTGCCTGAGGGAAGCCGCCAGGCCGCCGCCGAAGGGGTCCAGGGGCAGCTCCGGCAGGACCAGCGCCACCAGGAAGGCGAGGCGCCACTTCAAGGAACGGCCTCCGATTCCAGCGGCCTCGACAGCAGCCAGAGCAGGGCCAGGGCCGCGACCCAGGCCGCGAGCCCGGCCCGGTCCCGCCCGGCCACACGGTCCATCCAGTCCGTTCCGAGGCCCGGCACGCCCAGCATCCGTTCCAGCACCAGGGAGGCCGTGAGCCAGACCGGCAGGCGGGCGGCCAGCCAGCGGCTGACGAGGCGGGTCAGGGCAAGCCTTCGTGCCCGGCGCACCACCCGAGCGCCCCAGGCGGCGGGGAAGGGCACCTCGCGCGGCAGGGCCGCCGAAAGCCAGCGGACCTCGCCCGGAAGCGCGGCGGCGAGGAAGGCGGCGAGCCACCCGCCCTGGCCCGGGGGTCCCCAGGCCGCCGGCCACAGGGCGAGCAGGGCCCCGGCCCAGAGCAGGTCCGGCGGGGCCTCCAGCAGGGCCAGGGACCGCCGGGTCGCGAGGTCCGGTCCCCCGAGCCAGGCGAGCAGCGGCGCCGCGACGGCCAGGGCCCCCAGGGCCAACCCCGCGGGAAGCAGGGCCTGGAGGGGGAAGGGCGGGGCGGGGACCGGCCGCCACAGGGCGCCGGGGAGGCTCCAGGCCAAGCCGAGGGCCAGGCCCCAGACGGCCGCGCCCTGGGCGGCGGCGCTCCGGGCCACCGGGAACCTCACCGGTTCCAGCGCCAGCCCGCGGCCCCCGGCGTGCCGAGGTAGAGTCCCAGCACGCCGGGTCCCACCTCGAGGCGCTTGTCCACCCAGATCACGCTCTGGAGGTCGAGGATGGGGAGGGCGGCGGGATGCCGGGCCCAGAGGTTCTGGAGCTCCCGCCAGGCGGCCCCTCCCGCGTCCCGGAGCCCGGCGGCCAGGGCCGCGAACTGGGGGTCCCGCCAGCCGGTGACGTTCATGGGGCCCTTCGGTTCCAGATACTCCAGCACCGCCCACGGGTGCGGCTCGAAGACCACCACGGAACAGGCCAGGTCGAAGTCGCCCCGGCGGAGCCGGTCGACGAGGAGGGCCTGCTCCAGGGGGATCAGCTGGAGGTCGAAGCCATCCCGGCGGGCCCGCTCCCGCAGGGCCAGCAGCAGGTTTTCGGTGAAGGCCTCGCCGGAGACATAGAGCAGCTTCAGAGTCGCCGGGGGCCTGGGTGGACCGACCTCCTCGCTCTCGATGGCCTGGGGCTCGAAGCCCAGGCTCTCGGGCCAGAGGCCGCGGCTGGGGCGGGCGTTCTGGCCTAGGAGGCCAGGCGGGAAGGCGTCCTGGCGCCAGCGCTCCAGCAGCTGGAGGGGTCCCGATCCCGCGTGGCTCCAGACCACCAGCTGGGCATTCATGGGCTGGACCACCACCCGGTGGGTGGCGGGCGGCGTCAGGGGGCGGGCCGGCGGGGCGCCGATGGCGAGCCAGCCCTTCTGGAGGGCCTGGAGCACCGTGGCCGGGTCCGGCAGGAGGCGGAAGCGGATGCCGTCGATGCGGGGCTTCAGGAAGTGCTCACGGCGGAGGAAGGTCCAGGCGGCAGGCTCCTTCACGAAGCGGAAGGGGCCCGAACCCCGCTCGGGGTGGTCCTTCTGGGCCACGGGTACGCGTGCCAGCTCCAGCAGGAGGCGGCCCGGGGGCTTGGGCGAGCGGATCCACACGCGGCCCTCCTGCACACGCGCTTCGGCCCCCTCCAGGATGGTCCGCTTGGTTGGGCTGGCCTTGGGATCGCGGCGGAGCTCCGTGAAGGTCCACAGGACATCCTCCGCGGTGACCGGGCTGCCATCCGTGAACCGGGCGTCATCGCGCAGGCCGAAGGTGATGGCGCCATCTTTCTGGATCTTCCAGGAGGTGGCCAGACGCGGCACCGCCCGGCCCCCGGGATCGAGGCCCACCAGCGCGTCGCCCGCCAGGGACTGGAGGATCCACTGCTCGTAGCTGTCGCCACGGATGAAGTCGAGGGGACCGGGATCCCGGGGCAGGGACTCCTCGACCATCTGCGCCCGGGCCGGGGCCAGGGCCGAGAGAAAGACCAAGGTCAGGGCGGCTAGGCGATTCCGCATGGCTGGAGGCTCGAGGAAGTTTCCTCCAGCATGCCCGGGGCCGTGGGGCCTGCCAAGGGGTGGTTCCCGGGGGCCGTTCCACCCTTCATTTCCGGTCATCCTGTCTGCGTTTTTGCCGGGCCCGCCTGCGCCCGGGGATCGGTGTTGCTACTCTGAATGGCGGAGGCGCTGTGGCCGATCTTTCGGAATCCAAGCTGTTCTGGTGGTGGCCGCTCATGGACCGCCACCGGCGCACCCTCTACTGGGGCCTGGCGGCCACGGTCTGGTGCAGCGTGGCCGCCTCCGTGGTGCCCTACTGGTCGGGCCGGGCGGTGAACGCGCTGGAGCGCCACGATTGGCAGGGCTCCCGGGTCTTCCTGGCCTGGATGCTGGCCTTCACGGCGGCGGCGGGCATCGGCCGCTACCTCATGCGCAATACGCTCATCGGCCTTAGCCGCGACGTGGAGCGGGAACAGCGTGAATCGCTGTACAGCTTCCTGCTTGCCCGGCCCTTCGCGTTCTACGAGCGGCAGCGGGTGGGCGACCTCATGTCGCGGCTGGGCGACGACGTGGGCACGGTCCGCATGGCCACGGGGCCGGGCCTCATGAGCTTCCTCCAGGTGATCTCCATCCTGCCGGTGACGCTGGGCCTGATGTTCAGCACCAGCTGGCGGCTCACCCTGGCGGTGATGCTGCCCTTCTCCTTCCTGGCGCTGGGGTTCTACATCATCGGGAAGTGGAGCCACATGGTGCAGCAGAAGCTGCAGCTGGCCTTCTCGGCCCTGTCGACCTACAGCCACGAGACCATCAGCGGCGAGCGCGTGGTGCAGGCCTTCGGGCTGGAGGAGGCCCGGGTGGCGCAGTTCGACGCCCTCAGCCGGCGCCACGCCTCGCTCAGCATGAAGCAGTCGGTGATCTTCAGCGCCTACGCCCCCCTGTCCGCCCTCATCAGCGGCGTGTCCGCCCTTGTGCTGGTGACCTACGGGGGCAGCCTGGTGGTGCGGGGCGTCCTGAACCTGGGCGACCTCACGGCCTTCACGGGCTTCCTGGTGGCCCTGGCCTGGCCCATGATGAGCCTGGGCTGGTCCGCGAACTTGTTCCAGCGGGCCAAGGCCGGGCAGGAGCGGCTGGATCAGCTGCTCCACAGCCCCGAGCAGCCCCTGCCTCCGGCCGAGGCCATCGCCCTGCCGGAGGTTCCGGCCGCCCTGGCCCTGGAGGGCGTGACCCACCGCTTCGAGACCGGGCGCGGCCTGGGTCCGCTGGAGATCACCCTGGCGCCCGGCGACAGCCTGGCGGTGGTGGGCGGCATCGGCGCGGGCAAGACGCTGCTGCTGCAGGTGCTGGCGGGCCTTCGCGCGCCCCAGGCGGGGCGCATGCTCGTGGATGGCGAGCCCCTCTCCGACACCACCCTGCGCCGCCACTGGGCGGGCCTGGGCTGGGTGCCCCAGGAGGCCTTCCTGTTCTCGGAAACGCTCCGTATGAACCTCGCCATGGGCCGCCCCGAGGCCACGGAGGAGGAAATCTGGGAGATCGCCCGGGTGGTGGCCATGGACGAGCTGATCCACCGCCTGCCTGACGGTCTGGATACGGTGGTGGGCGAGCGGGGCGTGGCCCTCAGCGGCGGCGAGCGCCAGCGGACGGCCCTGGCCCGGGCCCTGCTGCGCCGCCCGCGCCTGCTGCTGCTGGATGACGCCCTCTCCGCGGTGGATGCCGAGACGGAAAGCCGCATCCTCGAGAACCTCCGCGCCTTCCTCGGCAAGTCCACCCTGGTGCTGGCCACGCACCGGGTCTTCGTGGCGGAGACCTGCGCCCGGGTGCTGGTGCTGGAGGAGGGGCGGGTGGTCCAGTTCGACACCCCCGAGGCGCTGGCCGCCCAGCCGGGGCTCTTCGCGCGCCTCAAGCGGCTGCAGAGCCTGGAGCGGGAGCTGGTGAAAGGCGTCGTTTGACGGCCCTGCGGATCGACCGCCCGGTGCTGGTGCGGGCCCTGGCGCTGGCCCTGTCCGCCTGGGTGGCCTTCGCCATCGCGACGCTGGTGCACGTGCAGAACGCCTACTGGGCGGCCATGCCGGTCTGGGTGGTGGCCCAGGCCTCGCGGGGCGTGCTGATCGAGCGGGCCCTCTTCCGCGTGCTGGGCACCCTGCTGGGGGCGGCCGTCGGCTTCGCGATCCTCCATATCCCGGTGGATCCGTATGTGCAGTTCGCCCTGCTGGGTCTGTGGGTGGCCGTCAATGGGGGACTGACCCACGTGCTGCGGGGCGTGCATGGCTACGGAGCCCTGCTGGCAGGGATCACCGCGGCCATCGTCGTCATCCCGGCCGTGCTGGCGCCGGGAGCCTCGCTGGACTTCGCCACCGCCCGGGTGGAATGCACCCTCATCGGCGTGGTGGTGGCCACCGTGATCACGGGGCTGGCGACGCCCGAATCGCCTCGGCAGGCGTTCTTCCTGCGCATCCGGCTGCTGTCGGCGGACGCTGTGGCCTACGCGGCTGGAGTCCTGCGCAGCGGGGCCTCCGCAATGGGCGGCGAGAAGCGCAGGATCCTCGCGGAGATCAGCGAAGCGGAAGTCTCTGCACGCCTGATCCTGGCGGGTTCCTTCGAGGGGTACCGTCGGCTGCACGACGTGGACTCGCTGATGGTGGGCGTACTCGGGACCATGAGCGCCGCCGTGGCACTCCAGCCGGATGGACACCCGCGGGCGGCCGGGCTCGATGAGCTGGCCCAGGGGTTGGAGCCAGTGGCGGAAAGCCTCCGCTCGGAGGGCGGCCTGCCCATGGGTGAGGTCCCACGGCTGGCTGAGGTGCCCGGCTCCGAGCGCCTGGCCGGTGCCCTGGCCCGCCTCCTGGAGGCCAATGCGGCCCTCGGCCGGCCCCTGGATGAAGCTACGGCCCTCCCCCTGCGGCGGGAACTGGCCGTCCTCGCACCGCACCGGGAGTGGCCCCAGGCTGGGCGCACCGCCCTGGCCTCCGGGGTCGCGACCTTCCTGGCGGCGGCCCTGGCCCACGGGTCAGGTTCTCCTTTGGCGGTCCAGGTCGCCGTGGGCGTCTGCATCTTCTCGCTGGTGCTGGGCTCCATGGCGCTGCCCCATCACATCGCCCCCAAGCTGCTGGCAGGGGTGGTCACCGGGGCATTCGTGGCGGTCCTGTACCGCCTCCTGGTGCAGCCGACCTTCCCCTCGCCCCCAGGCCTGCTGTGGACGCTGGCGCCCTTTCTGCTGGTGGGGGGCTTCCTCCGGGCCCACCCCCGCACGACCCTGGCCGGCGTGGACTTCAACATGTGCTTCCTGCTGGCCAGCCAGGCCGGTGCCACGACCATCCCGGGCACGATGGAGGTGATCGGAGGCTCGGCCGCGCTGGCCGCCGCCGCCTGCCTGGTGGCCGGGAACTACATCCTGATGCCGCGGAGCTCCGTGCGGCAGGCGGAGGAGACCGCCGAGGTGATCCGCCGGGACCTGCTCCGGATGGTCGAGCCAGACCCCGGAGCCGCCATCGAGGACTGGCGGGCGCGCGGTTCGCGCCAGATCCTGCGCCTCTCCCTGCACCTGGGCCGCGCGAAGGACCTGGGCGAGCGCTGGCCCAAGGGGATCCTGGCGGTGCTCAACCTGGGATATGCCATCGAGCAGCTGCATGAAGCGCCGGAGGACGGCGCCAAGGCAGAGGCATTCGGCCACCTGAGGCGGCTGGCCCAGGATCCCGCGGGGACGGCCGAGGCGCTGCGAAGCCTGGCCGGGAAACCCGCCGGGAGCTCCCAACAGGCGGTACTGCTGGATCTGGCCGCCGGCCTCGAGACCTCGGCCGACCTGCTGACCTTCGGCCGAAGCGGAAAACCCGACCTCAACTGATCAGGCTCCGTCGCGGAACGTGACCTTGTTGATCTCGGCGAAGGTGGTGATGCCCAGCCGCACCTTCTCGATGGCGCTCTCCCGGAGGAACTGCATGCCGCCCCGGCGGGCGGCGGCCTTCACTTCGCGGGTCGGCGCCCGCTGGATGAGCAGTTCGCGGATCTCGTCGTTCAGGCCCATGAACTCGATGATGGCCTGCCGGCCGCGGAAGCCCGTGCCGTGGCAGTCCACGCAGCCCACCCGGTCGAAGAGGGTGGCGCCGCGCAGCCAGGCCTCGTCCACGCCGTTCTCCTCCAGCTCCTGAGGGCTGGGCGGGTGGGCGGGGCGCTTGCACTTGGGGCAGAGCACGCGGATGAGGCGCTGGGCCAGGATGCAGTTCAGGGACGAGACGAAGTTGTAGACCTCGACGCCCATGTGCTGGAAGCGGCCGATCACGTCCAGCACGTTGTTGGCGTGGACGGTGGTGAAGACCAGGTGGCCCGTGAGGGCGGACTGGATGGCGATCTGGGCGGTCTCGGGGTCGCGGATCTCGCCCACGAGGATCTTGTCGGGATCGTGGCGGAGGATGGAGCGCAGGCCCAGGGCGAAGGTGAGGCCCTTCTTCTCGTTCACGGGGATCTGGGTGACGCCCTCGAGCTGGTATTCGACGGGATCCTCGATGGTGATGATCTTGTCCTCGGGGGCCTTGATCTCGCTCAGCACGGCGTAGAGGGTGGTGGTCTTGCCGGAACCTGTGGGGCCGGTGACCAGGAACATGCCGTAGGGCTCGCGGGCGAACCGGCGCAGGCGCTTCAGCTCGTGGTCGGAGAAGCCCAGGATCTCCAGGGTCAGGGCCTGGAACTCCTCCGTGAGGTTCTCCTTGTCCAGGATGCGGATGACCGCGTCCTCGCCGTGGATGGTGGGCATGATGCTGACGCGGAAGTCGATGGCCCGGCCGCGGACCTTGAGCTTGAAGCGGCCGTCCTGCGGCTTGCGCTTCTCCGCGATATCCAGCTCGGACATGACCTTGATGCGGCTGATGATGGGCGAGGCGAAGCGCCGGTCGATGGGATCCGCCGCGGGGTACAGGCTGCCGTCGATGCGGTACTTGATCTGGAAGCCCGTGGCCGTGGTCTCCAGGTGGACGTCGGAGGCGCGGCGCTGGAGGGCGTTGAAGATGGTGGTGTCCACCAGGCGGACGATGGGCGCCTCGTCCTTGTCAGTCAGGCGCTCCAGGTCGAGCACCTCGTCGTCCAGATCCTCCTCGTGGAGCACCTGGATCTTGAGGGCCTCGCCGGCCTCGTCCATGACCTTCTGGCCGCTCTCGGATTTCTTCAGCACCTCCTGGATCTGGGCGAGAGGGGCACCGGCGAACCGGAGGGGCCGCTTGAGCTGCTGCCGCAGGAGGTCCTGGGTGGGGATGTCCAGGGGGTCGGCCATGGCCAGCCACAGGACGCCATCCCGCTCCTGCACCGGCACGAAGTGGTGCTTGAGCATCAGGTCGATGGGGATGGCCTGGAAGAGCGCGAACTCCACCGGCTCCCGGGTCAGGTCCAGGTTGGGGTACAGCTCCCGGGCCGGCCGGAAGTCGGTCAGGGCCGGCTCGCCTGTCTCGACGGCATCCGTGGGGTCCGGGGGAGTGGGAAAAGTCATGGAAACATCCTACTGGAAGGGACGAAGGCCCGAAGGGGCGGAATCGGACCTGGATCACAAAGGACGCCATGGTTGGCTTCGATCGTTGACCTGCGCGGGACCGGCACTCCACAATGACTGGTCCTGGAGGCTCCATGCGTGGGTACGCGTCCATCCTGCTGCTGATCCTGGTAGCAGTGGCCCTGCCAATCATCATCCTGAACCTGTCGTGGCTCCTGCGCCCCAGTTGGCCCAGCGCGGCCAAGTACGCCACGTACGAGTGCGGCATCGTCACGACCAACGAGGCCCGGGAGAAGTTCTCCGTTCGTTACTACCTGGTGGCAGTGATGTTCCTGGTGTTCGACGTGGAAACGGTGTTCCTCATGCCCTGGGCCATCCAGATGAAGGAACTGGCCGTGTTCGGCTTCATCGAGCTGGGCCTGTTCCTGTTCCTGCTGCTGTTCGGCTACGGCTACATCTGGTCCAAGGGAGCTCTGACATGGGAATGAACCAACCCTCCGCCCTTGAGCACATCCTGATCACCACCAAGGTGGAGAAGGTCATGAACTGGTCCCGCGCCACCAGCGTGTGGCCCGTGACCTTCGGCCTGGCCTGCTGCGCCATCGAGATGATGGCCGCCGGCGCCAGCCGCTTCGACTTCGACCGCTTCGGGGCCGGCATCTTCCGCGCCACCCCCCGCCAAGCGGACCTGATGATCGTGGCGGGCACCGTGACCTACAAGATGGCCCCCATCATCAAGACCCTCTACGACCAGATGCCCGAGCCCAAGTGGGTGATCGCCATGGGGTCCTGCGCCACTGCAGGCGGGCCCTTCGATTCGTACCACACGGTGCAGGGCGTGGATAAGGTCGTGCCCGTGGACGTCTACATCCCGGGCTGCCCGCCCCGGCCCGAGTCGCTCATCTACGGGTTCATGAAGCTGCAGGACAAGATCATGACCAGCAGCCTGGCCGATCGGTACAAGGACATCTTCGAGGAGGTCGGCTGATGTCGGAACCGAACGTCCCCCAGACTCCGGAGGTCCCGGAGGCTCCCGCCGGTCCGTACGTC
Organism: Geothrix edaphica; assembly: GCF_030268045.1. Lineage (NCBI taxonomy): Bacteria > Pseudomonadati > Acidobacteriota > Holophagae > Holophagales > Holophagaceae > Geothrix > Geothrix edaphica. The sequence goes on from NZ_BSDC01000001.1 coordinate 524,972, forward strand.
TACGACTACGCGGCCGCGCCGAACCGGCAGATCGTCATGCCGAAGACGGTGCCCCTGCCGAGCTACCGCACCTACCTGGCCGAACAGAAGGCCGCGGCCGAAGCCGATGAGGCCAAGTGGCAGAAGTCGCTGGCGGACTACGAGACCGCGAAGGCCAAGGCGGAGGCCGAGGGCAAGGACGCCCCCAAGCCCCCCGTCCGGCCCGTCCCCCGCAAGGACGACAACGACATGAAGGCCCCGGTGCCGCAGGAGGCGACGGACGCCGATCTCCTGAAACTGCAGGCCCTCCTGGGCGACAAGGTCGAGGAGATCTTCGAGCAGGCCGGCGAGCTGGTCTGCCAGGTGAAGAAGGAGGCCATCCTCGAGGCGCTGACGCTGTGCCGCGACGAGGCCGCCCTGAAGTACGAGATGCTGGCCGACCAGTCGGGCACGCACTATCCCGCCGCCAAGGACTTCGCCTACAGCGTGGTCTACCACCTGACGAGCATCTGCCGCCGGAAGCGCCTGCGCCTCCGCATCCTCGTGCCCGAGGGGTTCGCGCCCGAGAGCGCCTGCGCCGTCTATCCCGGGGCCAACTGGATGGAGCGCGAGATCTACGACATGCTCGGGATCTGCTTCCTCAACCATCCCGACATGACCCGCATCCTCTGCCCGGAGGACTGGGAGGGCTACCCCCTGAGGAAGGACTACCCGACCGTGGGCTGGGGCCAGCGGGACATCTCCTTCCGCGAGGACCGCAGCGGCATGCTGGAGCGCATCGCCCTCCAGAAGGCCGGCCAGCTGGGCCTCAACCTGAAGCAACCCAAGGCGGACTAGGAGCGGACGGTGTTCAAGAACGAGGAAATGGAGATCAACCTGGGCCCGCAGCACCCGTCCACGCACGGTGTGCTCCGGGTGAAGCTGCGGCTCGATGGCGAGACCATCACGCACTGCCGGCCGATGATCGGCTACCTGCACCGGGGCGTCGAGAAGATCTGCGAGAACCAGAGCTTCTTCCAGGGCCAGGTCTGGACCGATCGCATGGACTACTGCTCCGCCGTGGCCAACAACCTGGGCTGGGCGGAGGCCAATGAGAAGCTGCTCGGCATCACCGTGCCGCGCCGCGCCCAGTACATCCGCACGCTGCTGAACGAATTCAACCGTCTGGCCTCGCACCTGATCTGGCTGGCGACGCACGCCCTCGACATCGGCGCGATGACGGTGTTCCTCTACGCCTTCCGCGAGCGCGAGGACATCCTCGACATCAACGAGGCCTTCTGCGGCTCCCGCCTCACCACCACGGCCTTCCGCATCGGCGGCCTGCGCGAGGACCTGCCTCCCGGCTTCGAGAAGCTGGTCCGGAAGTTCCTGGCCAAGTTCCCCACCTGCCTCGAGGAATACGAGAACCTGCTCACCGAGAACCGCATCTGGAAGAAGCGCACCATCGGCGTGGCCAAGCTCGGCGCCGAGGATGCCATCGCCATGGGCGTCACGGGCCCCGTGCTGCGCGCGGCCGGGGTGCCCTACGACATCCGCAAGGCCTTCCCCTATGCGGCCTACGGGGAGATGGACTTCGAGATCCCCACCCGCACCGAGGCGGACACCTACGCCCGGTACCTGGTCCGCATGGCCGAGATGCGCCAGAGCGCCCGCATCATCCAGCAGTGCATCGACGGACTCCCCGAAGGGCCCGTCATGGCCAAGCTCCCGAAGATCCTGAGGTCCGAGGTCAACGAGGTCTACCACGCCACGGAATCGCCCAAGGGCGAGATCGGGTACTACCTCGTGGGCGAGAAGGGCTCGCTGAACCCCTACCGGTTCCACGTGCGGGCTCCCGGGTTCATCAACCTCCAATCCCTGCCCAAGATGGCCGAGGGAGGCCTGATCGCCGACATCGTGGCGGCCATCGGCACCCTGGACATCGTGCTCGGCGAGATCGACCGCTAGCCGACGAGGATCCCAAGACATGCCGACTCCGACCCTCACCCAGTCCATCGTGATCACCCTCATCCAGTGCCTGCTGGTGGTGATCTTCGTCTTCGTCGTCGTCCCCCTCACGGTGTTCGCCGAGCGCAAGGTGCTCGGCCACCTCCAGCAGCGCCTAGGTTCCACCCGCGTGGCCAGCGGCCACATCGGTGTCACCGGCTGGATGAACCGCGGCATGTGGAAGTGGGGCCGTATTCCGGTCCTCTCGTACTGGCGCGGCATCCCCGGCCTCCTGGCCGATGTGCTGAAGCTGATCCTGAAGGAAGACATCATCCCCACGAAGGCCGACCGGTTCGTCTTCTTCCTCGCGCCCTCCATCAGCATGGTGTCCGCGGTGGTGGTGTTCGCCGCGATCTCCTTCGTGCCCGGCACCTTCTTCACCTTCCCGGTCTGGTTCCCCTTCGTGGGCGGCCTCCCGGTCTCCGGTGGGATCGCCGACATCAACGTGGGCCTGCTCTGGATCCTGGGCGTGGCGACCGTGGGGGTGTACGGCATCGTCCTGGCGGGCTGGTCCTCGAACTCCAAGTACCCCCTGCTGGGCGGCCTGCGCAGCGCGGCCCAGATGGTGAGCTATGAGGTCCCCCTGGCCCTCAGCCTCCTCGCGCCCGTGGTCCTCTCCGCCAGCCTGAATTTCGGCGAGATGTCCGCCCGCATGGCGACCGGGATGCCGTTCTGGGCCCTGGTGCCCCAGGTCATCGGCTTCCTGCTCTACCTGACCTGCGGCTTCGCCGAGACCAACCGCCTCCCCTTCGACATGCCCGAGGCCGAGAACGAGCTGGTGGCCGGCTTCCACACCGAGTATTCCGGCATGAAGTTCGGGTTCTTCTACCTGGCCGAGTACATCAACATGACCGTCGTGGCGGCCCTGGCCTCCGCCTTCTTCCTGGGCGGCCCCTGGCTCCTGCCCTTCGGCCTGCAGGGCCTGCTGATTCCCGCTTCCGTCCCGTTCATCGGACAGCCCCACGCCATCTTCTTCGTGGCCAAGATCGTCTTCCTGCTCTTCACCTACATCTGGGTCCGCGGGACCATCCCCCGCTACCGGTACGACCAGATCATGGCGGTGGGCTGGAAGTACCTGATCCCCATGGCGCTGATCAACCTGCTGCTGGCGGCCGCCATCCGCTGCTTCGCCGTCTAAGGGGCCGCCCATGAACAAGTTCCTGAGGACCCTCATCCCCACCGACATCGCCAAGGGCCTGTCCATCACGGGCAAGCACTTCAGCCAGGTGTTCTTCACGGCCAACCGGCGCAAGGTGCCGTTCCACATCGTCTCCGAGTACCCCGAGGTGCCCGTCAAGGTCCAGCCCCGCTACCGGGGCCGCCTGACGCTGCTCAAGGACGAGCAGGGCGAGATCAAGTGCGTCTGCTGCCTGGCCTGCGAGAAGATCTGCCCCACCCAGGTGATCACCATCGAGAAGGGCAAGAAGGAGGGGCGCAAGATGCCCTTCCCCGTGCGCTACGACTTCGAGATGGAGCGCTGCATCTTCTGCGAGTTCTGCGTGGAGAGCTGCGGATTCGATTCCATCATCCTCAACCACCAGTTCGAGCTGGCCTCCTACAACCGGGAGGATCTCTCCCTGGGCACCGAGGGGCTCGGCCAGAACATGTTCGTGCCCTCCCCCGTGGGCAAGTTCAGCGTGGCTGACGACTGATCCCATCCCTTCGCGCCTATCCAGAGGACGTCCCATGGAACATTTCATCGAAACGATCGGCCGGAACATGTTCGCCATCTTCGGCGTCATGGCCCTTGTCGGCGCCCTGCTCATGATCGCCTCCCGGAGCGCGATCCACAGCGTGCTGGGCTTCCTCTTCGCGATGCTGAGCATCGCGGGGTGCTTCCTCTCGCTCGAGGCCGAGTTCCTGGGCATGGCCCAGATCCTGGTCTACGCGGGCGGCATCGTGGTGCTCTTCCTCTTCGTGGTCATGCTCGTGGAGATGAGCAAGAAGAAGGAGGGCGAGGTCTTCCAGCTGCAGTCGCGCTACGCCGTGGTGGCTGTCGCGGTGGGCGCCGCGCTGTTCCTGACGGTGTTCCGCAAGGCGATCTTCGGTGTCGCCTCGCCGGAAGCCCTGGTCCTGCGGCCGGAGCTGGCCAGGGGGCTGGACGTGGCCCATCAGAACGCCCAGGCGGTGAGCCGCGGCCTCTTCGCGGACTACCTCCTGCCCTTCGAGATCCTCAGCGTGATCTTGCTGGTGGCCCTGGTGGGCGCCGTGGTGCTGGCCAAGACGGAGAGGGTGTGATGGTCAGCCTGAACGCGGTCCTCCTCATCTCCTTCCTGCTGTTCTCCATCGGCATCGCGGGTGTCCTGATCCGGCGCAACGCGCTGATCATTCTCATGTGCGTCGAGCTCATGCTCAACGCCGCCAACCTGAACTTCATCGCCTTCGCCCGCCACAACGGCTCGGTCGCCGGCCAGGCCTTCGCCCTGCTGGTGATGGGCTTCGCCGCTGCCGAAGTGGCCGTGGGTCTCGCGCTGGTGGTGGCCCTCTACCGCAAGCGCGACACCGTCCAGGTGGACGATATCAACCTGCTGAAGGGATGACGACGACCATGGAACATGCAATGACCGCCGCCTCCCATCCGAGCAGCTACCTCTGGCTGATCCCCTTCCTGCCCTTCTTCGGGTTCCTCATCAACGGCCTCAGTGGCCGGAAGCTGAAGAGCACCAAGGTCGTGGACTTCTTCGCTCTCGGCAGCGTGGGCCTGGCCTTCCTCCTCACGCTCTGGCATTTCGTCCAGCTCATCGGCCTGCCCGCCGATGGCCGCTCCCTCCACCAGAGCCTCTGGACCTGGTTCGACATCGGCGGCGCCCGGGTGCTGGGCGGGCTTACGACCTACAAGATCGAGTGGGCCTACAAGTTCGATGTGCTCAGTGGCTGCATGGCCCTGCTGGTGTCGGGCGCGGGCTTCCTCATCCACCTGTTCAGCACCGGCTACATGGCCGAGGAGCGGAACGACGGCCGCTACTACCGCTTCATGGCCTACCTGAACCTCTTCGTGTTCAGCATGCTGAACCTGGTGCTGGGTGCCAACATCCTGATGATGTTCCTGGGCTGGGAAGGGGTGGGCCTCTGCTCCTACCTGCTCATCGGCTTCTACTTCGAGAAGGAGTTCGCCGCCGTTGCCGGCAAGAAGGCCTTCGTCACGAACCGCATCGGCGACTTCGGCTTCATGCTCGGGTTCTTCCTGATCTTCCAGGTCTTCGGAACCCTCGACTACGACACGCTGATGGGCTCCGTCCGCGGGATCGCGACCATGCCGGCCATCACGCTCTACGGCCACACCGCGAGCCCCACCTGGTGGTTCAACCTCATCGGCTGCTGCCTCTTCGTGGGCGCCATGGGCAAGTCCGCGCAGATCCCCCTCTATGTGTGGCTGCCGGACGCCATGGCGGGCCCGACGCCCGTCAGCGCGCTGATCCACGCCGCCACCATGGTGACCAGCGGCCTCTACATGATCACGCGGCTGAACTTCATCTACGTGAACGCCCCCGTGGCGCTCGCGGTGGTGCTGGCCTTCGGTTCGCTCACGGCCTTCGTGGCCGCCACCATGGGCCTGGCCCAGTACGACATCAAGAAGGTGCTGGCCTACTCCACCGTGTCCCAGCTGGGCTTCATGTTCATGGGCATGGGCGCCGGGGCCTTCAGCGCAGGCATGTTCCACGTCTTCACCCACGCCTTCTTCAAGGCCAGCCTCTTCCTCGGTTCCGGCGCGGTCATCGCGGCCTGCCACCACGAGCAGGACATGCGCAACATGGGCGGCCTCAAGAAGCTGATGCCCATCACCGCCATGAGCATGATCCTGGCGACCTTCGCCATCGCCGGCATCTTCCCCTTCTCGGGCTTCTTCTCGAAGGACGAGATCCTCTGGAAGGTGTTCGAGGGCTGGTACCAGCACGGCCACTACACGGGCCCCACCCTGAACCTGGTGGCCTGGATCCTGGGCATGCTCGGAGCCTTCTGCACCGCCTTCTACATGACCCGCCTCATCGCCATGACCTTCTATGGCGAGTACCGCGGCGCGGGGAACGATCCCTACGGCCTGACGGTGCAGTCCGAGGCCCATCACGGCCACGACGACCATGGGCACGGCGACCACGGCCACGACGCGCATGGCCACCAGGCGAACGGCCTCCACGAGCTCGATCAGACGCATGCCCATCACGATGACGATCCGGAAGACCACGACATCGTGCCGGGGCATCACCCCCATGAGGTCTCCTGGCGCATGTGGCTGCCGGTGGCCATCCTGGCGGGTCTGGCGGTGGTCGGCGGCTTCCTGAACTACCCCGAGAGCCTGCACCGCGTCCTGCCCATCGTGCCGGCCGAGCTCTTCAGCAAGTGGATCGAGCCGCTGCTCTACCAGGTGGCGCCGGTCCATCACGGGGAGCACATCCCGCCTGCCATGGAATACGGCCTCATGGCCTGGGCGACCCTGGTCTGGGCCCCCGGCGCCATGCTGCTGGCCTGGTGGATCTACAAGGTGGATCCCAGCTGGAGCCGGGCCAAGGCCTTCGTGGCCCGCTTCCCGAACCTCTACCGCTGGGTGAACGCCAAGTACTACGTGGACGAGTTCTACGAGGCGGCCCTCATCGAGCCCATCAAGCGCTTCTCCGCCCAGCTCTGGAGCTTCGACACCTGGGTGGTGGACGGCATGGTGAACGGCGCCGCCCGCGTCACGATCATCTGGGCCGACCTGTCCCACTGGATCGACCAGAAGCTGGTGGACGGCGCGGTCAACCTCACGGCCTACATCATCCAGGAGACCAGCTCGGTCTTCCGGAGCCTGCAGAGCGGCCGCGTGCAGCACTACGCCTTCGTGATGTTCATCGGCTTCCTCGTCTTCGCCTTCTGGAAATTCCTCGCCTAGCCCTCATTGGTTGGAGTCCCCATGTTCACCGCAAACACGACACTGATGCTGGTGGCGACCTTCCTGCCCCTCCTGGGGGCACTGGTCCTGCTTCTCGTGCCCAAGGACCAGCGCCGGGTCTTCGAGATCGGCTCCCTGCTGGTGATGATCGTCAGCTTCCTGATGAGCGCCGTCTTCTGGTTCGGCTATGACCGGTCCAGCGACGCGGTCCAGTGGTTCAAGGCCTGGGACTGGATCCCCTCCCTCGGCGTGAAGTTCGCCGTGGGCATGGACGGCATCAGCCTCCTGCTCTGGCTGCTGACCACCTTCATCGGCCCCATCGCCATCGCCTGTTCCTTCAAGGCCATCGAGGATCGGCACAAGGAGTACTACATCTGGATGCTGGTTCTCCAGACGGCCATGCTCGGTGTGTTCATCACCCAGGACATGTTCCTGTTCTACCTGTTCTGGGAAGTGATGCTGGTGCCGATGTACTTCCTCATCGCCATCTGGGGCGGCCCCCAGAAGCTGTACGCCGCCATCAAGCTCTTCCTCTACACCCTGGCGGGCGGCGTGCTGATGCTGGTGGCGATCCTGGCCATCTACTTCCTGCAGCACAAGACCACGGGCGGCTACAACTTCTCCCTGGAGAGCTTCCAGGCCATGGCCCCGGTGATCGCCCAGCAGAGCAAGACCTACCAGATCCTGCTGGCCCTGGCCTTCTTCATCGGCTTCGCCATCAAGGTCCCGATGTTCCCCTTCCACACCTGGCTGCCGGACGCCCACGTGCAGGCGCCCACGGCCGGCTCCGTCATCCTGGCGGCCATCCTCCTGAAGATGGGCACCTACGGCTTTGTCCGGTTCCTGCTGCCCATCCTGCCCGGCGCCACCAAGGAGCTGATGCCCTGGTTCATCGCCCTGTCCCTCATCGGCATCATCTACGGCGCCCTGGTGGCCATGATCCAGAAGGACATGAAGAAGCTGGTGGCCTACTCCTCCGTGAGCCACCTGGGCCTCTGCATGCTGGGCCTCTTCGCCCTGAACCCCTACGGCATCAAGGGCGGCCTGTTCCAGATGATCAACCACGGCATCAGCACCAGCGGGCTCTTCCTCGCGGTGGGCATCGTCTATGAGCGCCGCCACACGCGCATGATCGCGGACTTCGGCGGCCTCTCGAAGAGCATGCCCGTCTACGCCACGGTCTTCATGATCATGACCATGAGCAGCCTGGGCCTGCCGCTGCTGAACGGGTTCATCGGCGAGGGCGTCATCCTCATGGGCTCCTTCCAGGCCTTCCCCTGGGCCGCGGTCGTGGCCACGCTGGGCATCATCCTCGGCGCTGCCTACCTGCTGTGGATGTACCAGCGCGTGATGTTCGGACCCATCACCGCCGTCAACGAGAAGATGGAGGACCTCAACCTCCGCGAGGTGCTCTACTTCGCGCCGCTGGTCATCGCCGCCTTCTGGATCGGCATGTATCCCAAGCCGGTCATGGACGTGATGGACGCTCCGGTGCGCAAGCTCGTGGAGCAGATCACCCCCGGCTACCACGCCGCCCAGTCCCTGGCCGCCCAGCAGGCCGCCGCCGCCAAGCTCGGCATGCAGGGCATGGCCGCTCCTGCCGCGCACCACGAGGCGGCTCCGGCTGGCCATGACGTGGTGCCCGCCGGCCATGAGGCTCCTGTCCACGAAGCTCCTGCCCACGGCGGAGGCCACTGATGACCGGCTTCGCGCAGGGGCTCCTGGGTGCGCTCCTCCGGGACACGCCCTACATCACGCCCCAACTCTTCCTGATGGTCGTGGCCACGCTCATGCTCTGGCCCGGCGACCTCTTCTTCAACCGGAACGAAAAGCACCGGTGGGCGCCCATCACCCTGGTGGTCCTTGCCGTCACCGCGGCCCTGATCGGCCGCACGCCGGACGGCGAGGGCTTCTCCCGCATGTTCCGCATGGATGGCTTCACCCGGGGCTTCCAGATGCTGTGCGTGCTGGGCGCCGCGGCCACCGTGGCCCTCAGCGTGAAGCTGCTCAACGGCCTCAAGCAGCAGACGGTGGAGTACTACGCCCTGATCCTGTTCTCCCTGGCGGGCATGCTCTTCCTCTGCGGTGCCTCCGACCTGATCTCCATGTATTTCAGTCTCGAGCTGATGGCCATCTGCATCTACATCCTGGTGGCCTACCTGCGGGACCGCGCCACCAGCGTGGAAGCCGGTGTGAAGTACTTCCTGCTGGGGGCCTTCTCCAGCGGCATCCTCGTCTACGGCATCAGCCTGCTCTACGGCGCCGCCGGCGGCACCACCACGAACCTGGCGGACCTGGACCGCGCCCTGGCGCTCACTCCGACCACCAGCAACCTGCTGGTCTTCTCCGGGGTGCTGATGGTGCTGATCGGCATGGCCTTCAAGGTGGCGGCCGTCCCCTTCCACATGTGGTCGCCGGATGCCTATGAGGGCGCCCCCACGCCCATCACCATGTTCATGGCCACGGCCCCCAAGGCCGCCGCCCTGGCCGCCTTCCTGCGCGTCTTCGGCTCGGGCCTCCACGGCGTGTCCAGCGACTGGGTGCTGCCCCTCTGCTACATCGCCGGGGCCAGCATGATCCTGGGCAACGTGACCGCCGTGAAGCAGGAGAGCATGAAGCGCCTGCTGGCCTACTCCAGCATCGCCCACGTGGGCTACATGCTGCTGGGCGTGCTCTCGGGCGATCCCAGGGCAGGGGCCCAGGCGGTGTGGCTCTACATGCTCATCTACATCGTGATGAACACCGGTGCCTTCGCCGTGGTGATCTACCTCCAGGGCAAGGGCGAGGGCGAGCGCATCGAGGACTTCAGGGGCCTGGGCCGCAAGCACCCCGTGCTGGGCTTCGCCATGATGATCTTCCTGCTGAGCCTGGCCGGGATCCCGCCCCTGGCGGGCTTCTTCGGCAAGTTCTACCTGTTCAAGCTGGCCATCGAGCAGGGCTTCGTCACCCTCACCACCATCGCGCTGCTCACCAGTGCCGTGGGTGCCTACTACTACCTGGGCGTGGTCGCGCAGATGTACTTCCGCGAGCCCGACGGCGAGCCCGTGGCGCCCATGGGTGCCACCTCCGTCTTCGTCGTGACCCTGGCCTGCGCCCTGGTCCTGGTGGCCACGGCCTTCGGCCCCTGGCTGGTGGATTGGGCCTCTAAAATCACGTGGGTGTAGGCCCCGGTCGTACACTGGGAGGCGCGGGGCGACCCGCGCCTTTTCTTTGGGGGATGATCGGTGATCTTCAGGCGCGGCGGGGACGCGGATCCCGGGGAGCGGGCCCTCTGGGGCGACCTCATGTCCATGGGCCTGACCTTCCCGCTCTGCATCGCCCTGGGGTTCTTCCTGGGGCGCTGGCTCGGCGGGCGGTTCGGGCATCCGGCCGTGGGGCAGTGGGTGGGCCTGGTCTGGGGCATTTCCGCGGCCTTCTGGGAGCTCTACAAGGTGAACCGGCGCATGGCGAAGCGGGATGCGGAGGAGCTGAAGCACCTCGATGACGGGAAGGGCCCCCATGAGTGATGACGGGAGCCTGGATGAGGGCGGGGACCACCTCCGCCGCGTGACCGAGGCGATGGTGGTCCTGGGGCTCCTGGGCGTCCCGCTCTGGGGCTTCCTGCGCTCCTGGACCGCCGCCCTGGCCTTCGGCGTGGGGGCCCTGGCCAGCCTGGCCTTCTGGACCCTCCACCGCCGTCTGACCGCCCGGATGCTGACGCCTTCGGTGCGCCGGAGGTGGCTCTACGGCTTCCTGTCCCTGGGCAAACTGGCGTTGATCGCGTTGGTGCTGCGTGGGATGATGGGGAGATACCCGGCGGAAGCCCTGCCGCTGGCCCTGGGAGTGCTTCTCTTCGTGGCCGGCATCCTCCTGGAAGCCGTGCGTCTCGTCTTCCAGAAACCTGAAGCCACACCGCCTGATTGAGGTCCGACCGAGATGGAACACCACGCATCGTTGCTCGCCCAGTGGCTCACCCAGGTGCTCCACCTGTCCCAGCACCCGTGGCCCGGCTTCGCCCATGGGGCGGCCCTGTCCGTCCTGGAGCGCTACGACCACCTGCTGAACGCGGCCCTGGCGGCCCTCGTGGCCATGCTCTTCACGGCCCTGGTGCGGAAGAACCTGGCCCGGATCCCCGGCCCCCTCCAGCAGATGTTCGAAGGCGTGGTCGAGTGGCTCAAGGGCATGATCAACGACAACATCGCCCACCACGGGGAGAAGCACCTGCCCTTCATCGGGACCATGGCGCTCTTCGTCTTCTTCAACAACCTCTTCGGCCTCCTCCCGGCCCTGAGCCCCGGCACCAGCAACTGGAACGTGACCCTGGGTGCGGCCCTGGTGGTGTTCGGCTACTACAACTTCCACGGGATGAAGGAGCAGGGAGCCGGTAAGTACTGGCTGCACTTCGCCGGGCCCATCTGGTGGCTGGCCCCGCTCATGTTCCCCCTGGAGATCCTGGGCCTGCTCAGCCGGATCCTCAGCCACTCGCTCCGTCTCTTCGGCAACATCGCCGGCGAGCACGTCGTGGCCGGCATCTTCTTCGGCCTCATGCCCCTGCTGCTGCCCGTGCCCATGATGTTCCTGGGCCTCTTCTTCGGACTCATCCAGACCTTCGTGTTCACGATGCTGGCCACCATCTACTTGAGTGGCGCCGTCTCCCACGAGCATTGATGAGTCATCAGCTGTCGGCTATCAGCTGTCAGCTACCACATAGCATTTCCAACCCCGGAGGGCGGGATTCCGAACCCCGCCCCCAGAACCCACGAGGTTTGCCATGAAGAAGTTCCTCACCACCGCCTTCCTGTTCACCCTGGCCGCCGTCGCCTTCGCGCAGGGCGCCCCCGCCGCCTCCAAGAGCCTCTTCGAAGGCCAGTTCACCGCCCACATCGCGCTTGCCATCGCCGCCGCCGGCTGCGGTCTGGCCCAGGGCAAGGCTGTGGTCGCCGCCTGCGAGGGCGTGGCCCGCAACCCCCAGGCCGCCGGCAACATCCGCACCACCATGATCATCGGTCTGGCCCTCATCGAGGCCCTCGTGATCTACGTGCTCGTCGCCGCCTTCGCCATCAAGTAGGGCGGAGTCGATGTTCAGCGGGGCGCCCCTTTTCCGGGCGCCCCGTTTTTTTATGATCCATTCTGAGGAATATCGGTAAAGATGCTGGACGTCATGCGCCACCATGCCCTGTTCCCCATGCCCCCGGAGGTCACCCAGGTGATCCTGGGCGGGGGGTCCCCCATCGACTTGGAGGGCCTGCGCATCCAGTCCCACGACGAGGCCTGGAACTTCGCCCTGAACTACGGCTACGACATGGGCATCCCTGCGCAGCGCGCCCATGTGCTGCGGGTCTACGAGGATGCCATCGACTTCCTCGAGGGGGTGGTCCTGGACGGGACGGACCTGCACGTTCCCAACGAGCTGAGGGGCCTGGAGGATCCCCTGGACCTTCTCGTCTGGGCCTCCGAGCGCCCCCGCACCCTGGACGGCCGTTGGTCCTGCGCCATCCTCCGCGTGATGCACACCCTCTTCCACGTGGACCACAACGTGAACCTGCGCTACCTCCCGGAGATCCAGCGCCAGGTCTTCAGCCGCTACGACCAGTTTCTCGTGTGCGAGGACGGCCGCTGGCTGCTCCGGGGCGCCTATGAGGTGCCGCTGGTGGCGGTGGAGCGCAAGGAGAACAAGGACCGGGTGTCCATGCTCCTCAAGATGCTGCACAAGCCCGAGAACGTGGCCGAGACCATCTATGACCAGATTGGCATCCGCTTCGTGGCCGAGGACCGCCTGGGCGTCCTCATGGCCATCCGCTTCCTCCTGGACCACCACGTGCTGATGCCCACCCACATCAAGCCCAGCCGGAGCCGGAACCTGATGATCGACCTGACGGCCCTGGCCGCCTGGACCGAGGCCCTGCCGCCCCTGTTCCAGATCCAGGACCTGAGCCCCGAGGAGCGGCAGGCGCTCAGCGCCACCCTGGCCCTCAAATCCGGCGGCATTGAACAAAACCCCTTTTCCAGCAAAGATTATTCAGCCATCCAGTTCACCGCCCGCACGCTGATCCGACTGCCGGGTCCGGGCGCGTCGGCCCTGGTGGCCCTCCAGGACCACCTCAGGGCCCTGGGGCACGGGGATCTGGCCGGCCTCGCCCGGATTCCAGAGTTGATCCAGGAACAGGAGGAGTTTACTTTCTTCTTCGCACATGAAGTCCAAGTGATGGAACAATCAGGGTTTCAAAGCTCACGATCTGGTCCGGCATCCCATTCGGAATACAAACAACGCCAGCGTGACGCTGCACGCCGGAGAGTGCTTCAGGGAATTCTTCAGGAGGAGCCATGCTGAACATCCAGACCCGCCAAGAGGGCACTGCTTCCGTGGTGTCGATCCAGGGCAAGGTCAACTTCGAGGTGACCGCCCAATTGCGGGATGTGATTAGGGAAACGGTGGCCACGGCCCAGCCCAAGCTCCTGGTGATCAACCTGGAGGGCGTGAGCTTCATCGACTCCTCGGGCCTGGGCCTGCTCGTCGCCGCCCGGAACAGCGTGGACAAGTCCGGCGGGAAGCTGCACCTGGCCTGCCTGCCCGCCCCCGTGAAGAAGACCTTCGACCAGACGAACCTCACCAACTACTTCTCTATCTTCGCCACCGAGCAGGACGCCCTCCGCGGCGCGTGACAGCCGGGAACGGCCTCCCCTGAAGGTTCTGCATGGCCAAGGGCGTAGTCCTGGTGGTGGATGATGAAGCGCCCATCCGGGATATCCTCAGCTTCTACCTCAAGCGGGCGGGCTACCAGGTCCTGACTGCGGGCCACGGCGTCGAGGCGCTCGGGGAGATGGGGCGGCTGAAGCCCGACCTCATCATCTCGGATCTGCGCATGCCGGAGATGTCCGGCGATGAGCTCTGCAAGCGGGTCAAGAGCGATCCCGCCACCCAGGACATCTACTTCATCATCCTGTCCGCCCTGGACGGCACGGCCTCGCGCATCGGCAGCCTGACCCTGGGCGCCGACGACATGATCCCCAAGCCCTTCCATGCCCAGGAGGTGCTGGCCAAGGTGGACTCCACCTTCCGCCTCATCGGGATGCAGAAGGAGATCAAGCGCCAGAACAAGGAACTGACAACCTTCCAGGAGCGCGTGCGCGAGGAGATGGAGCTCGCGGCGGCCCTCCAGATGGGCCTGCTGCCCAAGCTTCCCGGCGAGGGGGCGGGCGTGCACTACACCCACTGCTACCTTCCGGCCGCGGGCATCGGCGGGGACATCTACGCGGTCCTGCCGCTGGCGGATGGCGCCACGGCCATGATGATCGCGGACGTGAGCGGTCATGGCGTCACCGCTGCGCTCATCTCGGCCATGGTGAAGACCTCCTTCGAGAACCAGGTGCGGCTGGGCGGTGAGCCGCTGACCTGGGCCCTGGGGATGAACGAGGACCTCTGCCGCTCGACGCTGGCCGAGCAGTTCGCCACCGCCTGGCTGGGCCGCCTGGACCCCGCCGCGGATCGCATCTGCTATGTGGCGGCCGGGCACTGCGCGCCGCTGCGCATCGTGAAGGGCTCCCGGGGCGGACTTCAGCGGTCCGAGGTCCTGCGGGGCAAGGGCTTCATGCTGGGGCTGGACGCCCAGCTGCCGTTCATGGAGCACGAAGCGGAGTTCCTGCCCGAGGACCGCCTGGTGCTGTACACGGATGGCCTGGTGGAGGTGGAGCGCGAGGATCGCACCATGCTCGAGGAGGCGGGCCTGCGCCGCATCTGCGCGGAGCTCCCTGCCGGGGCCGAGGAGGCCGCGGCCTCCGTCATCGCCCAGGCCCGCGCCTTCAATGCCCCCGCGCCCTTCGTGGACGACGTGACCCTGGTGATCCTGGACCGGAAGGCCTAGATCTCCGCCAGGGTGGCCGCGATGCCGGCCTCCAGCTCTGTGAATGGGGCCGTGTAGCCGGCCGCCCGCAGGCTGCGCACGTCCGCCTGGGTGAAGCTCTGGTACTTGCCGTGCAGGGCCTCGGGGAAGGGGATGTACTCGATGCGCCCCTGGCCCAGGTGGGTGATGAGGGTCTGGGCGATGTCGTTGAAGCTACGGGCCTTCCCGGTGCCGGCGTTGACGATGCCCTTCGCCATGCCCCCCCCGCCGAAGTGCAGGTTGATGGCCACGACGTCGCCCACGAAGATGAAGTCCCGGTGCTGCTCGCCGTTGGCGTACCCCTCCGTGCCCTCGAAGAGGCGGCAGACGCCACCCTCCTTCAGCTGGCGCAGCAGCTGGTGGAGCACGGACATCATGCGGCCCTTGTGGTCCTCGCGCGGCCCGAAGACGTTGAAGTAGCGCAGGCCCACCACGGGGCTCTGGATGGCCGGCAGGAGGCTCCGCACGTGCTGGTCGAAGGCCAGCTTGGAGTAGCCGTACACGTTGAGGGGCCCCTCGTTGCGGGGCACGGGCTCGAAGTCGGTGCTGGCGCCGTAGGTGGCCGCGCTGCTGGCGTAGACCAGGGGGGCCTTCCGGGCCAGGCACCAGTGGAGCAGGGCCTTCGAATCACCGAAGTTGTTCTCCATCATGTAGCGGCCGTCGGTCTCCATGGTGTCGGAGCAGGCGCCGTTGTGGAACACGGCCTCGGGGCGCAGGTCCAGCGTCCCCGCGTCCAGGCGGGCCCGGAACTCCCGCTTGTCCATGTAGTCCGAGAGGGTCAGGTCCGCCAGGTTGCGCGCCTTCTCCGCCCGGGCCAGGTTGTCCACCACGAGGATGTCCGTGTGCCCGCGGCGGTTCAGCTCCCGCACCAGGTTGCTGCCCACGAATCCCGCGCCGCCCGTGACGATGAACATGCCCCACTCCTCTGCCGCATCCAGGATAACGGCTTCACCGTCGCCCAATTCATTGGCCGACGGCATAAGGGGCCATCACGGAGTGCTCTGGCTTTGCCAGGCACCCCGCAACAGCCCCTAACCGATGGCCTCTTCCGGTTCCGGCCGCTGGAGCCGCTTCAGCAGCCTCGGTCCCAGCTCGGCCACGAAGGTGGCGGCCAGGATCAGGAGGCCGCCCGCCAGCTGCACGGGGCCCAGGTGCTCCAGGACGCCCGGGACGACGCCGCTGACGGCGATGCCGGCCGTCCAGACGGGCTCCAGGCTGAACAGGATGGCGCTTTCCGTGGCGCCCAGGCGGGCCTGCATGGTGCTCTGCACGTAGAAGGCCAGCGTGGTGGCCAGCAGCCCCATGAAGCCGAGGGCGACCCAGGTCCCGCCCCGGGCGAGGGCCGCACTGGCCCCCTGGAAGCCGTGCGGCGCCGGCAGGGCGAGGGTGACGATCAGCGAGATGGCCCCGGTGACCGCCACCTGCATGAAGGCCAGCACCCACCCCGACGAGCGGCGGGAGAAGTGCGCCGTCATCACGATGTGGAACCCGCAGAGCACGGCCGCCAGCAGGGTCTCCGAATCGCCGCGGTTCCAGCCGCCCCAGGCCGCCCCGGGCTCGTGGACCAGCAGGGCGAGCCCTGTCAGGGCCACCAGGGCGGCCAGGCCGTGGGAGGGCCGCAGGCGGTCGCCCGCCAGCAGGGCCACCAGGGGCGTGAAGATCACATAGAGCCCCGTGATGAACCCGGACTTCGAGGTGGAGGTGAAGCGGAGGCCATCGGTCTGCAGCCAGAACAGCGTGGCCAGCACCAGTCCCAGCCAGAGGCCGTCCAGGGCATCCCGCCGCCGGACGGGCACCCGGAGCAGCAGCATCATCAGGCCCAGGCCCGCGGCGCCGATGGCGAACCGGAGGGTGAGCAGCGCTCCCACGGACAGGCCGGCCTGGAGGCAGTACTTGGTGGCGGGGAAGCCGCCTCCCCAGATGGCCGCAATGGCCGCCATGGCGAAGACGGCGAAGAGGTGGGACCTGCGGGACTCCGGCATCCTTCCAGGCTATCGCCGCGCTCCGTTCCGGCGAAGGAGGAATCGCGAAGCCCTTGACGTTTTGTTGTTATTTCAAGATGGCGGCCAGGCGGATCGTCAATTCGGGCTGATCCGGATCATCGGTGGTCAGGGACAGCACCTCGCTGTACCGGCCGGCCTTCAGGGCCGCGGGCAGCACCACGGACAGGTCCTGCGAGGCGGCCTTCTGGCCCAGCCCCTCCACCCGCACGCCCGCGAGAGAGCAGCGGCTCCCGGTGACGCGGAAGGCGCGGCCTTCCCCCTGCTTGAGGACGAGCTTCTGCCGCAGCTCGCGGCCGGGGGCATCCTGGAACACCAGCTCGGCGGGGGTGGCCTGGACCGCGGGCTTCAGCTCCCACTGGATGTTCAGGGCCAGCTGGTTCATGCGGGGGTTCGTGAAGTGCACCGTGGCCTGCTCGACGCCGCGGAACCGGCCGGCGGGCACCTTCCGGCCGTCGAAGGCCACTTCCATGACCACGTCCTTGCCCTCCTGCCGGAAGGCGAAGGCGAGGAAGGGGGCGCCGGGGGCCTTCACGTCCACGATCTGGACCGGCTCGCCGTTGCCGCTGGCGTAACGGACACTGCTGCGCGTGGTGGCGGCCTTGGGGACGTGGTGGAAGTAGACGGATTCCACGGAGGGCATGATCTCCTGCACCACCTCCGCCTCGAGGGTCAGGCTGGTGGCCGGGGTCTTCGGGTCGTTGCAGACCACCTCGATGGACTTGCGCACGCCCCCCTTGAGGCCCCGGGGGTCGAAGGTGGCCTCGAGGTCCGTGCTCTCCCCGGGGGCGATGGACCACTTGCCGATCACCGTGGCCGTGCAGCCGCAGCTGGGCCGCACCTGGGTGATGCTGAGGACGGCGTTGCCCGTGTTGGTGACGCGGTACTTGGCGGCCACCTTCCGGTCCGGCGTGATGCGGCCGAAGTCGTAGTGGGTCTTGTCGAAGCTGATGACGGGGGCCTGGGCCATGAGGGTGGCGGCGGCGCAGGCGAAGAGGAGGCGGCGGAGCATGCGGGACCTCGGGGAAGACCTGTGATTCTAGCCGGAGATGAGGCTCCGCAGCTCCGCCCACACCTGGTCGGGCCCGATCTCCGCCAGGCAGGGGTGCCCCGGCGTGAAGCAGTCCCGCTTGAAGCAGGGGGCGCAGGGGATGCCCTCCTTGCGCAAGCCGCGGCTCCTGGGGCCCCAGGGGGTGGACCCGCCCGGGTCCGTGGCGCCATAGAGGGCCAGCGCCGGCGCGCCGGTGGCGGCGGCCAGGTGGCTGAGGCCCGAGTCGTTGCCCAGGACCGCCGCCGCCCCGCGCATCCAGGCCGCAGCCTCCTTGAGGGTTGTCTTCCCGCAGAGGTCGATACCCTCGGTCCCCGCCACCACGGCGCAGGTGGGGGCCTCGTCCGGGGAGCCCAGCACGGCCACGGCGAAGCCCTCGGACCGGGCCTTCAGCAGCAGGGCCCGGTAGTGCGCCACGGGCCAGGCCTTGGAGGGCCAGGTGGAGCCGGGCATGAGGCAGAGGTAGCGCTCCGACGGCTTGTCGATGGCCACCTGCGGATCGAAGTCCGCGTAGGGCATGGGGGGCAGGTCCGGCCAGCGCCGCTTCAGCACCGCGTGGTAGCGGAGCAGGAAGGGGCCCTCGGCCTCCCAGAAGGGGCCGCTGTGGGTGTTGAAGAGGCCGGCCAGGCTCTCGTCCACGCCGATGCGCTCGGGCACCCGGGCCAGCCAGGCGGCCAGCGCGGGCCGCAGGGACTTGGGGAAGTGGATGCTGCGCGCGGCCCGGTGCTGCCGCAGGATGCGCGCCAGCTCGAAGGGGCCGGGCTTGCCTTCGTCCGGCAGGGCCGCGTCGCAGAACCACGTGTCCGCCACCAGGCCCACGGTGGTCTTCGGACCCCAGACGACGAGGGGGCCCGCGTCGATCTCCCGCAGCAGGCGCAGCACGGGCAGCTGCATGGCGGCGTCCCCCACGAACCGCGGGAAGCGCACCCAGGTGGCATGGTCGGGGATCACAGCCATGGCGCCACCGCCTCGCGGAACCTCGCCGAGGCGTCGTAGTCCCGGGTGAGGGCCGTGCCGAAGGCGTGGGCCTTGGCCCGTTGGGCCTCCCAGGCCGCGGGGTCCGCCAGCAGGGGGGCGATCCGGGCGGCGGCCTGGCGCAGCAGGCCCTCGTCGATGGGGCGCCGGTCGTCGGGCTTCTGGATGAGGAAGCCGCCCTCCCCGTCCTTCAGCACGGACCCGATGCCCCCCACCGTGGGCGCCAGCACGGGCACGCCGCGCTCCAGGGCCTCGATGAGGGCGAGGGGGAAGAAGCCCTCGTTGCGGCTGGTCATGACATAGAGGTCGAGGGCGGCGAAGGCGGGGCCCAGGTCGGGCAGGGGGCCGAGACGGCGGGTGCGCTCCTTCAGGGGGGAGGCCTCCAGGGCCGCCTGGAGGGTGGCGGCGGTGGCCGGTTCCTCCCGGCCCGCGAACAGCAGGGCGGCGCCGGGCAGGCTCTCGGCGAAGCGCAGCACGGAGACGGGATCCTTGCGGCCGTCGATCTGGCCCACGTAGCCCACGACGAGCCCTGCCTCGGGCAGGCCAAGGGCGAGGCGGGCCGCCCGGCGCTCCCCGGCGTCCACGGGCCGGGCCTCGGGGCGCGGGTACAGGGGGTGGATGATGCTGCAGGGAGCCTGGCTGAGGTGCTCCCGCACGGCGGCGGTGAAGTCGTAGGTGCAGAGCCAGCGGTCCACGAGGTCGCGCACGCCGCGGTACTTCCGCAGGTGGCGCTCGTAGTGCTCGTGGAGGGTGAGCACCGTGGGGATCCGCACGCCGAAGCGCGCCAGCCAGGGCAGGGCCCGCTGCACGCCCTTGTGGTTGCAGAGGACCAGCAGATCGGGCCGCGTCTGGCGCAGCCAGCGGAAGGCGCCCACGGCCCCTGGGAGGTGCAGCACCTCGGCCACGTTCGGGTTGCGCTCGTGCAGCTCGGGCTCGATGTCGCGCTTGCCGGGTTCCTTCCGGAAGAGCACGGAAACCTTCACCGGCAGGCCCGCCAGTGCGGCCACCTGCTCCAGGAGCACCCGCTCGCCCCCCCCGAAGGACAGCTTCCGGTGCGCGAACACGACGTGCTTCACGGGACTCCAGCTAGGGGTCTGTTTTCAAAATGGATGCGAGCCGCGACGGGTCCAGCCGCGTGATCCAGGAAGGCGGCGGCCGCAGGGCGATGCGGGACATCGTTCAAGGCCACCAACGCACCTGGGCGCGCGGCTGGGCCCGTCCCGAAGGGCAGGGGGCAGCGCCCGGCGCGATACTGCGTCAAGCTCCTCGCCAATAGTGCCGCTATTGCCATCGTCGCTTTCCTTGTCTCGCTTGGGCGGTGCCCCCTGCGCGGCCACACCCCATTTTGAAATCAGACCCCTAAGGTTCAAGATAGGATAACTGACCTAACGCGTCACTTCTCCAGGTTGCCATGTCCCTCGCCACGACCCAACGGATCCTGCTGGTGGAGGATGAACCCGGCCTCCGGGAGGTGCTGACGTTGGCCCTGGAGGGGGCCGGCTTCCGGTGCGAGGCCGCCGCGGGCATCGAGGAGGGCCAGCGGGCCCTCCGGGAGACCACGTTCGACGGGGTGCTCTCGGATCTGAAGCTGAAGGACGGCTCCGGCATCGAGCTGCTCACCTGGATGAAGGAGCAGGGCCTGGAGACGCCGGTGGTGATCATGACCGCCTACGCCACCACGGAGACCACGGTGCAGGCCCTGAACCAGGGTGCCGTGGACTTCATCACCAAGCCCTTCAAGCACGACGAGCTCATCGGTACGCTGAAGGGCCTGCTGGCCGCCACGGAGCCGGCGGCGCCGCCGCCCCAGGACCTGGGCGAGCTGGTGGGCGTGGGGCCCATCATGCGGAAGATCAATGCCCTCATCGGCAAGGTCTCCCGCGCCGACACCACCGTGCTGCTCACGGGGGAGAGCGGCACGGGCAAGGAGGTGGTGGCCCGGCTCATCCACCGCTACTCGGACCGGACCAAGGGCCCCTTCGTGGCCGTGAACTGCGGGGCGCTGCCGGAGGCCCTGCTGGAGAGCGAGCTGTTCGGCTTCGAGAAGGGCGCCTTCACGGGCGCCGGGGCCATGAAGCGCGGGCTCTTCGAGGAGGCCGGCGGCGGCATCCTGTTCCTGGATGAGATCGGCGAGATGCCCCTGTCCCTCCAGGTGAAGCTGCTGCGGGTGCTCCAGGAGCGCCGGCTGCGCCGCCTGGGCGCCACGGAGGAGCGGGCCGTGGACGTGCGCGTCATCGCCGCCACCAACCGGGACCTGCGGGCCCGGACCGAAGCCGGGGCCTTCCGGGAGGATCTCTTCTACCGGCTGAACATCCTCCAGATCGAGCTGCCGCCGCTGCGGGAGCGGCCCGAGGATCTGCCGGTGCTGGCCGAGCACTTCCTGCGGCGCTCCTGCCAGAAGCTGGGCAAGGCGCCCATGCAGCTCCACGCGGACACCATGGCCCAGCTGCTGGCCTACCGGTTCCCGGGCAACGTGCGGGAGCTGGAGAACCTCATGGAGCGCTGCGTGGCGCTCAACGCCGGCGGCCCCATCACCAAGGACCTGCTGCCGGAGGGCTTCGGCCAGGCTCCGGCCGGGGAGGGGGCCGGCCGTTCCGCCCCCCTGACCATCCCGCCCGACGGGTTCGACCTGGAGGCCTGGATCACGGCCCTGAAGGGCCACTTCCTCAAGCGGGCCCTGGAGGAAGTGGGGGGCGTCAAGACCAAGGCCGGCAAGCGGCTGGGCATGAGCTTCCGGGCCTACCGGTACTGGCTGGCGGAGCTGGGGGGCCTGGAGGCCCTGCCCCAGGACTTCCCGTGGCCCTCCGACTTCCCGGCCCCCGCCGTGGACGAAGGCGGCGGAACCGACACGCCCAAGGACGCATGATGCTGATGAAACCTTGCATTTTCAGCCATTCCTGGCACACTGGAACGCTCGGATGCAACCCAGACGAGCCCTCTCACCGGACCCTCCCATGACCCTGCCCATCGCCCGCCGCCGAGACCGCGGCTTCTCCCTGCTGGAGCTGCTGGTGGCGATGATGATCATCGCCGTCCTGGGCACCCTGGGCTTCTCGCAGTACAAGAAGCACTCCGCCGCGGCCCGCTACCTCAAGGCCCAGGACGACCTCAAGATCGTGGCCGAGGGGCTGGACCAGTACTACCTGAAGCACGGCCGCTTCCCGGATTTCGGCAGCTACGACGCCATGATCGACGGCAACTCCACGCTGGTGAAGGAAAGCCTCATCAAGGTGGGGATGAGTGCCGTGGATCCCTTCGGCCAGCCCTACGAGGGCAAGTCCAGCCGCGCCACCTACGACCTGAAGTGCGCCGGCGACCCGGGCAATCAGGAGGAAGCCGGGCCCATCACCCGCACCCCCGGCCAGGTCTCCGGTTCCTCTCCGGTCAGCTCGCCAGGCTCCACGGCGGCCCCCAAGGCCGATGCCCCGGGCGCCGATGCCGGAGCCAAGAAGTGATCGATCTCCACAAGCTGCCCCTGGAGGGCCTCCGGCTGAACGGCACCACCGAGCAGGTGGCGCTGGAGGGCGGCGTCTCCCTGCGGGACCTGGCCTGGTCCGTGTTCGCGCTGGCCTCCGACGGGGATGTGTTCCTGGAGGTGAAGGGCCAGGCGGTGTGGCAGGGCGCCTGCAGCCGCTGCCTCGCGCCCCTGGACCGGCCCATCTCGGTGGAGAGCCAGTTCCTGGGCAGCAAGGATCCGGACCTGGTGGGCCGCGGTTCCCACACCCTGGGGACCCAGGATCTCGATGTGGTCTTCCTGCCCGAGGACACCCTGGACGAGACGGAGCTGGTGCGGGAGCAGTTCGAGCTCCAGGCCCCCATGCACCCCCTCTGTGTCGAGGACTGCAAGGGCCTCTGTCCCACCTGCGGCAAGAACTGGAACAAGGGCCCCTGCCAGTGCCCGACCGAATCCGTGCAGGCCCCCTCCGCCCTCAACCGGGCCCTGACCAAGGCCCTCGCGGGAATCAAGCTGGACCCGGAATCCTGAAACCTTTAACCTGAAACTTTGCGTTTTACCTCTAGGAGCAAGCCATGCCGAATCCCAAGCGCCGCCATTCCAAGGCCCGCCGCGACCGCCGGCGCACCCACGACGCGCTGGAGGTCATGAGCGCCAGCACCTGCCCCAACTGCCAGACCCCCAAGCTGCCCCACCGCGTGTGCCCCAGCTGCGGCTTCTATCGCGGCAAGCTGGCCGTCCGCGTCGCTGCGACCGCCTAAGGCGGTGGACAGCCATCGCATCGCACTGGACGTCATGGGGGGCGACCACGCCCCCCATGCGACGCTGCTGGGTGCCCGGGAGGCCCTCCAGGCCTGGCCGGGGCTCTTCCTCTTCCTCGTCGGGGATGAGGCGGTGCTGCGTCCGCAGCTGGCCCGCCACGGCTTCACGCCGGAGCTGATGGCCCGCGCGGAGCTGGTCCATGCCTCCCAGACCGTCGTCATGGAGGACAAGGCCACCAGCATCCTCAAGGAGAAGAAGGACAGCTCCATCCGCGTGGCCGCCCAGCTCGTGCGCGAGGGGCGGGCCCACGGCGTGGTGTCCATGGGCCACACCGGCGCCGCCATGGTGGCCTCCAGCCTCGTCATCGGCAAGCTTGACGGCGTGGACCGGCCGGCCCTGGCCAGCGTCCTGCCCAACATGAAGGGCGGGCCCACCGTGCTCCTCGATGTGGGCGCCAACGTGGACAGCCGCGCCGAGCACATCGCCCAGTTCGCGGTGATGGGTTCAGTGTATGCCGAGGAGGTGCTCGGCCTCGAGCATCCGCGCGTGGGCATCCTCAGCGTGGGCGAAGAGGACGGCAAGGGCACGGACGTCACCAAGGACGCCTCGGCCATGCTCCGCGAGATGGAGATCCGCTTCGAGGGCAATGCCGAAGGCCGGGACATCTGGAACGGCAACTTCGACGTCATCGCCTGCGACGGCTTCGTGGGCAACGTGGTGCTGAAGTCCAGCGAGGCGCTGGCCGAGGGCATCATCGGCGGCCTGCGGGACAGCTTCATGGAGTCGCCCATCACCAAGCTGGCCGGCCTCCTCGCGAAGCCCGCCATGAAGCGGTTCAAGAAAAAGCTCGACTACGCCGAGTACGGCGGCGCGCCGCTGCTGGGCGTGAAGGGTGTGAGCATCATCGGCCACGGCCGCAGCGACCACAAGGCCGTGCGCAACGCCATCCGCGCCGCCCTGCGGGCCGTGGAGCACCGCCTCCACGAGCGCATCCAGGAGCGCGTGGCCCTGCTGCTGCCCCAGGACTGAGGCGGGTCGGTCTGACCTGGGAAAGATGAAAAACCCTCGCGGAGTAAAGACGAGATGGCAGAGGGCGCAGAGGATCTCCATTGCCTTCTGTCTCAGCAGCCTCCGCTATCTCTGCGACCCTCTGCGTGTGTAGTGGTTTGAGGCAGATACTGGCCGTTTGGAGGTTCTGATGAGCAAGGTGGCTTGGCTGTTTCCGGGGCAGGGGTCGCAGGCGGTGGGCATGGGCGTGGCCCTGGCGGCGGCCGAGCCCGCGGCGCGGGCGGTGCTCCAGGATGCGGACGCGGCCCTGGGCTTCCCGCTCTCGCAGCTCATGGCCGAGGGGCCGGAGGACACGCTGAAGCTCACGGAGCACACCCAGCCGGCCATCCTCACCCACAGCACCATGGTGGTGCGGGCCTGGGGCCACCGGCTGCCGAAGCCCGACTTCGCCGCCGGCCACTCCCTGGGCGAGTACAGCGCCCTGGTGGCGCTGGGCGCCCTGGGCTTCCAGGATGCCGTCCGCACCGTGCGCGAGCGCGGCCGGGCCATGCAGGAGGCCGTGCCCGTGGGCGTGGGGGCCATGGCGGCCATCCTGGGCATGAGCCAGGCGGATGTGGAGGCCAGCTGCGCCGAGGCCGCTGCCGTCACCGGCAAGATCGTGGTTCCAGCCAACTTCAACGGCCCCGGCCAGATCGTCATCGCCGGCCACGCCGAGGCCGTGGACGCAGCCCTGGAGGCCGCCAAGGCCCGGGGCGGGCGCAAGGCCATGAATCTGCCCGTGAGCGCCCCCTTCCACTCGCCGCTCATGGAGCCCGCCCAGGCCCGCATGGCGCCCATCCTGCAGGGGCTCGCCTTCAAGGCGCCCGTCTGCCCGCTGGTCAACAACGTGGACGCAGCCGCGGTCTCAGCCCCAGAGGCGCTGCGGGACGGCCTGGTGCGCCAGATCCCCGGGGCCGTGCGCTGGCAGGCCACCCTGGACCTGCTGCTGGACCAGGGCGTCACCGCCTTCTTCGAGCTGGGGCCGGGCAAGGTCCTGGCCGGCCTGGTGAAGCGGCAGGCCAAGGAGCGGGGCCTGGAGGTATCGGCCCTGAGTCTCGGCGCGCCCGAAGACCTCGCCCAGCTAGGCTGACACTGCAATGGCAGGGCCTTCCAGCCGGGAAGGTGTGATGAAAAGCAATGCCCCCCGGGGGTAGGGTGGTGAGGACGACACTGCGTCTTCCAGTGTGCGGCGCCGAGCGGCGGAACGCGGCTCGGAGGCCGCCTACATCACCCTCAGTCCGAGGTGCCCATGCGCAAGGATCTTGTCTTCGGAATGGCCGGTTCAGGAGGCGATGGCATCGTCTCCGCCGGCGACTCCCTCCTCCAGGCTGCCTCGGCCGAGGGTTATCACGGCGTGATGACCAAGAGCTTCGGCTCCCAGATCCGCGGCGGTGAGTCCTCCTGCCGCGTGCGCATCAGCACGGATCCGGTCCTGAATCCCGGCGGCAACCTCGACGTGGCCGTGGCCCTGAACTGGGAGGACTTCCTCAAGTTCGGCGCCGAGCTCCCCGTGGCCGGCACCACCGTGGTGATCTACGAGGCCGCCACCGGCGTGGCCGAGAACCAGATCCCCCTGGTGGGCGTGACGCCGCTCCAGGTGATCGCCGTGCCCATCGCCGCCATGGCCAAGGAGACCGCCGGCACCGAGCGCGCCAAGAACACCGTGGTGCTGGGCCTCATCGCCGGCTGGTTCGGCATCGGCGGCGAAGCCGTGATGAAGGGCATCTCGAAGAAGCTGGCCAAGAAGAGCCAGGAGCTCGTCGAAGCCAACCAGAAGGCCTTCGACTCGGGCGTGGCCTTCGCGAAGTCGCATCCCCTCAAGGCCGACATGACCATCGTGCCCTCCGCGAGCAAGGGCGCCGTGAAGCTGCTCACCGACGGCAACGACATGTGCGCCGCCGCGGCCATTTTCGCCGGCTGCCAGTTCTTCGGCGGCTACCCGATCACGCCGTCCACCGAGATCATGCAGTTCTTCACCAACCACGTCTGGAAGTACGGCGGCGCCGTGCTCCAGGCCGAGGACGAGATCGCGGGCATCGGCGCGGCCGTGGGCGCCTCCTTCGCGGGCAAGAAGGCCATGACCGCCACCAGCGGCCCCGGCCTCTCCCTGAAGTCCGAGATGATGGGCCTCGCCAGCATCGCCGAGCTGCCCCTGGTGATCGTGGATGTGCAGCGCGGCGGCCCCTCCACGGGCCTGCCCACCAAGACCGAGCAGTCCGACCTCTTCGCGGCGGCCTTCTCCGCCCACGGCGACGTGATCCGCCCGGTGCTGGCCCCGACCTCCGTGGCCGACATCTTCCGCACCACCGTCGAGGCCTTCAACATCGCCGAGTACTACCAGACGCCGGTGATCATCCTCTCCGACCAGGAGATCGCCTCCCGCAAGGAGACGCTGGATCCCATCGACACCAGCCAGTTCAAGATCATCGACCGCCTGAAGCCCACCGGTTCCGACCTCCAGGACTACAAGCGCTTCAAGCAGACCGAGAACCACATCAGCCCCATCAGCCACCCGGGCATGCTCGGCGGCACCTACCTGGCCTCCGGCATCGAGCATGTGGAATCCGGCGCGCCCACGAACAGCGGCTCCGTGCATGCGCGCATGAACGACAAGCGCATCAAGAAGCTGGACCCCCTGAAGGACCGCAAGGACCTCTTCGAGATCACCGGCAATCCCGATGCGCCGCTGGCGCTGGTGGCCTGGGGCAGCGTGGCCGGCGTGTGCCGCGAGGCGCTGCAGATGGCCCGGGAGCAGGGGCTGGACGTCAAGCTCATGGTGCCCTACCTGCTCTACCCCGTGGCCGAGCAGACCTACCGCGACTTCTTCGTGTCGGTCCAGAAGGGGCTCGTCGTCGAGCAGTCCCACCTGGCCCAGACGTTCAAGGTGCTGCGCATGCACCTCGACCTGCCCAAGGGCCTGCAGTCCCTGGCCCGCAGCGGCGCGAACCCCTTCCTGCCCGGCGAGATCGTCGCGGCCCTCCACCAACTCCTCGCGGAACTGCAGCGCAGCCACGAGGGCAAGCTCCAGCCCCAGGAGTGAGGTCCACCATGAGCGCCACCTGCGAATTCCAAGCGAAAGACTTCAAGAGCGACCTGAAGCCCATCTGGTGCCCCGGCTGCGGTGACTACTCCGTGGTGCAGGGCATCTACCGGGCCCTGGCCGCCATCGGCCGCGCCCCCCACGAGGTCGCCTTCATCTCGGGCATCGGCTGCTCCAGCCGCATCCCCGGCTACACCACGGCCTACGGCTTCAACACCGTCCACGGCCGGGCCCTGCCCATCGCCCAGGGCATCAAGCTGGCCAACCCCGACCTGCTGGTGCTGGCCGCCGGTGGCGACGGCGACGGCTTCTCCATCGGCGGCGGCCACATCGCCCACCTGATCCGCCGCAACATCGACATCACCTACATCGTGATGGACAACCAGATCTACGGCCTCACCAAGGGCCAGCTCTCGCCCACCTCCCAGAAGGGCCGCACCACCTGCACCTCGCCCTACGGGAGCCTCGAGAACCCCGTCAACCCGCTCCTCTACGTGCTGGCCTACGGCGCGGGCTTCGTGGCCCAGGCCTCGCCCACGGACCTGGCGGGCATGGCCGCCACCCTCGAGGAGGCCATCCGCTACCCCGGATTCGCCTTCGTGAACGTCCAGTCCCCCTGCGTCACCTACGGCGAGGAGGCCCAGCAGATCAAGGGCCTCAAGGCCATCAGCGAGAGCCTCGCGGCCATCGGCCACGATCCGGCGGACCGCCTGGCGGCCATGGACCTGGCCCAGCACTACGGATCCAAGATGCACCTCGGCGTGTTCTACAAGAACCCCGAGCCGCCGCCGACCTACGACGCCCTGATCCGCGAGCGCCAGGCCCAGCTGTCCCAGGGCGCCCCTCCCAAGGAGCGCATCCTGGATCTCTTCATCAAGAAGTGAGGGAGCCGACCATGGCGACGCGGATCGATTTTGCCAGCCTGAGCCTCATGGATGCCCTCGATCTGGCCGTCCTGATCGAGGAGGAGGCCAAGGAGCGCTACGAGGACTTCGCGGCGCAGATGGAGCAGCACCGCACGCCGGAGGCGGCGACCTTCTTCCGCCTCATGGCCGTCAACGAGGCCAAGCACGGCCAGGAGCTGGCCGATCGCCGGAGCCAGCTGTTCGGCGCCGCGGCCCGCACGGTCACCCGGGCCATGATCTTCGACGTGGAGGCGCCGGACTTCGACGCGGCCCGCGCCTTCATGAGTCCGCGCCAGGCCATGAAGGCGGCCCTGGCCTCCGAGGTCAAGGCCCACGCCTTCTTCGTGGCGGCCCTCCCCGCCCTGAAGGATGCGAAGGTCCGCGCCCTCTTCGAGGAGCTGCGCGACGAGGAGGTCGAGCACCAGACCCTCGTCAAGGCCGAGCTGGCCAAGCTCCCCCCGGACAGCGGCCTGTCGGACGACGACTTCGTGGACGAGCCCGCGGCCCAGTAGGATCGTTCGCTCGAACCGCCAAAAGCTTTCACCACCAAGACACCAAGGCACCAAGTTTCTTTTTGCCTCGCGTATCACCGCAGGTGATAAGCGAGAGGAACTGCTTTTTCTTTTCTTGGTGTCTTGGTGGTGCTCTTTTATCCCTTGCGTTCGGCAGGGCCGTGCCAGAGATCCGCCAGCACCACAGCCACCAGGGCCAGGAAGGTCAAAGCCAGCAAGATCAGTCCTGTCCAGGCCGCCCAGGCATGGCCCGGATGCCCCTGCCGCAGCCACCACTGGCCCGCATCGAACAGCACGGCCACGGCGCAGCCGCCCACGAGGATGGTCCGGCCCTTCCAGCCGGTCCGCCGCAGGTAGCCGACGACCGCCACCAGGAAGACCAGCGGGAACACGGCCAGGTGCAGGCCCCGGGTCCCGATCGTGGCGAAGAGGCTGTCCGAGGCCTCCTCCAGGGCCAGGGGCCGCAGGTCTTCGTAGCTGGTGATCCGGGGGAACTGGCCGCCGGGGGCGTGGCAGCTGGCGCAGTTGTTGGCGACGACGGCCTCCACGGGGGCGAAGCCCTCGCGGGTGGCGCCGCCCTGCACCCAGGTCCGGAAGATCGCGGCCTCCGCGGGACTGGTGTTGGGGGCCATCACGCCTTCGAGGACGGCCATGAGGCGGGGCCGGGCGGCGGGGGCCTGGACCGTCCCGGCGCGCTCCTGGCGGGCCGTGTGGACCAGGCCGCTTCCCAGGAAGGCCGCCAGGGCCAGGATCACGAAGGTGGCGAAGGCGCGCTCGGAGGGGGGCAGGGTCCGCAGGCTCATGGGGTCCATGGTACCCGCCCGCGCCGGTCAGTCGACGTGGACCGGCCCCGTGGCCAGGCTCCGCCGCATGAGGAAGAGCATGGGGAAGAGGCAGAAGCAGAGGATGCCCATGAACCAGAAGGTGTCAGAGAAGGCCATCATGCTCGACTGCTTCACCACGGTGCCGTAGGCGGCGCCCTGGGCCAGGTGGGCGGCGTCCGTGGGCGACAGGCCGCCGCGCAGAACGCCCAGCTGGGTGGTCCGGTCCAGGAAGCCCTGATAGGCAGGATTGCCCGGCGACAGGTGGCCGATGAGGTTGGCCTGATGGAACTGGGACCGGCGGGCCAGCATGGTGGTGGCGAGGGCGATACCCGTGCTGCCGCCGATGTTGCGCACCAGGTTCATGAGGCCCGTGGCGTAGGCGGTCTTGTCGGGTGGGATGTGCTGGAAGGCCGACACGTTGATGGGGATGAAGAGGAAGGCGAAGCCGAGGCTCTGGACCACGCGCGACCACATGGCCGTGCGGAAGTCCACCTGCAGGTTGAAGCCCGACATCTGGATGAGGCCCAGGCCGCAGGTGAAGAAGCCGAAGCCGATCAGCCAGCGGGTATCCACCTTCTTCAGGAGCATGGCCACGATGGGCATCATGCACATCACCGCCAGGCCGCCGGGGCTCAGCACCCAGCCGCTCAACAGGGCCGTGTAGCCCAGCAGGGTCTGGAGGAAGATGGGTAGCAGCGCCAGGCTGCCGTAGAGCACGAAGCCCAGCACGAAGAGCATGAGGATGGACACGGCGAAGGTGCGGTCCTTCATCAGGCGGAAGTCCACGATGGGCCGGTCCTTGCGCAGCTCGTAGAGCACGGCGAAGACCAGCGCTGCCACCGCCACGATGGCGAAGAAGACGATGAAGCCCGAGGAGAACCAGTCCTTGCGCTGCCCCTCGTCCAGCACGATCTCCAGCGAGGCCAGGCCCAGGGTGAGGATGCCGATGCCGAAGTAGTCGAACCTCGCGCCCTCCTTGAGGGAGATGCGGTGGAAGGTCGGGGGGTCCTGCACCAGGGCGCTGGTGAGCGTGAAGGACAGGAAGCCCACGGGGATGTTGATGAGGAAGATCCAGTGCCAGCTGAAGTTGTCCGTGATCCAGCCGCCCAGCACGGGGCCGATGATGGGCGCCAGCACCACGCCCATGCCGTAGACGGCCATGGCCGCGCCGCGCTTCTCGTGGGGGAAGGTCTCCACGAGGATCGCCTGGGAGATGGGCTGCAGGCCGCCGCCGCCCAGCCCCTGGAGCACGCGGAAGAAGATGAGCCAGCCCAGCGATGGCGCGATGCCGCAGAGCAGCGAGGCCACCGTGAAGACACTCACGCAGGTGAGGTAGAACCGCTTGCGGCCCATGTGGCTGGAGAAGTAGCCGCCCAGGGGCAGCACCACGGCATTGGCCACCAGGTACGAGGTGAGCACCCAGGTGGTCTCCTCCACGGTGGCCGACAGATCCCCCGCGATGTGCGGCAGCGCCACGTTCGCCACGCTGGTGTCCAGGACCTCCATGAAGGTCGCGATCATCACCGTGAGAGCGATGATCCAGGGGTTGATGGTGCGGTGGGAGCTCATAGAGAAAAACTCACGCAGAGGGACGCAGAGGGAAAGGAGAATGCGGAGAGAAATGGATCAGGAGCGAGATCTTCTTCTCCGCGGATCTCTGCTGCCTCCGCGGCCCTCTGCGTGAGTATTTTCCTTTTGAAAGCATGGCTCGAACAGATGCGGTGCGGATCACGGCCTGCTCCTCACGATCCGCTCGATCCCCCCATCCTTCAGCGGCCAAGCCCAGAAATTGAGCAGGAGCCCGACGGCCTTCCCGGAGAATCGAAGGTAGCTGTGGACTTGGGCGCGGTGGATATCCAGGAGGCGCTCCACTGTCTTAAGCTCCACGATGACGACGTCATCCACGATGAGGTCTAGTCGATAAGCACACGGAACATGCAGGTCGCCGTAGTGGATATCGAGGGGAACCTGGGTGGTGATGGTGTGTCCGGATTGCTGGAGTTCATGGATCAGGCATGCTTCATAGGCCGATTCGAACAGTCCCGGCCCCAGGGACCGCTGGACCTTGATGGCCGCGCCGATAATGGACTCGGTGATGCCCCCATGGGGGAAATCTCCGCGTGCCTCTGCTTCCTCTGTGACCCTCTGCGAGAGTGGTTTCATTTGAGGATCACCGTGGCCTCGACGTTCATGCCGGGGCGGAGGGTGACTTTCCGGGCTTCGGCCTCGTCGATGTGGATCTTCACGGGGATGCGCTGGACGACCTTCACGAAGTTGCCCACGGCGTTCTCGGGGGGCAGCAGGCTCATGCGCGAGCCGGTGGAGCCCGCGATGGAATCCACGTGGCCCTTGAGCACCATGCCGTTCATGTCGATCTTGACCTCGGCCTCCTGGCCGGGCTTCATCTTCGCGAGCTGGGTCTCCTTGAAGTTGGCGGTGACCCAGGTCTGGTGCAGGGGGATCAGCGTCATCAGGCCCTGGCCCGGCTGGATGGTCTGCCCGGCCTCGACGAACTTGCGGGTCACGACGCCGTCGACGGGGGCGAGGATCTTCGTGTACCCGAGCTGGAGCTCCAGGCCCTCCTGGCTGGCGCGGGCCTGCTCCACCTGGGCCTGGGCCGAGGCCAGGCGGGCCTCGGCGGCGCCCACGGCCACCTTGCGGATATCCGCCTCGCGCTGGAGGGAGCCCATGCGCTGCTGGGCGGCGCGCCAGTCGCCGTCGGCCACCTCGGCCTGGGTGCGGATGCCGTCGAACTGCTGCGCGGAGATCTCCTCCCGCTCCGCCAGGGGCTTCATGCGCTGGACATCGGACTTCGCCTTGTCGAGGCTGGCCTTCTTGGAATCCAGGTTGGCCTTGGCGGTCTCCAGGTCCGAGCCGCGGGCCTGCTGGAAGGCCACCCGGGCCCGCTCCAGATCGGCCCGGGCGCCCTCGACCTGGGCCTTGGCCTGGGCCAGGGCGGCCCGGGCCTGGTCGAGCCGGGCCTGGATGTCACGCGGGTCCACGGCCACCAGGGGATCTCCGGCCTTCACGGCCTGGTTGTCCTCCACCAGCACCCTGTCCACGGTGCCGTAGACGCGGCAGGAGACGGGCACCAGGTGGCCGTCCACCTGCGCGTCGTCCGTGCTCACGCGGTTGCGGGAGTAGAACCACAGCCCGCCGCCGACGAGGAGGGCGATGGGCGTGCCGATGAGGAGGGCCCTCATGGCCTTGGAGATGCCGGCGGCAGCGGCGCCGCTGGGGGTGTCCTGGACGGTGGGCGCATCTTGATTCATGGAACTCTCCATCAGCGGGCGAAGGTCTGTTCGAGCTGGCCGGTGGCGCGGGCCAGGTCCACGCGGGACTGGTTCAGGCGGTAGAGGGCGCTGATCTGGTTGTCGGTGGCGCGGGCCAGCTCATCCTGGGCGTTGATCACTTCGATGTTGTTGCTCACGCCGGCCTCGAACCGATGCCTCGCCTGGGTGAGCGCCTCGGTGGACAGGCTGACGGCGAGGTTGGCGACCTCCACCTCGTGGGCGGCGGCGTCCAGCTCGGCCTGGGCCACCTGGACCTCGTAGCCCACCTGGGCGCGGACATCCCGGCGGGCCTCCTGGACGCGGCTCTGCTCGGACTTGGCGCGGGAGATGTGCGAGGACACCAGGCCGCCGGTGAAGAGGGGCACGCGGAGCCCCAGGGACACCTGGTACGTGGTCGCCCAGGGCTGGGACTGGAGGCCCGTGGAGCCGTAGGCCCCGGTGGCCACCAGGGTGGGCAGGCGCAGGCCCTGGGCGGCCTGGCGCAGGTTCTCGGCGGCCTTCTCCCGCGCCTCGAGCGCCGCAAGTTCGGGGCGCTGGGCGAGGCCCGCCTCGTAGGCCTGGTCGAAGCCGGCCGTGGGGAGCGCGGGTGCGGTGAGGGTATCCGCCAGCTCGATGCGGGTGCCGGGCTTCAGGTCCAGCAGGCGGCCCAGGCCGGCCAGGGCCGTGAGGCGCTGGGTCTGGGCCTGGATGAGGCGCTGGCGCTCGGTCTGCAGCTGCAGCTGCGAGCGCAGCGTGTCGAGCCTGGTGCCCACGCCCTGCTTCTGCTGGTTCTCCGCCAGCTTGGCCAGGGCTTCGGCCAGCTCCACACGGGACTCGCCGGCCGTCACCGAGGCGCCGGCGCGGAGGGCGCGCAGGTACTGGCCCACCACCAGGGCGGCGATCTCCTCGCGCACGGCGCGGCCCTGGGCGCGGGTGGCATCTTCGGCATGGCGTGAGGCCCGCCACTTCTTCCACAGGCTCAGGTCGAAGAGCGAGACCTGGGCTTCCACGCCCACCTGACCCCAGTTGAAGGGGCCCACGACCTGGGGGCCGCCGGGGGTGGGGACTCCGATGAAGGCATCCAGGTTGTTCTTGGCCCGCTGGCCGTAGGCCTGGGCACCCACCTGCGGCATGAGGGCCGCGGCGGCGGCCCGGCGGTCGTCGCCGCTCTCGGCGATGGCCAGCAGCGACTGCTGCACCCGGGGGTTCTGGTCGAGGGCGGTCCGCAGGGCCTGGGCGAGGGTGAGCTGCACGGTCGGGTACGGGCTGACCGACGGGGCAGGAAGGGCAGGAGGAGGAACCTGGGCCCAGGCGGCGCCGGTCCCCAGCAGGACGGACAGGACGCGGGAGCTGGTGCGGGACATGGGAGCCTCCATCCGTTCGGGGATTGATCTTGGGCCGCTCATGCGGACGGCTCGCTGTTGGCCCGGATCCGGTTCAGGAAGCCCTTGAGCTGCTCCAGCTCCTCCCGCGTGAAGCCCTTCAGGTGGGCGTTCAGCACCTTGATGGCGACCGGGGGCAGATGGGGCAGCAGCTCCTGGCCCGCGTCCGTGAGCTCCAGGTGGGTGACCCGGCGATCCTTGCTGCTGGGGACGCGCCGGATCAGGCCCTTCTCCTCCAGGCGGTCGAGCATGCGGGTCATGGAGCCGGTGTCGCAGTGGCCGAAGCGGCAGAGCTCGGCGGCCGTGGAGGCGCAGCCCCGGGCGATGCGCATGAGGATCACCCACTGGGCCCCGGTGATGCCCATGCCCTGGCTGGCCATCTCGTCATCGAACCCGGCCAGGATCCGCCGGGAGGCATCGGCGATGAGGCGCCCGAGGCTCTCCTCGGGGCTGTAGTTCTCGGGGGTGTACAGCGGCTCGGCCGCCTTTGGATCAGTCTTCATGGGAAGGGCCCCAATTTGATGCCTAAGCATTCACTGCCAGAGCAGCAATATTGAAGAGCTTTCCGCCCCCTGTCAACGGGGGGCTGCGAACTTCCCCTCCTCCCGGCCCATTGAAAGAAGGGGCCGGCCCTTCGTCTACCATGGACGGGGATCCCCGCGACCCCGGAGGCCTCATGAACCCTGCCTGGCTATGTCTACCCATCACGGGCCTGGCGGCGTTCGCCCAGGTGGTCCCCGCGCCGGCACCAGCCCGGCCCCAGTCCGAACCAGGGCCCGGGCGCGAGCTGGCCTTCCCGGGCTTCAACGCCTTTCCGCTGAAGGGCAGCGTGAAGGCGGGCGGCGCCCATTCCTACTTCGCGGTGATGGTGGCCGGCTCCGGCCCCACGGACCGGGACTGGTCCAATCCCCTGATCCCGACGCCGAGTCACGGCGGGCGCGACTTCGCGGCCTGGCTGCAGGGCCAGGGCATCGGCTCCCTGCGCTACGACAAGCGGTTCATCGGGTCGAAGGATCCCAAGCTGGACATCTCCCTGGACGCCCAGGTGGGCGACATCCGGGCGGCAATGCAGGCGGCGCGGTCCCTGCCCGAAGCCCGGGGGAAGAAGCTGCTCCTGGTGGGCCATAGCGAGGGCGCGCTGCTGTCCTTGTTGGCCGCCGGGGAGGCGGATGCGGCCCTGCTGCTGGCCATGCCGGGCCTCAGCATGGGCCGCGTGATCCTGGCCCAGGTGAAGGCCCAGCTGGATGCGGCCGGGGCCCCCGGCGAGGTGGCCACGGCCAACCTCGGCTACCTGGAGGCGGCCGAGGCCTCGATCCGCCAGGACAAGCCCCTGCCCGAGGCCGGCACCCAGGTGGCCCCTGGCGTGCTGCGGCTGGCGCGGGCGCTGGCCCAGGCCGAGAGCCGGGGCTTTGTCCGGGATACGCTCGACCTGGACCCCTGGGCCTTGGCCCAGCGCCTGCCGGTGCCCTGCGCCGTGGTCTGGGGCGACCGGGATGTGCAGACCTGGAAGCCGGATGCCGTGCCCCCGGGGTTCAAGGGCACGGTCATCCAGGTGCCCGAGGCAAACCACCTCCTGAAGCGGGAGACTCGCCCCCGGGCTTCGCTCGATGGCCGATCCGCCGCCACCGCCTATGGGGACGGCACGCCCCTGGCCGATCTGACCCCGCTCGCCCAGTGGCTGAAGGCGCTGAAATAGCGCGGACCGGACGCCTTGCTAGACTGGACCCTCGCATCTCTGGAGGTTCCATGTTCCGCCTCGACGGCAAGATCGCCCTCGTCACCGGCGCCAGCCAGGGCATCGGCGAAGCCATCGCGAAGCGCCTCGCCGCCCAGGGGGCCACGGTGGTCTGCGCGGCGCGGACGCTGAGCAAGCTCCAGGCGGTGGCGGATGCCATCACCTCCGCCGGCGGCAAGGCCGACGTGCTCGCGGCCGACCTGTCGGACGGGGCCTCCGTGCGGGCCGCGGTCGCCACGACGGTGGAGCGCCATGGCGCCATCCACATCCTGGTGAACAACGCCGGCATCACCCGCGACAAGCTGCTCATCCAGATGAAGGAGGAGGACTGGGACGCGGTGATCGACACCAACCTCAAGGGCGCCTGGACGGCCATCCAGGCGGCCACCAAGCCCATGATGAAGCAGCGCTGGGGCCGCATCATCAACATCGCCTCCGTGGTGGGCCAGATGGGCAACGCGGGCCAGGCGAACTACGTGGCCGCCAAGGCGGGCCTCATCGGCCTCACCAAGTCCGTGGCGCGGGAGCTGGCCAGCCGCAACGTCACCGCCAATGCCGTGACGCCTGGCTACATCGAGACCGCCATGACCGCGGGCCTCTCCGACGAGGTGAAGGCGGAGTTCACCAAGCAGATCCCCCTGGGCCGCATGGGCACCGGCGATGACATCGCCGCCGCCGTGGCGTTCCTGGCCAGCGACGAGGCCGGCTACATCACGGGCCAGGTGCTGAGCGTCAACGGCGGGATGCTGATGGCCTGAGGCCCCCATGCTCCAGCGCGCGAAGGACCTGATCCGCCGCGGCTGGGCCGCCTTCCGCTTCCGGCGCCACTGGCCGTGGGTGCTGGTGGTCCTCGGCCTGCCGCTGGCCCTCAAGCCCGTGGATTCGGGCTGCGCGGCCTTCCTGGCCTGGGTGGGCGGCCTGGTGCTTGTCGGCCGGGCCCTGCGCTGGATCTGGGACCGGCTGCTGTTCCGGGTGTCGCGGCGCCTCTGGGTGATCCTCGCCCTCATGTCCGTGCTCCCCGTGGTGGCCCTGGGCCTGATGCTCCTGGCGCTGAGCTGGCTGGGGCTCGGCGCACAGGTGAGCCGCTCCACCCAGCAGACGCTGGCGGCCTGGGAGGAGGCCCTGAAGACGGCCAATGGGGAGGCCTCCGATGCCGCCGCCCTGCAGACCCTCCGCACCTACGGCGGCGCCTGGGTGGACCATGCGCGCGCGCTTCCCGAGGGCGTGGGCGAGACCTTCGTGGGCATGGTCTGGGCCGACAGCCACGACGCGGAGGCGGCGGCCAGCCGCAAGGACACCTACCTCCGGGCCGTGCGGAAGGAGGCCGGCGGCTACCGGATCCTGTCGCTCAACCTCGGCGTGCTGGGCGACCGCGCCCAGGCGCTGGCCGGGGGCCAGGTGGTGTTCCAGCTCACCCCGCGGAAGGCAGGCCGCGAGGGCGGGGACACGCTGCAGATCAAGGCCGGCGACCGGCGCACGGACAAGGAGGCGCCCATCCTCGTGGGCCAGCGGGAGGCTCTCGCGAGCTGGACCAAGGGCCAGCCGCTCCAGGGGGCGGGCCTGTTCGCGCCCTTCAACCTGCCGCCCCTGGCCTTCCCCATCCTCGACTGGTCCACGGGCCGGCCCATGGTGCTGACCGCCACGCCCGAGACCAACCTCTACGCCCTGTTCGCGGGCTTCCGCTCCGGCGAGCGCCAGGCGCTGGCCGCGGGCACGGTGAAGGCCATCGTCGTGGTCGCGCTGACGCTGATGGGCCTGTTCCTGGCCCAGGCGGTGGCGGCGGTCCTGGGGCTGGTCCTGGCCTGGTCCCTGGGCCGGGCGGTGAACGGCCTGCACGACGGCGTGAAGCGCCTCAGCCTCGGCGACTTCTCCGCCCGGATCTGGCCAAGGGGCCGGGACCAGGTGGCCCAGCTCTCCGCAGCCTTCAACGACATGGCCGCCCGCCTCCAGACCGCGGCCTCCGAGCGCGAGGAGCGCCTGCGCATGGAGGAGGAGCTCCGCGTGGCCCGGGAGGTCCAGATGCGGCTGCTGCCGGATCTGGAGGCCCTGCGGCTGCCGTCGGTGCGGGCCACCATCCTGCCGGCCCGCGAAGTGGCCGGCGACTACTACGACCTGTTCCCCCTGGCGGACGGGAGCCTGGCCTTCCTCATCCTGGACGTGAGCGGGAAGGGGACCAGCGCCGCCTTCTACGCTGCGGAGACGAAAGGCGTGCTGTCGGCCCTGGACAAGCAGGCCCTCAGCCCGGCGGAGGTGGCGGACCGGCTCAACGCGATCTGGTGCCAGGGCCATGACCGCCGCCTCTTCCTCACCCTGGCCTACGGCACCTTCCACCCGCGGACGGGCCGCTACCAGTTCGTGCGGGCAGGGCATCCCTCGGCCTTCCTGCGCCGCGCGGAGGGCGGCGTGGCGCGCCTCCACCCGCGCGGCCTGGGCGTGGGCCTCAGCGCCACCCGGTTCAAGGACACGCTGGAGCCCAGCGAAGGCATCCTGGAACCCGGTGACAGCCTGATCTTCTACACGGACGGGCTGTCCGAGGCCCAGGCGCCGGATGACACCTTCTATGGCGAAGACCGCCTGGAGGCGCTGCTCGCCGGCTCCTTCGAAGATATGCAGGCCGCCATCCTGGCCGATGTGGTGGCCTTCACCCAGGGCCGCCCGCTGGCGGACGACCTCACCCTGCTCATCCTGAAACGCTAGCGCCGAATCCCTAGCGCCGAATCCCTAGCGCTGGGCGTCCCGGAGCTCCCGCATGATCTCGGGGGCCTGGATGCGGGCTCCGCCGAGGGCCTTCGCGAAGAGCAGCTTCGCCTCGTCCAGCCGGCCTTCGCTGCGGGCCAGCCAGGCCTGGGCGCGGAGGATGTAGGGCGTCTCCTCGGTGGAGAGCGCGCGGCTGCGGTCGAGCAGGGCGCGGGCCATGCCGCGCCGGCCCTCCCGGGCCATGCACTCGGCCTCGGCCGCCACGCAGTGGGTCTCCATGAGCGTGTCCCGGAGCTCCTGGTGGAGGGCCAGGGACTGCCGGTAGAACATGCGGGCCGCCTCGTAGCGGCCGGCATCGCGGTTGATCTCCCCCA
Source organism: Geothrix edaphica (assembly GCF_030268045.1). Lineage (NCBI taxonomy): Bacteria > Pseudomonadati > Acidobacteriota > Holophagae > Holophagales > Holophagaceae > Geothrix > Geothrix edaphica. The sequence goes on from NZ_BSDC01000001.1 coordinate 563,690, forward strand.
GGTTGTAGAGGGCGGTGGCCTCCATCGGCCGGAGCTGGGTCTTCCGGGCCTGCTCGAGGCACTGGCGCTCCAGGCCCTCGGCCCGGTCCAGGTCGCCCCGCGCCTGGGCCACGCTGGCCAGGCCCATGAGGGAGTAGACCAGGCCGTTGCTGTCGCCGATGGCTTCGCGCAGGGCCTGGGCCTTGCGGAAGAAGGTCTCGGCCCGGTCCAGGCCGCCCTCCTGGGCCAGGGCCAGATCCCCCAGGTTGTTGGTGATGAAGGACTCGCCCCAGCGGTCGCCGTAGGCCTGCACGGTCTGGAGGGCGCTCTGGTAGCGGGCCTCCGCTTCCTTGAGGTGGCCGCGCTCCTTCTCGATCACCGCCAGGTTGTTGAGGGACCGGGTGGCGTTGAGCTTGTCGCCCAGGCGCTGGTACATGGCCAGGGCCTGCTGGTACTCGGCTTCCGCCTCGGCGGGCTTGTGCTGGCGCTGGAAGTTCACGCCGAGGGTGGCGTGGATGCCGGCTTCGAAGGCGGTCTCGCCCAGGGACTTGGCCAGGTCCAGGGCCTCGCGGCCGAGGCGGTCCGAGGCCTCCCATTGGCCGCGGTCCCCGTGCCGCACGGACAGGTAGTGGAGGGCCTTCATCTCGCTCACCCGGTCCCCCTGGGCGCGGGCGGACCAGCGGGCCCACTGGAACACGGGCTCGGGAGGGACGTCGGCGAGACGGCTGAGGCAGCGGGCATAGCCGAGGACCGCCGGGGCGAACTCCGGAGCCTTCAGTGCCGCCGCCTGGAAGGCCGGGGCGGCCTCCTTGAAGTCGCCCCGGTCCATGAGGTCGGCGCCGCGGATGTAGGCCTCCAGGGCCTCCGGAGCCACGGGCAGCATGGCCTTGGGCTGGGAGGCCAGGGGATCCACGGCCTTGATGAGCTCCGCGGCCACCTTGCGGGCCAGGGGCAGGGACACCGCCGCGCGGTCGCTGGCCTCGCGGGCCTCGCCGACGTGGCGGACCTTGCCGGAAGCGTCCTGGAGCTCGTAGGCCAGCACCACGGAGCTGCCCGCACCCCGGGACAGCGTGCCCCGCAGCACCAGCTGGGCGCCCATGGCGGACACGAGGCGGGCCTGGTCATCCTGCGGGATCGGGCCCCGGGGCGGCAGGCGCAGGGCCGCCCGGCCGCGGGCCAGGCTGTCGGCATCCACGGGCGCGAGCTTGGCCTGGGCGCCCAGGGAGGTCTCCAGCATCTGCGGCAGCATCAGCTGCGCCAGGGAATCCAGGTGGGCGTCGCCGGTGGCGTTGGTGAAGGGCAGCACCGCCAGCCGCGCCGGCCGCTCGCGGGTCAGGTCCGCGATGATCCCCCGCGAGGTGAACCAGTTCGCGCCCGCGGCCAGGGCCAGGGCGGCCAGGGCGGAGGCGCCGGCCCAGCGCAGGGCGCTGCGGGGGCGGAGCAGATGGTCGAGGCGCCGGCCCACCTGGGCCGCGGTGGGCCGCTTGAAGGGATGGGCCTCCAGCATGGACAGCAGGAGCTCCGCGGCCCCCGAGGGCAGACCCCGGACCTTGAGGTCCCGGTGGCTGCCCTGCACGATGGCCACCATCCGCGCCCGTCCTTCACCGGGGAAGGGATGCTCGCCCGCGAGCAGCTCCCAGCCCAGGATGCCCAGGGAGAACACGTCGCTGGAGGAGCCTGCCGCCTGGCCTTGGATCTGCTCCGGGGACGCGTAGCTCGGGCTGCCCATGAAGGTCCCCGCCTGCGTGATGCGCTCCCAGGCCTGGTTGCCCGAGGCCTCCGGGCCGGTCTTTCCCCGCCCCTCCTCCTCCATGGCCTTGAGGGTCTCCAGGGTCGGCACCCCTGAGGGCGTGCTGCGGGTGTCGCCCGGGCCCGTGGGCTCCACCAGGCGCGCCAGCCCGAAGTCGAGGACCTTCACCTGCAGCTTCCGGGTCCCCGGTGCCTGGGCCACCATGATGTTGCCGGGCTTCAGATCGCGGTGGATCAGCCCCTTCGCGTGGGCGGCTTCCAGCGCATGCGCCACGGCGCTGACCACCTGGAGCTTCTCGCGCACGGTGAGCTCGGGCCCCGCCTGGTCCAGGGTGCGTCCCTCGATGAGCTCCATGGCGATGTAGGTGCCGCTGGGGCTCTCCATCCAGTCGTGCACCTGGCACACGTTCGGATGGTTGAGCTGGGCCAGGGCCAGGGCCTCCCGGCGGAACCGCTCCGGCGCCGTGGCTTCGCGATCCGCGCCCGCCCGCAGGACCTTGAGGGCCACGCTGCGTTCCAGGGTGGGATCCCAGGCCTGGTACACCTCGCCCATGCCGCCCGTGCCCAGCAGGGCCTCCACCCGGAAGCGCCCCACCTGCGTGCCGGCTTCCAGAATCCGCCTCCGGTGGGAGGGCACGGACTCGGCATCGGTTTCATTGGACATTTGGGCACCGGCGATTTTTTTTACCTTATCACACGGTGGGATTCCCGATGGCTGTCCGTTCACTCCAGTCGGGCCTTCCGCTCGCCATCCCGCCAGCGCAGGCGCAGGGCCGCCCCGGCGGGCTGGGCCTGCGCCGCGGTCACGGGGTGTCCCTCGGCATCCAGGGCCAGCACGAAGCCTCGCTGGAGCGGGCCGGTGGGATCCAGGCCCCGCAGCCGTTCCCCCAGCACGGCCAGGCGCTGGCCCCGCTGCTGGAGGCCCCGCAGCACCGCCGGCGCCAGGGCGCGCTGGGCCGCATGCACCCGCGGCAGGTCCAGGTCCCCGGCGGCGCGCCCGGCGGCTTGGCCCAGGCGCTGGCGCAGCAGGGCGAGCCGCCCGCCGGCGGCATCCAGGCCGCGGCTGGGGTGGGCCAGGGCCAGGCGCTGGCCCAGGGCGGCCAGGCGCGTTTCAACCACCGCCAGGGGATCCGCCCGCTGGAGGCCGTGGTCCGTGAGCAGGTTGAGCGTCGTTTCCAGGCCCCGCAGACGCCAGGCGGTCTTGGCCGTCAGGGCTTCCACCCGCCGCCGCAGCTCCGCGCCCAGGGCCGCGCGGTCCGGCGTGGCCAGCTCCGCGGCCTGGCTGGGCGTGGCGGCGCGGCGGTCCGCCGCCAGGTCCACCAGCGTCGTGTCGATCTCATGCCCCACGCCGGTGATGACGGGGATGCGGCAGTCCACCACGGCGCGCACCAGCTCCGGATCGTTGAAGGCCCAGAGGTCCTCCAGGCTGCCGCCGCCCCGCACCAGCAGCAGGGCCTCGCAGCCCCAGTAGGGATCCTGGAGCTCCTGGATGGCCAGCAGCGTCTCCGGCACGCAGCGCTCGCCCTGGGCCGCCGCGGGGGCGATGAGCAGGTCGATGCCCGGCGCGCGGCGAGCCGTCACCTCCAGCACGTCGCGCAGGGCCGCGCCGCCGATGGCTGCCACGATGCCGAGCTTCTTCGGGAAGCGGGGCAGGGGGCGCTTGGGCCGGTCGAAGAGGCCCTGGGCGCGCAGGTCGGCCTCCAGCGCCCGCAGCCGCGCCTGCAGGTCGCCCACGCCCGCGGGCTCGCAGTGCGTGACCGCCAGCGTGATCGTCCCGCCCGCCACATAGAGGTTGAGGCTGCCCTTCAGCACCACCCGCTGCCCATCCGCCGGCCTGTGCTGGAGGAACCGCTGCTGCCCCGCCCACACCGCGCAGGACAGCGCCGCGCCCTCCTCTTTCAGCGTGAAGTACCAGTGCTTCCCCGAGCCCCGGAAATTCGACACCTCCCCCACCACGCACACCGCCGCGAACGGCGGCTCCAGCTTGGTCTTTACCTGCTCCAGCAGGCGCTTGACGGAGAGAGGCGCCGAGTCACTCATGGCTTGCGGAAGCGTCCCAGGCCCACCGTGAGCCCCGCGAAGACGGTGTATCGGGGCGCTCCTTGAGTCAGTCCCACATCCACGCCCGCATCCAGCACCAGCCGCTTCGACGCCTTGTAGGCTACGGCCCAGAGGTTGGAGGCGATGCGCGCATTCACCGGGGTGGCCTGGAGGGCGTAAAGTTCACCGGTGAGGGACCAGGCGTCGTTCAGGTTGCGGGTGATGGAAACGGTGCCCGCGGTCTGAGTGGCGCGGCCCCCTCCCGCATCGGGAGTGAGGCCGATCCAGGACTCCAGCAGGTTCACATCGATGTGGTAGGGCCCCGCATCCCGGCTGAACAGGAGGGTGAGAATGTCGATCGGGGCGCCGTTGCCGAGGCCCTGCGCCGACGAGGCCGTGGGGAAGGTGTGGGCCACCTGGATGGCCTGATCCATGCCGAACAGGCCATCGTGGAGGTAGCACCACTGCACGGCCAGATTGAAGTCACCCAACCCCGAGACTGCAGGCGCGCCCGCGGGTTCCAGGCGCAGGTAGCCCGGGCATGAGAGGCGAAGCTCCAGATCCTTCGCCAGACCCAATTTCAGGAGGGTGGGCGTTCCAAAGCTGGGGCCGTCGTCGCGGAGGGTGCTCCGCTGGAGACCCCATTCCAGCTCTGCGACGCCCGGCTGTGTGGTGAGGGCCGGATTGGCAAAGGTCGGCCGGTTGGGGTTCACCTCGATGGGTGGTTCCTCCGCCCGCAGAAAGCCGGAGAACATGAGGCAGAAGGCCAATGGGATGCGCATGGCCATTCAGGCTAGCGGATCTGGGTCCGGCCGGGGCCATGGGCCCGGGGGTTTTTGATGGCCTCGGTTGATCTACCTCGTAATACAATGGCGAACCATTCCATCCTTCCCATCGAGGTGGTTCCCATGCCTGGACGCGCCCTTCTCCTCCGCTGCCTGGTCCTCGCGTACGCCTGCACTGGCGTGGCGCAGGCCCAGACGAAACTGCTGCGCTTCCCGGACATCCACGGGGACAAGGTGGTCTTCACCTACGGGGGCGACCTGTGGACCGCCGCCAGCACGGGCGGTTCGGCCACGCGGCTGACGGCCCATCCGGGCCTGGAGCTGTTTGCGAAGTTCAGCCCCGACGGCAAGTGGATCGCCTTCACGGGCCAGTACGATGGTGATGAGCAGGTCTACGTGATGCCCAGCGAAGGCGGCATCCCCCGCCAGCTCACCTTTGATCCCGCCGCGGGCCCCATGCCGCCCCGGGGCGGTTACGACCACCAGGTGGTGGGCTGGACGCCGGATGGCTCCAGCGTGCTGTTCCGCGCCGGCAGCGACGCCGACGGCGTGCTGAGCCGCACGGCCCTCTACACCGTGAGCCTGAAGGGCGGCCTGCCGGCGAAGCTGCCCATGCCCACCGCGGGGCCCGGCACCTTCTCGCCCGACGGCAAGCGCATCGCCTACGCGCCCATGTTCCGCGACTTCCGCCACTGGAAGCGCTACCAGGGCGGCTGGGCGCAGGATCTCTACGTCTTCGACCTGGCCACGAAGGCGCAGAAGAAGATCGCCGCCAGCCCGCGCACCGAGCGCGATCCCATGTGGATCGGCGACAAGGTGTACTTCGCCTCGGACCGCGACGGCAAGCTGAACCTCTACGCCGTGGATCCCGCCACGGACGCCGTGCAGCAGCTCACCTTCCAGAAGACCTGGGACGTGCGCTGGCCCTCCAGCGACCACCAGTCGCGCATCGTCTACGAGCTGAACGGCGAGCTGCGGGTGATGAACACCCAGGACGGCAGCGACAAGGGCCTTGCCATCACGGTGCCCACGGATGGCGGCGCCTCGCGGCCCGCGCGCATCAGCGTGGAGCGCAACATCGAGGGCTTCGCCCTGTCGCCCAAGGGCGAGCGCGCCCTCTTCGTGGCCCGCGGCGACGTGTTCACCGTGCCCATCGAGAAGGGCCCCGTGCGCAACCTCACGAACAGCTCCGGCGCCCACGACCGGCAGGCCCGCTGGTCGCCGGACGGGAAGAAGGTGGCCTTCATCTCCGACCTGAGCGGCGAGGATCAGGTCTACCTCGTGGCGCAGGACGGCAAGGGAAAGTCCGAAGCGCTGACCTCCGGGCTGACGGCCCAGCTGAACGCCCTGCTCTGGGCGCCGGACGGGAAGCACCTGGCCTTCACGGACAAGGACGGCATCGTCTACGTCCTCGGCGTGGCCGACCGCAAGCTCACCAAGGCGGCGAAGGATCCCTTCGCGCGGGTGGGGGACCTGGCCTGGTCGCCGGACGGCCAGTTCCTGGCCTTCTCCCTGGCCAACCTGAACGGCACGCGCAGCCTCCAGGTCTGGGGCCTGGCGGACCAGCAGCTCCACCGCCTCACGGGCGAGCTGTTCCCCGTCACCGACCCCGCCTGGGATCCCGAGGGCAAGTACCTCTACGCCCTCAGCCGCCGGGACTACGCCCCGCAGATCAGCACCCTGGAGTTCGACTACGCGGGCAGCCGCAACCTGGACGTGGTGGCCTACGCCCTGCGGAAGGACGTGCCCCATCCCTTCCCGCCGGAGAGCGACGAGGTGGGTGTGACGCCTGAGAAGAAGGAGGACGGCCCGAAGAAGGAGGAGGGCGGGAAGAAGCCGGAGACCGCCAAGGCCCCGGCGGCGGCTGTGCGCATCGACTTCGACGGCTTCGAGCAGCGCGGCGTGCGCGTGCCCGTGCCCGCGGACAACCTGGCCGGCCTGGAGGCCGTGAAGGGCTTCCTCCTCTACAGCAAGCAGGAGCCCTTCGTGTACGGCGAGGCCAACGGCCGCCGGCCCGGCGGCGGCGGTCTCTGGATCTTCGACCTGAAGAAGCGCCAGGAGAGCGAGCTGCTGGCGGGCGCGCAGGGCTGGGTGCTGAGCCAGGACGGGAACAAGATCCTGGCCCGGGCCGGCCAGGGCCCCGCGGCCTCGTTCCAGCTCATCGACGCCAAGCCCAAGGCCACGGAGAAGAAGACCGTCTCCACGAAGGAGCTCTACGTGGACCGCATCCCCGCCGAGGAGTGGCGCGAGGTCTACGACGAGACCTGGCGGCGCTTCCGCGACTTCTTCTACGTGAAGAACATGCACGGCTACGACTGGAAGGCCCTGCGCGAGCAGTACCGCCCCTGGCTGCAGCACGTCACGCACCGCTCGGACCTGACCTACGTGCTGACGGAGCTCATCTCCGAGCTGAACATCGGCCACACCTACACCGAGGGCGGCGACCAGTTCCTGCCCGAGCGCGCCCGGGTGGGCCTGCCCGGCGCCCGCATCGAGCTGGATGCCGCCGCGGGCCGCTACCGCCTGGCCCAGATCTACCGCGGCCACAACGAAGAGCCCAAGTACCGCAGCCCGCTGACGGAGCCGGGCGTGGACGCCCGCGAGGGCGACTACATCCTCGCCATTGACGGCGTGGAGCTGAAGGCCGACACCAGCCCCTACCAGCTGCTGCGGAACAAGACCTTCTCGGTGACGCTGACGCTGAACGCCAAGCCCAGCCTCGAGGGGGCCCGGCAGGTCACCTACCAGCCCATCCAGAGCGAGGCCAGCCTGCGCTACCTGGACTTCGTGCTGCGCTCGAAGGAGACCGTGGACAAGCTCAGCGGCGGGAAGGTGGGCTACCTCCACATCCCCGACATGGGCGGCCCCGGCCTGTACGAGTTCATCAAGTGGTACTACCCGCAGATCCGCAAGGAGGGCCTGCTGGTGGACGTGCGCGCCAATGGCGGGGGCAACATCAGCCAGATGATCCTGGGCCGGCTCGGGAAGAAGCTGCTGGGCACGCGCTTCGGCTACGCGGGAGACATCCCCAGCACCTACCCCTCCACCGTGTTCCACGGCCCCATGGCGGCCCTCATCAGCGAGACCAGCGCCAGCGACGGCGACATCTTTCCCTACCACTTCCGCTTCGCGGGCCTCGGCCCCCTCATCGGCAAGCGCACCTGGGGCGGCGTTGTGGGCGGCGGCAACTCGCCCCTCATCGACGGCGGCAGCGTCTTCGTCCCGCAGTCCGGCACCAATGCGCCCACGGGCGAATGGATCATCGAGGGCGAGGGCGTGACCCCCGACATCGAGGTGGAGAACGATCCCGCGTCGATGCTGGCGGGCCACGACCGCCAGCTGGAGCGGGGCGTGCAGGAGGTGCTGAAGCGCATGGCCGAGAAGCCCATGCACCTGCCCAAGCGGCCGGCGGACCCCGTGAAAACGAAATAGGTCTGGTGGTCATACCACTGCGATTCGTGCCGGAAATATCCTGAGCAATAGATGTAACCACAAGGGCTGGAATCTCCCCGATTCCGGCCCTTGTGGCGAATAAACGCTTTTGGCTTGGTGGTCAGACCAAGGTTCGCTACTGTTCTGCAACTGATCCGGAGGTAGACAATGTTTCTCAGTGTCCTCGCAGCCACGCTGCCACTAATCGTTCTGCTCATCGGCATCCCGCTGCTGATGAAGCCCGCCGCGAAGGTGGCACCCATCGCCCTGCTGGTGACGGTGCTCGCGGCGATCCTCGTGTTCCACTTCCCGGCCAAGATCACGGTGCTGGCCGCCCTCCAGGGCGGGCTCACGGGCATCTTCCCCATCATGTACATCCCCTTCGGCGCGCTGGTGGTCTACAACGTGCTGAAGGCCACGGGCTGGATGGACAAGATGCAGGGCGCCATGGCGAACCTGACGGTGGACCGCCGCGCGCAGGCCCTGCTCATCGCCTTCGGCTTCGGCGCCTTCCTTGAGGGCATCTGCGGCTTCGGCGCCCCCGTGGCCATTCCCGCCAGCATCCTCATCGGCCTGGGCTACAACCCCATGATGGCCGCCCTGGTGTGCCTGGTGGCCAACACGGGCCCCGTGCCCTTCGGCTCCCTCGCTATCCCCACGGTGACGCTCGCCAAGACCACGGGCCTGGACGTGATGAAGCTCTCCCAGATGACGGGCCGCTTCATGGCGCCCCTGGCGCTCATCATGGCCTTCGCCACTGTGTACGCCATGTCCAAGTCCAAGGGCATGAAGGGCGCCCTGGGCACCATCCTGGTGTCGGGCCTCAGCTTCGCCATCACCGAGTTCCTCGTCTCCAACTTCATCGGCGCGGACCTCACCTCCGTGCTGGCGGGCCTGGTCTGCCTCGTGGCCACCGCCATCTACCTGAACTTCCAGAAGGGCGCCCAGCCCTGGCTCTTCGAGGGTGAGGCCCCGGCCACCGAGCAGCGGCGCGAGTTCCACGCGAAGGAGCTGTTCCTCTCCTGGCTGCCCTACCTGCTGCTGGCCGTGCTCGTCATCGCCGTGAACCTGCCCAGCACCAAGCCCCTCTTCAACGGCAGCGCCCCCGGCTGGAAGTGGGTGCTCCTCAAGGCCCAGATCTACAACCCCGGCAAGCTCTATGCGTTCACCTGGCTCCAGAGCCCCGGCACCATCATGCTCATCGCCGGCCTCATCGCCTTCCCCTTCATGGGCATCAGCTACGGCGTGATGGGCGAGCAGTTCGGCAAGACCTTCAAGCAGATGATCCCCTCCTTCATCGCGGTGGCCAGCATCCTCGCCATCGCCGAGGTGATGAACCTGGCCCTGCCCATCATCGACCCCAAGACCAAGCTGGCCGTGGTCGGCGACCTCGCCACCAAGCAGATCTCCATGGTGGCCACCATGGCCAACGGCATCGTCGCCCTGGTGAGCAAGCACGTGTATCCGTTCCTGAGCCCGCTCTTCGGCACCCTGGGCGTGTTCCTCACGGGCAGCAACACCTCGGCCAACGCCCTCTTCGGCAACCTGCAGAAGCTCACCGCCCAGGGCATGGGCCTGTCCGACATCCTCATGGCCTCGGCCGGCAGCGCGGGCGCCTCCGCGGGCAAGATGATCTCGCCCCAGAGCATCGTCATCGCCGCCACCGCCGTGGGCCTGGCCGGGAAGGAAGGCCTGATCATGCGCCAGACCATCAAGTACACGATCCCCTACGTGATCCTGCTGGGCCTCATGGTCTTCGGCTTCGCGTTCCTGTTCCCGGGGCTCGTCCCCTGACCTGCTGATCGACAACCGCCAAGACGCGAGAGCGTCTTGGCGGTCTTTTTAATCTTTGAATGCAACATGTGTATGTGAGGTGGGCCTATGCGCATCATCGTGGCTCCGGATTCCTTCAAGGGCAGCGTGTCGGCCCTCGGCGTGGCCGAGGCCATGGAGCGGGGCATCCATGTCGTGTTCCCGGCCGCGGAAGTGCTCAAGGTGCCCATCGCCGATGGTGGCGAGGGCACGGTCGAGGCCCTGGTGGCCGCCACGGGCGGGCGCCTCCTGTACGCGGGCGTGCGGGGGCCCCTGGGCGAGCCCGTGCGAGCCCACTGGGGCATCTCCGGCGACGGCACCACCGCGTTCATCGAGATGGCCTCGGCCTCGGGTCTGCCCCTGGTGCCGAAGGAACGCCGCGATCCCCGCAGCACCAGCACCTTCGGCACGGGCGAGCTGATGAAGGCGGCCCTGGACGCCGGCCTGCGCAAGCTCGTCATCGGCATCGGCGGCAGCGCCACCAATGACGGCGGCACGGGCATGGCCCGGGCCCTGGGTGTGCGCTTCCTGGATGCCGAGGGTCGCGAGCTGCTCGAAGGCGGTGCCGCCCTGGCGCGCCTGGCCCGCATCGATCTGTCGGGCCTGGACCCCCGCCTCGCCGAAGCCAGCGTCCTGGTCGCCTGCGACGTGGACAACCCCCTCTGCGGCCCGCGGGGCGCCTCGGCGGTCTACGGCCCCCAGAAGGGCGCCACGCCGGAGATGGTGCAGGAGCTGGATGCCGCCCTGGGCGTCTTCGCAGGGGTGGCCCAGGCCGCCACGGGCCGCGACATCGCGCTGCTGCCCGGCGCCGGGGCCGCCGGCGGCCTGGGCGCGGGCCTGCTCTTCTTCACGCCGGCCAGCCTGCGGCCCGGCGTGGCCATCGTGCTGGAAACCACGGGCTTCGACGCCCTGGTCCAGGGCGCGGATCTGGTCATCACCGGCGAAGGGCGCACGGATTTCCAGACGGCCATGGGCAAGGCGCCCGTGGGTGTGGCGGCGGTGGCCAAGCGCCACGGCGTGCCCGTGATCTGCATCGCCGGGGGCCTCGGCGACGGGGCGGACGACGTGCTGGCCCACGGCATCGACGCCCTCGCCACCGCCGTGCCCCAGCCCATGACCCTGGAGGCCTGCATGGGCCAGGGCGCCGTCCTCGTGGAGGCCGCCGCGGCCCGGGCCTGCCGCCTGGTGAAGGTGGGCATGGCCCTGCGTGGTTGACGCCCGGTAGCCTCGCCCCCTCGGCCAGAATCAATGTCATTGTCCCTACAGCCCACTGAGTGGAGATCCCCATGACGACGACCCTCGAGTTCCGTGACGCCGTTCGGTCCGCCTACCCGGATGTCTACACGCCGGAGGTGCTTCGTGCCCTCGACGTGCTGGCGCCCCTGGATGAGCGCCGCCGGGCGCGCATGGCGGCCCGGACCGCGCGGCGGAAGCAGCGGGCGGAGGCGCGCGAGCGCATCGCCTTCCTCGATCCGGAAGCGCTGATTCCGGGCACCCGGATCAAGGTGGCCGATGCCCGCGCCGGGAACTTCGATGGCGCCGTGATCCCGCCCGATCTCACCCGCCAGTGGATCCAGGGCACGGGGCCCGCCACCAAGCCGCGCTCCGATGTGCGCTCCGGCCTCCGCAACGTGGCCTATGCGCTGCTTTCCGGCGCGGACGGCTGGATGTTCGACGGCGAGGATGCGCTGGGCCAGGTGGACACCATGTCGCTGGACAACCACCGCAACCTAAAGCTCGCCATCGCCCGGGATCCCCTCTTCCTGGAAGTGGCCGAGGAGGTGGCCGGGGAGATGAACCGCTGGGCGGACGGCTTCTTCGGCCGCCCCATCATCGCCGACTGGCGCCAGCAGCTGGACTTCACCACGATCCTGTACCGCTGCCGGGGCCTCCACTTGGAGGACCGCCACATCCGCCGCGACGGGCACGGGTTCTCCGCCTCCATCGCCGACCTGGTGCTCTACGTGGTGAACAACCACGAGCGGCTGCGGGCCGCGGGCCGCAGCATCGTCCTCTACCTGCCCAAGACCCAGACCGCCGAGGATGCCGCCCTCTGGAACGACATGCTGCTGGCCCTGGAGGGCCACCTGGGCCTGCCCGTGGGCACCATCAAGTGCTACGTGCTGGTGGAGCAGCTGGAGCAGTGCTTCCAGCTCATGGAGATCCGCGCGGCGCTGTCACCGCACTTCGTGGGCTTCAACACCGGCCGTTGGGACTACATCAACAGCGTGTCGGACGCCCTGGCCTGGGACCGCGAGTTCGTGAATCCCAACATCCAGGCCATCACCATGACCTACGGCTACATGCGGACCTACGAGGACCGCGTGCGCCGGGCCATGAACACGCCGGACCGGAACGGGCGCTTCGCGCTCTGGCAGGGCGGCATGGAACCCAACATCCCCGTGGGCAGCGAGGAGGGCGTGGCGGCCAGCATGAAGCGCGCCGTGGCCGGCGCCGAGCGCGAGCAGCGCGAGGGCGCCTCCGGCAAGTGGGTGGCCCACTGGAAGATGGTGCACATCGTGCGGCCCGTGTGGGAGCGCGTGGGCGAAGCCAACCAGATGGGCCGCGCCTTCCCGGCGCTGACCTACGGCCCCGCGGACGCGGCGGGCCTGATGCAGCTGGAGGAGGCGCCCCGCACCATCGCCGGCGCCCGCGACCTGCTCTCCGTGGCCCTCCAGTACGGCAACGCCTTCCTGCGCGGCTTCCAGGCGGCTGCGCTGAAACCGGCGGACTTCTTCGGCAACGACGATGTGCTCTACCTCATGGAGGACATGGCCACGGGCGAGATCCGGGTCTCCATCCTGTGGGAGTGGCTGCACAAGGGCGCGGTCTTCACCGAGGCCGACGCCGCCACCGGCACCGCCGCCGGGGACGCCTTCACGCCGGCCCTCTTCGCCCGGCTGCTGGAGGAGGAGTACGCCAAGCTCCGCCAGGCCGGCAACCGCGATGTCCACGACGACTCCAAGAACACCACCCTCCCCATCGCCCGCGCCATCGTCCAGACCTATGTCCAGAGCAAGGTCAAGGCTCCCTGGTACGTGGACCTGCTCAACCTGAATCTGGGCCTGGAGGACCTGGCCGTGGCCGAACAGCGCATCGCCCGGTTCTTCGAGACCTTCAAGCAGGACGGCACCCGGATCACGGAGAACCTGGATTTCTGAAGGGAATGCGGCGAGAGGATTAACAGGATGAATGGCAGGATGAACAGGATTCAAGCCTGTCGCTGTCAGGCTGGCTGACCCGGTTCTTCATGCCGATGCTCCTGGGCCTGTCTGCCGGGGAAGTGGGTTGTCGCGCAGTCTGGGCACAGGCCGTGGGTGAGGGCCGTGCCCGCCACTTCCAGGCAACGCGGCTCCCCGGGAAGCCAGGCCCCGGCCTGGTCGCGGACCTTCCCGCACCAGCCGCAGACAGGGACCAGCGCACCCGGGGCGCGGCGGCCCGCGCAGGCAGCAGCCGGCTGACTCGAGACATGACTCATCGGGAAGGCTCCGGGGCTTCCGGAAGGTCGCCAGACCTTCATCCTGAAACCCATCCATGATGGTGGCGGCACAAGGATGTTTTGACAGTGATCTACGGCACGAGCCGTGAGCCTACCTGCGGTCAGGCTCTCAACGGGGCCGCGAAGGTCCGCGGGGTGGGGTGGTCGTCCTCGCTGCCGGGAAGCTGCTGACAGCCATCATCGAAGTGATGAGAGCCGGCTTCATTTTGATCGGGCAGGCCCAGCCACCGAGTCGGATGATGTTTTATAAAATATTTTAAAATAATTACTTATAGAACGGTTTGGTTTATGCACATGCCCCGGCACATCGGGGGCGGACATCAAACACGAGAGCCTGAATCGACCTGGCCGAAGCCCACCCTCGGGAGGGCTTGGCGTCGGTCGAATTCCGAAGGCTCAACCCTTCCATCCGTGTTTCAAAGCCTCGTTCATCCAGCAACCGGCATTCCTGCCCTCACCCCAAAAAGGACCGAACATGACCATCAAGCTGAACAAGAACCTTGCGATCCCCACGGGCCTTGCGTTGGCCATGGGCTTGGCCGCCTGGTCACCGTCCCTGGCGCAATCCACCGAGCCTGCGAAGGCGAAGAAAATGACGATGGAGCACTCCAAGACAGAGCACTCCAGGAAGATGATGGACCGTTGCCACGACATGATGGCCACCATGAAGGCCCAGGATGCTGAGCTGGCGGCTCTGGTTGCCAGCATGAACAGCGCGCCGAAGGACTCCAGGGTGGATCTGATGGCCGACATCATCACCAAGCTGGCAGATCAGCGGGCTGCCATGCACGCCCGGATGGCGGAAATGCATATGGAGATGATGAAGCACATGCAGATGGGCGAAGGCGCCACGCCGCACCATTCCATGAAGAAGGAGATGGAGAAGAAGACCGGGGAGCGGCCATGAGCGAATCGAAGACCTTCTCCAAAGACCCCACGTGCGGGATGAGTGTCGATGAAGCCACCGCGCTTCATTCAGAACGGGACGGGAAGACCTACTATTTCTGCAGCGAAATGTGCCAGGAAAGGTTCCAGTCCCTGTCCGCCGGTACCACCGAAACCTGCAACGGCTGACGTCCGCACCCTGGCGGGACTGCAAAATTCGATTTCAGGCTTTCTTTGGATTCACGCCTTTTGCAGTTCCGCCGCGAAGGCCTGCAGGGCGCGGTAGTAGGGATCGATGCTCGGGATGTAGTGGCGCTCTCCGGCGGCGTGGGGGCCGATGCCGGACTGGCCCCAGACCACGCCCTGGCCCTTGGGGGCAAAGCGGGCGGAGGTGCCGGCGCCCTTGCGGCCCAGGCGGATCTCGCCGCCGGCGGCTTCGATGCCCGCCAGCAGGGCCTTGAGGTAGGGGTTCTCGGGATCGCAGGCCACGCCGGGCTCCCAGGCGGAGGGCACGAACTCCAGGTCTCGCTTCTCCGCCAGGGCCACGATGTCGGCGCGCAGCCCTGAGATGTCGTCCTGGGGGATGGGGCGGATCTCCACACCCAGGGCGCCGCGATCCGGCGTGATGTTGAAGATGCCGGGCGTGCCCACCTGGATGTAGGCGAAGCGGGCCAGGGACTGCCAGCCGTCCGAGGCCTTCAGGGTGAGGCGCTTGCCGAACAGCTCGCGCAGGGCCTCCCGCGCACCCAGGAGGCGCTCCGTGAGGTCGCTGCCCCCCGCCAGGCCGCTGTGGCCGCGGGTGCCATGGGCCACGAACTCGAACCGCAGCACGCCGCGGTTCTGGGTGCAGACTTCGCCCCACAACTCGGTGCCCTTCTCGCCCGTGCGCTCGCCGGCCACGAAGAAGGACGGCTCATAGCCCCACTCCTCCTTCAGCTGCTGCAGCACATGGGGGGTGCCCATGGGCTCCAGCTCGCCGTTCTCCTCGTTGCCCACCAGGAGCAGGTTCACGGGCGGGTAGGGGGCGCCCTTCTTGAGGGTGTCCTTCATCCAGACGAGGTAGGTGGAGAGCACGGTCTTCATGTCCGCGGCGCCGCGGCCCCAGAGGTAGTCGCCCTCGATCTTCGGCTCGAACTGGCTGTCGTCGGGTTCCGGCTCCACCACGTCGAAGTGGCCGCAGAGCATGGCCGGGGCCTTCTCGCCGCCGGGGAAGTGGGCCAGCACCGCGGGGAAGGTGGCCTGGTCGAAGTAGCGCACGGGCACGCCGTGGTTGCGGAGGTAGTCGTAGATGAAGGTGGCCGCCCGGTGGATCTCGGGCATGCGCTCCTCGGGGCAGGCGGTGACGCTGGGGATGCGGATCAGGCGCTGGGACACGGACAGCACCTCTGCGGTCTTGTCCGCGAAGCCGGATTCCACCAGGGTTTCGGGCCGGGGCCGGAAGCGCACGGGGGCCCGGGGATCGAGGTGCACTTCATCGCGGGCGTGCTCCACGAAGTCCTGGAGTTTGTTCTGCTCCGCGCCGAGGTCGGCCAGGTGGGCGGTGACGGTCTCCACCTCGTCGCGGACCTGGACCTTCCGCGCCTCGGCCAGTTCGACGAGCAGGGCCGGCGGCACGATGTCCGAGGTGCCGAGCTTCGCCTGCAGGCGCTGGCGGATCTTCTCGGCGGTGCTGGGCGCGCCTTCAACCATGTCGCGCAACGGCTGGAGGTCCTCCCAGAAGCCCAGGGCCTCGGCCATGGGCCGCAGCTGGTTGAGGGTCCAGGCCAGGAATGGGCGCATGGCCACGGGCTTGGCGGTGAGGGGATCCTCGATGACGGCGTTCAGGCCCTCCCTGGCGGCCAGCTCCTCGTTGCGGCGGGCCCGGGTGATGTCCTCGGCGTCGTAGCGGAAGCCGCGGGCGAAGTCGGGATCGGCGTAGAAGCGGAGCAGCAGCAGGTGCTTGAGGGTGAGGTTCGCCACGTCGAGGGCCAGCTCGTGGCCGGGGTCGTCCGTGCGCACTTCCACGCGGGCCATGGGCAGGTCGATGCGCGCGAAGAGGTTCTGCCGCTCGATCTGCGCGGCCATGTCCTCCACGTTGCGCGTCTCGCCGGCGGCGAAGAGGCCCCGGGCGTAGATGTCGTGCAGCTGGTCGCTGGTGACCTGGATGAGGCGCTCCACGGGCTCGGCCTGGGAGCGGGCGCGCACGGGGATCCAGTTGTTGTTGCCGAAGCGGACGCCGCGCCGCACCAGGTCGTAGGACAGGCGCAGGTAGTCGGCGTGGCTGCGGTTCAGGTCCGGCATGTCCAGGGCCGGCGGGTTGGGGAAGGTGAGGTTCCGCACCGATTCGTAGGGCGTGAGCCGCACCACGGGCCTGCCGTCCTCCTCCGAGGCCTGGAGGGGCGTGCTGGCGCTGGTGGCGATGAAGAGCGCCGCGAAGGCCCGCATGAGCCGCGTGCCCGTGATGTAGACCTGGTTCTTGTAGTCGTCCAGGTGCCGGTCGCCGCGCTCGGAGGCGGGCAGGTGCATGAAGTCCCAGGCCAGCATGGGCTCGGGCAGGCTGAGGTTCGAGTGGGTGCCCGCGGTGGCCAGCTCGGTGCCGTACAGCTCGACGCAGCGCTGGAGGTAGCGCCGCTTGGCCAGGTGCCAGGACATGGGCACGCAGTCGGGCCCGATCTCCGGCAGCACGAGCAGGTTCCCGTGCCAGTAGTGCAGGGGTTCCCCGAAGGCGCGGCCCGCCTTGTAGAGGGCGTTGATGAGGGCGGCCTCAAGCAGGCGGCCTTCGTACACCGCGCCCCGGGGGGTGTGGTAGGGCCGCGTGACCCACTCGATCATCCAGTGGAAGACCTCCAACTGGTGGTACTCCTCGGTCCAGGGCGCCAGCACCTTGGTCCGCAGGTGATCGACGAAGGACATGCGGTCCGGCCCCGTGCCCACGGTGAGCAGGGGGCGGAACTGCGGATCCACCAGGTTCCACTCCAACTCCAGCCCGCAGAGGCCGCCCGAGGGACGGGTCTCCAGCGCCGTCTGGCGCGCCAGCTGGAACTTCTCGACGAAGGCGTTCAGGTCGAACACTAGCCCTCCAGACTCTTCAGCGCCGCCACGAGCCGCTCGGCGGCACCCCGGGTGCGCTCGACGGGGGTGGCGTAGGAGAAGCGGATCCACTCGGCGCCGTAGGGGCTGAAGAAGGCGCCGGGAACGACGGCCACGCCGTGCTCCTCGGCCAGGTACTGGCCCATGGGCTCGGAGTCGGCCCAGCCTTTGGCCGCGAAGGCATCCGCCACCTTGATGAAGGCGTAGTAGCCCTGCCCGATGATGTGGGTGAGCTGCTGCTCCTTGAGGAAGCCGCGCAGCCAGGCGCGGCTGGCGCGGGTGGGCTCGGCGATGGGCGCGGAGGCGGCGGCGAAGCCCTTCTCGTAGGCGGCCATGGCCACGGCCAGGCTGAAGAAGGAGGGGATCACGGTGTGCGAGGCCTGGGCCACGATGACCTTGACCACCTCCGCGTCCGCCAGCAGGTGGCAGTTGCGGATGTTGGAGGCGCCGAGGCTCTTGGTGAGGCCGTCGAGCACCATCAGGCGCTTGCGCATCGCGGGCTCGAAGGCGCGCAGGAGGACGTTCACGTCGTAGGGCTCGCCATCCCCCACCGCGTGGTACATCCAGTCGAAGAGGACGTAGGCCACGCCGGCTTCCAGCGCAGTGCGGGCCAGGGCGATCTGGCGCTCCAGCGTGAGCGTCTGGCCCGTGGGGTTGTCGGGGCTGGTGATGACGAGGCCCGCCACCTTGCGGCTCGACTTCGCGGCTTCGGTGACGCAGGCGCGGATGCCGTCCTCGGAATAGGCCCAGCCTTCCTCCGCCCGGCCCGGGGCCCACATCACATTGGCGCCGATGCCGTACGGCCCCCAGTTGTAGCTGATCCAGGGCACGCGGCTGACCACGATCACGTCGCCCTGGCGGCCGTGGCCCAGGGCCAGCATGGCCTGGTAGGCCTTCTGCAGGCCGTCGCGGCCGCCCTGGGTGCCGATGACATTGGCCGTGCCCCAGCCGGTGTCCGGCGCGAGCTTCCAGTACTGCTCGGCCACGGCCTTGCGGTAGGCCTCGGTGCCGAAGGGCATGTCGTAGGCGGTGCCGTGCTGCTTCTGCAGCTCGAAGGCGCGGTCCAGCAGCGCCCCGGGCACGCCGGGGAGCGAGGCCCCGCCGTCGCCCTGGCTGGCGTCGAAGACCGGCGCGCCGGGCTGCTTCTCCTGGAAGACCTTCAGCGACTTGTTGATGAGGAACATGCGGGAGGCGGGAATCGGCGCCAGCTGTTTCAGGTGATCGCTCACCGGGACGAGATTGGCCTCAGGCACGGCGAAGGCGGGCGTTTCAGGGGAGAGCAGGGCAGCCATGGATCCTCCCGATACGAAAAAGTCGCCCCTGCGGCAACCCGGGGGCGACAAGCATTGGTTAAGATTACCAGTCCGGGCCATGGGCTCAAGTTATAGAACGTTATATATCAATAAATGATGGTTATGGTTCGCTGGTGAAATCCAGGTGCCGGAACGGCCGGCCCGAGGGCCCTGTGTAGTCCTCCACGCACTGCCCATGCCCCAGGAGGAGGTACCGGTAGCTGAGCAGGCCTTCGAGCCCCACGGGCCCGCGGGCATGGATGCGCCCGGTGCTGATGCCCACCTCGGCGCCGAAGCCGTACCGGTAGCCGTCGGCGAAGCGTGTGGAGGCGTTGTGGAAGACGCCCGCCGCATCGACCTCGGCCAGGAAGCGGGCCGCGGCCCGGGGATCTCTCGTCACGATGGCCTCCGTGTGGCCGCTGCCGTGGGCGCGGATGTGGGCCAGGGCCGCATCGAGATCCGCCACCACCTTCAGGGCCAGGATGGGGGCGCCGTACTCCGCATCCCAGTCGGCTTCCGTGGCCGGGCCGAGGGTGGGCACCAGCTCCAGGCAGGCGGGGCAGCCCCGCAGCTCCACGCCCCGGGGGGCGAGGTCCGCCGCCAGGGCCGGCAGCAGACGGGCCGCGGCCCGGCGGTGGATCAGCACCGTCTCCACCGCGTTGCAGGCCGCCGGGTACTGCAGCTTCGCGTCCCGCACCAGGGCCACGGCCATGGCCGTCTCCGCGGCCTCGTCGAGGTACATGTGGCAGATGCCGTCGGCGTGCCCCAGCACGGGGATCCGGGTGGCGGCCTGGAGGCTCTGCACCAGCTCCCGGGAGCCGCGGGGGATCACGAGGTCCACCAGGTCGGGACGCTGCAGCAGGACTGCCACGGCCTCGCGGTCCGGCAGGCCCTGGACCGCGGCGTCCGGCAAGCCGGCTTCCGCCAGGGCCTGCTGGATCACGGCCAGGAGCGCGGCGTTGGAGCGGCGGGCCTCGCGGCCGCCCTTGAGCAGGACCGCATTGCCGCTCTTGAGGGCCAGGGCGCTGATCTGGACCAGGGCGTCGGGCCTCGCTTCGAACACGACGCAGAGCACGCCCAGAGGGCAGCTCACGCGGGTGAGCTCGAGGCCGTCATCCAGCAGCCGGCGCAGCTGGACCCGGTGCAGGGGATCGGGCAGGGCGGCCACGGCGCGCACGCCCTGGGCCATGGCGGCCAGCTTGGGGGCATCCAGGTGGAGCCGCTGGAGGGTGGCGGCGGGGAGGGTGTCCCCGGCGGCGCGGACATCCTCTTCATTCGCCGCGAGGAGGACGTGGGCCTGGCGCTCCAGCAGGTCGGCCAGCCGCAGGAGTGCCGTCGATCGGAGCCCGGAGGAGGTGGTCGCCAGGCGCCGCGATGCCTCGCGGGCGGCCTGGGCCATGGCCTGGATCTGGAGGGGGCTGAGGGCTGCTTCGCTCATGGCTGGACTCCCCTGGGGGCGGCGAGGAAGAGGGTGCCGACGGGCTCGCCTGCCAGGATCTGGTCGAGGATCCCGACGGCGAGGCCCGAGGCCAGCACCACGGGCACGCCGGCCTTCGCCGCGGCCCGGGCCGCCGCCACCTTGCTGACCATGCCGCCCCGCCCGCGGCCCGAGGTGCCGTCGAGCCTGGCCTGGGGATCGGCCCCGAAGGGGATCTCGGTCAGGGGCCTCGCGTCCGCATGCAGCCCGGGGTTCCGGGTGTGGAGGGCAGTGACGTCCGAGAGGAGGATCAGCAGATCGGCCTCGAGATGCGCGGCGACGAGGGCCGACAGATGGTCGTTGTCGCTGAAGATCGGCCGCCGGCCGGGGGAGGGGCGCTCCAGCTCCAGGGTGGACACGGTGTCGTTCTCGTTGAGCACGGGGATCGCCCCCAGTTCCAGCAGGGTCTCGAGGGTGCGCCGAAGGTTGGCGTGGCGGAGGGGATCGGCGAAGTCGTCTTCCGTGAGCAGCACCTGGGCGGCGCACAGGCCCATGCGGGCGAAGCCCTCCTGGTAGATGGACATGAGCTGGCCCTGGCCGGCCGCGGCGCAGGCCTGCTTCTGCGACAGGCCCTCGGGCTGGATGCCGAGCTGCCGGGCGCCGAGCCCCACGGCGCCAGAGGATACCAGCACGGGCTGGGCGCCCTGCCGGCGCAGGGTCGCCACGGTTTCCATCAGTCCGTACAGGCGGCTCAGGGCCGGCCGGCCTTCGTTGTCCAGCACCACCTGCGTGCCGAGCTTCAGCACGATCCGCCTGGCCTTGGAAAGGTCCGTCCGGGCGGCGGAGGCTTCGAGTCTGTGGATCATGGGACCTGCCGAAAGCAAAACCCCCGGGCTGGTGGGCACCGGGGGCGGGTGAGCGGATCGTATGGACGACGGACTCAGACCCCTCCCACCGGAATGCCGGGGATGGGCTGGCTGGGGATCGGGTTGAGGGTCGCGACAGGAATCATGGTGTGCCAAGTGTGCCGAAGCGGGGCGGCAGGCGCAATGGAGAATGGCGGATCAGTTCGCGGCCAGCTGCAGAGCCTCCCACACCGCCTCGACGTGGCGCCGCTCGGTGGCCTCCGCCCCGATGCTCACGCGGAGCATCTGCCGCCCCTTGAGTAGCGCGGGCGTGAGGTAGGCCTTGCCGCCCTCGTTGATGCGCCGGGCGATCTCCAGGTTGTGGGCGGTGAGGGAGGCCTCGTCCAGGCCGGGCTTGAGATGGCGGAGGCAGACGGTCTGGAGGGGCACCGGGGCCAGGCGCTCCCAGTCCGGGGCGGCGTCCACCTGGTCCTTGAGCCACTGGGCATTGTCCAGGTCGCGCCGGATGCGGGCCTGGAGGCCCTCCACGCCGACATCCATGAGGTAGAACCAGAGCTTGAGCGCCCGGAAGCGGCGGCCCAGCTGGATGTGCCAGTCGCGGAAGTTGCTCACCTGGCCGTCCTGGGCCGTACGCAGGTAGCTGGGGTTGGTGCTCATCACGCGGATGAGGTGCTGGGGATCGCGCACGTAGTAGGCGCTGAGGTCGAAGCCCACGCCCATCCACTTGTGGGGGTTGAAGACCAGGCTGTCGGCCCGCTCGATGCCCTCCCACATCCAGCGGCACTCGGGCAGCACCATGGCCGTGCCCGCGAGGGCCGCGTCCACGTGGAGCCACATCCCGTGCCGTTCCGCCAGGTCCGCCAGGGCCGGCAGGGGGTCCAGGGCCGTGGTGCCCGTGGTGCCGATGGCCGCGACCAGAGCGCAGGGGCGCAGGCCGATCTCGATGTCCTTCCCGATGGCGGCCTGGAGCAGGTCGAGCCGGACGGCGTGATTCTCATCCGTGGGGATGAGGCGGAGGAAGCTGCGGCCGAAGCCCGCCAGCAGCGCGGCCTTCTCGATGGAGCTGTGGCCCTGGTCCGTGGCGTAGACCACCAGGGGCGCCTCGCCGCTCTGGAGGCCTTCGGTGTTCTGGGCGTAGTCCGAGACCTTCTCCCGGGCGCAGAGCAGGGCCGTGAACGTGGCGGTGCTGGCGGTGTCGTGGATGACGCCGGTGAAGGCCGTGCTCAGGCCCACCATCTGGCGCAGCCAGTCCATGACCACTTCCTCGACTTCCGTGGCGGCGGGGCTGGTCTGCCAGCTCATGCCCTGGGCACCCAGGCCCGAGGCGGCCAGGTCGCCGAGGATCGAGCTGTAACTGGTGTTGCTGGGGAAGTAGGCGAAAAAGGATGGATGGTTCCAGTGGGTGATGCCGGGCATCACGTCCCGCTCCAGGGCCGCCAGGGCCTGGGCCACGCGGCCCCCGTGGAGGGGCGGGTGGTCCGGGAAGGCCGCCCGGATCTCGCCGGGCTTCACCTGGCTCATGACGGGCAGGCGCTCGAGGCCTTCGCGGTAGTCTGCGATCCAATCCACGAGCTGGTAACCGAGGCGGCGGAATTCTTGGGCGTCCATGGTCCCTAGTTTCGCCGCATCCCGGCCGCGGCGCGACCTGGATGTGGGAAGGGGCAATCGGCTGCGGGTCAGCTCAGGTGGAGGATGACGGTGGTTTTCGACTGGCCGCGTTCGCCCCCGCCGGAACCGCTGCTTTCCCTGGCATGGCGCACCACCACCAGGCGGTTCCCGACCTTCATGAACTGGAAGGATTCCTTCTGCTGCTGCTCGAAACTGATGACGAGCAGGGCCCGCCCCTTCATCCGGGTATGGGTCTCGGCGGCCAGGGGCAGGCCGTCGGTTCCGACCCAGACGCTGGCCGTGGCATCGAAATCCTTCACGTATTTCTGGTCCTGCTTGGACAGCCTGGGCGCGAGCTTCAACAGGAAGCGCCTGGCCGGTTTCCCCTGCCAGGCCTCGGCCTTCTCCTCCAGCAGCTGCCCCTGTTCCAGCATGCGGAGCAGTTCCTCGGCCCCATTGAGGTAATCGCTCACCTCGACGGGCTTCAGACCCTCGATGGCCCGCCGCGTGGTGGCCCTCTTTTCGGGGTCCATTGCCTGGACCCTGGCCTCCTGGGCAGCGGTCTGGATGAGGGCCCGGTTCCAGGACATCCTCAACCCCTGGGGACCATCCTCCACGAAGGTGGTGGCCTTGCCTTCGGTGATGACCGGGGCCTTGTCATCCCCCTGCCGGCTCCAGAACTGGTAGTCCACGCTGGCCTTCACGGGGTCCTGGCCGGTCATCCGGGCGAGCGTGGCCTTGAGGTCCGACAGTCCATCGGCCTGGAGGAGTCCACCGGCGAGGAGCAGGGCAACGAGTTGAAGGCGCATGGCGGCTCCCGGGAATCGAACTGGATCAGCTTACGGGAATGGATCCGGTTCGTATCGCAGCAGGTCTCCCGGCTGGCAGTCCAGCGCGCGGAAGCCGAAGTGAGCGGCGATCTCCCGCGGTGCAGCCGGGGCGATTTCCCTTCAAGGAATCGTTGAATAGTCCTGTTTGGTTATTATAGAATATTGTAGAACCGTGAAGGTTCTGGAGCAAGGAGCCGAGCATGGACATGACCATCGACTTCCCGGGCGGCGCGCGGGTCGACGCGCACTTCGGGCCTTACACCGTCATGACGGACCAGCCTGTCCAGGGTGGCGGTGAAGGGTCCGCGCCCAGCCCCTTTGCCCTCTTCCAGGCGTCCCTCGCCACCTGCGCCGGCATCTACGTGCTGAACTTCTGCCGCCAGCGGGAGCTCCCGACCGAGGGCATCCGCCTGGTCCAGCGGACCGTCCCCGATCCCGCCACGGGGATGGTGGGGCGCGTGGAGCTGGAGATCGTGGTGCCGTCGACGTTCCCCGAGAAGTACCACGAGGCCCTCGTGCGCACCGCCAGTCAATGCACGGTGAAGAAGCATATCGAGCATCCGCCGGCGTTCAGCGTGAAGACCCTGGTCGAGGGCTGAGGTCCGTCCCGGAGAAGGGCCTACTCGTACCGGAGGGCCTCGATCGGATCCTGCTTCGCGGCCTTCAGCGCGGGCCGCGGGACCCGCTCCGCGAGCCGAAGGCGAGTGGGAGGACGCGCCAGTGGCGCGTCCGTTCGTGGGGGAGCAGGCGCCGTGCGCGAGGCGAAGCCGAGCGCCCAGGCGCTGGCCCACGGGCGATGAGGTGATCTACTCGTAGCGCAGGGCCTCGATCGGGTCCTGCTTCGCGGCTTTGAGGGCGGGCCACAGCCCGAAGATCAGCCCCACGGCCGTGCTGACGCCGAAGCCAAGGATGATGCTCCAGATGGGCGCGGCGGCCGGGAACTCGAAGACGAGGCGGACCAGCATGGCGATGCCCAGGCCCACGGCGATGCCGATGGCGCCGCCCACGCCCGTGAGGCTGATGGCCTCCACCAGGAACTGCATGGCGATGTCCTTGCGGGTGGCGCCCAGGGCCTTCCGCACGCCGATCTCGCGGGTGCGCTCGGTGACGCTCACCAGCATGATGTTCATGACGCCCACGCCGCCCACCAGCAGGGCGATGGCGGCGATGAGGATCATGGCGCCGGCGATGCCGCCGGTGATCTGTTGGAAGGTCTTGAGCTGGGCTTCGCTGGTGAAGATGGCGAAGTCGTTCGGCTGGTTCGCCCGCAACCCCCGCCGGGCCCGGAGGATGGCCACCTCCTGGTCCATCATCTCGTACATGCGCTTGGGGTCCTTGGGCACGGTGGCGATGTGGATGGTGTCGCCGGTGCCGTTCTTCACCTGGGGGAACATCTCGTCGAAGGTGCTGATGGGCACGATCAGGATGTTGTCGGCGTCGCCGCCCAGGAAGCTGCCCTTCTTCTCCAGCAGCCCCACGACGCTGAAGGCGGTGCCGTTCACGAGCACGATGCGGCCGATGGGATCCTTCCTGCCGAAGAGGGCCGTGGCGGTCTCGGGGCCGAGGACGCAGGTGCGGGAGGCGTGCGCGATGTCGGCGTCCGCCAGGAAGCGGCCATCCTGGACAAAGGAGTTGTTGGACGGCGCATAGTCCGGATTGGTGCCCACGAAGGTGGGGCCGTTGGCTTCGGTGCCCTCGGGCGTCTTGATGATGAGGGAGGCGCCCGCCGGTCCGAACAGGTAGCGCTCCTGGGAGACGGCCGCCGCCAGCGTGGCCGTGCGCTTGAGCGCCTCGGCGTCCTCGATGGTGAGGTTCCGCCTGCGCTTCTGGTCCTCGGGCAGCGGCCCGCCGCCGCCGAACCGCTGCTCGTATTTCTGGAACTGCACCAGGGTGGTGCCGAAG
Source organism: Geothrix edaphica (assembly GCF_030268045.1). Classification (NCBI taxonomy): domain Bacteria; kingdom Pseudomonadati; phylum Acidobacteriota; class Holophagae; order Holophagales; family Holophagaceae; genus Geothrix; species Geothrix edaphica. Next base: position 588,855 of record NZ_BSDC01000001.1, read on the forward strand.
CTGCTGAAGCTGTCCGTGACCGCGTCGTTGAAGCCCGACACGAAGCTCACCATGGCGATGACCGTGGCCACGCCGGCCACGATGCCCAGCAGCGTGAGGAAGCTCCGCAGCTTCTGGGCCACCATGGCGCGCATGGCGAACTTCACATTCTCGCTGCCGATGCCCCGAAAGCCCGCGTTCCGCCTGGCCATGATCACTCCGCCCGGATCGCGTCGATGACGACGAGGTTGGAGGCCCGGAAGGCAGGCAGGAAGCCCGCGGCCAGGCCCACAAGGGTGCTGAGGAGGATGCCCGTGAGGACGATGCCGGGCGTGATCTGCGCCGGGAAGTCCGCCAGGGCCCGGATGGTGAAGGCGCCCGCCGAGCCCACCAGCACGCCCACCACGCCCCCGGCGGCGGAAAGCAGGGCGGCCTCCAGCAGAAACTGGCGGCGGATGTCGCGCTTGCGGGCGCCCAGGGCCATGCGGACGCCGATCTCCTGGGTGCGCTCGACCACGCTCACCAGCATGATGTTCATGATCACGATGCCGCCCACGCCGAGGCTCACGCTGGAGATGAGCATGAGCAGCAGGAACGCCGCGCTGCTGATGGTCTTCCAGAGCTGCTGCAGGCTCTCCTGGGTGATGATGCCGAAGGGGTCGGGGTTGCGGAAGCTGGTGTGCCGCATGGCGCGGAACATGGCGCGGACCTCGTCCATGGAGGCGTCGAGCCCCTCCACGCCGCCCCGGGCCTTGATGTGGAGCTCGAGGCTGTCGTTGGCGGCCATGAAGTTCTTCCGGTAGACCTGGAGGGGGATGTAGATGCGGCCGTCCTGGTTGAAGCCGATGGTGCGCCCCTGCTTGGGCATGACGCCGATGATGCGGAAGGGCAGGCCCCGGATCAGCAGGATGCGGCCCACGGGATCCAGGTGCGGGAACAGCTCCTCCCGGGTGTTGGCGCCGATGACCGCTACGGCCTGGGCGGCCTGGTTCTCGTTCTCGCCGAAGTACCGGCCAGCTTCCATCTCGAGGTTGAAGAGGCCGCCGAAGTTCGCGGTGGTGCCGATGACGATGATGTCCGGGAGGCGCTTGTCGCCATAGTTCACGGGCATGGCGTTGCCGGCGGCGGCCGAGATCTGGGTGGCCTCCTTGAGCATGCCGCTGGAGAGGCGCTCGTATTCGGACCAGGTGATGGGCGGCCGCTTGAGGGCGTCCAGGAACTCCTTGCGGCTCCGGATGATGCCGAACTTCTGGACGATGAAGACGTCCGGGGCCAGGACGATGATCTTCTCCTTCACGTAGGTGTTCAGGCCCGAGATCACGCCCACCACGGCGACGATGGTGGCCACGCCGATGATGACGCCCAGCAGCGTGAGGAAGCTGCGCAGGGTGTGCGCCCGGATCGCCCTCAGAGAGGCGCGGAGGAGTTCAGTGGGATTCATGGCCGGGCCTCAGGGCTTGCCTTCGTCCTTGTCCTTCTTCTTCGCCTTCTCCACCCGCACCGCCTCCCCGCCCTTGAGGTCGCGCAGCGCCCGGTTGGGGCCGGTGATGAGCGTCTCGCCGCCCTTGAGCCCGGAGAGCACCTCCACGGAGAGGTCGCCCATGAGCCCGGTCTTCACGGCCACAAACTTGGCCTTGCCGCCCTCCTGGAGGAACACGCCCTCCTCCTCGCGCGGGGCGCCGGGCTTGCGGGCCTCCCCGGGCTTCAGCTTGATCTCGCGCATGACGAGGGACTGGAAGGGGATGGCCAGGGCCTGGTCGCGGCTGCCCGTGAAGATGTCCGCCTGGACCGAGAGGCCGGGCTTGATGGTGAGGGGCGGATCCTTGATCCAGACCTTCACCTTGAACTTGGTGGCTTCGTTGGCGCTGAGCTTGAGGATGGGGCTGCCGCCCACTTCGGTGACCTGTCCCTGGAAGGTCTGGTTGGGGTAGGCGTCCACGCGCACCTGGGCCTCCTGGCCCAGCTTCACGCTGGGGATGGAGGCTTCGTCCACTTCCATCTCCGCCTCGACCTTGCTCATGTCGGAGACGGTGAGCAGCACGGTGCCGGCCTGGTTCTGGATCCCGGGCACGGCGGTCTCGCCCAGCTCGATGCGGCGGGCGGTCACGACGCCGTCCATGGGCGCGGAGATGGTGGAGAAGCCGAGGCCCACGTGGGACTGGCTCACGTTGGCCTTCGCCTGGTCCGTCCGGCGGCGGGCGGTCTCCTGGGCGGCCTGGGCCGTCTCGAAGGCCGTCCTCGCCCGCTCGAAGTCCGCCGCGGAGATGATGCCCGCGGTGCGGTTCGCCTTGGCCCGGTCGAAGTCGGAGCGGGCCTGGGCGAGGTTGGCCGAGGCGGAGATCAGGTCGGACTGGGCCGCGTGCAGGTTGGCCTGCATGGCGTCCGCGTTGGCGCGGGCGCTGCGGGGGTCGATCTCCATGAGGAACTGGCCCTTGTGGACCCGGTCGCCTTCCTTGACGGCCAGGCGCGTCACCTGCCCCATGATGCTGGCCGAGATGTCGGCTTTGGTCACCGCCTGGATCTTGCCGTTGGCGCTCACCTTCGCCTGGAGGTTCTCGCGGCCCACGGTGGCCACCTGGACGGCGATGCCCTTGTCCCGCATGCCGGCGAGGCTCAACCCGCCGATCACAATGACCGCCAGTCCTCCGCCGAGGATCCACATCTGCTTCCGCTTCATGTCAAAGGCCTCCCCAACGGGCTGAACGTATCTCTATCTTCGCGCAGACAGCCAAGGGGTTTAGTGGCCTTGGGCATCGTTAATGGAATTTGTTTTCATTGACTCCGAAGGCCAATTGGAAAATAATTCCATCTGGAGGATCCACACTTGGCCCAGCGCACCTTCGGTCCCGCCATCCTCGCCCTTCTCGCGGCCGGCCCGGTCTTCGCCGCAGCGGCCGGCAGCGGCACGCTCGCGGGCCGGGTGCTGGACGACCAGGGCCGGCCGGTGGCGGGGGCGACCCTCAGCCTGGCCAACCCCGTGTCGGGCTACCGGCAGCAGGTGCGGAGCGATGCCAAGGGGGCCTTCGCCTTCCTGAACGTGCCGTTCAATGTCTACCACCTGGACACCCGGGCGCCGGGCCTGCTGCCGGGGCACGTGGACGTGGATGTCCACAGCCAGCTGCCCCAGCAGGTCACCGTGCCCCTCAAGCCCGAGGGCGCCACCGTGGTGGTGGAGGAGAACCTGCAGCTGGTGGAGGACCACCCCAGCACCCACATCGACATCGACAAGACCACCATCGAGCGCACCCCGGCGGCGGTGCAGAGCCGCGCCATGGAGAGCATCCTGCTCACCACGCCCGGCTTCATCGCCGACGAGAATGGCCGCTTCCACTTCCGGGGCAGCCACGGGCAGATGACCTACGTGGTGGACGGCATCCCGGTGTCCGACCAGATGCACGCCACCTTCAGCAACAGCCTGGATCCCTCCCAGGTGGAGAGCATGGAGGTCATCACCGGCGGCATCTCGGCGGAGTACGGCGGCAAGCCCGTGGTGGTGGTGAACCTCACGACCAAGTCGGGCCTGGGCACGCCGGACGGCTTCGAGGGCGAAGCCTCCTTCGGCGGCTCCCGGTTCCGCACCGCCGAGGCCGGCTTCAACGCCCGGGGGGGGAAGGAGGCCTTCGGCTGGTTCGTGAGCGCCGCCGCCAGCGAAAGCGACCGCTTCCTCGATCCGGTGAACTTCGGGAACCTGCACAACCACGGGAAGACGGGCCGTCTCTACTCCCGCTTCGACTGGATCCTGGGCAGCCAGGACACCCTGCGCTTCTCCGTGTCCGGCGGGCGCACCGACCGCGAGGTGGCCAACCTGGCCTCGCAGCAGGTCCGGGGGCAGGATCAGCGCGCCACCACGTCCGACGCGAACCTGAGCCTGGCCTGGACGCACCTGTTCAACGACCGCCGCAGCCTCGACGCGTCGCTGTTCTACCGTGGCTCCCAGGCGGAACTGAAGCCCAGCGAAGATCTGGCGGAGGGCTTCACGGGCGCCGGGATGCGGGACTTCCCCTACTGGGTGAAGCAGGACCGCAGCCTGGACAACCTGGGTGTCCAGGCCTCCCTCACCCAGCGCTGGGGCCAGGAGAACCTGCTGAAGGTCGGCGTCTCGCGGATTGCCTTCCCCATCCACGAGGCTTTCCGCTTCGCCATCCCCGATGACTCCCAGGCGGCCGGTCCCGGCGATCCCCTCTATCCCTACACCCCCGCCGGCGGCGGCCACATCTTCCAGTTCGACGCCCGCATCCAGCCCACCCTCACCTCGGCCTTCGTCCAGAACGACATCCACCTCGGCGCCTTCTTCCTGGCCCTGGGCCTGCGCCACGACACCTACCGGGTGGAGGACATCTCCGACAGCCTGCTCCAGCCCCGGCTGGGCCTGAGCTACCGGATCAAGGCCACGGGGACCGTGTTCCGGGCTTCGTACGACCGCCTGCTGATCCTCCGGGAGCACGAGAACCTGGCCCTGTCCCTGTCCCAGCAGGCCTGGGACCTGGGGCCCTACGCCGGCACGCCCCGGCAGCCCCTGCGGCCCGAGCGCCAGCAATCCTGCAGCTACGGCGTGGAGCAGCAACTGGGCAAGGCCGGGCGGATCATGGTCGAGTACTGGGAGAAGCGCAGCCGCAATGCCGGCGACAACGCCCAGTTCCTGAACACCGGCGTGCTGTTTCCCGTGGGGGCCGACAAGGGTCTGTTCCGCGGCATGAACCTGCGCCTGGACCTGGTGCCCGTGAAGGGGTGGTCCGGCTACCTGAGCCTGGGCCGGACCCGGGCCATCTTCCAGGCGCCCCTGGTGGGCGGCCTCCAGCTGGAGGCGCCCGAGGCGGCTCCGGGCGAGCGGTTCCTCATCGACCACGACCAGAAGCTCAGCGCCCAGGCGGGGGTAGTCTACGAGCACGGGGGCTTCACCGCCCAGGTGTCCGGCCGCTACGACTCGGGGCTCGTGGCCGGTGATCCCGCCGCGGTGGACGGGAATCCCGACTACGATTTCGGCGCCCAGTACGTCCGCCGCGATTCCGAGGGCACCTGGCGCATCCAGCCCCGCACCACCTGGAACCTGGGCCTGGCCCAGGCCTGGAAGCTGGCGGGGAAGCGCCGCCTGACGCTGGGGCTGGACCTCCTGAACGCCACGGACGAGCGCGGCCTCTACAACTTCCTCAGCACCTTCGGCGGCACCCACGTCATCCCGCCCCGCACGCTGGCGGGGAGGGTGAAGTGGGCGTTCTGAGGCGCCTGGACGCCTAGAAGGGGTGCTCGAAGCTCAGGTAGAGGAAGACGGCCTTTTCGCCGCGGCTGGCGCCCACGCCGATGGGCACCGCGATGCCGGGCACGATCTGGAGGCCGCTGGGGAAGTTGTAGGCCCAGCGGATGCCGGGTGAGATGAACGAGGAACTCTGGCGCTGGGTCTGGCCGGGGCCGGTGATGGCCTCGGTGTTGGCGTAGACGTACTCCAGCATCACGTTGAACCGCGGGTTCGCCAGCCAGATGAAGCTCTGGCCCAGCGAGTAGTCCCGGGTGGTGGCGCGGTCGCCATCCGTGTTGCGGGCCCTTGGGGTGAGGGTGCCACCGGCGTTGAAGTGGCCCACGAAGGCTTCGCCCATGGTGAAGCTGACGGGGAAGTTCACCTGGTATCCGGTGGCGCCCTTCCCGTAGCCGGTCTTCTCGTCGCCGGTCGGCAGGAGCACCGACAGGCGGGGTGCGATGGCCACGGGGGCGTCGCCATCCCCCAGCAGCTGATAGCGGTAGTTCAGGGCCACGTCGCCGAAGGCCTGCTTCCGGCCGGGAGAGGCGTCCAGCCGCTGCCAGGGCAGGGTGAAGCTGAACTGGTGCTTCTGGCTGAAGACCGGCCATTCCTGGGTGAAGGTGTAGATCCAGTCCTTGGACTCCTGGTACCGGGTGAAGGTGCTGATGTGCTGCACCACGCCCTTTTCCTGGTTGTAGGCCTCCTCTACGAGGAAGGAGTTGTCCTGGATGGGGCCTTCCTTCTTCTCCTGGGCCGTGAGGGAGGCCGCGAGGAGGAGGACGGGAAGGAGACGGGGGAGGCGGAGGGGGGAGGTGGGTGTCGTCATGTCGATGATATTGAGTCTCAGAAATAAATGATTCAAGACCTCGGGGTTGAGAAGTGATTCCCGTCACCAGGAGGGGCCCTTGAGGATGCCCCGGTCTAATCGGTGCGGGCAGGGAAGCCGGGCCCCGGGCCGGATACGTAGTGATACGATGGTCATTCCGACCCTATGTGGAGAATCCATGCCGTTCCAAGCCAGACGCCTCATGCTCCCCCTGCTCGCCTTCACCCTGGCTTCGGCCTCGCTGCGGGCCGAGGAGGGCATGTGGACCTTCGACAACCTGCCGACGAAGAAGCTTCAGACGACCTACGGCTGGGCCCCTGATCAGGCCTGGCTGGATCATGTGCGCCTCTCCGTGCTGCGCTTCCCCGGCGGTTCCGGCTCCTTCGTGAGCAAGGACGGGCTGGTGCTCACCAACGAGCACGTGGGCCGCGGCTGGATCCAGCGGGTGAGCAGCAAGGAGGCCGACTATGTGAAGAACGGCTTCGCGGCCGCCACCCGGGAGCAGGAGATCAAGGTGCCGGGTCTCGAGCTCATGACGCTCATGACCATGGACAACATCACGGACCGCCTGGCCAAGGCCGTGAAGGCCGGCACCTCCGAGAAGGAGGCCCACAAGGCCCGCCATGCGGAAATTGAGAAGATCAAGAAAGAGATGCAGGAGAAGAGCGGCCTCACCTGCGAGCACGTGACGCTGTACCAGGGTGGCGAGCACTGGATCTATTCGTACCGGAAGCATACGGACGTGCGCCTGGTCTTCGCGCCCGAGCTGCAGATCGCCCTGTTCGGCGGGGACTACGACAACTTCACGTACCCGCGGCACAACCTGGATTTCACCTTGTTCCGCGTCTACGAGAACGGCAAACCCTACACCCCCCCCGACTTCCTGAAGTGGACCCGCACGGGCCTGAAGGCCGGCGACCTCACCTTCGTGGTCGGCCACCCCGGCAGCACCAAGCGGCAGGACACCTTCGCCCAGATGATCTATTCCCGGGACTTCGCCATCCCCATGCGGCTCAAGGGCCTGGAGAGCCAGAAAGAGGCCCTGGTGCAGTACGGCAAGACCTCGCCCGAGGCGGCCCGGCAGGCCGGGACCCAGATCCTCCGGATCGAGAACAGCCTCAAGGCCCTCCGGGGGTACTGGTCCGGGCTGAAGAACAAGGAGGCCATGGCCCGCATCGAGGCCGACGAGAAGGCCTTCCGGGCCAAGGTGGCGAAGGAGCCCCGGCTCCAGGGCGAGGCCGGGCCCAGCTGGGGCAGGATCGAGGCCGCCCTGAAGGTGGCCCGGAGCCAGGCCAAGGACAACGCCTACGTCGGCACCGCCCACTCCACGCTGCTGGGGTACGCCCTGTCGCTGGTGCGGATCGCGGACGAGGAGCAGCTTCCCAGCGAGAAGCGCCTGTCCGAGTACAGCGACACCAACCTGAAGACCGCCAAGGCCCGGCTGGGGGTGCCCACCCCCTACTACCCGGAGCAGGAGATCTTCGTGTTCACCCGCGGGCTCGAAGAGGCCGCCCGGGAGCTGGGCCCGAAGCATGCCTTCGTGAAAGCCATGCTCGGCGGGAAGTCCCCCGCGGAGGTCGCCAAGGCCGCGGTGACCGGGTCGAAGCTCGGCGATCCCGAGGCCCGCAAGGCCCTCCTGGCCGGCGGCCGGAAGGCCATCGCCGGCAGCCAGGATCCGATGATCCTCCTCGCGAAAAAGCTGGACCCCCTGGGCCGGGCCCTCCGCAAGCGGCAGGAAGACCTGGTCCAGAGCGTCCTCACCGAGCACGCCGGGCGCATCGCCAAGGCCCGCTTCGCGGTGTTCGGCAAGAACACCTACCCGGACGCCACCTTCACCATGCGCCTCACCTACGGCCCCGTGGCCGAGTTCCCGGCCAACGGTACGCTGATCCAGCCCTTCACCACCTTCGGCGGCCTCTTCGACCGCTACGACGGTTGGGGCGGCAACGCGGCGGCGGCCCACGACGGCGCCTGGCGCCTGCCCCAGCGCTGGCTCGACAAGCGCGGCGCGCTGGACCCGTCCATGCCCTTCAACTTCGCCCACAAGGTGGACATCATCGGCGGCAACTCCGGTTCCCCCGTGGTGGACCGCAAGGGCGACCTGGTGGGCCTCATCTTCGACGGCAACATCGACATGCTGCCCGGCAACTACTTCTACGACGAAACCGCCAACCGCGGCGTCTCCGTGGACGCCCGGGCCATCATCCACGCCCTGGAGAAGGTCTACGGGGCCAGCGCCCTGGCCGCCGAGCTCACCGGGAAATAATTGTCTTCTGGAGTCACCATGAACCGCCTCTCCGCGCTCGCGCTGTCTCTCGTATCGGTGCTCGCCCTGCCTGCATTGCGCGCCGAAGACGGCATGTGGACCTTCGACAACCTGCCCCTGAAGCAGCTGAAGGAGAAGTACGCCTTCGAGCCGGGGAAGGAGTGGATCGACCACGTGCGCCTCTCCACCCTCACCCTGGGCGGCTGCACGGGCTCCTTCGTGAGCGCCGATGGCCTGGTGATCACCAACCACCACTGCACCCGGGGCTCCATCCAGCGCCTGTCCACCAAGGACCGCGACCTGGTGAAGAACGGCTTCGTGGCCATGAGCCGCGACCAGGAGATCAAGATCCCCGGCCTCACCTACCGCACGCTCATGGCCATGGAGAACGTGACGGAGCGCGTGGCCAAGGCCGTCAAGCCGGGGCTGGGCGAGAAGGCCGCGGCCGCGGCGCGGGCGAAGGAGCTGGACGCCATCAAGGCCGAGTTGGAGAAGGCCAGCGGGCTCACCTATGACGTGGTGAACCTCTACCAGGGCGGCGAGACCTGGATGTACGGCTTCAAGGTCTTCAAGGACATCCGCCTGGTGGCCGCCCCCGAGATCGCCGTGGCGGCCTTCGGCGGCGACTACGACAACTTCACCTACCCCCGCCACGACCTGGACTTCTCCATGGTCCGCGTCTACGAGAACGACCAGCCCTACCATCCCGCGCACCACCTGACGTGGAGCACCGAGGGGCTGAAGACCGGCGACCTCACCTTCGTGGTGGGCCACCCCGGCCGCACCAGCCGCCTCCAGACCTTCGCCCAGATGAAGTACGACCGGGACTTCGGCATCCCCACCTACCTGAAGGGCGCGGACCGCACCCGGGCCCTCCTCGAGGAGTACGGCAAGCAGGATGCCGAGCACGCCCGCCAGGTCCAGACCCTGATCCTGGGCGTGAACAACGGCGCCAAGGCCAACGAGGGCTCCCTGATGGGCCTGAAGGATGCCGAGGCCATGAAGCGCATCGAGGCCGCGGAGAAGGCCCTGAAGGCCGCAGTTGCCAAGGATCCCAAGCTGGCGGCCACCACCGGCCAGAGCTGGGCGCGCGTCGAGCAGGCGATCCAGCTCCAGAAGGGGTACCTCAAGGAAGCCCAGTACGTCGGCGCGGCCCGCTCCGCGACCCTGGGCCAGGCCCAGGCCCTGGTGCGCCTGGCCGAGCAGCAGGAGCTGCCCGTGGAGAAGCGCCTGACGGAGTACCGCTCCGAAGGCGGCCTCAAGACTCTGAAGACCCGCCTCTCGGGCCCCGCCATGGGCATGATGGGCCAGGCCGCCAACCCCGAGCTGGAGACCCTCCTCTTCACCCGCGGCCTGGAAGACGCAGCCCGCGAGCTGGGCCCGCAGGATCCCTTCGTCCTCGCGATCCTGGGCGGCAGGAAGCCCGCGGAAGTGGCCAAGGCCGCCGTGGAGGGCACGAAGCTGAACGATCCCGCCGTCCGCAAGGCCCTGGTCGAAGGCGGCAAGAAGGCCGTGGCCGAGAGCACCGATCCCATGATCGTGCTGGCCCGCAAGCTCGAGCCCATCCTGCTCCGCCTCCGCAAGAAGCAGGACGACGTGAAGGCCATCCTGGAAGAGCACGGCGCCCGCATCGCCAAGGCCCGCTTCGCGGTCTACGGCAAGACCCTGCCGCCGGACGCCACGGGCACGCTGCGCATCACCTACGGCGCCGTGGCCACCTATCCCGCCAACGGCACCCTCCAGCAGCCCTTCACCACCTGGGCCGGCCTCTACGACCGCCACTTCGGCTGGGGCGGCAACGAGGCCCACGCCTATGGCGGCGAGTGGACCCTGCCCCAGCGCTGGCTGGACCGCATGGGCAAGCTGGACCTCCGGACGCCCCTCAACTTCTCCCACGCCGTGGACACCACCGGCGGCAACTCCGGCAGCCCCGTGGTGAACCGCAAGGGCGAGCTGGTGGGCCTCCTCTTCGACGGGAACATCGAAGGCAACGCCGGCCGCTACTACTACGACGAGAAGGTGAACCGCAGCGTCTCCGTGGACGCCCGCGCCATCCTCGAAGCGCTCGTGAAGGTCTACGACGCGCCGCACCTCGCCGCCGAGCTGACCGGCAAGTAGTCCCGTTTCGCTGAATGCCAGGGGCCCCGTCCGGGGCCCCTTTTCGGAGCCCCCATGCGCCTCTCCGCCCTCGCCCTGTCCCTGGTCACGGTGCTCGCCCTGCCCGCGCTGCGCGCGGACGAGGGCATGTGGACCTTCGACAACATTCCGGTGAAGCAGATCAAGGCCAAGTACGGCGTGGATCTGGACACCGCCTGGCTGAAGAACCTGCAGTTGGCTACGGTGCGCTTCCCCGGCGGCACGGGGGCCTTCGTGAGCCGCGACGGCCTGGTGGTGACGAACCACCATGTGGGCCGGGGCGCCATCGCCCAGGTGTCCAGCGCCCAGGCCGATCTCGTGAAGAACGGCTTCACCGCGGCCCGCCGGAGCCAGGAGATCAAGGTGCCTGGCCTCGAACTGATGATGCTCGTCTCCATGAAGGACGTGACGGCGCGGGTGATCGGTGCCGTGAAGCCCGGCCTGTCGGACCAGGAGGCCATGGCGGCGCGGCTCAATGCCCTGGCGGATCTCCGCCGGACCGAGGAGGCCAAGACCGGCCTCACCTGCGAGCCAGTGACGCTCTACCAGGGCGGCGAGTACTGGCTCTACCGCTACAGGAAGTTCAGCGACGTGCGGCTGGTGGCGGCCCCGGAGCTCCAGGTGGCGGCCTTCGGCGGCGACCCGGACAACTACACCTACCCCCGCCACAACCTGGACTTCTCGCTGTTCCGCGTCTACGAGGACG